>JBJDYU010000060.1:0-30532 GCA_051867615.1 Oscillospiraceae bacterium | reverse complement strand
AGTTTTTTCGCAGCGTCGTTTCCTTCAATATAGCAAAGAATAACCTTGTTGTATTTTCCGTCTTTTTTCATGTTGTCAAGAACAAGTTTCGTTGCTGCTCTGCCATATCCTTTTCCTTGAAAATGTTCATCAATGAATATTTCACTAAAAATATATGCATTTAGTGATGCTTCATCATGATATAAAACCATTCCAATAGGAGTTTCATCGTCATAGATTAAAAAAGCACAACTTCTGGATTTTCGATACGCATATGCTCTTGCAAGTATCGTGGTGCTGTTTGCTACATATAGTTCTTGCTCTTTTGAGACCTTTAAGGGGATTCTCCAATTCCCACCATCAATATCAACTAAGTGTATCATATTAGTCCTCGTCAACTTCCGATTAGTAGGTCTGTTCGGTTCCATATTATCAGGCAACGGGAGAGAATACAAGAACAACCACAGCAGTACAAACTGCTGTGGTTGTTACTGTCTTATGAACGTCCGCCTCGTCCGGCGTTTGTTTTTCATACGGAGCGGTTATGCCTTCCGCTCCCGGAAGCACCAGCACACCGTGAGACACAGCAGCAGGTACAGCGCCAGACCCAGAACCGGCTCCAGCAGAGCGCTGTGGGCGCGGGGCCAGAGGAGGCCGAGAACGCGGGACGAGAACAGCTGCAGCGGGAAAAAGGCGGCGAGCCAGACAAAAATGCGGTAGAATTTCCGCCGGTAACGCAGCGCCCCGGCGTCGGACGCTCCCAGGCAGCGGAAGGCGGCCTCAAAGCCCCCGGCGCAGGCCACATGGAGCGCCAGCGCCAGCAGCACCGCCCAATCGACCTGCAGCACCCACCAGAGCGCGGCGGCGAGGACCGTCCCCATGGCGGAGACGCCCAGTATCCCCAGCAGCACCGCCTGGCGGATGCGGTCCTTCTCTTCCTCCGTCTGCTCCGGCTTTGCGGAGGCCCCATCCGCGGCCCGGTCGCTCTCCCACTCCTCCCGCAGGAGATAGTCCGTGGAGACGGCAAAGAGCTTACTCAGCGCCAGCAGATTGGGCGCGTCCGGCAGGGCCGTCCCCAGCTCCCAGCGGGAGATGGCCTGACGGGAGACCTGCAGCCGCTCCGCCAGCTCCTCCTGGCTCAGGCCCGCCTGACGGCGCAGTCGCAGCAGTTTTTCTGAAAAGGTCATGTGCGTTCCTCCTTGCGTTTTCTCGTCCCAAGTATAGCAAAACCGGGCGCGGCACGCCAGCACAGCGGCGCGGCGTTTCCGCAACCAAACGCAACATCGCCCGCTTTTCAGTGCAGGTCCTGAATGTCCATCTTCTCCATCTGCCGCTGGCGGCGGTATTTGCCCCGCAGCGCGTAGTACAGTCCCAGCAGCGCCAGAGCGGGAGCGCTCGCCGTCAGCACCGTCACCAGCGCGGCCAGCGCGATCTCCCCCAGCGTGCCCACGCCGGCCAGCAGCACGTTCAGTCCGCAGATAAGGGCATACAGCTCCATAAGACCCGGCAAAATCAGCCCGGGAATGGGGCTCACAAGCCGGGACAGGAAGCACTGCAGCGCGATGACCGCGCCGAGCAGCAGGATCGTCGGCAGAATCGCCATATCTCACACCTCTTTCTTCGTTTTCCGGTATTCCCGGATCAGGAGCTTCGCCGTCTCCAGATCCAGCTTCTCATTCACCGCGAGGCGCTTCACCAGCGCCACATACGGCTCCGCCTCCGCCTCCTCGCTGAGACGGATCTTCTGGATCAGCCGGTCCAGCCGCAGGCGCACCGTAGGATAGGACACGCCGTACTCCGCCGCCACCTCCTTCAGCGAGCCGGAGCAGAGCAGAAAGCGGCGGATGAAGGCCACGTCCTCCTCCTCCAGTCCCGTCATCCAGTTCGGCACCGTTTCCACCGGCATAGGCATCCCTCCTTCTTTCGTTTTGTCAAAGATAATATTTCATTTTATTAATGTCAATATGAAAATTTGATTTTAATAAAATTCTTTTCCGCTACTTTTTTGCAGGCAAAAACAGCGCCCCGCGAACGGCTTCGCGGGGCGCTTCGATTCAATAGATAAGCGGCAGGCGGCGGGGCAGGTTTTCGATCCGCAGCCATCTGCCCGGTGAGGCACGCTCCCCATCCACCGCCCAGTCGAAGGGCGTATCGGTCTCCACCGTGAGGGAACTGGCCCGGAAGAACTCGATATGGGGATCGGCATAGTCCCGGCTGCGCAGGGCGGTGATGACCTCCTGCAGCGCCAGAGCCGAGGTGGGCGAGCGGATCAGCAGCACCTCGAAGCTGCCGTCGTCCGGCTGCACCGCCCCCTCCGGCAGGTCGAACACGCCGCCCATGTTGGTGGCGCTGCACACCGCGCCGAAGATGAAGTCCCCCTCCAGCACGCGCTCTCCCGCCGTCAGGCGCAGGCGGTCACTGCGGAGCTTGCCCAGGTCCTTCACCCCGTCGAGGATGTAGGCATAGTAGCCGAAAACATTTTTCAAGTATTGCGGCGTGGTGTAGGGCAGCCAGGAAAAGGCGCCGAACTCCGCGATGTTGAGGAAATACCGCTCGTTGAAGCAGCCCACGTCCACCGGTCTGGGTTCGCCCAGCGCGGCCTTTTCCACAGCCTCGGGCAGCTCCGCAGGCAGGCGCAGAAACTCCGCCAGGTCGTTGGTGCTGCCCGCCGGGAGATAGCCCAGCGGCACCGAAAGCCCCGCCCGCAGCAGACCGGTGGCGGTCTCGTTCAGCGTACCGTCGCCGCCGACGCAGACCACCCGCTCAAACGCGCCGCCATAATGCTCCGCCAGCTCCGCAGCCTCTCCGGCGCAGCCGGTGACAAGTACTGTGGCTTGCCAGCCATGCTCCATCAGGCCCCGCACGATGGCCGCAAGATGCTTTTCCCCCTGGCGCTTTCCGGCCACGGGATTCACCAGAAGCAGCAGCCGCCGCTCCGGCAGAGCCGGCATTGCCGGCCTGTTTTCTCGTCTTTCCGCCCGGGGCAGGATCCGTTTTCTCATAGCTTCATTCCGGCCCTCCAGCGCCGCACTCTGCCGTGCTTCTTTTCCGCAGCCGTCTCGTCTTCCATCAGCTCATCCGGGTGCAACACGCAGCCGCGCACCGTCTCCGCCACCTCCGACGCGGCGCGGCGGCAGAACGCCCCCTCCCGGCGGCGGATGGTCTCCTCCAGCTTTTCCGGATGGCGCAGGCAGTCCGCCGCGAGAGCCGGCAGCTCCCGGTTGCTCTCCGCCCCCAGGGCGAAGCCGTGGAGCAGCATGAAGTCCCGGTTGCGCGTCTCGCAGCCGCCCACCGCGTCCACATACAGCAGCGGCAGGCCCTTCATCAGCGCCTCCGTGGTGCTGAGCCCGCCGGCCTTGGTGAGATACAAATCCGCCGCGTCCATATACCGCTCCATCTCCCGGGTGAAGCCCACCACGAAGACGCGGGCCAGACCGCGCTCCTCCAGCGCCTCACGCAGCCGCTCGTTGGTGCCGCAGACCACCGTGAGGAACGCATCCTCCGGCAGCTCCGCCGAGAGATCGGCCGCCAGCTTCTGCATAGGGCCGCAGCCCATGGAGCCGCAGCAGAGCAGCGCCATGCGCCCCTCCTCCGGCAGGCCCAGCGCCCGCCGGGCCTCTCCCCGGTCTTCTCGCTGCAAAAAGCAGCTCCTCACCGGGATGCCGCTGACCACGATACGCTCCCTGGGGATGCCGCAGGAGGCGAACTCCTCCGTCAGCTCCTGCTGGGGGATGAACCAGGCGTCCATCAGCATCTGCCCCGTGCCGGGCGAGCAGGTATAGTCCGTGGCCACAAAAAACTGAGGAATTGTGAGCCGGCCCGTCCGGCGCAGGTTCGTCATCATCAGCCCCGGGAACACATGGGCGCAGATCACCGCGTCGAACTGCCCCCGGCGGATATAGGCCTCCAGCTCGTCCGTTTCACTGAAAAGCATATGAAACAGCCGCTTGCTCACGTGCTTCTCCTCCATCCGGTAACCGGCGGAGAACACCTGCGGGACCTTGCGGTAGATCATCACATGAGCGCCGCAGACAAGGCTGCTGATGCGCGGCGAGAGGAACGCCAGCGCGTCCGCCGTCTCGCACGCGACGCCGCGCCGCAGGAACTCCTCCTGTATGGCGGCGGCGGTGGAGTTGTGTCCCTCCCCTGTATTACAGGTGAGAATCAGAATCTTCATTGCTCGCTTCCTTTATCCTTTCCCGTCGGCGACGACCGTTCAGCAGCGCCTTCAGGCGCGGGCGGTTGTAGCGCTGGATCAGCCAGAATGGCAGGTTTCCCAGCAGAACGTCCACCAAAAAAACGCATACGCCTCCCACGCCGGGCCAGATCCACAGCAGCGGCAGCGCCAGCAGCATCAGCGCCATATGCACCGTCTCCGCCACACAGGTCTCCCGCAGCAGGGCCAGCAGATCCTCCCTGCCGCGGACGGCGGAGAGCTGCTTGCGCCGCATCTTCGGGTCCAGGCGGCTCACGTCCGGCACCCGATCCTTCCACCAGCGGATGCCCAGCTTTTCATAAAAACGCCCCTCCTTTTCCCAGGAGAAGCTGGTAAAGGGCCACTTGTCCGGGTCAAACCAACGCCGGGGCAGCTCCTCTCCGATGATATGCGACAGGATCGCCAGCGTCAGCAGATACAAGATGCAGTTCCAAAACCCCATGCGTCCCCCTCCAAGATCACATCTTCGGTCTTGCGGCGAACAGGGTCTGTCCCCGCCCCTCTCTCCCAGCTTATCCGAAAGCAGGCCGCAATATGCCGGGAGAGTAATTGACTTCCGTCGCTTTTTCGTCTATAATTGATTATACAAAAACAGGGGTGGCTTTTCCATGTGCTTTTCCACCCAACAGTTGTTTATACAACATTTTTCAGGAAACGTCAAGCTTATCGGGGATTTTCGGAGGGTTGTCATGAGCGATCTGAGAACGAAACGGACCCGCGCCAGCATCCGGAACGCTTTTTTGGCTCTCCGGGTCAAAAAGCCGCTGGAAAAGATCACGGTGAAGGAGCTGGCGGAGCTGGCCCACATCAACAAGGCCACCTTTTACCTCCACTACCGGGACATCTACGACCTGTCCGACCAGGTGGAGGACGAGGTACTGGAGGAGAGCCTTCGCACCCTCTCCCTCCACGAGTCGGTGCTGGACGATCCCGCCCGCTTTGTCCGGGCGCTGATCGACGCCTGCGAGCCGCACCTGGAGGTCATTGAGACCGTCTTTTCCGGCGGACGCGAGGCCATCCTCCCCGACAAGATCGAAGCCAAAATCAAGGCCCACTTCTATCAGCAGAACCCCCGCCTCGCGGAGGACCTGCACACGGAGGTGCTGCTGAGCTACATGATCCAGGGCTCCTACCGGGCCTATGTGAAGCATGAGCGGCACGGCGCGCTGGAGGTATTGTCCATGGTGGCGGAGATCTCCCACAATCTGGCGCAGTTTTATCAGGCCCATCCCCCCGCCCCGCAGGCGGCGGAGCCGGCCACATAAGGCGGCAGGCGCACCGGGCGGACGGCCTTCCGGAAAGCCTTCCGCCACCGTCCGCAGGGACGCAAATGAAACCCAGGCCTGTACAAAAGGGCGGGCGGCGAGAGTCGTCCGCCCTTTGCGTTTGCCTGCGCCTGTTTTCTCCCGCCGCGGCGGCTGGCAAAAAACTCCGAAATCCTGTTGACAAATGTAGACAGATGTGCTATGTTTTGATTACAGATGTAGACAGAAAGGAGTGCTGTGCCATGTCCGATGAAAATATCAATCTGACCGCAGCCGAATGGAGCGTCATGGAGTGCCTGTGGGAGCAATCGCCCAGAACGGGGCGGGAAGTGACGCAATGTCTGGAGGAAAAGGCCGGATGGAGCCGGTCCACGACGCTGACGCTGCTCTCCCGGCTGGAGGCCAAGGGCGCCGTCGCCGGGGACAGCGAGGGCGGAAAGAAAACCTTCCGCCCGCTCGTGCGCCGCGAGGACGCGGCGCTGCACGAAACAGAGGACTTCCTCAGCCGGGTATACAAGGGAAGCCTCAGCCTGATGGTCAGCTCGCTGACCAAAAAGCAGGCCCTGCCCCAGTCGGAGATCGACCAGCTGTACGCCATGCTGAAAGACCTGGAGGGAGGCGGCGCGGATGGTTGAGTGGATCGTCTCCTCCTCTGTGCTGATCGCCGTTGTGGCGCTGCTGCGCTTTTTCCTGAAGGGCAGGATCAGCCTGCGGCTGCAATACGCCCTGTGGGCGCTGGTCCTGCTGCGTCTGCTGGTTCCCGTTTCCTTCGGCGGCACCGCACTGAGCATCGAAAATCTGACGCAGAAAGCCGCCGCTGCCGGGGAGGTCCGCTATGTCTCCGATCTTGCGCAGTCTACGCTTCCCCGCATGAGCTACAGCGCCGCCTACGCGGAGGTCTACCGGGAATACGCCGCACAGGGCGTCCAGATCGAAAAGCTGTCTCCCGACGAGTACGCTGAGACGGTGGAGCGGGATATCGCGGAAAAAAGGAGCGGCGGGCCTTCGGTGGCGGAGCTTCTCAGGCTCGTCTGGCTCTGCGGCGCCGCTCTTATGGGGCTTTGCTTCCTCGCTTCCAACCTGCGCCTCGCCGTCAGGCTGCGAAAGGACTGCAGGCCGCTCATCACGGAAAGGCGCGCATTGCCGGTCTATCTCAGCGATGCGATTGAGACGCCCTGCCTGTTCGGCCTGCTTCGTCCCGCCGTCTATGTGACGGGCGAGGCAGTGAACGATGCGCAGGTCCTGCGCCACGCCGTGGAGCATGAGCTCACCCATTACCGCCACAGGGACAATCTCTGGGCGGTTTTGCGGGGCGTGTGCCTCGCCCTACACTGGTACAATCCCCTTGTCTGGTACGCGGCGGTCCTTTCCCGGAACGACGCGGAGCTGGCCTGCGACGAGGCCACGATCCGCCGCCTCGGCGAGGGCGAGCGGGCGGCGTACGGGCGGACGCTGCTCCGCCTGACCTGTGAAAAGCGTCCCGCCCTGCTGCACACCGCCACCACCATGACAGGCAGCGGCAGAAGTATCCGGGAACGCATCTCGCTGATCGTCCGAAAGCCGAGGATGGCCGTCTGCACGCTGATCGCGGTCCTCCTGATCGCCGCCGTCGCCGCGGGCTGCACCTTCACCGGGGCCAAAAAGGGGGAAACGCCTCCCGCAGACGATACCGCTGTGATCAGCGATGTCACGGCGGATATGCAGGAGACCGTCAACGGCATCTTCGTCGGTGAGCTGAGCTATGACGAAAGCTGGCAGTCTCCGGGCAGCTACACGCTGACGGCGTCCGACGCGGGCGGGCGCAGCGACATTTATCTCTGCACGCCGGAACGGTACTTTTCCCGGGACAGCACGCCCGGATACATTCTGCTGAGCCGGTTTGACTGGACTGCGGCGGAGGACGCCGGAGCGGAGACCGGGGCGGAAAGCGAGTATACCTTCCGCTTTGCCAACGAGCAGTATGCCGTCACCGTTTTTTCCGGGGAGAACCGCCTGGAGCTGGAGGAAAACGGAGCGCGGAGGGTCCTGCTGGCAACGCCCCACACTCCGGGGGAAGTTTCTACCGGGCATTTCTCAGAGCTGTTTACGGAATTCATGCGGTACGCGGAGGCGGCGGAATTTGCGTATGAGACCGCCGTCTGCACGGTCAGCGGCACGGAAACGGACTATGAAACCGTCGCCCGAAAGCTCGCGGAGCAGTTCGCGCAGGGCATTTTGGACCGTCCAGGCTGGTATCCGCAGCGGGCGCAGGACGCGCAGGTGAACGCCGTAAGCGTCTTTGACGCCTATTACGGCGAGGAGAACCCCAACTTCTGCTTCGGCATGGGCCTGTATCTGAAGCTGAGCGAAGATCAGATCGATGCCTGGCAGGCAGGCTCCGGCACGGCTGAGCCGCCTGGCAGCGGGCCCTACGCGGGCTATTACGGCTGGGGGATGGAGGTCTGCGCGGCAAAGGGCCCGGACGGCGACTGGCACATCATGGGCTTTAACACGGGCGGGTCCGACGTACAGCTTCCCGTCTCCCCGGAGGAGGCGACGGCACAGCAGCTTACGGAGCTGTATTTCCTGACCTCAGGAACGACCCACGACTGGCACATCCTCCGATGCCTTGTAACAAAGCCGCTGGAGGAGGTGCGCGGGCAGCTCAGCCGGCTGGACAGTGCGCAGCGGCGGGAGCTGACGGACGGACTTTCGGCCTTTATGTCGGCGTACCCCGACTACTGTGCGGACTACTGCCCGTGGTCTGCGGAGGATCTCTGACGCCGCGCCCGGCTTTCGGCGGTTCTCCGCGGCGCGGACGCGCCGCCGTCCCTCCCGCCCGTTTTCTAAAAAATACAGCGGCCGCAAGTCACCGATAAGCGACTTGCGGCCGTTCCTTTTTTCCTATTGTCCCCTCCCCTGCGGGCTACACCGTGCGCCTGTGCGGGAGAGTCATGATGCTTTTCCGGGCCGTTCCCCTGTCATTCTCCCACGAGCTCCCAGATGACGGCAAAGCTCTCCTCCATCCGCGCTTCGTCCCAGGGGTAATGGGCAGGCTCATAGCCGCAGCTGTCCAGCAGCTCCTCCCCATGCGCGCCGCAAAGCTCCCGGGCGGCCTCATGCACGCCCCTGAGCTGCTCGGGAAACGCCTCCAGCGCCGGCTTTTCCAGCGCGCTGAGGAAGTCAATAACGGAGGCGGCCAAAGCCTCCTGACCGGGCTCGTTCTCCGCCAGCCAGTCCAGCAGCGTCCCGGCGTAGACCGCGGCCTTCAGGGAGGAACCGGCCGTGTCCACATGATAGTTCTGAGAAATGGCGGCCAGCAGATTCGTCAGCTCCGGATGGGCGGAGGCCGCCCTGGCCCCGTCCGTCTCGCCCTGCATGGGAACGTACAGCGCCGCCGCCAGCTCCGTCAGCTTCGCCTCGGTGGCGCCGCCGGAGACGGAGACGCTGTACAGCAGGCCCGGCGCGTAATCGTACCAGCGGATGACGCCCTGCGCCCCTTCGATCCAGCTGAGCTGCGCCCGGTTATAGCCCACGGAGGCCTCCGCCGTCTTTTCCCAGTCGTAGTACATTCCGGAGATGTCCGGCACTTCCTCCCCCGGGACCCCGGCGGACATGATGCGGCAGGCGCACTCCGCGCCCTCCAGCGTGAAGCACATCTCCGCTATGTCCGCTTCCCCGCCCGCGATGATGGCGTAGCGCACCTCGGATGCGCCCTCCGGGATCTGAAAGGAAACGCCCAGCTCGCGCTGCACGGTCTCTTTCGTCACGTTGCGGACAGGGTTGGTCACAGCCGCTTTTTCCGGCTCCGCGCCGCCGCAGGCGGCCAGCAGCACCATTCCCGCCAGCAAAAGCCACAGGAAGCACCGTCTCATATTCCGTCGCTCCTTTCGCATACAACTGCTTTCATAGCATACAGTATAGCTGCGGCGGAGAATTGCGTCCACCACAAAACAGCAACAAAATCGGGCCTATGGCCCGATTTTGTTACCGTTTTGTCATTATGCGCCGGGAGACGGACCGTTTTTCGGCCCTCAGACGGCAAAACAGCTCAGTGATAGATCTCCACCACGCGTTTTCCCATCTGCCGCAGGCTCTGGCACAGGGAGGCGATGGACTGGTTCTTCTTCCCGGAGTCGGCCACCGTGCCCGCGTGGGCGCTGTTCACCGTCTTTCCGATGAAGAACGTGACCTCGGACGCCTGCTCAAAGAGCAGCTGCGCCATCCTTTCCGCGCCGTTGTCGCCGTCATAGCGCTTCACGCCCAGGGCATAGGGGTCGAGATGCCGGGCCGCCAGCTCCGCCACATAATTGATGGTCAGCGCGCCCTCCGTCACCAGGTCCACCCCCTCCAGACGGCTGTAGGGCGGCACGGTGCGAAAGCCCGTGTGGGGCTGCAGCGTCACCTCCCCGCCCAGGTACTGGGCCACGATCTTTGAGGTAGTACCGCCGCAGACGATATGCTTATCGCCGCAGTCAAGGAAGTGGCGCACGTGCTTCGCCTCCTGATAGCGGTCCGCCGGCGGGCCGATCATGACGGAGACGGAGCAGGGCTTGCGCAGGCGCACCACCGCGGCGGTGGTGTCGTCTCCCGGGCTGCCGCAGTACAGGTCCATGCAGGCCCCCGCCAGCAGGGCCGAGAGCGCCGTGGCGCTCATCCCCGGCTGCGCCATGCGGTCGAGATAGGCCATGATCTGGGGCCGCTGCCAGTCGTAGTTCAGGACGTCCTCCGGCCCCGCGAACAGCACGCCGTCGCTCATGACAACGACGCCGTCCTCCGCCCGCAGGCGGAAGTCCGAGCGGTACACCGTCTTATCCGCGATCTGCACGGCGGTCCTGTCCAGATCGCCGCACTTCCCCTCCCGCAGCAAAATGGCCTGCGGATTGTCGTATTCATACATCACACCCTCGCCGGAGGGCGTCATATGGATGATGGAGAAGGTGCAGTAGTTCATCCCCCGCTCCCGGCAGACCGGCAGCGCCTCCATGATGGTGCGGACGCAGTCCTCGATGTCCGCGCCCTGGGCGATCATGGTGGTAAGGATGCGGGAGGTCATGGTGGAAAGGATGTTGGCCTTGACGCCGCTGCCCATGCCGTCCGCCAGCACCAGAATGCGGTCCTCCCCGGAGTCGATGACCTGCACCCGGTCGCCGCAAAGCTCCTCCCCGTGCTTGTTCATAGTGGCGTAGCCGCAGTCGATAAAATAGGACATGGCCGCCTCCCTCACTGGTCGCTGCGCAGGATCTCCTTGAGCTTCAGCAGGGCCACCTTGGTCTCCGCCGTGGTCTCGCCCAGCAGGGAAGCGATATCCTGCGCGATCTTCATCTGGTTCTTCACCACCTGGTCCGTGACGGCGAAGGTCTGCTCCCGGACCTCCCGCAGCTTCTCGTTATAGGTCTCCTCCTCCGTCACGTCCTTCATGATGCCCAGGAGCTTGTCGTGGTCCTTCATGTTGATGATGGAAATCTCCACATATTTCTGGGTCTTGCCGATCTTCACGCGGCGGTTGAACAGGTTCTCGCCGGAGGACTGCACCTGAATGAATTCCACGATGTCCGACAGGTCGAAGAAATTCCGGCCCTTATAGTGGTAATAATCGATATCCAGCAGCCGGGAGGCCACGAGGTTGATCTCCTCGATCTCAAAGAGGGAGTTCAGCACCACCACGCCGTTGGGCATACGCTGCATGACCTCCGAGGAGACGGACTCGGCCTTCTGCCGCATATGGGGCAGGCACATCTCCACGTCCGCGAAGCCGTTGTACACCGCCCACGCCTTTTCCCGGCAGGTCTCATAGCCGCAGGCGCCGCAGTCCAGCTCGTCCTCCTTCTTCGTCTTGCCGGTCTTGGCCAGGATGGCCCTGATCTCCTGCTCCGGCGGCTCGCAACCCTTTTCCTTCAGCCGCGGATAGCGGCGGCCCAGCTCCGCCCCGTCCAGGGACACGCCAGACTCCTCCGCCTGGGCGGCGTAGCGGCGCACCTTCACCTCCGCCAGCGCCGCGGCGTCCTGCCGCTGCAGAGAACACGGCCCGTTGACGCAGGCATACTCGCAGCAGCTCATCTCGATGAACGCATGGTCCAGCTCATCCATACAGCGTTCAGCACTCATGCACCTGCGCACGCCGTCTATGGAGAGGGGCGTATAACCGGGAAGTCCCTCCGGGAAGGAACGGATGATCCCCCCGGCGATGGGGTAGATGCGAGCGCTCGCCCCCTGGGCCTGCCGCTCCGCCGCCTCCGCCGGCGGGAAGCTGACGCCGCCCTCCTCCATCATGGTCTTCAGGTCTTCAAAGGTCAGCACCGCGTCCACCACGTCGCTCTCCGCCGCCTCCCGCATCCTGGCGACGCAGGGGCCGACGAACACGATCTTCGCGTCCGGAAAGCTCTGGCGCAGGATCTTCGCGTGGGCCACCATGGGCGAATCCACCGGCGCGAGATACTTCAGCATCTCCGGACGGTAGATCTGGATCATGCGGTTGATGGCGGGACAGGCGGAGGAAATGAGGTTTTTATACTTTCCCTCCTGCATGAGCCGCGCGTACTCCTGCGTCACCGCGGCGGCGCCCACCGCCGTCTCCTCCGCGTAGAAAAAGCCCAGCTGCTCCAGCACCGCGGCCATCTGGCCGAAATTCTCCAGCTCGAAGGCGGAGACAAAGGAGGGATCGACGCTGGCCAGCACGTCCGACTGGGAGTTCAGCAGGCGGCGCACCTCCTCCAGCTGGGAGTGGACGGTCTTGGCGTTCTGCGGGCAGACGCGGGTGCAGTTGCCGCAGAGGATGCAGCGCTCCGGGATGATACGGGCCTGGTGATCGATGATACGGATGGCTTTCACCGGACACTCCCGCAGACAGCGGTAGCAGTCCCGGCATTTGGCGGGTTCGAAATCCAGAAACTGATCCATAGGCGTTCCTCTCTTTCTGCGGCGGAGCGGGCGGGCCGCTTTGCCCTCATTATACTATTTCTCCCCTGCTCCTGCAACGGCCCCGGACACAAAAAATGCCGGAGGCCCCGCAGGGCCTCCGGCAGAGAACAGGTTCCGTTTACTGGGGGAAGGGCTCCCGGGCGGCATAGCTCGTATGCAGCAGCTCGTGGGCCCGGTGGGAGCAGGGCTCGCCCAGATAGTCGGCGTAGAGCTTCTGGATCTGGGTGTTGTTGTGGGACTGGCGCAGGACGCTGCGCTCATCCTCGCTGTACAGCGCCGACGCGCGCTTGGCGCGGTAGGTATCGAGGATGTCCAGGTCCTCGTCCGGCAGGAAGCAGGGCCGGACGTAGGGCTGGCCGCCGCCGTTGATGCAGCCGCCAGGGCAGCCCATGATCTCGATGAAATGGTACTTGGAGGTGCCGGCTCTGATCTCATCCAGCAGCACCCGGGCGTTGCGCATCCCGTGGGCCACGGCCACGTTCACGGTCATGCCGTTGATGTCGATGGAGGCCTCCTTGATGCCGTCGAAGCCGCGCACGGCCTCGAACTTCACGGCCTCATGCTCCTTGCCCGTCAGCACCTTGTACGCCGTGCGGAGGGCCGCCTCCATCACGCCGCCGGTGACGCCGAAGATGACGCCCGCGCCGGAGGCTTCGCCCAGCAGATCCTGGTCGAATTCCTCGTCCGGCAGCTTTTTGAACTGGATGCCGCTGCGCTTGATCAGCCGCGCCAGCTCCCGGGTGGTCAGCACCGCGTCCACGTCGGGGAGGTTTTCCACCGCCCGGTTCTGGGGACGCTCCTTCTCGAACTTCTTGGCAGTGCAGGGCATGATGGACACCACGAAGATGTCCTTCGGGTCGATGCCGTTCTTCTCGGCGAAATAGCTCTTGATGATGGCGCCCATCATCTCATGGGGAGACTTGCAGGAGGAGAGATGGTCCAGATGGTCGCCGAAATAGCACTCCGCGTAGTTGATCCAGCCGGGACTGCAGGAGGTGATCATGGGCAGGACGCCGCCGCCCTGGATACGCTGCAGCAGCTCCGTGGCCTCCTCCATGATGGTCAGGTCCGCGCCGAAGTCGGTGTCATACACCCGGTCGAAGCCCAGTCGGTGCAGCGCCGCCACCATCTTGCCGGTGGCGGGCGTGCCGATCTTCATGCCGAACTCCTCGCCGATGGCGGCGCGGACGGCAGGTGCGGTCTGCACCACCACGAATTTATGCTGCCGGAAGGCCTCGTCCACCTTGTCGATCTCGCTCTTTTCCATCAGCGCGCCGGTGGGGCAGACGCTGACGCACTGGCCGCAGAGGATGCAGGGAGACTTGGCAAGGCCCCGGTTGCCCGCGGGGGCCACGATGGTGGAAAAGCCGCGATTCTCAAAGCCCAGCACGCCCTTGCCGTGGGCGTTTTCGCAGCGGGCCACGCAGCGGCCGCAGAGGATGCACTTGGAGGTGTCCCGCACGATGGAGGGCGTCACCTCGTCCAGCACGGCGGGCGTCTTTTCGCCCTTGAAGGCGTTCTCCCGCGCGCCGGTGAGCTGCGCCACGTGCAGCAGCTCGCAGCGGCCGTTCTTATCGCACTGCTGGCAGTTCTGGGAGTGGTTGGACAGCAGCAGCTCCACGCTGATGCGGCGGGCGCGGGTGGCTTTGGGCGAGGAGATGGTGATCTCCATACCCTCCGCCACCGGGTAGACGCAGGAGGCTACCAGACCCTTGGCGCCGGTAACTTCCACCAGACACACCCGGCAGGAGGCGAGAGAACACTCCCCATGGTTAAAGCTGCAGAGGGAAGGGATCTCATAACCGCAGCGGCGGGCCGCTTCCAGTATGGTCAGGCCTTCTTCCACCTCGTAGGGGTGGCCTTCGATCTTGATATGTACGAGAGACATGGTTTTCTTCCCCCTTTCTTATTCCTTGCTGATGGCGCCGAACTTGCAGCCGGCCATACAGGTGCCGCACTTGATGCACTTCTCCGGATCGATGACGAAGGGGATCTCCCTGACCTTGCCGGTGATGGCGCCGGTGGGACACATCCGGGCGCAGAGGCTGCACTTCATGCACTTGTTCGGGTCGATCTTATACTGCATCAGGTTCTTGCAGACCTTGGCGGGGCACTTCTTATCCACGATATGGGCGAGATACTCGTCGCGGAAATGGGTCATGGTGGAGATGACGGGATTGGCGGAGGTCTGGCCCAGCGCGCAGAGGGAGTTGGTCTTCACCGTCTCCGCCAGCTCCTCCAGATCCGTCAGATCCTGCATGGTGCCCTTGCCGTCGCAGATGCGGTTGAGGATCTCCAGCATCCGCTTGGTGCCGATGCGGCAGGCGGTACACTTGCCGCAGCTCTCGTCGCAGATGAAGTCCATATAGAAGCGGGCGACGTTCACCATGCAGTTGTCCTCGTCCATGACGATGGCGCCGCCGGAGCCCATCATGGAGCCCTTGGCCACCAGGTTGTCGAAGTCGATGGACTCGTCCAGGAATTCCTTCGTCAGATTGCCGCCGGAGGGGCCGCCGGTCTGGATGGCCTTGAACTCCTTGCCGCCGGCGATGCCGCCGCCGATGTCATAGATCAGCTCCCGCAGCGTGGTGCCCATGGGGACCTCCACCAGGCCTACGTTGTTCACCTTGCCGCCGAGGGCAAAGACCTTGGTGCCGCGGGAGCGCTCGGTGCCGTATTTGGCGAATTCCGCCGCGCCCTCCCGGAAGATGAAGGGTACGCAGGCCAGAGTCTCCACGTTGTTCACCACGGAGGGCTGCTGCCAGAGGCCCTTGGCCGCCGGGAACGGAGGCCGGGGCCGGGGCATACCGCGCTTGCCCTCGATGGAGTTCAGCAGCGCCGTCTCCTCGCCGCAGACGAAGGCGCCCGCGCCAAGGCGCAGGTGCGCCCGGAAGCTGAAGCCGCTGCCGAGGATGTTGTCCCCGAGCAGGCCCAGCTCCTCCATCTGCCGGATCGCGATCTGCAGGCGGTGCACCGCGATGGGATACTCCGCCCGGATGTAGAAATAGCCGTTCTGCGCGCCGATGGCGTAGGCCGCGATCATCATGCCCTCCACCACGGCGAAGGGATTGCCCTCCAGAATGGAGCGGTCCATGAACGCGCCGGGGTCGCCCTCGTCGCCGTTGCAGATGATGTACTTCTCCTCGCTGTCATTGGCGTAGGCGAAGCTCCACTTCTTCCCCGTGGGGAAGCCCGCGCCGCCGCGGCCCCGGAGGCCCGCCGCCAGCACCTCGTCGATGACGGCCTTGCGCTCCATGCCGAGGGCCCGCTTCAGGCCCTGGAACGCGCCGTAGCCCATGGCCTCGTTGATATCCTCGGGGTTGATGGCGCCGCAGCCGTGCAGCGCGATGCGCTTTTGCTTCTTATAGAAGGTGATATCGTCCTGCCGGGAGACCTTCTCATGGGTCTGGGGGTCCTCATAGAGCAGGCGCTCCACCACCTGTCCGCCGATGAGGTCTCGCTCCACGATCTCGTCCACGTCCTCGATCTTCACCATGCGGTACAGCGTATCCTCAGGATAGATCTTCACGAAGGGGCCCTGAGAGCAGAAGCCGAAGCAGCCCACCTGATTCACCGTCACGCGGTCGGACAGGCCGTTTTCCTCCACCAGACGCTCAAACTTCTCGCGGATGCGCCGGGAGTCGGAGGAAAGGCAGCCGGTACCGCCGCAAAGCACCACGGCCCGCTTGCCGTCCGCGCCGCTGACCTTCTTCTCCATGGCGGCCGTGCAGCTGCAAAGCCGTCTTTCCAGTTGTTCCGGAGTCTTGATCATATCACAGTTCCTCCCTTTCCCGATATTCCGCCACCACCGCGGCCACCTTATCCACCGTCATCTTGGGATAGACCTTGCCGTTGATGGTCACCGCCGGGGCAATGCCGCAGGCGCCGATGCAGCGCAGGGCGTCCAGCGTGAACAGTCCATCCTTCGTGGTGCCGCCGGGCCGGATGCCCAGCACCTCGGAGAACTTATCGATGATCTGCTGCGAACCCTTGACGTAGCAGGCCGTGCCAAGGCAGCAGCCGATGACGTACTTGCCCTTGGGCTCCAGAGAAAAGAACGAATAGAACGTGACCACACCGTAGATCTCCGCCACGGACACGCCTGTCCGCTCCGAGATCAGCTCCTGCACCTCCAGCGGTATGTACCCATATTCCTCCTGCACGGCGCTGAGGATCATCATCATCGGGGTCTTTTCCTGCGCGTAGCGGTCGCAGATCTCGTTGATCTGGGCCACCGCCGCTTCGCTTAAACGGGCCATAGCATCTTCCTCCTTCTGATAATCATGCTGCAATGAAGCTGCGAGCCAATAAGTTAAATTTATGGCATTCTGCATCTTTTGCTTATCGCATATAGTTGTGAAGTATTATAGCAAACTTCCGGCAAAAAGCAAGTCTTCCGGCGTTAATTAAAATAATCACAGGATAATTTCAAAAATAACGATTTTTTGGCTGTTTTCTTACCTGCGGGAGCGTTGTCCCACGGGACATTTTTATGCGGAGCGCTTCGGAAAAACAACCCCTCGTCCGCCCTTTTTGCGCCGCCGTACCCGCGCCGGGCAGCCGGACCGGGGCGCATACCATATAATATTGTATTACCCCGTCGGCAAAAAGCACGAAAGACCGGGCTTCGCCGCCGCGCCGCCTTGTCCCAAACGTAAAAAAGCGCCGAAACAGCGGCTTTTTTCAAAAAAAGCTTGCTTTTTTCGGTGGCTGTGTTATGATACTGCCATGCCAATCCGCTAATGCATTAGCGATTTAATGAACTAAAATGTTTTGGAGGAAAGAACGATGAAGAAGGTACTTGCAGTGATCCTGTCTCTGGTCTTCTGCCTGAGTATGCTGGCCGCCTGCGGCAGCAGCAGCGACGGCGAGACGGCCGACGGTGAGGAAGCCGGCGGCGAGGAGGTCTCCGACAGCGACCTGGCCTATGTCCAGGACAAGGGCACTCTGGTGGTGGGCATCACTGAGTTCGAGCCCATGGACTATCAGGACGCCAGCGGCGAGTGGATCGGCTTTGACGCCGACATGGCCCGCGCCTTCGCCGAGTATCTCGGCGTGGCGGTGGAGTTCCAGATCATTGACTGGGACAACAAGGTCATGGAGCTGGACGGTAAGACCATCGACGTGGTGTGGAACGGCATGACCCTGACCGACGAGGTGAGAAGCGCCATGGCCTGCTCCAACCCCTACTTCAACAACGCGCAGGTGGCCATCGTCGCCGCCGACAAGGCCGAGCAGTATCAGACCGCGGAGAGTCTTGCCGAACTGCAGTTCGCCGTGGAGAACGGCTCCGCCGGCCAGGAAGTGCTGGATGACCTGGGCTACAGCTACACCCCCGTGCAGGACCAGGCCACCGCGCTGCTGGAAGTCAGCGCCGGCACCGCTGACGCCGCCGTCATCGACTATCTGATGGCCGCCGCCATGGTGGGCGAGGGCACCAGCTACGCCAGCCTGACCTACACCGTGGAGCTCAACAGCGAGGAGTACGGCGTGGGCTTCCGTCAGGGCTCCGATCTGGCGGCGAAGCTCAACGAGTTCTTTGCCGCGAGCTATGCCGACGGCACCATGCAGCAGGTGGCGGAGACCTACAACATCGCCGACAAGCTCATTGCGCAGTAAACGGCGCGTTTCAAACAAACATATCCCAAACGCAGAGGAGGTCCCTCCTCTGCGTTTGCGGTTTGACCGCATGAGAGAGAAAGGCAGGTCGTACGTATGCTCGCAACTGTCATCGGCGCGCTGAACGTGGGCTTCCTGCAAACGCTGAAGCTGTTTGCTGTGACGCTGATCGGCGCGATCCCCCTGGGGCTGGTGATCTCTTTCGGCTCCATGAGCCACTTCGCTCCCCTGCGCTGGCTGACCAAAACGGTGGTATGGATCATCCGCGGCACGCCGCTGATGCTGCAGCTCATCATCATCTTCTACATACCCGGCTATGTGCTGCGCGGCGGCAGCCCCTGGCCCGGCGGCGAATCCGGACGCTTTCTGGCCTCCGCCATCGCCTTCATCATCAACTACGCCTGCTACTTCTCCGAGATCTACCGCGGCGGCATTCAGGGCGTCCCCGTGGGCCAGCAGGAGGCGGGTCTGGTGCTGGGCATGACCAAGTCCCAGATTTTCTTCAAGGTCACGCTGCTGCAGATGGTCAAGCGCATCATCCCCCCCATGTCCAATGAGATCATCACTCTGGTGAAGGACACCTCCATCGCCCGCATCATCTCCCTGCAGGAGGTCATCTGGGCGGGCTACGCGTTCCTGAAGGGCTCCCACGGCTATTCCGGACTGCTGTGGCCGCTGTTCTTCACCGGCGTGTACTACCTGATCTTCGTGGGCATTCTGACGCTGCTGTTCGGCTATGTGGAGCGGCGGCTCAGCTATTTCAGATAAGGAGGGGCGGATATGTCGATCCTGGAAGTGAAACACCTGGGAAAGAGCTTCGGAGAGACGGAGGTGCTGAAGGACATCAGCTTCTCTCTGGAAAAGGGCCAGTGCCTGGTCATCATCGGCTCCTCCGGCAGCGGCAAGACCACGCTCCTGCGCTGCCTGAACCTGCTGGAGACCCCGAATCAGGGCAGCATCACCGCGGGCGGAGACGTCATCTTTGACGCCGCCGCTCCCGCCACGCAGAGCGCGGAGGCCATCCGCCGCAAGCGGCTGCACTTCGGGCTGGTGTTCCAGAACTTTAACCTCTTTCCCCAGTACACGGCCCTTGAAAACGTGGAGCTGGCAAGCCAGCTGCTGGCGAAGGAGCGGCCGGATTTCAAGCAGAACAAAAAGGCCGTCCTGGCGGAGATACGGGAAAACGCCGTGAAGCTCCTGACCCAGGTGGGCCTGCAAAACCGCATGGAAAACTATCCCCACCAGCTCTCCGGCGGCCAGCAGCAGCGGGTGGCCATCGCCCGGGCGCTGGCCCTGCGGCCGGACATCCTCTGCTTCGACGAGCCTACCAGCGCTCTGGATCCGGAGCTGACCGGCGAGGTACTGCGGGTCATCCGGAGCCTCGCGGAGGAGAAAATGACCATGGTCATCGTCACCCACGAAATGGCCTTTGCCCGGGCGGTGGCGGACCAGGTGCTGTTCATGGACGAGGGCGTGGTGGCGGAGGCCGGCACGCCGGAGCAGGTCTTCGGCAATCCCCAGAACCCCCGCACGAAGCAGTTTCTCGACAAGTATACGGAGTAAGACCAGCAGCGGCGCGCCAAAACGGTGCGCCGCTGTTTTTTCATACCGCAAGGCCCGCGGCGGCGTAAACAGGGCACGGGCCGCTTGCGCCGCGCCGTGCTGTCTGCTATACTTGGCCTATGAAAAACGCAAAGGAGCCGCCTTATGACACTGTACGAACAGCTCGCCTCCTACCGCCCCTGCTGTGAGCAGGAGGAAAGCGACCGGGCGCTGATGCTGCGCTACCTCCGGGAATTTCCGGACACCATCCTGACCCGGGACAATCCCATGGCCCACTTCACCGCCTCCGCCTGGGTGACGACGCCGGGGCGTGACAAGGTGCTGCTGGCCTACCACAACATCTACCGCTCCTGGGCCTGGACCGGCGGCCACGCCGATGGAGAGAGCGACCTGCTGGGTGTGGCTTTGCGGGAGGTCCGCGAGGAGACGGGGCTGAAAAACCTCCGCCCCGTGGGAAACGATATCTGGTCGCTGGAAATTTTGAGCGTGGCGGCCCACAGGCGGCGTGGCCAATTCGTCTCCGCCCATCTCCATCTCAACGCCACTTTCCTCCTCGAAGCGGAGGAGAGCGAGCCGCTGCGCGTCCGGCCGGAGGAAAACAGCGCCGTCGGATGGTTCCCGGCGGAGGAGGTAGTGGAGCGCTCCACGGAGCCGGAGATGCAGGTAGTCTACCGCAAGCTGCTGGCCAAGATGGGAAAGTGACCTGCGGCCCGCTTGCGGGACGGCGGCAAAGAATCCCCTGATGCGCTGAGACAAGAAAAACCATACGGATACGGGAGGCTGTCATGGATATCGAAAAGGCAAGGAACTTCATCTACCGGAACGCAAGACCCCTTGATCTCGCCCGGTGGCGCTACCTCTTTGAAGGCGGCAGCCGGGAAGACGTTTTGCAGTGTCTCGCGGCTTATCAGAACGAAGACGGCGGCTTCGGCCACGGTCTGGAGCCGGATTGCTGGAATCCCCATTCCTCACCCATTCAGACCTGGGCCGCCACCGAGATCCTCCGGGAGGCGGGCCTGCAGGACGCGGAGCACCCGCTCATCCGGGGTATCCTCCGGTATCTCGCGTCCGGGGATGCTTTTGACGGCCACGCATGGGCCAATACGGTCCCCTCCAATGACGAGTATCCCCATGCGCCGTGGTGGGACTACGCGCCTGCGCAGGAGCGCAGCTACAATCCCACTGCCAGTCTGGCGGGTTTCATCCTGCGGTATGCCGAACCGGGCAGCGCACTGTACGCCACGGCGGCACGTCTCGCAAACGAAGCCTACGCTTTTTTCAAGGCGAACTGTCCGCTGGATTCCATGCACACGGCCGCCTGCTTCGTTTCGCTGTATGAGTATCTCGTGGAGTGCGGCGGCAGCGGAGAGATCGACATCCGGGAGTTTGAGGAATTGCTGCAGGGCCAGCTCAGGCATCTTCTGACGCAGGATGCGTCTTCGTGGGCAACGGAATATGTGTGCAAGCCCTCCCTGTTCATACACTCAAAAAACAGCGCTTTCTATGCGGAAAATAAAGCGGTCTGCGATCTGGAATGCGCCTTTATTGCAAGGACGCAGGAGGCGGACGGCAGCTGGAACGTCACGTGGGACTGGGGCGCGTACCCGGAGCAGTGGCACGTCAGCAAAAACTGGTGGAAGTCGGACCTCATCATCAAAAACGTGAAGTATTACAGCGCCATGCAGTGATAACGGCACAGGCCCCGTCCCATGGGACGGGGCCTGTTTTTTGCGCAAGCCTTATGTCTGCTCGTTTTCCGGCGCGGGGAGGTTCGTCCGCAGCAGCTGCAGCAGCCGCCGCACCGCGGCGCCGCCGCCATAGCCCGCCTTCTTCGTGATGCCCAGATGGCGGAAAAGGGGCTGCGTCAGCGGCAGCACCGCCACCCCCTCCGTGCGGCCCCGGATGGACAGCTCCGGCAGGATGCTGAAGCCAAGGCCCCGGCTGATCATGGAGAGCATCACCTGGTCGTCCTCCGTCTTGACCCGCACGTTGGAGCGGTGAGACAGCCGGGGCTTCAACGCCCTGCCGCCGGCGCTGCTGTCCGAGGGAACGAGAAAGGTCAGGCCCCTCAGATCCTCCCCGGAGAAATCCAGCTTGGCGGGGCCGGAATAGTTCTTCGGCAGCACCCCCACCAGCGGGTCGTCATACAGCGGTGTCCACTCCGCCGAGGGCGCTTCCAGCCGGTCCGCCAGCGCCAGATCGATCTCTCCGCTCTCAAGCCACTGCAGCAGCTCCCGCCGGCTGCCGATGCGAAGCTCGATCTCCGTGTTGGGCCGCTCCTGCTGAAACAGCCCCATCACCGGCGAGAGCCAATGCACCGACAAGCTGGCGTAGGTGCCGATGCAGAAGCTGTCGCGTATGCTGTCGCTCAGCTCCGTCAGGTGCCGGCGCAGCCGCGTGTGGCTCTCCACCACCGCCCGGATATCCGGCAGCAGCGCCTCCCCCTCCGCCGTCAGGCGCACGCCCTCCCAGCTGCGCACCAGCAGAGGAAAGCCGATCTCCTCCTCCAGGCTGTTCATCATATAGCTCATGCCGGACTGGGTGTAACCCAGCTCCTCCGCCGCCTTGCTGAAGCTGCCCAGCCGCACCGCCGCCAGCAGCGCCTCCCATTTTTTCGCGTCCATAAGCCCTCCCCACAGGGTAACAAATTCTCTGATACCTTCTATTATAAAGACCCGCTTCCCAAAAGGCAAGAGTCTTGTTAAATTATAGTCAAGAAAAGAAAACAACAGCGTCTGACAAGACGGGAGGAATGTACCATGAAAACTTCCATGATCCATGTTCTGTTCGCGATGGTCGCTCTGGTGACCCTGGCCGGCATTATTGCCGTCTCCGCTGTCGGACAGTATCATACCCTGGCCCTGGTCATCAGCTTCGTCACCGTTCTGATCGCCTGCGTGCTCTGCAACGACGCCGGCCGGCTGCGCGAGAGCGACAACTGAGCCAAGCGCCCCCTCCATTTACCTACTCTCTTTCCCCTCTAACACTACCCCCGGGCCAGGCGGCCCAATCATACCGGCGGTCTTCCGCCGGTATGACGGCAAATTTTGGAGCTTGCTTCAAAATTTGTTCGATACTTGCGGGAGAGCCCTTTCCCTCCTCCCGTTTCGCCCCGCGGCAGAACTGCCGCGGGGCTTTTTCGTCCTGCAGGC
Organism: Oscillospiraceae bacterium; assembly: GCA_051867615.1. Classification (GTDB taxonomy): domain Bacteria; phylum Bacillota; class Clostridia; order Oscillospirales; family Oscillospiraceae; genus RGIG5472. The sequence continues at coordinate 7,838 of JBJDYU010000060.1, read as the reverse complement.
CAGCGGCATGAAGTCTGCGCCGCGTCCCCAGCCGCCGCCTCTGCGGGCGGAACGGCAGGGCGGCAGCACTTGACAAAGTCAGGGAATTGGACTACATTGATACAGAAGGTAGTATTCGTAGGGAGACTGGCCGCTGCTTCGGCAGTGCGGCTGCCCAGGAGTCTGCCTTCACCTTTTTCGCCCCGGCGGACGCGAACTCTGCGAGGCTTTTCGGCAAAAAAGAGCCACCCGTGTGGGCGGCTCTCTTTTTATACCGTATTTCCCTTACAGCGCGCGGGACCTGCGGGTAGCGGCCTGCACCGCGTCGATGGCGGCAGCGCGGAAGCCCTTCTCCTCCAGCACCTGGCAGCCGGTGATGGTGGTGCCGCCGGGAGAGGACACCATGTCCTTCAGCTGGCCGGGATGCATACCGGTCTCCATCACCATCTTGGCGGCACCCATGACGGTCTGGGCGGCAAGGCGGTACGCCGTGGCCCGGGGCAGGCCCTCCAGCACGCCGCCGTCGGCCAGGGCCTCGATAAACAGGGCCACGAAGGCCGGACCGGAACCGGAGAGGCCGCAGGCCGTGTCGATGAGGTGCTCGTTCATCCACTCCACGATGCCGATGGCGCTGAACAGCTTCTCCGCGAAGGCCTTCTCCTCCGCCGTCAGGTCCGTCTCGTCGCAGAGGGCGAAGGCGCCCGCGTTCACCAGGGCCGGCGTGTTGGGCATGACGCGCAGCACGCGGATGTTCCCCTGGATCATGCCGCGGATGCGCTCCGTGGTGGCGCCCGCCATGATGGAGATGACGGCCTTGCCGTCCAGGCTCGCCTTCAGCTGCGCCAGAGCGGGGGCGGCGTACTGGGGCTTCACCGCCACCAGCACGATGTCCGCGCTGCTGCCCAGCTCCACGTTGTCCTGGCAGATGTGGCAGCCGAGGGCCGCGTACTTCTCCCTGATCTTCTCAGAGAAATCGGACACATACACATCCTCCGCCTGCAGCACGCCCGCGTTGAGCGCGCCGCTGAGAATGGCGCCGCCCATGGCGCCTGCGCCGAGAAAACCGATCTTCATATGTTTTTCCTCCTATCGCTCTTTCCCTGCCGCTTTGCGGCAAGCTCATTGTACGCCTCCTCCGGCGCTTTGTACACCGGGAAGGCTCTTTTCTCGCCTTTGGGATCAGTCGAAGGACTGCTCCGTGCGGTTGATGATCTCGTCCTGCAGGGCCTTGCTCAGGTTGCGGAAATGGTCGCTGTAGCCCGCCACGCGGACGATCAGATCCTTGTACTCCTCCGGATGGGCCTGGGCCTCGAGAAGGGTCTTGCGGTCGATGACGTTGAACTGGATGTGATGGCCGTCCTTGTTGAAGTAGGCGCGGACCAGATTCGCCATCTGGTCAAGGCCGGTGTCTCCCGCCACCACGGAGGGCGTGAACTTCTGGTTCAGCAGCGTGCCGCCGGTGGACAGATGGTCCATCTTGGCGCAGGAGTTGACGACGGCGGTGGGGCCGTACTTGTCGGCGCCCTTCTCCGGAGAGATGCCCTCGGACACGGGGACATGGGCCAGACGGCCGTTGGGAGAGGCCAGCATGACCTCGCCGAAATAGACGTGGCAGGTGGTGGGCAGCATATTGATGCGGTAGAAGCCGCCCTTGGTGTTGGGCCGGCCGGTGACGGCGTCGCGGTAGAAGGTGAAGATCTCCTTCATCAGCCCGTCGGCGTAGTCGTCATCGTTGCCGTACTTGGGGGTCTTGTTGCTGACCAGATGATGGATGCGCTCATAGCCCTCGAAGTTGTGGTCCATGGCCTCCACCAGCTCGGCGAGGGTGAAGTTCTGGTGGTCGAAGCAGTTATACTTGATGGCGGCAAGGCTGTCGGTAATGGTGCCGATGCCCACGCCCTGGATGTAGTTGGTGTTGTAGCGCGCGCCGCCGGCGTTGTAGTCCTTGCCCTTCTTGATGCAGTCGTTGGTGATGATGGAGAGGAAGGGCGCGGGCATATACTGGGCGAAGACCTGCTCGATGACGTTGCTGCCGTTGACCTTGATATCGAGGAAGTACATGATCTGCTTCTTATAGGCGTCGAGGAACTCCTCAAAGGTCTTGAAGTCCTTGGCCTCGCCGGTCTTGAGTCCCAGCTGGTGGCCGCCCACATGGTCATAGCCGTTGTACAGCGTCAGCTCCAGGATCTTCGGCAGGTTGAAGTAGCCCGTGAGGATGTAGGCCTCGTTGCCGAAAGCGCCGGTCTCCACGCAGCCGCTGGTGCCGCCCTTGCGGGCGTCGTCCAGGCTCTTGCCCGCGTTCATCAGCTCCTGCACGATGGCCTCGGTGTTGTAAAACGCCGGCTGGCCCCAGCCCTTGCGGGAGATCTCGCAGGCGCGCTTGAGGAACTTTTGGGGGGTCTTGCGGGAGATCTGCACGTTGGAGGAGGGCTGGAGGAGCTTCATCTCGTCCATGCAGTCGAGGATGAGGTAGCTCACGTCGTTGACGCCGTCCTCACCGTTTTCGGTGATGCCGCCGGTGTTGATGTTGGCGAAGTCCGTATAGGTGCTGGACTCCTTCAGGGTGATGCCCACCTTGGGCGGCGCGGGCTGGTTGTTGAACTTGACCCAGAGGCACTCCAGCAGCTCCAGCGCGTGCTCCTTATCCAGCGTCCCCTTCTCCACGTCGGCCTTGTAGAAGGGATAGAGGTGCTGGTCGAGGCGGCCCGGAGAATACGCGTCCCAGGGATTCAGCTCGCTGGTGACGCCGATGTGGACGAACCAGTACATCTGGATGGCCTGCCAGTAGGTCGCGGGCTTGTGGGCGGGCACGCGGCGGCAGTTCTCCGCGATCTGCAGCAGCTCCTTTTTGCGCTCCTCCCGCGTCTCCTCCGCCGCCATCTTCTCCGCCAGGTCGGCGTAGCGGTTCGCAAGGATGATGATGGCGTCGCAGTCGATGGCCATGGCGCGGAGCTGGTTGCGCTTGTTGAAGGCGTCCATGTCGTGCAGGAAATCCAGCGCCGCGATGGCGTCCTCGATGTCCTTCTTGTAATCCAAAAAGCCCTTTTCAAAGATCTTGCGGGAGCCCACCGTGTGGCCGGGGCCGCGCTGCTCCATGAACTCGGTGAAGATGCCGGACTCATAGGCCAGCTTCCACTCCGGGGTCATGTTCTCCAGAATGCGGTGGCGGGTGCTGCGGTTCTCCCAGTAGGGAATGATGACCTCCTCCTGCAGCTTCAGATCCTCCTCCGTGACGGAGAAGCTGATGAGGTCGCGGTCGTTCATGACGTGCATATCCTGCAGGGTGTGGCAGCACAGCTCGGGGAAGGTGGGCGCGGCCTGGGCGGTGTCGCCCTTCTCGCCCACGATGAGCTCGCCGTCGGCGATCTCGATGCGCTTGCGCTCAAAGTAGTACTTCAGGGCGGTGGCGCGCATCTCGGGAACGGACAGGCTGCCGTCATAGAGCTTATACGCCTCGGTCATCAGCTTGGCGCGCTCCATGTAGATGTGGGGCTGGGTCTCTACGCTCTGCCTGCGCAGCATTTTGATCCTTGCGTTCATTCCGCGTTCTTCCATGGGTCATCCTCCTATTTTTGTATTTGAAAATCCGTTTGCCTGGAACAGTTCCACGAGTTTCTCCAAATGCGCCTTCTCAGGGGGGCGGAAGCCCCGGTCCACCCGGACCTTTCCCAGCTTCTCCAGCTTATCCTGGCCCAGTTCATGGTAGGGCAGCAGGTTCACCTGCCGCACGGGGACGGCGTTTTCGCGCAGGAAAGCGATGACGCGCCGCATATCCTCCTCCGAGTCGTTCACTCCGGCGATGAGGGGCAGGCGGATGTAGATCTTCGCGCCGCGGCGGCCCAGCTTTGCCAGATTCTCCAGAATAAGCTGGTTGCTCACGCCGGTGCATTTCCGGTGGAGCTCGTCGTCCATGGTCTTGATATCGTAGAGGAACACGTCGGTATAGGGCAGCACCCGCTCGTAGTTCGCAAAGGGCGCGAAGCCGCAGGTGTCGATGTTCACGGAGATGCCCTTCTCCTCCAGCCGGCGCATCAGCGCCGTGATGTAGTCCATGTCCTGCGCCATCACCTCGCCGCCGGAAAGGGTGACGCCGCCGCCGGAGACCTCCGCGAACATCTGCTCCCGCGCAAGGATGCGCACCAGCTCCTCCACCCCGTAGCTGCGGCCGGAAATAGTCCTCGCCTCGTTGTAGCACTCATCCACGCACTCGCCGCAGCGGACGCATTTCTCCCGGTCCGTCACCGCGAGACCATTTTGCAGGGAAATAGCCCCCTCCGGGCAGAGGGTTACGCAGCGGCCGCAGCCGGCGCAGCGGTCCGGGTTGCGCATGGGCTCGGCGTCAAACTCCTGCGTCTCAGGGTTGTGGCACCACTGGCAGGCCATGGGACAGCCCTTGAAAAACACCGTGGTACGGATGCCGTCGCCGTCGTGGATGGAGTAGCGCTGGACATTGGTGATGAGGGGCAGCTTCATGGTCGTCCTCCCCTTGGCGTTTGTGCCAAATTTTTTGTCGAAAAAAGCGCTTGCCTTTGTACGTTAATTATTATACAATCTATGTCAGTATAAGAAAACTGAATGTTTTGAATGTAAGATATTCTGTTTTAGAATGAGGTAACGGCCATGAGTCTGAAAAAATACCGGGCCCTGCTGGAGGCGGTGGAGAGCGGGAGCCTCACCCGGGCGGCGGAGAAGCTGCACTACACCCAGCCGGGGATCAGCCACATGATCCTGTCGCTGGAGGAGGAGTTCGGCTTTCCGCTGCTGGTGCGGGGCAAAAACGGGGTCTCCCCCACGGCGGAGGCGGAAAAGCTGCTGGTCTACCTCCGGCAGATCGTCAACGGCGAAGAAAAGCTGCAGGAGACGGTGCAGCGCATCCACGGTCTGGACGTGGGCACCATCCGCATCGGCTGCTTTTACAGCCTGTCCATCCACCTGCTGCCCAGCGTGGTGGCGGAATTCACCGACACCTATCCCGGCATCGAGCTGCAGCTGTATGTGGGCGAGCACGGCGAGCTCACCCGCTGGCTCCACGAGGGGCAGATCGACCTGGCCTTCATGTCCCTGCCGGTGCCGGAGGACGTCCGCTTCCTTCCCCTGTTCGACGACCCCATCTACGCCGTTCTCCCGGCGGACCACCCCCTGGCAAAGCAGGAATACGTGCGCCCGGCGGAGCTGGTGCGCTATCCCTTCATCATGCAGTACAGCGGCTCCGACGAGGACGTGAACCGGGTGCTGATGGGCGAGAAGCTGCAGGCCAATGTCCGTTTCCGCGTCCGGGGAGACGAGGCCATCCAGTCCATGGTGGCGAAAAATCTGGGGGTGACGCTGGCGCCGGAGCTGGTGCTGTACCGTATGCCGGAGGGGCTGGCCCTGCGCCCGCTGCAGCCGGAGTACCACCGGACCCTCGGCATCGCCTTCCCGCCCGGCGGCGGCACCGCCCCGGCCATGAAGCGGCTGGTGCGGTTCGTGCAGCGCTACTGCGAGCGGACGCTGACGCAGAAAATTTGAAAAAGACTTCGCCGGTTCAGGGCGAAGTCTTTTCCGTAGTCAGATAAATTGGAAGTTACAGAATAAAATTGGCAATTATGCCTGCAATGCCTACTAAGGAGCAGGCAATACCACCAATACGAATATGTATCTTATATAATTCAGAGGGCTCACTGGAAGCATTAGACTTCCAACTTTCTGTAATGCTATATACCACATCGGGGAAACATAACATCAGTACTCCAACAATCAATAAAAAGATACTGCCCAAGAGAACCATACAATCACACTCCTTTGTTAAATTCCGATTTGTTTCTTATATTATCATATTTCTCTGTCTGCTTCAATGGTTGGTAAAAACGCCAAACCTGAAACCGCCAACAGTTTAAGTCAAACGGGACAGCGGGGCTTTGCCGTTTACAGGGCCGAAAAAGCGTGATACAATGACATCAATAAAAAAGCGTTTTTTCGGCGACCGGCCGGACAGGGGGAGGACGCCCATGCGAATGAGAAAAAAGAAAAATCTGGCGCCGCGGATGGAGCGCTGCGAGACCTGCTGGGTCCGCGAGCCGGAGGCCCTGCGGGGCAGCTGGCGGAGCCTGATGCCCGAAGCCAAAGATATCCATCTGGAGATCGGCTGCGGCAAGGGCCGCTTCACCGTGGAGATGGCAAAGCAGCACCCGGAGACGCTGTTTCTCGCGGTGGAGCGGGTGCTGGACGCCATGGTGGTGGCCATGGAGCGGGCCGAGCGTGAGGAAGTGCGCAACGTCTTCTTCCTCGGCATCGACGCCAGGAGCCTACCGGAGGTCTTCGCCCCCGGCGAGATCCAGCGCATCTACCTGAACTTCTCCGACCCCTGGCCGGGCAACCGCCACGCCAAGCGCCGCCTGACCCACGGGAATTTCCTGCGGCTCTACCGCGCGGTCCTCTCCGAGGGCGGCGCCTTACATATCAAGACCGACAACAGCGCCCTGTTCGACTTCTCTCTCGCGGAGATCCCCCGCTTCGGCTTCGTCCTCTCGGAGGTGACGCGGGACCTCCACGCGGACGGCCCGCAGGGCGTCATGACGGACTATGAACGCAAGTTCTACGAGGAGGGGCTTCCCATCCACCGCTGCGTCGCCACCATGGTCCCCTGGCAGGAGGACGCGCCGCAGGGCGGCGCTGTGTAAAAGCCGGGCTTTGCCGCCGCGGGCCTCCTGACCGGCCCAGTGGAAGAAACGGCCCTGCCAATCGAATAAACAGAGTCCGGGAACCGCTCAAAACGGCTCCCGGACCTTTTCGTTTTTAGTATCAGGCAGACGCCGGCTTTCCCCGAAACACCAGCAGGGACAGAGCCATGAACAGCGCCGCTCCCGCGAGGATCTGCAGCGGATATCCCGGCACCCTTTCCGCGGGGATCAGCATCGGAAGGATGCACAGCGCGCCGGCCGGAGGGACGAACGTCCCCAGCTTCGTGAGGATCACGATCATCAGTCCCGCCGCGGCCACGGCCGCCAGCGTCAGGGGCAGGTGCAGCTCCAGATGGATCGCCCACCGGCAGAGCGCGCCGGCACAGCCGCACAGTGCAATGGCCGCCACCACCTTCCCCGGCATTTTTCTGGCGCCGCTCGCCCGCCCGGAAAACTCCGTAAAGGCCACCAGCAGGGGCGGCGCCACCACATAGCGCAGATCCAGCCGCAGGACCGTCCACACCACAGCCGCCACGATGACCAGCCGGACCGCCGCGTCCCTCCAGTCCCGCCCGGCCGGACGCAGCGGCACAAAGTCCACCGGCTCCTTGAGCCCCAGCTTCTCCAGCAGGATATGGCATCCCAGGATCAGCAGCGTCAGCAGGAGCGCCGCCGCGGGATACACCGCGCTTCTCGTCCCCAGCAGCACCGGCAGCACGATGGCGGAGATCATCGGCGCAAAGGAGGTGCCGGAGAGCAGATAGAGGACCTCCGCCGTGCCGTAGGCGACGCTGAGCTGCGCCCAGAGCGGGAGCGGGAGAAACAGCACGATCCCCACGCCCAGCACCGCACACAGCAAAATCGTCACCAGAATCCTCACCCGGCTGGTCCGCCACGCCATTTTCGGCGCCAGCAGCGCTCCCACCGCGATGGCGGCGATCTCCGGGAAGATGATTTCGTTTTCCCCCAGCAGCTCCGCCGCGCCGACCATGGCCGCCACGATCAGCAGGATCATGCCGTCAATCAAAGCCGTCCGTTTTTTCATATCCGCACCATTCATTTCAGAATTGGAATAGAAAAAGCCCCAAAATCCTGAGATTTTGGGGCTTTTGGTGCGCGAGGCGGGACTTGAACCCGCACGTGCGTAATGCACACTAGAACCTGAATCTAGCGAGTCTGCCAATTCCACCACTCGCGCGT
>JBJDYU010000059.1:0-31476 GCA_051867615.1 Oscillospiraceae bacterium | reverse complement strand
TGCGCTGAAAACCCGGTTGCCGCCTAATGTGCAACCGGGTTTCTCGACAGGCTGGGGGCTTCGCCGGAAACGGCGAAGCCCTTTTTCGTATCAGGTGTTGTCCCGGCGGATGGGGCGGCGGAGCAGGGACATACCCCGGCGGCTTTTGAGATAGCTCTTTCCCACGATGGGCCGGGTGGTGGCGGTGATGAGGACTACCACGGCCAGCCCCAAAGCGAAGCCCCACCAGCCCAGCGCCGCCGAGCAGACGAGCAGCAGCATACGGTAGAGCTTGATAGCGTAGCTCAGCTCATAGCTGGGCTGGGCGAAGCCCGCGATGGCCACGAAGGCCATGTAGACCAGCACCTCCGGCACCATCCACCGGGCCTGCACGGCGAAATCGCCCAAAATCAGCGCGCCCAGCATACTGAAGGAGTTGGACAGGACGTTGGGGGTGTTGAGGGAGGCCAGCTTCAGCACGTCCACGATGAACTCCACCAGCAGCAGCTGGGCGAAAAGGGGGACGTGGAATTCCCCCTCCACCGCGAGGAAGCTCAGCGCGGCGGGCAGCCGTTCCGGCCGGCTGACCAGCAGATACCAGATGGGCGTGATGAGCAGGGACAGCAGCAGCACACCCATGCGGACCAGGCGGAGATACGTCCCCACCAGAGGCGGGAAGTAGAAGTCATTGGCCTCCTGCACGAAATCCGGCAGGGCGGTGGGCAGCAGCATCACGGAGGGGGAGTTGTCGATCAGCAGGAGGATGTCTCCCTCCAACACGCAGGCGGAGGCCACGTCCGGCCGCTCGGTGTAGCGCACCCGGGGCATGGGGTTGTACCACTGGCCCTGCCGCATGGCCTCGGCCACACTCTCCTGCCCCATGGAAAAGGACTGGGGGGCCAAGGAGTCCAGCTTTTCCCGGATCTCCTGCAGCAGTGCCTCGTCCGCGAGACCCTCCATGTAGCACAGCACCACGTCGGTCTTGGACTTATTTCCCAGCTTGAGGCCCTCCAGCGTCAGCCGGGGGTCGCGGATGCGGCGGCGGAGAAGGGCGGTGTTGCGCACCAGCGTCTCCACGAAGCCGTCGTGAGCGCCCCGGAGAACGCGGCTGTCCCCCGGTTCCTCCACGCCCCGGCTGGGGTACTCCTTGGCGTCGATGGCGATGCCCTCCCGGATGCCCTCCACCAGCAGCAGGAGCTTGCCCGCCAGCACATAGGTCAAAAGCTCCTCCGTCCTGTCCGTGCGGTTCACCTCGTTGAAGCTGACGAAGCGGGTCACGAACTCCTCCGCCGTGCTGGCTTCCAGCGGAGGCTGCTGGGGCAGGGAGAGCCAGAAGGAGATGATGCGCTCCACGGTCTGGTCGTCGGCGTAGCCGTCCACGCACCAGATGCGGCCCCGCCGCCCGCCGCCAAAGGAGACGTCCCGGGCGATGAGGTCGTAGTTTTTCCCCACGCCCAGCCGCCGGTCAAGGTATGCGCAGTCCCGCGCGTAGCTTCCGCTGAGTGTTTCCAAGGTGGTTCCTCCCTGTCTGGTGGATTGTGTGTAAGCAGAAAAGAGATGTGAAACGGCGCAAGTTAATTCTAAAAAAGGATAATATAATAAGAAGAAAGGCTTATTTAATGCGCTATTTTGCCGCCGGGCAGCATGAGATAGTGCTTCTACGCAGCGGTATTAGTATGGACGAAATCGCCTGTATCATGCGTCTTGCCCCGGAATAGGCGGCAAAAAAAGAGACCCGGTTGGGGGTCTCTTTTGTAAAAGCGGCACATATTACACCTTGGTTTCAAAATAGAAAAAGGTTTCATCCTTTCCCACCCGGCGCATACAGGAGCTGAGCATATGGAAGGAGGCCTCGTTTTCGAGATAGCACTTGGCCACCACCCGGTCCAGCCCCAGAGAGTACAGCGCCCAGTCCTTCACCGCGGCGAAGGCTTCCGTCCCGTAGCCGTGTCCGGCCTCCGCGGGAGCGATGCGGCAGCCCAGCTCCGCGCCGCCCCGGTGGTCGAAGCGGTACAGCACCACCTCGCCGATGCAGCGGTCATCAAGGCACACGGCGAAATTCACCGCGAGCCGCCGCTCAAAGTCATGCCTTGCCACGGAGAGGAAGTAGTCCTCCGTCAGCTCCCCGTGCAGGTCCTTGCGGTAGTCATAGCCCCACCAGCGGTTCAGTTCGTCGTCGAGACAGATGGCGTTGTAGGCGGGAATATCCCTCTCCTCCAGCGCCCGGAGGGTCAGCCGCTCCGTTTGCAGCGTGGGGATCTCCGTCAGGTGATGGCTCTCGTTTTCCAGCTCGATGCAGTATTTCCGGCCCATGGCGGCGGGTAGATACTGGAGCTTGCTGGTGCGAAGGCCCTTGCTGGCCGCGTCGTCCTCCCGGTTGAACCAGACTACGCCCTCGCCGAAGCACCGGGCAAACTCCCGCACCATGGTGGGATAGACGCCCTCGAATTCCTGCAGGGCCTTTTCGATGTGGACGATCATGGTCTCGCCGCAGATCTCGCCCAGGGCCACGCCGATGATGCGACCCTCCAGCTCCATGCAGCCCGCGCAGACCCAGTCCTCCGTGTAGTGGGTGAAAAAGCGCCGGGCCATGCGCAGCTCGCTGGCAGCGCTGTCGTTCCAGCCCTTGGGGAAATTCTCGCAGAATTCCCGCCAGAAGGCGTGCAGCTTCTCCCGGTCGTCCTCCCGCAGGGGGTGGAAGACAGCACTGGGATACTTCCGTTGGAAATTGTTGATGTGGTTGCGCTGGCCGCTGTACCGCCGGCCGGCGAAGGTCCGCATATCCTCCGCCCGGTAAAGGTAGTCCTGCCAGGTGCGGATGCAGCTGATGCGGTAGAAGGGATAGCGCCGGGCCATGACGGGCAGCTTTTCCTCCGGCACCACGGAGAAAGCGGGGCAAAGGCCCTGCTCGACGCAGTATTCCTCGATGGCGGCGAGCGCCGCCTCCTCGTCGCCGCCCTCCTTCGCCACAGGGTAGTCGAACTGGGCGGCGTCCTCCGTCATGACCCGGACGATGAGACAGCCCGCCTCCTCCGCGATGGCGGGACGGAGGCTGGTCCACATGAGCTTGACGCCCGCGGAGTATTCACAAAGCCGGAACGGGCAATCCTGATAGTAGGAGCGCAGCAGCACCGCGTCCTGTTCGGTGATCTCTCGAAATTGCAGCACAGATATCTTCCTTTTCTTAAAGCGGCCCGCCGCCCGGCCCCGGAGGGACGGCGCTTTCGGCGGGACCTGATTTTTTCCGAAGCCTATTATATCCATCTCTTTTCGCTTTGACAAGCGCGGGCGGCGAAACTTGGCCGGGGCAGATGAACAATTTGTAAAATCGCGCTCCGCCGGTTGACAAGGCGCGGGGAGAGGACTATGATAGGGCCAAAAGAGAATTAGCACTCTGGCTATGAGAGTGCTAAAACGCGTTATAGGAGGTGTACCGCATGAACGCACAAAAGTACACGCAGAAATCCCTGGAAGCTATCCAGAACGCCCAGACCCTGGCCCGGGAGTACGGCAACCAGCAGATCGAGCAGAGCCATCTGCTGCTGAGCCTGCTGCGGCAGGAGGGGGGCCTGATCCCCCAGCTGCTGACGAAGATGGGCCTCGCGGCGGAAAATATGGAGGAAATGACGGAGCGGGAGGTGAGCCGACTCCCCAAGGTCAGCGGCTCCGGACGGGAGATGGACCGCTTCTACATCTCCCGGGAGGCGGAAGCCGCGCTGACGGAGGCAGAGCAGACCGCCCAGCAGATGCGGGATGAGTTCGTCTCGGTGGAGCACCTGCTGCTGGGTCTCATCGAGTGCGCAGACAGCCGGCTCAAGGAGCTGTTCCGGGCTTTCGGCGTGACGAAGGAGGGCTGCCTTCAGACATTGCAGACCGTCCGCGGCAGCCGGCGGGTCACCACGGACAACCCGGAGGAGACCTACGACGCTCTCGCGAAGTACGGCACCGATCTGGTGCAGCGGGCGCGCCAGCAGAAGATGGACCCGGTCATCGGCCGGGACGACGAGATCCGCAACGTCATCCGCATCCTCTCCCGCAAGACCAAGAACAACCCTGTCCTCATCGGCGAGCCGGGCGTGGGCAAGACCGCCATTGCGGAGGGCCTGGCCCAGCGTATCGTCCGGGGGGACGTGCCCAAGAGTCTGCTGGATAAGACCGTGTTCTCTCTGGACATGGGCTCCCTCATCGCGGGAGCCAAGTACCGGGGCGAGTTTGAGGAGCGGCTGAAGGCCGTTCTGAGCGAGGTCAAGAAGTCCGAGGGCCGCATCATCCTCTTTATCGACGAGCTGCACACCATCGTGGGCGCGGGCAAGACCGAGGGCGCCATGGACGCGGGCAACCTGCTTAAGCCCATGCTGGCGCGGGGCGAGCTGCACTGCATCGGCGCCACCACGCTGGACGAGTACCGCAAGTATATTGAGAAGGACCCGGCGCTGGAGCGCCGCTTCCAGACCGTGCTGGTGCAGGAGCCCACGGTGGAGGATACCATCGCCATTTTGCGGGGATTGAAGGAGCGCTATGAGGTGTTCCACGGCGTGAAGATCACGGACGGCGCCATCATCGCCGCCGCCACGCTCTCCAGCCGTTATATTACAGACCGTTTCCTGCCCGACAAGGCCATCGACCTGGTGGACGAGGCCTGCGCCATGATCCGCTCGGAGATGGACTCCATGCCCACGGAGCTGGACGTGGTGCGGCGGAAGATCATCCAGATGGAGATCGAGGAGGCGGCGCTGAAGAAGGAGGACGATCCGCTGTCCTGCCAGCGGCGGGAGGAGCTGCAAAAGGAACTGGCGGAAAGCCGGGACAGCTTCAACGCCATGAAGGCCCGCTGGGAGAACGAGAAGAACGCCATCGGCCGGGTGCAGCAGCTGCGCGGCGAGATCGAGCGGCTGAACGCCGAGATCGAGCGGGCGGAGCAGACCTATGATCTGGAGAAAGCGGCGGAGCTGAAATACGGCAAGCTGCCGGAGGCGAAGAAGCGTCTGGAGGAGGAGGAACGTCTCGCCCAGAGCGGCCGGGAGAACAGCCTGCTGCGCGACAAGGTGACGGACGAGGAGATCGCCCGCATCATCGAGCGCTGGACGGGCATCCCTGTGGCGAAGCTCATGGAGGGCGAGCGGGAAAAGCTCCTGCATCTGGAGGAAATTCTGCACCGCCGGGTGGTGGGACAGGAGGAGGCCGTGCGTTCCGTGGCGGAGGCCATCCTCCGCAGCCGCGCCGGCATTCAGGACCCCAACCGGCCCATCGGGTCGTTCCTGTTCCTGGGCCCCACGGGCGTGGGCAAGACGGAGCTGGCCAAGACCCTGGCGGAGAGCCTGTTCGACGACGAGAAGAACCTGATCCGCATCGATATGTCGGAGTATATGGAGAAATTCTCCGTCTCCCGGCTCATCGGCGCGCCTCCGGGCTATGTGGGCTATGAGGAGGGCGGACAGCTCACCGAGGCGGTGCGCCGCCGCCCCTACAGCGTCATCCTGTTCGACGAGGTGGAAAAGGCCCATCCGGACGTGTTCAACGTGCTGCTGCAGGTGCTGGACGACGGCCGGGTGACGGACTCCCAGGGCCGGACGGTGGACTTCAAGAACACCGTCATCATCCTGACCTCGAATCTGGGCAGCCAGTATCTGCTGGAGGGCATGGACGGCGAGGGCCATATCTCCGCCGAGGCGAGGGAGCAGGTGCAGCAGCTGCTGCGGCGTTCCTTCCGGCCGGAGTTTTTGAACCGTCTGGACGAGATCGTGTTCTATCAGCCCCTGACGAAGGCGCATATCACGAAGATCATCGACCTGCAGATCGCGGCGCTGAACCGGCGCCTTAGTGAGAAGCAGCTCTCCTGCGAGCTGACGGAGGAGGCCAAGCAATTTGTCATCGACGCGGCCTACGATCCGCAGTACGGCGCGCGGCCCCTGCGCCGCTATCTCCAGCACACGGTGGAGACGCTGCTGGCCCGCCGGATCCTCGCGGGCGACGTGCAGAGCGGCGAAACGCTCCGGGTGGACGTGCGAAACGGCGAGCTGACGGTGCTGTAAATGCAGAAAAAGAGCGAAGGCGAAGCCTTCGCTCCAGCTTGTTGAAAAACCTCGTAGAGTTCGCGTCCGCAGACGCGAAAAAGATCAAAATCTGTTTTTGCCGCGGCGTGTACGTGGCAAAAAACACTTCTCGGCCCGCAAACGTGCGCATTGTCCGCTGCAGTGGACAATGCGTGCGCTGCAGCGGGCCGCAGCTTTCTCAAAAAAGTGGCAAAGCCACTTTTTTGACACGCTCGAGCGAAGGCGAAGCCTTCGCTCTTTCTTATTTCAGCGTCAGGAATTTGAGGAGCGTCGCCTCGTGGTAATGCTCACCGCGGCGCAGCACCGTGGAGGGGAGCTGCGGCAGGTTAGGGCTGTCGGGACAGTGCTGGGTCTCGAGACAAAAGCCGCTCTGAGAGCTGTACAGGCAGCCGCCTTTCCCGGGAATGGGATGGTCGGAGAGAAAGTTTCCGGTATAGAACACCAGCGCGGGCTGGGTGGTGACCAGCTCCAGGGTGATGCCCGTCTCCGGCGAATGGGCGATGGCGGCGATGTCCGCTCCCTCGTCCAGCAAAAAACAGTGGTCATAGCCGTCCGCGAACTCCATCTGCTCTCCCCGCACGGGAAAGCCCTGCCCGATAGGGGCCAGACGGCGGAAGTCAAGGGGAGTGCGGGCCACGGAGAGGATATCGCCGGTAGGGCAAAGCTCGTCGTCGTTTTCGAGAAAGCGGGAGGCGCTGAGCTGCAGCTGCTGGCGCAAAACGGTGCCGCTGTCGTGGCCGCTTAAATTGAAATAGGAGTGGTTGGTCAGGTTCACCACCGTGTCGGCGCTGCTCTCCGCGTCGTACACGATGCCCAGCACGCCGTCGTCGCTGAGGGTGTAGGTGACGGAAAAGTGGAGGTCGCCGGGAAAGCCCTCCTGCCCGGCGGGGCTGAAGCCCCGCAGCACCAGCGCGCCGCCGGAGACGGCGGACTGGTACAGCATATGGGAGAAGGGGCCGTGGAGGTGGTGCCGCCCACGGTTGGGGGGCAGCTCGCACAGCCGTCCGTCCAGCGTAAAGCGGGATTCCCGGATGCGCCCCGCGAAGCGGCCGATGAGGGCACCGAAATGGGAGCTGTTGTCCTCGTAGGAGGCCAGATCGTCGTACCCCAGCACCACGTCCACCATGCGGCCCTGCCGGTCGGGCACCAGAATCTTCCGGATGACCGCGCCGTAGTCCAGAATGGAGACGCTCATGTGGCGGCTGTGCAGCGTATATTCCGTGACGGCCTGCCCATCGCGGGTGACGCCGAACCATTTGGATGTGATTTTCATACCTGTCCCTCCCGGGAGGCGGTCTGCCGTCTCCCTCCGGCCCCAGGCCGGAATAAATTCTATCAATTCAATGTGTCGGCGCTGCTTTCAAAAAGCCGCCGCACCTTTTGTCGTATTTCGGGATGCCTCGTGAGACCGGGATCCTGCCGCAGTAGCTCCTCCGCCGCGGCCTGGGCCTCCTGCAGCAGCGGCATATCGCAGGAGAGATCCGCCGCCCGCATGGCTGGGAGACCGTGCTGCCGCTGGCCGAAGAAGTCGCCGGGGCCCCGCAGGCGCAGGTCCGCCTCCGCGATTTTGAAGCCGTCGCCTGTCTCCGTCATGACCTTCAGCCGCTCCCGCGTCTCCGGGCTGTCGTTGTCCGAAAGCAGGATGCAGTAGGACTTGTGCTTGCCGCGGCCCACCCGGCCACGCAGCTGGTGGAGCTGGCTGAGGCCAAAGCGCTCCGCGTTTTCCACCAGCATCACCGTGGCGTTAGGCACGTCCACGCCCACCTCGATCACCGTGGTGGAGACCAGAATATCCGTCTCGCCGGCGGTAAAGGCGGCCATGGCGGCGGCCTTCTCCCTGGGCTTCATCCGCCCGTGGACGCAGCCCACCCGCAGCTCCGGGAACACCTCCTGCTGCAGCGTTTCAGCATAGGCCGTGGCGGCCTTGCGCTCGTCATCCGCCTCGCCGCTCTCCTCCACCATGGAGCAGACCACATAGGCCTGCCGGCCCTCCGCCGCCTGCTTGCGGAGAAAGGCGTAGATGCGGGGCCGATAGCTGGTGGGGAGGTAGAAGGTGTCTATCTTCTGCCGCCCGGGGGGCAGCTCGTCGATGAGGGAAACGTCCAGATCGCCGTAGAGGATGAGGGCCAGCGTCCGGGGGATGGGCGTGGCGGACATGACCAGCATATGGGGGTGCTGTCCCTTCTCTGCGAGAGCCGCCCGCTGGCGCACGCCGAAGCGGTGCTGTTCGTCCGTCACCACCAGACCGAGATGCGCGTATGTTACGTCCTCGCTGATGAGAGCGTGGGTGCCGAGGAGCAGGTCGATCTCGCCGGCGGCGAGCCGCTGTAACAGCTCCCGCCGCTCCTTCGCGGAGGTAGAGCCGGTGAGCAGGCCGCAGCGCAGGCCCAGCCGCTCCATCAGGGGCCGGAGACCCGCATAATGCTGTGCCGCCAGCACCTCCGTGGGCGCCATGAAAGCGGTCTGCAGGCCGTTTTTCGCCGCGAAATAGCTGAGGGCCGCCGCCACCATGGTCTTGCCGCTGCCCACGTCGCCCTGACAGAGGCGGCTCATGGGCGTGCCGCTGCGCATATCCCGCAGGCCGTCCTCAATGGCCCGCCGCTGCGCGCCCGTCAGAGTGAAAGGCAGCGAGGCGTAAAAGGGGGCCATGTCCACCGACTTACAGGGCGGGACGGTGAGCCGCAGGCGCTCCGAGCGCCAGAGCCGCAGTCCCGCCGTCAGGAAAAACAGCTCCTCAAACACCAGCCGCCGCCGGGCGATGTCCAGCGCCTCGGGCGAAGAAGGGAAGTGGATGTTCTCATAGGCATAGTTGACATAACATAGATTGTGCTGCCGCCGGACTTCCTCCGGCAGCTCCTCCGGCAGCTCCCCGATACAGGAACGCAAAGCCTGCCGCATGATGCGCAGCAGAAAGCCCTGCGTGATCCCGGCGGTCAGGGGATAGACCGGCACGACGCCGCCGGTGAGCTGGGCCGCGCCCTCCTTTTCCGCCACGGGATTGGTCATCTGCCGGCGCAGGAGGTTCCCCTCCACCCGGCCGTAAAAGGTGTAGGGCTCGCCCCGGCGGAACTGCTCCTTGGCATAGGGCTTGTTGAAAAACGTGACGTCCAGTGAGCCGGTGGCGTCCACCGCCCGGAGCTTCACCAGCGTCAGTCCCTTACGGACGCGGCTGAGGGTGGGCGTGGAGGCCACCATGGCGGTGACGGCGGCGCACTCCCCCGGTACCAGAGCGGAGATGGAGGGGACCGCCTGCCGGTCCTCATAGGCCCGGGGAAAGTAGCCCAGCAGGTCCCGCAGGGTCACGATGCCCAGCTTTTGCAGGCTCCTGGCCCGGGCCTCGCCCACGCCCTGGAGCTGGCGGACATCCGTATCCAGCTGGAGCATCGTATCCCTCCTCTCTAAAAAAGGACAGTATATTACCGAATATAGTCAATAAATTGGAACTTAATGCCGTTCTCCTCCAGCATCTCCGACTGGCCCGCCACCCGCCAGGCGGGGTCGGCGTCGAGATCGGGGAAGAAAGCGTCCGCCTCGGGAGAGGCGTAGACCCGGGTCAGCAGCACCTTGTCGCAGTAGGGCAGCAGCTGGGCGTAGACCTGCCCGCCGCCTATGACGTAGACCTCCTCCGGCGGCTCCTCCGCCACCAGGCGCAGCAGCTCCTCCACGCTCCCCACGGTCTCTGCCCCCTCGATGGGAGCACTGCGGGAGGTGAGGACGATGTTGCGGCGGCGGGGCAGGGGCTTGCCTCCCGGCAGGGAGTCCAGTGTCTTGCGGCCCATGACCACGGTCATGTAGGAGGTGAGGGTGCGGAAGCGGCGCATATCCGAGGGCAGGGAGAAAAGGAGCTGTCCCTCTTTCCCGATGGCCCAGTTTTCCGCAGCGGCGACAATGGCGATCATATGGCGTCCTCCTTGGTTGACATAATTTAATATCCGGCTCAGATGGCAACGGGAATTTTATCCTCAAAGGGGCTGTATTCGTAGCCGGTGACGGAGCAGCTCTCCACCCGGAAGTCGTAGAAATCCTTCACCCCGGGGTCCAGAGCGAAAGCGGGGGCGGGCCGGGGCGTCTGCTGCAGCATCTTCTCGATGATGGGCACATGGCGGTCATAGATGTGGGCGTCCGCGATGACGTGCACCAGCTCGCCCGCCCGGAGGCCGGAGACCTGGGCCAGCATATGCACCAGCACCGCGTACTGCACCACGTTCCAGTTGTTGGCGGCCAGCATATCCTGAGAGCGCTGGTTCAAAATGGCGTTCAGTGTGCCGCCGCTGACGTTGAAGGTCATGGAGTAGGCGCAGGGGTACAGGCCCATTTCGTGCAGGTCCTGAAAGTTATAGAGGTTTGTCAGGATGCGGCGGGAGGCGGGATTGTGCTTTAAGTCGTACAGCACCCGGTCCACCTGGTCGAACTCCCCCTCGGGGTATTGGTGCTTCTGCCGCAGTTGATAGCCGTAAGCCTTGCCGATGGAGCCGGTCTCGTCCGCCCAGGCGTCCCAGATGTGGGTGGAGAGCTCGCGGACGTTGTTGGACTTTTTCTGCCAGATCCAGAGCAGCTCGTCCACGGCGCTTTTCCAGTAGGTACGCCGCAGGGTCAGAAGGGGAAATTCCTTTTGCAGGTCGTAGCGGTTCACAAGACCGAATTTCTTCACCGTGTGGGCGGGAGAGCCGTCCTCCCAGTGGGGACGGACGGGCAGGTCCGTGTCCCAGACGCCGTTTTCCAGAATGTCCCGGCAGTTGGCGATGAATACCTGATCCGCATAGCTCATGGCGCGTTCCTCCTGTGGCAGGGATGAATAATACTATAATTATACCAGCTTTTTTGCAAAAGGGAAGAGGCTGTGTTAGGCCGGGTGGGGCTGTCTTGGGCCCGGTGCGGCTGCGGGCGGCTCCTTTTTGCGCCCGGCGGCAGGCCGCGGCGCCAAAAGAAAGCGGATTTTTTGCGGTAAAATAGGAGAAAGTGCCCTTGCGTTCCTGCAAAATATGCGGTACGATACGAAAGACAGAGCCGTGAGGAAAGGGGGCGACCGTATGCTGGACCGCAGCGAAGTGGGCAAGCGGGGCTATCTCAAGGAGGATTTCCGCCTGTTCCATCTTCGGGACAGCCGCGCCCAGAAGCTGGACTATCATTACCACGAGTTCGACAAGGTCATCCTGCTGCTCTCCGGCAAGGTCACCTATGTGGTGGAGGGCAAGAGCTATTTCCTAAAGCCCGGGGATATTTTGCTCGTGCAGCACAACATGATCCATATGCCCGTCATCGACCCCTCCGAGCCCTATGAGCGCATGGTGCTGTGGCTGGGGCCGGAGTATCTGGAGCGGCGGAAAAACGGAGAGGAGTCCCTCTCCGATTGCTTTGCCCTGACCCACCGGCGGAACTTCCACCTGCTGCGGGGCAGCGTGGAGCTGCGGCAGAAATATCTGGCCATTTTTCAGGGCATGGAGGAGGCTCTCACGGAGGAGGGCTTCGGCCACGAGCTGCTGGCGGATACCTATTTCCTCCAGTTGATGATCCACCTGAACCGGGACCTCCGCGAGGACAAAACGGCGGAGCTGACAGAGACCTACCGCTATGACCCCAAGATCGAGGAGATCATGCGCTTTGTGGAGGCGAATCCGGCGGAGGATTTGTCGGTGGAGGGCGTGGCAAAGCGCTTTTTCCTCAGCCGCTACTATCTGATGCACCGCTTCAAGGAGGTCAGCGGCTATACGCTGCACCAGTATGTGAACCAAAAACGCATCCAGTACGCGGGCGAGCTGCTGCGGCAGGGCACGGGCGTGCTGAAGGCGGCGGAACAGGCGGGCTTCCGGGAGTATTCCACGTTCCTCCGGGCCTTTCAGAACACCTATCATATGAGTCCCCGGGAATTTCTCGGGCAGGGATAAAGAGAGAAGGCGTATGCGCGGATGATACAGACAGAACAGCCGGAAAAGCTCGCGGGAGGGATCTCCTTTTCACCGGAGGAGCTGCGCCGGCTGGTGATCCCTCTGGTGGCGGAGCAGCTGCTGGCCATTGCGGTGGGCCTTGCGGACTCCATCATGGTGGCAGGGGTGAGCAACGCGGCGGTCTCCGCCGTGTCTTTGGTGGACTCGGTGAGCAATCTGATGATCTTCATATTCTCCGCCTTCGCGGCGGGCGGCGCGGTGGCGGCGGGACAGTATCTGGGCCGCCGGGACGAAGCCAAGGCGCGCTGCGCGGCGGAGCAGCTGGTGGTGCTGCTGGGGGCCTTTGCCCTGGCCATCATGGCGCTCATGTATCTCGGCAAGAGCTTCGTGCTGCACCGGGTGTTCGGCAAGATCGAGGCGGACGTGATGCTGGCGACGGACCAGTACTATTCCGTGGTCATGGCCTCCATCCCGTTTCTGGCTCTGTACAACGCCGGCGCGGCGCTGATGCGGACCATGCAGCGGTCGGACGTGACCTTCCGCGTCTCCCTTTTGATGAACGCCGTAAACTTAGGCGGCAACGCCCTGCTGATCTTCGGCCTGCATATGGGCGTGCTGGGCGCGGCCATTCCCACCCTCGTCTCCCGGGCGCTGGCGGCGGTGATGATTTTGAACCTGTTTCGGGACAAAGATCTGCCGCTGCATCTGCGCGGGCTGCCCCATTACCGCTTCAACTGGCCCATGGTGCGCAATATCCTCTCCATTGCCGTCCCCAGCGGGCTTGAAAACGGTATGTTCCATTTCGGCCGTCTGATTCTGACGAGCCTGATCTCCACCTTCGGCACCGCCTCCATCATGGCAAACGCCATCGGCAACACCATCGGCAATTTCCATATCTTCGCCTCCGCCGCCATCGGCCTGGGCCTGACCACGGTGGCGAGCCGCTGCGTGGGCGCGGGAGACTATGCCGCCGCGCGGAAATACACCCGCGTGCTGCTGAAATGGTGCTTCATCGCCCAGGGCGTTATCAACATCGTGCTGATCCTGGCCACGCCCCTGGTGCTGTGGGCCTACCACGCGGAGGGCGAGGCGGCCTATCTCGCGGCCATGGTCATGACCATCCACGGTATGGGCTCCATCCTGATCTATCCCACCGCCTTCCCTCTGGCCAACACCCTGCGCAGCGCGGGAGACGCCCGCTTCACCATGCTGGTGACCATGGTCACCATGTGGCTCTGCCGGGTGCTGCTGGGCTATGTGTTCAGTGTGCCTATGGGTCTCGGCGTCATCGGCGTGTATGTCGCCCATATGCTGGACTGGGTGGCGCGCTCGGCCTGCTTCATCCTCCGCTATCGGGGGACGCGCTGGCAGCACGCGGCGCTGCAATAAAACTATAATGAGAAAAAGGAGCGGCGTTTTCCCTTTGGAAAACGCCGCTCCTTGATTTCATTTTGTATAAGCGCTGTCGAAGAATACGGCTTGCTATCGGAAATAGGCCGCCCCGCGGGCAAGCGTCACATGAACAGGCAGAGCAGGATCGGCAGGAAGATGGCGGGGACATAGTTCATGACCTTGAATTTGGTCAGGCCGATGAGGTTCAGTCCCAGCGCCAGCAGGAGCAACGAGCCCACGCAGTTCATCTCCCCGATGGAGGACTGGAGGTACGGCGCCACGAAAGAGGCCAGAAGGGTGATGCTGCCCTGCACGGCGAAGACGGAAACGCTGGCGAAGGCCACGCCCACGCCCAGGGATGAGGCGAAGATCAGCGCGGAGCAGAAGTCCATGGTGGACTTGGCAAAGAGGATGCTGTGGTCGCAGTTCAGGCCGCTTTGCAGCGAGCCCATGACGGTCATGGCCCCCACGCAGAACAAAAGAGAGGCGGTGACGAAGCCCTCCGTCACGCTGACGCCGCCCTTGCCGCCGCTGCGCTTCTCCATGGCCTTTTGCAGGCGCTCTCCCAGACGGTTGAGCCTGCCGTCCAGATCCAGCGCCTCGCCGATGATAACGCCCAGGACTATGGAGAGGATGGTGATGAGGGCGTTCTCGCCGTCGTCCAGGCCGCCGATGGCGATGAAGATGGTGCAGAGGCCCAGACCCTTCATGATGCTGTCGCCCAGGCGTTGGGGGACGGCCTTGCCCAGCAGCATACCCAGCGCGGCCCCCACCAGTACGGCGGCGGCGTTGACGATGGTTCCCAGTAAGATCATATGGCTTTCTTCCTTTCTGCCCGGGAGGAGCGTCACTCCCGGCGCGGCTTCCGTCCGGCGCGTCCGCCGTGCGGAGAAGCCGCGCAATTTATAGTAAGCAAGCGGTTCTCCGCGCCCGGCCCATAGGACCGGAAAAAAGCCGGCCCCGCTGCTGCAAGGCCGGCTTCTGGCTGACTTATACGAATCTGTCGGGGAAAGCGGGAGGGGGAAAACCGTCCGCTCTCACCGGAGAGCTGTATCGGATCAAGCCTTGACGTGCTTCATGCCGGAGCCGGTCTCCGCCGTCATGTTCTCCACGAGGGCCGCGGACCACGCGCTGTAGGCGTCATTGCGGAGGGTGTCCTCCACCTGCACCTGCCAGTAAGGCGTGTTCTCGCCCACGAAGTACATGACATGGTAGCCGGTCTGCTCGGCGTAGATCACTTCCACGTCGCCGCTCTTGCGGCCCTCCGCGAAGATCCAGTCGTTGAACTCGGTGACCATGTCGCCCTTGGCGACCTGGGTGTACAGACCGCCCTCGGCGCTGTCGTCGGAAAGCTCGTCCGCCAGGGCGGCGAAGCTCGCCTCGGTCTTTTCGCCGCTCTCCCACTGCTGGAGGATGCTGTCGGCTTCGGCCTTGGCCTCGTCCTTCAGCGCCTGCAGGTCGGCGTCATAGGTCTCGGACTCGCTGTCAAGGGAGGAGGAGTCCACCCGCACCAGGATGTGGCGCACGTCCACGGTGTTGTAGTTCTGGCGGCCGCGGCTGTGGAAGACCACCACGCTCACGCTGCTGTCGCCCTCGATGATGGTGGTGTCGCCGTCCTCGCGGGCGTCGTCAAAGACCCAGTCCAGAATGTCGCTGCTGGAGTAGGAAGCGCCGGTCTTGTTGCTGTAGGTGGCGGAATAGCTCTCCGCGTCCTCAGCGAGAGTTTCCAGATCGCCGCCCTCCTGATAGGCCGCGAGGATGCTCTCGGCGTCGGCCCTGGCCTTGTCCATGGCCTCGGCGCTCATCTCGTCGGTGACCTCCACCTCGTTGCCGTCCTCGTCCGTGGTGGCGACGGAGCCGTCCACGGTGACCAGCTCATAGTCCGCCACGTCGAAGTCCAGCTTGTTCTCCTCGTAGTACTGGGCAAGCTCGCTTTCATCATAGGAGAAGCCGTTGTAGATCTCGCTGGCATAGTTGTCGGCCACGATCTGCATACGGAGGAACTTCTCGTAGACGCCCTCGGTGATGAGGTTGCCGTAGTAATACTTCAGGAAGGTCTTGTAGCTCACGCCGTTGGCCTCGGCATAGCTCTGCAGCATCGCCTTGGTGTCGGCGACGGACTGCTCGTCCTCATCGGACCACTCATAGCCGTTGGCCATGGCTTCGTTATAAGCGGCGATGGTCCACTTCATGTTTTCCACGCCCTGGGCGCAGAAGTAGTCCGCCCAGGTCTCGCCGGTCTCCTCGCTGTAGATCTGGCTGTCCAGGGGAGCGGAGGTGTCCAGGCCGAAGTAGCTGGCGTAGGAACCCATCTGCTGATACCACTGGTTATAGCTGTCGTGGTAGAAATAGCTCATCTCCGCCGCGGTATACTTTTCGCCGTCGATGGTGACGGCGGTGGCGTTTCTCTGGATGACGCCGGAGTTCCAGACGATGACGAAGACCGCCACCACCACGAACAGCACCGCGATGGAGCCGTACA
The DNA here is from genome assembly GCA_051867615.1 of Oscillospiraceae bacterium. GTDB lineage: Bacteria > Bacillota > Clostridia > Oscillospirales > Oscillospiraceae > RGIG5472. Next base: position 15,685 of record JBJDYU010000059.1, on the reverse strand, counting down.
GCAGATTGCTGCGCTTCGCGGCCTTGCGTTCTTCCTCCGCCTTGATCTTCTTGGGGTCCACATAGCCGCTGGCGTTCAGCTGCTGGCGGGCCTTCTTTTCTCTCGATGCACTCATGTCGTTATCATTCCTCTCAAAAACTATGGGAAAATGTTTGCGCGTACGCAAAACGCGTACATATGAAAATATGTACCATGATATTATAGAGGATGCGCGGCTGTAACGCAAGTGAAATTTCTGCCGAAAAGCGTAAAAATGAGGGGAGAGGGGGATTTTGCCGGCGTTCAGCAGGGCTGCGTCCGCGCCCTTCCGCCGGGAGACGGAAAAGAGCCGGGGAAAATCCCCGGCTCGTCATTTTCGTCGCCCCGCAATGGCCGTGCGGACCCCGTTATAACCTGCACCATTCGAAGCAGGTGGGTTGCCTCCAACACGCTTTACTGCTTCCAACTTCCAGCCGCCGAGGCGGCCGGGAGGCCTGCAAACCACGCATTGATCCGGCGTCCCTTATAACTAAATGTGGGTTAAAAAAAGGCCCGTCACGCACCCCGCAGGGCGTGGCTTCAAAAGCGCGTCCTTCCAGCGGCGGTCAATCCGCCTCGTCCTCCAGGAAGCGCTGCATGAACAGCTCATACACGGTCTCCAGCAGCTCCTCGTCGTCCACCGTGTTGAGATAGGTCTCGCCGTTCTCCTCCTCGGAGCGCAGGATGATCAGGCCGTACTCCTCGCCCTCCTCGTCCGCGCCTTCCTCCACCGCGGGAAAGAACGCCGTGTAGGTGACGCCCTCATGCTCCAGCGCGTCCACATACTCCAGCTCGATCTCGTTGCCGTCGTCGTCCACGATGGTGATGAAATCAGGACCGTATTCTTCGCTCATATCGGATACCTCCCGCGTTTGATATCCCTATTGTACCTGCTTTGCAGGAAAAAAACAAGTCTCCGCCGAAGGGATTTTCCACCAGCGCGTTCCGGCGGCCCTCTTTGCAGTATACGCGGCGTCGACGCGGGAGGTGCAAAAACTGCCAGTGCGGCGGCTTCGCGGGAAGAAAATGCGGCAAAAATGGAACGCAAATGGAATAAAAACGGATGAAAACGGGAAAAACTGAAAAAACAAAGGATTTACAGCGCGGAAAAGCCGCTGTAGCGCCGGTTGACAGGCTGTGGTACAATACTCTTACAATGGCGCGATTTGTTTGTTTGCCATGTTTTACGAAAAAGATGAAAGGAGGTGTTCTGTGATGGAGCGAGAGACCCGCGGCCGCCGCGAGACGGAGCAGGTGTATCGGGAGAACAGACAGCAGGGCACCAATCGAAAGATACATAATAAGAAAAAGGCGAGGAAGGGCAACGCCGGGTTCATTATCCGGACCCTGCTGCTGATCTTCCTGACCACCGCCATCATGTTTGCGGGTATTTTCATGTACTACGTCAAGCACGTGCTGGGGCCTGAGATCCCCATCGACGCGGACGCCATCAGCCAGAAGCTGACCTCCTCCATCCTCTATCAGGATGAGAACGGCGAGTGGCAGGAGCTGCAGAAGCTCTACGGCACCGAGAACCGCAAGCTCGTGAATATCGAGGACCTGCCGGACTATGTGTGGCAGGCGGTGGTGGCCATCGAGGACCAGCGCTTTTTCAAGCACAACGGCGTGGACTGGCCCCGCACGGCCAAGGCGGTGCTCATGGTGGCGTTTACCGGCGACAGCTCCTTCGGCGGCTCCACGCTGACCCAGCAGCTCATCAAGAACCTGACGGAGGACCGGCAGGATACCATCAAGCGCAAGGTGCTGGAGATCTTCCGGGCGCTGGAGCTGGAAAAACGGTATGACGACAAATACGAGATACTGGAGATGTATCTCAACACCGTCTACTTCGGCTCCAGCAGCTACGGCATCGGCGCCGCGGCGGAGACCTACTTCGGAAAGGACGCCTCGGAGCTGACATTGGCGGAGGCGGCCTGCATCGTGGGCATCACCAACAACCCCTCCCAGTATAACCCCATGAACGACAACGACGGCTGGAGCCGCGACCAGAACCAGAAGCGCCAGCGCACCATCCTGGACAAAATGGTGGAGCTGGGCTACATCACCGAGGAGGAGGCCGAGGCCGCCAAGGCGGAGGAGCTGGACTTCGTGGGCGACCGGGAGAGCAGCGGCAACGAGACCACCAGTACCGAGGGCCACGTCTACTCCTATATCGTGGACCAGATCATCGCGGACGTGCTCAGCGGAATGCAGGACGAGCTGGGCTACTCCTACCAGACGGCCCAGTCCCTGCTTTTCAACGGCGGCTATAAGATCTACGCCACGGTGGACCTGAGCATCCAGGAGAAGGCGGAGGCCGTCTTTGAGGACCTGAACAACACCCCCTATATCTCCAGCGCCACCGGCAGGCAGATGCAGGCGGCCATCACCATTATCGACCCCTACACCGGAGAGGTGAAGGCCATGGTGGGCGGCGTGGGCGAAAAGACCGCAAGCCGCACCCAGAACCTTGCCACGGTCCGCCGGCCCTGCGGCTCCGCCATCAAGCCCATCTCCACCTACGCCCCGGCCATTGAGAACGGCACCATCACCGTCGGCTCCATCGTGGACGACGCGCCGGTGCGCCTGCTGAACGACAAGCCCTGGCCGAAAAACTACGACAACACCTACAGCGGTCTTGTGACCATCCAGACCGCCCTTGAGCAGTCCATGAACACTGCCGCCGTGCGCATCAACGAGAAGCTGGGCGTGGAGAACTCCTTCCTGTTCATGAAGGAGAAGCTGGGCTTTACCACCCTCGTCAACGACGATCTGAACTCCGCGTCCCTGGCGCTGGGCGGCCTGACCCGTGGCGTCACCACGGAGCAGATGGCGGCGGCCTACTCCGCCTTCGTCAACAACGGCATCTACACCACCCCCCGGACCTATACCCGGGTGGAGGACAACAAGGGCAACGTGATTCTGGAGAATGAATCCGAATCCTGGGCTGCCATGAGCGAGAGCACCGCCTACTACATGACGGAGCTGCTCAAGGGCGTGGTGAGCAACGGCAACGCCGGCGGCGCCAAGCTCAGCAATATGCCCGTGGCCGGCAAGACCGGTACCACCACCGACAACTACGACCGCTATTTCGTGGGCATGACCCCCTACTATGTGGGCGCGGTCTGGTGCGGCTATGAGTACAACGAGAGCATCCGCACCGGCGGCACCAACCCGGCGGTGAGCCTGTGGAAGAAGGTCATGAGCCAGGTGCATGAGGGCCTGGGGCGGAAGGACTTTACCGCCCGCGCCAGCGACACGGTGCAGGTGACGCTGTGCCTTGACAGCGGTCTGCTCGCCACCGACGCCTGCGCCGCGGACGTCCGCGGCAGCCGCTGCCGTACCATCACCGTCCCCGCGGCTTACGCGCCGACGGAGACGTGCAACCTGCACGTGGAGAGCAACGGCTTCTGCACCGAGGGCAACTGCCCGGCTACCGACGCCTGTCCCGCCTCCTCCGTGATCCAGGGCACCCTGCTGAATTACCAACGGGAGACGCTGGCGGAGGAAGTGGTGGCGGACTCCCCATATCTGATCTCCTCTGTGCCGGAGGACGGCTGTCCCGTCCACGGAAACGAGGCGCTGCCCCCGGAGGAACCGGAGGACGAGGACCCGGATGAGCCGGGGGATGTGCCGGAGGACAACGGCGAATAGCTTTATACACAAGGGAAGCGGACGCAGCGCGTCCGCTTCCTTTTTTGTTTGGCGAAGTATTGCCCCCTTATTTCCACAGCCGGATGTAGTCCTCGTCCTGCAGCTGCTTGAGCAGCAACAGCAGCATGGGAAAGAGGATCATGCCGGCGATGCCCATGGAGCAGAAGCCGAGATACATGGCAAAGAGCGCCGCGATGGGCGGCAGGCCCGCCTGGGAGGCCAGGAGTTTCGGCTCCAGCAGGCTCCGCTGCAGCAGCAAAACGAGCTGCAGCGCCAGCAGCCCCACGGCGAAGGGGCCTCTCCCGGCGAGAAAGGCCAGCGCTGCCCAGGGCAGCAGCACCGTGCCCGTGCCAAGCACCGGCAGCAGGTCCACAAAGGCGATGAGAAAGGCCAGCAGCAGCGCATAGGGCACACGGAGCAGCAGCAGGCCCGCCAGCAGCACCAGGAAGGTCATCAGCCACAGCAGGGCCTGGGCCCGCAGCCATTTGCCCATGGTGGCGCAGATGTTCTGCTTGACGCCGCTGGCCTCCGCCCGGTGATGGGGCGGGATCTGGCGGCGGAGAAAGGCGCGGATCTCCGGATAGCGGGAGGAGGTGTAGAAAATGGCCAGCACCGTGGTGGCGAAGCAGAGGACTGCATCCGGCAGAAACGCCACCAGAGAGGGCAGGGAGGACAGCAGTTCTCCCGACCAGTCGGTGAGCAGGGAAAGGGAGCCGTCGGAGATACGCCCGGCGAAGGAGCCCATCCACTGGCGCAGCGGCTCCGGGCAGGCGGCGCAGAGACTGTCCCAGCGCAGCTGCCAGTGCTCCAGCAGGGCGGGCAACTCCGCCAGCAGCAGCGGCAGGCGGGTCAGCAGGGCGGTGGCCTGCTGCAGCAGCCGCGCGCAAAGCCGGAACAGCAGTGCCCCCAGCAGCCCTACGCTCAAAATGGTGCAGACCGCGGCGGTGAAGCCACGGCGGAAGCGCAGATGCCTGCGGCACCAGAGAATCACCGGCTCCAGCGCCGCGCTTAAGATAAGCGCCAGCAGAAAGGGCAGCAGCCAGCGCAGCAGATAGCGCACGGCGAGGTAGAACAGCAGTCCGCAGACCGCGATGAACGCCGTCTGCAGCAGCATCCGGGCCATGGTCTCAGGTTTCATGGGCAGGTCACCTCAAAAAAAGCTTGCGCGGAGAATGGGCATATGCTATACTGTGTCTCGATTAAGAACAAATGCGCACTATAGGAGGACAGACATGGGGAAGCGGGTGGAGTACTACATCGTCGCGGCGGAGGCGCTGCCGGAGGTGTTTTTGAAGGTGGCGGAGGCCAAGCGGATGCTGCAGACGGGCGAGGCCGGTACGGTGGGCGAGGCGGCCCGGCTGGTGGGCATCAGCCGCAGCGCGTTTTATAAGTACAAGGACGCGGTGCGGCCTTTCACCGACATGAAGACCGACCGCATCATCACCGTCTCCGCCATGCTGAAGCACACCAAGGGCGTGCTGTCCCATGTACTGGATATTTTTGCCGACTCCGGCGCAAATATACTGACCATCAACCAGAGCGTCCCCACCAACGGCTGCGCCGCGGTGACCATTTCGGCGGAGATCTCGGAGGTGGTGGGGGACCCCAACGAGCTGTTCGCCCGGGTCAGCGAAACGGAGGGCGTGGTGAAATTCGAGATCATGGCGCTGTAATTGCCTGCGCCCCCTTGCAGGATATGAGGGAAAGGCAAGCGCCATGCCGCCGCCATGATCTGCGGCGGAAGCGAAGAAAGGACAGAAAAAAGCTCGCCATCTCTGATGGCGAGCTTTTTGCGGCGTATTTGGGGGAACGGCGGGTTTACGCCTCCTGATTCCGCAGCAGGTCCCGGCGGATCTGCTTTTGATAGCGGTCCTCCTCGGAAAAGACGCAGCCGCAGTATTTCTGCATATACAGGCCCAGCGCCCGGGCCTTGGCCTGCCCCTCCCGGAAGCCCGGGCGGAAGTCCCGGTAGAGGAAGGGAACGCCGTATTCCTTCGCCGCGCGCTCCGCCGCCTCGACGATGCCCTCGTGGTTCTGATAGGGGCTCACCAGCAGCGTGGTGGAGAAGGCGGCAAAGCCGTGTTCCGCCGCGTAGCGGGCGGTGCGGTCCATGCGCACGGCGTAGCAATAGCCGCAGCGGTGGCCGATATCCGCCGCCACATGGCGCACGAAGTCCCGCAGGCCATACTCCTCGATGACGCGCAGCTCCATGCCGATGGAGGGAGCGTAGGCCATGAGGGTGTCCCGGCGGGCGGCGTACTCCTGATAGGGGTGGATATTGGGGTTGTACCAGAGGGCGGTGGGCTCGAAGCCTTCGGCGCGGAGGGAATCCACGCAGTAGACGGAGCAGGGGGCGCAGCAGCAGTGCAGCAGGAGATTTTCCATGGCGTACCTCGCAGAACGTGTTTTCTCCATTGTAACAGCCCCGCGGCGTTTTTTCAACGCGGAAATCCGGGGAACCAATCCTGCGCGGGAGAGAATTCAGCGGGCGGGAGAGAATTCAGCGGGCGGGAGAGAATTCAGCGGGGTGTAGGTTTGTCAAACATATTGGACAGAGAACTCGGAGGGAGATAGCCAGCCGAGGGGCCTCATGGGAAAGTTGTTGGAACGGCGGTTATGGACAGCAAGCTGCTTTTCGAAGTCGGCAAGGGAATAAAAGCTGAGGCAGGAATAGAAACGCTTTTGGTCCTCACGGTGGCTGCGCTCAACCTTGCCATTATGCCGCGGCGTGTAGGGCCGGATGAGCTTATGGCGGATGCCGAGCTTCTGCGCGGTTGCCTCGAACAAGGTGGGCAGATCCCGTTTGCTGTTGGAAAAACGGTTGGTGAACTCAAAGCCATTGTCTGTCTGGACGCACTCCACCCGGATACCCCGGCGTGCGTACCACTTTGCCAGCTTTTGCAAGAAATCAGCAGAGGAGTAGGTAGACTGCTCCGGATAAGCCGCCAGAAAGCGCAGGCGGGTAAACTCGTCAATAGCAGTGTACTGGAACAGGCGCAGCTCAGGGTCAGTGATACAGCAGCGTGGAACAACTTTCACATCCACCTGGACTCGCTGCCCGGGATAGGTCATCTGCTCATAGGGCTTGGGCGTATAGGCTTTCTTTGGCTTTTCACCGGGAAACAGTCCCAGTTTCCGCATGACCCGAAACAAACTTTCCGGGCGACGGGTATAGCCACGCTGTCTCAAACGGTGCCAAAACTCTACCATGCCAAGCGTGGGATTGCGGCGGCGCATGTCCCGGATCAGCTTCAGTTCCGCCTCCGTGTGCTGATTGGGATGGCTGTGGGGACGCCGGGACTGGCAGGCAAGGGACTCCACACTTCCGTCCCAGCGAGCCTGCCAGAAGTAGATGTATGACCGGCTTTTGTTGTATTTCCGGCTGGCGCGGCTGACGCCGTATTTCGCCGCATACTTCATTAAGGATTGCCTGTACGCCATGTCCTGTGTTATACTCTTGCTCATGAAGGATATGGCCCCCTTTCGTCAAGTTGTTGTGTGGTAACTCAACTTTAACCGATAAGGCCCTATCCTTCATCCTTTTTATTTACTTGTCCAATATGTATTGTAATCCTACAAGCGGGCGGGAGAGAATTCAGCGGGGTTTATTGACTATTGCCGTTTTCTTAGTGTATAATGACATTCTTAACATGGAGTACTATGGCATGGAGGGTGCGAAAATGTGGATCGCGGACGGGTGGAAGGACTATGAACTGCTGGACTGCGGCGGCGGCGAAAAGCTGGAGCGCTGGGGCCGGCAGGTTTTGGTGCGCCCGGACCCGCAGGCCATCTGGGAAACGCCTCGAAAAGACCCGCGCTGGCGCAGCCCCGACGGACGGTATTTCCGCAGCGCCACCGGCGGCGGCCACTGGGACAAGGGACAGCTCCCCGAGCAGTGGCAAATTCAGTATGGAGAGCTGCGCTTTCAGGTCAAGCCCATGAACTTCAAGCACACGGGCCTTTTCCCGGAGCAGGCCGCCAACTGGGACTTCGCCATGCAGAAGATACGGCAGGCAGGCCGCCCCATCCGGGTGCTGAACCTTTTCGCTTACACCGGCGCGGCCTCCGTGGCCTGCGCCGCCGCCGGAGCCCAGGTCTGCCACGTGGACGCGGCAAAGGGCATGGTGGCCTGGGCCAAGGAGAACGCCAGACTTTCCGGTCTGGCGGAGGCTCCCATCCGCTGGATCGTGGACGACTGCGCCAAGTTTGTGGAGCGGGAGATCCGCCGGGGCAAGCGCTATGACGCCATTATTATGGACCCGCCCAGCTATGGCCGCGGCCCCTCGGGGGAGGTCTGGAAGCTGGAGGAGAACCTGTATCCGTTTTTGAAGCTCTGCGTGGGCGTGCTGTCGGAAAAGCCCCTGTTCGTGCTGCTGAATTCCTACACCACGGGACTGGCTCCCTCGGTATTGGGCTATCTGCTGCACGTGCTGGTGAGCGAGAAGTACGGCGGACGCGTGGAATGGGACGAGCTGGGCCTGCCCTGCACCGCCAGCGGCATGGCGCTGCCCTGCGGCGCCACGGGACGCTGGATGAGCGAATGAAGCGTCCCGCCGGGAAAGCGAACGCCAAGGGGGAAATCCTATGCTGAAGCAGACGGAAAAGATTCGGTTTGCCTGTTACGGCGCGGCCGCAGCCATTCTGCTATTGACCATGATGGTATGCATACTCGGTGAAGTGACCGCCTCCGCGTGGGTCACTGACCTGATTTTTGGCATCTGCCTGCTGCTGGTTCTGGCCGGGCAGGCGGCGCGCATGGCGGAGCTTCGCCGGGAAAAGAAGCCTGTTTGGGCAAACGTCGTGTTCTGCTGCGGTCTTGTTCTTTCCTTTGCCGGGTCATGCATTAGTTAAAGTTATTTTTTGAGTATGTGGTGATCGTTTTGAAGCCTATGATTCAAATGAAAGACGTCTGTTACTCCTATGTCACGGAGGAGGGCGCGGCTCCCGCCGCGCTGGACGGAGTGAACCTGACGATAGAAAAGGGCAGCTTTACGGCTGTGCTGGGGCATAACGGCTCCGGCAAGTCCACGCTTGCGAAGCATCTCAACGCCGTGCTGCTGCCCACGGCCGGGCAGGTGCTGGTGGACGGTCTGGACACCGCGGACGAGGCCAACGCCATGGAGATCCGCCGCCGGGTGGGCATGGTGTTCCAAAACCCGGACAACCAGATCGTGGCGAACGTGGTGGAGGAGGATGTGGCCTTCGCCCCGGAGAATCTGGGCGTACCCACGGCGGAGATCCGCCGGCGTGTGGATAAGGCCCTCGCCGCGGTGGGCATGGAGGAGTACCGCCTCCACGCGCCGCACCTCCTCTCCGGCGGACAGAAGCAGCGCGTCGCCATCGCGGGCGTGCTGGCCATGGAGCCGGAGTATCTGGTGCTGGACGAGGTCACCGCCATGCTGGACCCGGTGGGCCGGCGGGAGGTGCTGGAGACCGTGCACCGGCTCAACCGCGAGCGGGGCATGACCGTGGTCCTCATCACCCACCACATGAGCGAGGCCGAGAGCGCCGACCGCGTTCTGGTCATGGAGCGGGGCCGCGTGGTCATGGACGGCGCGCCGAAGGAGGTCTTCCCCCGGGTGGAGGAGCTGCGGCGGCTGTCGCTGGACGTGCCGGGCACGGTGGACCTGCTCTATGAGCTGCGCCGCCGGGGCTGGGACGTGCCGCTGGACGCCCTCAGTGTGGAGGAATGCGCGGACGCCGTCCGCAAGTCTTTGTAAAGTCGAGGAAAACTGCCTTGGAACCGATTCTGCGCGTGGAACACCTGACCCATGTGTACAGCGCCGGCACCCCCTTTGAAAAGGACGCGGTGCGGGACGTGAGCCTGTCCGTTCAGCCCGGCGAGCTGCTGGGCATCATCGGCCACACGGGTTCGGGCAAATCCACCTTGATCCAGCACCTCAACGGCCTGCTGAAGCCGACGGAGGGGCATATCTATCTCGCGGGAAAGGACATCTGGGAGGAGCCGAAGGCCATCCGCTCCGTCCGCTTCCGGGTGGGGCTGGTGTTCCAGTACCCCGAGTATCAGCTGTTTGAGGAGACCGTCCGCATGGACGTGGCCTTCGGGCCGAAGAACATGGGCCTCGCGGGTGAGGAGCTGGAGCGCCGCGTGCGGGACGCCATGGAGGACGTGGGTCTGGACGAGAGCTATTTGGACAAATCCCCCTTTGAGCTTTCCGGCGGAGAGAAGCGCCGGGCGGCCATCGCGGGCGTCCTCGCCATGCACCCGGAGGTGCTGATCCTGGACGAGCCTACGGCGGGCCTGGACCCGGAGGGCCGGGAAAACCTGCTGCGCTGTCTCAAGGACTATCAGAACAGGCGGAAAAACACCGTTTTGATGGTGAGCCACAGCATGGACGAGATCGCCCGCTTCTCCGACCGCATTCTGGTGATGAAGGACGCGGGCGTGCTCATGTGCGGTACGCCGAAAGAGGTCTTCTCCCGGACGGAGGAGCTGGAGGCGGCGGGCCTCAGCGTGCCGGAGGCGGCCCTCATCGCCCGGGCCCTGCGGCGCCGGGGCGTGGAGCTGCCGGAGGGCATCTTCACCATCGAAGCCCTGGCGGAAGCTCTGACGGCGAAGAAAGGGGGCGGCGCGGTATGCTGAAGGACATCACCCTCGGCCAGTTCTTCCCCGGCAACACCCTGGCCCACCGGCTGGACCCCCGGACCAAGCTCATTTTCGTGGTGCTGTATATCGTGGCGCTCTTCTGCGCCGAATCCATTGTGAGCTACGGCTTTATGATCCTCTGGCTCGCCGTCTGCGTGCGGGTCTCCCGGGTGCGCTTCAGCGCCCTGGTGAAGGGGCTGAAGCCCGTCTGGTTCATCATCGTGTTTACCGCGGTGCTGAACCTGCTCTATATCAAAGGCACGCCCCTGTTTACTATCTGGAAGTTCACCGTCTATGTGGAGGGCGTGCGCACGGCGGTGTACATGATCGTGCGCATCGCGCTGCTCATCATGGGCACCTTCCTGCTGACCTATACCACCAGCCCCATCCGCCTGACGGACGGGCTGGAGAGCCTGATGTCCCCGCTGAAAAAGCTGCACGCTCCGGTGCATGAGCTGGCCATGATGATGGCCATCGCCCTGCGCTTCATCCCCACCCTCATCGAGGAGACGGACAAGATCATGTCCGCCCAGAAGGCCAGGGGCGCGGACTTTGAAAGCGGCAGTCTGCTCCAGCGGGCCAAGGCCCTGATCCCCATTCTGGTGCCGCTTTTCATCTCGGCCTTCCGCCGGGCGGACGAGCTGGCCACCGCCATGGAATGCCGCTGCTATAACGGCGGCAGCGGCCGCACCAAGCTCCATGTGCTGCACTTCGCGGCGGCGGACTGGGCGGTGATGGCCCTGGGGACCGCAGGGATGCTGGCGGTCATCGTCCTGGGCCGGATGGGCCTGTAACAGCGGCGCCGCGCGGCGGCGTTCGGGAAAGAGGGAGGCGGCTATGCGGAATATCGCGCTGAAGCTCATGTATAACGGCACCGCCTACCACGGCTGGCAGGTGCAGAAAACCGAAGTCACCGTGGCGGAAACGCTGGAGAAAGCCATCGGCAAGGTCTGCGGCGAACGAGTGCATCTCGTGGGCTGCGGCAGGACCGACGCCGGCGTTCACGCGGAGGGGTATGTGGCGAACTTCCACACCACCTCCCGCATTCCGGTGGACCGGCTGCCCTTCGCCATCAACACCCACACCCCGGAGGATATCGTGGTGAAGGAGGCGGTGGAGGCGGCGGAGGACTTCAATGCCATCGGCTCGTGCCTGCGGAAGGAATACACCTACCGCATCTTCAACTCCCGCATCAAGAACCCGTTTTATGTAAACAGGGCGTACTTTTACCCCAAGCATCTGGACGAGGCGGTGATGGACCGGGCGGCCCGGGCCTTTGAAGGCACCCACGACTTCGCCGCCGTGCGCAGCGTGGGCACCGACGTGAAAAGCACGGTGCGGACTATCTATTACTGTTATGTAAACCGAAACGGCGATTTGCTGGAGCTGAAGGTCTGCGCCAACGGCTTTTTATACAACATGGTGCGGGCCATCACCGGGACGGTGCTGTACGCGGCGGAGGGAAAGCTGACGGCGGAGGATATCCCCCGGATCCTCGCTTCCGGCAACCGCACGCTGGCGGGGCCCACGGTGCCGCCCGGCGGACTGTACCTGACAAGACTTTGGTATGAGGATGAGCGGCTCAATGTCTGAATCTGAATTTGAATTCTATAAGGACCTGCAGGAGGAGCCAGCCGGGCGGGTAGAGGAGCGGGAGCTGAAAAGCCGGCTGAAAAAACCGGCCAGAAGCCCAAAAAAAGTGCTGCTGGCCGTGGTGCTGGTGGTCGTGCTGGCGGTGGTGCTGCTGGCGGCCTACCGGGACGGCACCGGCTTTGACGTGCTGCGCCGCCGCATCGCGGTGGCCTCTCTGCCGGAAAACGCCGACGGCAGCCGGGGCAGCTATTCCTTTGAAAGCGACCGGCTCAGCCGCTTTGCGCCCTTGGAGGGCGGGCGGCTGCTGGTGGCCAGCAGCAAATCCATCCTGATCCTGGACGGACAGGGCGGCGAGGTCTACCGCCGGGACGTGTATCTGGAGAACCCGGTGGTGAGCTACGGCGGCGGTGCCGCCGTGGTCTACGACGCGGGAGGCGACACGCTCTGGTGGCTGGACGCTTCGGGCGAGCTGGCGGAGCTTTCCTGCAACGGCGTTCTCGCCGCCACGCTGAACGACGAGGGCTGGCTGGCGCTGACGGACCAGTGCGGCGGCTATAAGGGCGCGGTGCAGGTGTACAGCCCCAGCCGGGAGCTGGCCTTCACCTTTTACTCCTCGGAGCGCTTCGTGACGGACGCCTGCGTGCTGCCCGGCGGCAAGCGCCTGGCGGCGGTGACCGTGGGCCAGAGCGAGGGGACCTTCATCAGCAATATTCTCATCTACCGGCTGGACAGCACGGAGCCGGAGACGGCTGTCCCGCTTTCCGACGCCTATGTGACCCATCTGGGACTGGTGGGGGACGAGCTGGCGCTGGCGGCGGACACGAAGCTGGGCTTTATCGACACGAAAGGGACGCTCACGGGCAGCTATGACTACAGCGCCCTGTTCCTCCGGGGCTGCGACTTCGGCGGCGACGGTTTCGCCACGCTGCTGCTCAGCCGCTATAAATCCGGTACGCTGGGGGCGGTGATGACCGTCAGCCCCAAGGGCGAGGTCCTCTCCGCCAGGGAGATGGACGAGGAGGTGCTGGATATCTCCGCCGCGGGAAAGTACGTGGCGGTGCTGTTCAGCGACCGTATTGCAATTTACACCGATGAGATGGAGCTGTACGAGGAGCGGCCGGCAGACCATCTGAAGCGCATCTTCCTGCAGGAGGACGGCACCGTTCTCGCGGTGTCCGACACCTCCGCTTCCCTCATCGTGCCGTAAAACGCTTCATGCGGCTGGCAGAACTGCCATAAGATACTATGCCGGAGGAGGTGGCGGGAAGTGCAAAACGCTGCTATAATGGATATCGCTTTAGCGGCGGTGCTGCTGCTCGCCGCGATCATCGGCGCGGTGCGGGGCCTTTACCGCTCGCTGGCGGGCCTGCTGGTGCTGGTCCTCGCCATAGCGGGGGCCGGCTGGCTCACGGAGACCTGCGCGGCGGGCGTGGAGGAGTGCATCCGCCCGGCCCTGACCGAGCGCATGGAGCGCCTGGTGGGCGATGCCGTGCGCAGCGAAGCGGAAAACGCCGCGCCGGAGATGGATTCGGAGCTGTTTTCCTCGGCGGAGGCGCTGCTGGAGCGCTTCGGCTGGGAGGGCGACCTGGCGGAGACCGTCCGCGAGGGGACGGAAAGCGCCCTGCGCAGCGCGGAAGAGGCGGTGGCCGCCGCGCTGGTGGAGAGCCTGCTGCCCGCCATGGTGTCCACGATGCTGAAAACCGTGTTTTTCCTGCTGCTGCTTTTTGCGCTGACGCTGCTCTCCCGTCTGGCAAGGCCGCTGTTTGAGCGGCTGCCGGTGGTGCGGCAGTGTAACACTTTGCTCGGCGCGGCGGCGGGGCTGATCCAGGGCGTGCTGGCGGCCTTCCTTCTGGTGTGGTTTGCCCGGTGCCTGGGCTTTCTGCCGGAGGCGGAGACGCTGAACGGCACCTTTTTATTACGCCTGTTCATACGCTGAGCGCAACGCTCGCGTGTTTTTGGTTTTTGTTACGGAGGTAAAATCATGCAGCCAACACTTTGTTCCAGATGCAAAAAGAACATCGCCGTGGTCTTCATCTCGAAGATCGAAAACGGCCAGGCGGTGAACGAGGGGCTCTGCCTTCGCTGCGCCAGGGAGCTGAACCTGCCCCAGGTGCGGGAGATGATGGAGCGCATGGGCATCAGCGAGGAGGATCTGGACAACATCGGCAACGAAATGCTGCAGGCGTTCGGCGGCGCGGAAGAGGCGGAGGACCTGCCCGACGCCGGGGACGAATCGGAGGACAGCGGCAAGACCGCCACTTTTCCGTTTTTGAACCGCCTGTTCGGAAACGGGGGCAATCAGCCCGCGGCGCAGGAGGAGACGCCGCAGGAGGAGCCTCCGCAGGAGAAAGGCGGCAAACGCGCCAAGGGCGGCAAGCACAAGTTCCTTGACAGCTACTGCATCAATCTCACGGACCGGGCGCGGAAAAACCGCCTGGACGCGGTCATCGGCCGGGAGCAGGAGATCGAGCGGGTCATCCAGATCTTAAACCGCCGCCAGAAGAACAACCCCTGCCTCATCGGCGAGCCGGGCGTGGGCAAGACCGCCATCGCGGAGGGCCTGGCCCAGCGCATCAGCACGGGCGACGTGCCCTTCAAGCTGCGGGATAAGGAGGTCTACCTGCTGGACCTGACGGCTCTGGTGGCGGGCACCCAGTTCCGCGGCCAGTTTGAAAGCCGCATGAAGGGACTCATCGAGGAGATCCGAAAGGCCGGCAACGTCATTCTCGTCATCGACGAGATACACAACATCGTGGGCGCGGGCGACGCGGAGGGCAGCATGAACGCCGCCAACATCTTAAAGCCCGCCCTCTCCCGGGGGGAGATCCAGGTCATCGGCGCCACCACCTTCACCGAGTACCGCAAGCACATCGAAAAGGACACGGCGCTGGAGCGCCGCTTCCAGCCGGTGACGGTGAACGAGCCGTCCCTCGCGGACACGCTGAAGATTTTGCGGGGCATCGCCCACTACTATGAGGAGCACCACGGCGTGGTCATTCCCGACGGAGTGCTGCGTCAGGCGGTGCAGCTGAGCGAACGGTACATCACGGACCGCTTCCTGCCAGACAAGGCTATAGACCTCATCGACGAGGCCTGCTCGGATCTGAACCTGAAAAATCCCGAGATCAACCGCCGGATGGAGGTCAAGCGGGAGCTTGAAAACATCACCTTCGAGCGGGAGAGCCTCATGTCCGCCGACGCGCCGGAGGGCAGGGAATTCACCAACGAAATGCTGGATCAGCGCTACGCCCGCATCGCGGAGCTGCGCAGCGAGGAGCTGAAGCTCCAGGCGGAGCTGGAGCAGCTGGAGAGCAAGGGCGCGCCCGCTCTCGGCATGGAGAATCTCGCCCGGGTCATCGAGCTTTGGACCAAGATCCCCGCCAGCAAGATCCAGGAGGAGGATTATAAGCGCCTCAGCGAGCTGGATCAGCGGCTGAAGCAGCACATCGTGGGGCAGGACGAGGCCGTGGCCGCCGTCACCGCCGCCATCCGCCGCAGCCGCGTGGGCATTTCCCCCAAGCACAAGCCGGTGAGCTTTATCTTTGTGGGCTCCACGGGCGTGGGCAAGACGGAGCTGGTCAAGCAGCTGGCGGACGATCTGTTCAACACCCCGGACGCGCTGATCCGTCTGGATATGTCCGAATTCATGGAGAAGCACTCCGTTTCCCGCATCATCGGCTCGCCGCCGGGCTATGTGGGCTATGACGAGGCGGGACAGCTGACGGAGAAGATCCGCCGCAAGCCCTACGCCGTCATCCTTTTCGACGAGATCGAAAAGGCCCATCCCGACGTGCTGAACGTGCTGCTGCAGAT
>JBJDYU010000058.1:0-6837 GCA_051867615.1 Oscillospiraceae bacterium | reverse complement strand
ACCTGGTGGAAAAGGGCTATGAGGTCGTCATCGGTCACGGCAACGGCCCCCAGGTGGGCATGATCAATCTGGCCATGGAGTTTTCCTCCAACAGGGGCGGCGGCACGCCCTATATGCCTTTCCCGGAGTGCGGCGCCATGACCCAGGGGTACATCGGCTATCATCTGCAGCAGGCCATTCAGGCGGAGCTGAAGGCCCGCAACATCGCCAAGCCCTGCGCCACCGTGGTCACACAGGTGGTGGTGGATGAGAACGACCCCGGCTTCCGGCATCCCACCAAGCCTGTGGGCAGCTTTTACACCAAAGAGGAAGCGGAGTGCATCGCGGAGGAAAAGGGCTTCATCTTCGCGGAGGATTCCGGCAGAGGCTATCGCCGCGTCGTGCCCTCTCCCATCCCCAGGCGTATCGTGGAGCTGGAAGTGGTGGAGCGGCTGGTGGAGTCCGGCGCCATTGTCATCACCGTCGGCGGCGGCGGTATTCCCGTGGTGGAAACGGCGGAAAGGCTTGAAGGCGTGGCCGCGGTCATCGACAAGGACCGCGCCAGCGCGCTGCTGGCCAAGGGTCTGAAAGCGGACCGGCTGATCGTTCTGACCGCGGTGGACCGGGTCTGCGTGAACTTCAACAAGCCCGACCAGCGGGAGCTGGCCGGCATGACGCTGGCGGAAGCGGAGCGCTACATCGGTGAGAACCAGTTCGCGCCCGGCAGTATGCTGCCCAAGGTCGAGTCCTGCATGGACTTTGTCCGGGAGACTGAGGGAGGCACGGCCCTCATCACCTCTCTGGCACGGGCGGCGGACGCGCTGGAGGGAAAAACCGGCACGATCCTGACGAAATGATCCTGAAAGCTTGCTGCATAGGCGCGCCTGCGCGCTTATGCAGCGGCTTTGCCCGTTATGCAGCCAATTACGCTGAAAGTGGAGGTGGTCTGTTTGAACCGGCCTGCGACCCTGCAAGACAACTGGAAATCCGAAACGGACCCCGTAGCCATCTGCTCGTTCGACTATGAGGCGATACAGAAGCCTACAAAGCCGCTGATCCATCAGGCGGCAAGGTTTCTGTACATCAAGCACGGCAGAGGCACGATCACCATTGACGGCGCCGCCTTTTCTCTGATCCCGGATACGCTGATCGCCATCACCCCCTGGAAGATCTCTGAGATCACTGAGGTCAGCGAGACGCTTCAATTCACGAAGGTGGTGTACGACTACCACTATCTCAACTTTTTCCTCAAGGGCCATCAGGGCTCCGCGGAGAAGAACAGCGACCTGCTGTCCTTCCTGTCCATGGAGCCTGTGGTCTATCTGGATTCCGTGCAGGCGGAATACATAGACACGGTCATGGAACAGCTCAAGGCGGAGCTGGGGGTGGAATCCACGCGGATGCTGCCGCAGGATAAGCCCATGACCCAGATCTATGTGACGAACAAGCTGGTGGAGCTGATCATCATGTACCGCCGCTACATCATGTCTGCGAGAGGCGAAAAGGATAACAGCGAGAAAGCCGCCACGGGCAACTCGATACTGAGCTATATCTACGCCCACTCCTCTGAGAAGCTGTCACTGGGCCAGGTGGCGGATGTGTTCTTCATCTCCCAGTCAACCCTTGCAAAGCAGATCACGGAAAAGACCGGCTCCACCTTCAGCAATCTGCTTTCCGGCATCCGGATCGAAAAGGCGTCCGACTACCTGATCTATACAGACCTGCAGCTGGATGAGATCGCCGCTCTGACCGGCTTTGTGGACGCCTCGCACCTGTCCAAGCACTTTATGACCCAGGTGGGGATCTCCCCCATGAAATACCGGAAGATCTACCGCAGCGCGCACACGAAGTATAACCGTACGGACAAAGACGTGGCGTTTTCCATTATGAACTGCATCTTCAAAAGCTACCGGGAGGAGGAGCTTTCCGCCGGCAAGGTCGCGGCCCAGTTCGGCGTCAGCGTCCGGGAGATGAACCGGCTGCTTCTCTACTATGCCGAGAAAAATTTTGAGACCCTGCTGAACCATGTGCGCATCAACCATGCCTGCGAGCTGCTCAGTTCCACCGAGCTGCTTGTCATTGACGTGGCTTTTGCCGTGGGCTACCGCAATATCAAGACCTTTAACATGAACTTCTTGAAGTACAAAGAAATGACGCCCACCCAGTTCCGCAGCCGCATCACCCTGCAAAAAGCCGACGGCAGCGAAACGGGCGGGCTTGGGGAGTAAGAGCTATGGACGTGATTCCCGCTGCGGTACTCGAAAAGGTCACAGAGCTGCGACACGAGCTGCACGCCAGACCCGCCGCCTCCGGCCATGAGGAGGAGACGGCGGCACTGCTGAAAGCCTTTTTGAAGCGGCACACGCCGCTGGAGCTGCATGACTGCGGCCGGGGCTTCTATGCCGCGTACCGCGTACCGGACTCCGCCGCGCCGGGCGTGGCCCTGCGGGCGGACTATGACGCGCTTTTGCTGCCGGATGGGACCGCGGCGCACCTCTGCGGCCACGACGGCCATGCCGCGGCGCTCTGCGGCGTGGCGATGCTGCTGGACGCCATGCGCGTTGGGCGGAATGTATTTCTCCTGTTCCAGCCCGCAGAGGAAACCGGCCGGGGCGCTGAGACCTGTGTGCAGCTCTTTGACAGGGAGCAGGTCGGCGAGATCTACGGCGCGCACAATCTGCCCGGATATCCTCTGGGGCAGGTGTACACCAGGCCCGGGACCTTTGCCTGCGCTTCCCGGGGCCTGGCCGTGACGCTGGAAGGCTTCAGCGCCCATGCGGCCTATCCGGAGGAGGGACGTTCTCCCGCCGGGGCTTTGGGGGAGCTGCTGTGTCGGCTCTCGGCCTTTGCGCAGGGCCAGTCCCCAGACCCGGACACGTTCTGCACCATTATCGGCGCAAGACTGGGGGAAGAAGCCTTCGGCACAACGCCGGCCAGGGCGGAGCTGTGGCTGACGCTCCGGGCGCAGAAAGACGGCGCGCTCATGGCGCTGCAGCGGCAGGTGGAACAGCTCGTGGCAGAAGCGGCGCAGGCCCATGGCCTCTCCTGCGCCGTCGAGATCCGGGACCCCTTTCCCGCCACGGTCAACGATCCGGACTGCGCGGAGAAAATATGCGCGGCCTGCGCCGGCGCGCTGCTCCGACAGCCGATGCGCTGGAGCGAGGACTTCGGCCATTATCTGAACCGCTGCAGGGGGGCGTTCTTCGGCATCGGCGCGGGCGACGCGCAGCCGCCGCTCCATTCGAGCCTGTATAGTTATCCGGATGCATTGCTGGAGCCGACGATCCGGGCCTTTTGCCAGCTCCTTCGCTGCGGCGCATAATAGCCCGAGGCGGCCCGCCGCTTTCGCCGGAATGATGCGGATATCGGCATTTGAAATGAATTTTATAAAATAATATACAGGAAAAAATGATGTTTTTACTCTACCATACTCGCCCCGCGTCTGTTATAATGAAGAATTGAAAAATCCGCCGCAAACAGACGGCGGAGGGCGGGTCTGTGAAAAAGGACCGCCGGAACACGTTTCCCGGCAGACGCTGAGAAAGCCGCCGGATCGCAGCAGCGGCTGCCGGACGCCTTCATCCATTAGCTGTGCGGAAACGCCCGTATGGCTGTAATGTAACACATGAAAGGAGCGGGATATTTTGAGAAACCTCATCAATATCACAGATTTCACCGTAGGCGAGATCGACGACCTGATCGCAGTGGCAGAGGACATCATCGCCGACCCGGACAAGTACCGGGAGGTATGCCGCCACAAGAAACTTGCGACACTGTTCTTTGAACCCTCCACCCGCACCCGCTTGAGCTTTGAGGCGGCCATGCTGGACCTCGGCGGAAGCGTGCTGGGCTTTTCTGAGCCGCAGAGCAGCTCCACCGCCAAGGGCGAGACGGTCAGCGACACCGTCCGCACCGTTTGCTGCTACGCGGATATCATTGCCATGCGCCATCCCAGAGAGGGCGCGCCCTATGCCGCCAGCAAGCGGGCCAATAAGCCCATCATCAACGCGGGCGACGGCGGCCACAACCACCCCACCCAGACGCTGACGGACCTGCTGACCATCCACCGCGAGCGCGGCGATTTGAACAACTTCACCATCGGCTTCTGCGGCGATCTGATGTTCGGCCGCACCGTCCACTCTCTGGTCAGCGCTCTGGCCCGCTATGAGGGGATCAAGTTCGTCTTCATTTCTCCCGAGGAGCTGAAGCTGCCGCAGCATCTCATTGAGAACACCGTGAAAAAGGGCAACTTCCCCTATGTGGAGACCACCAGTCTGGAGGAGGCCATTCCGCAGCTGGACGTGCTGTATATGACCCGCGTGCAGCGCGAGCGCTTCTTCAACGAAGCCGACTATATCCGCCTGAAGGATACCTACATTCTGGATGCGGAGAAAATGCGCCTGGCAAAGCCCGACATGGCGGTGCTGCATCCGCTGCCCAGAGTGAACGAGATCGCCGTTGAGGTGGATTCCGATCCCCGGGCGCGTTACTTTGAGCAGGTCGCCAACGGAAAGTTTATTCGTATGGCGCTGATCATGAAGCTGCTGGGACTGAGCGTAGAGTAAACGGAGGAGGCGACACGATGAATATTGATAGCATTCAGAATGGATACGTGCTGGACCACATTCAGGCCGGCCACAGCATTGACATCGTCCGGCTGCTGGGTCTGGACAAGCTGGATTGCTCCGTGGCGATCATCCGCAATGCCAAGAGCACCAAAATGGGCCGGAAGGACATCATCAAGATCGACGAGCTCATTGATCTGGACCTGGATATCCTGGGCTATGTGGACCCCGACATCACCGTCAGCATCATCGAGGGCGGAGAGCAGGTGAAAAAGATCCATCCCACCATGCCCAAAAAGCTTGTCAATGTGCTTCGCTGCAAGAACCCGCGCTGCATCACGACGGCGGAGAACGGGCTGGATTCGGAGTTCATCCTCACCGATCCGGAAAGCCGCACCTACTGCTGCGCCTACTGCGAAGCGGTGTACCGCAGAGCCTGAGCCGCCCGCGCACAGCGCCGTAAGTTTGCATTGCGCCGCGGATGAAAATCGGGTAAAATTGGAAGTAGCATAAAAGTACCACGAAGCACTGTCCGCCGGTTTTTATGAATTCGGCAAAATAACCCTATAGGATACGAAAGGAAGTGTCTGCGTGTCCATCTGTGTAAAAAGCGAGATCGGTCCGCTGAAAAAGGTGCTGCTGCAGCGTCCCGGGCGGGAGCTGGAGCATTTGAGCCCCGACACCATGGAGCAGCTGCTGTTTGACGACATTCCCTACCTGCACAGAGCCCAGCAGGAGCACGATGAATTTGCTGCGCTGCTCCGCTCCTGCGGCACGGAAGTGGTCTATCTGGAGGATCTGACCGCGGAGGTGCTGGCCTCGGACAAGCAGCTGCAGCAGCAGTTCATCGCGGACGCCATCTCCCGGGCGGGCGATTATGCCCTTGGGTACCGGGAGCCGCTGCTGGAGTACCTGTCGGCCATCACGGAGCCGCTGGAGCTGGTGCAGAAAACCATGGAGGGTGTGACCTACCGGGAGGTCTTTCCCGCGCAGGGTGGCCAGCTCTCCGATATGGCCAGCACCCGCGCCCGCTTCCTGATGCCGCCGATCCCGAACCTGTATTTCACAAGAGACCCCTTCGCCAGCATCGGAAACGGCGTCAGCCTGAACCATATGTACTCCGCCACCCGGAACCGGGAGACCCTTTACGGGAAGTATGTCCTGACCTATCATCCCGCCTTCGCGGGCCAGGTGCCGCTGTATTACGGGCCGGAGAACCATTTCTCCATCGAGGGCGGCGATATCATCAATCTCAGCGCCACGGTGCTGGCGGTGGGCATCTCGCAGCGCACCCAGCCCGAGGCCATTGAGCAGCTGGCAAGGAATATTTTCAGCAATGAGGAAAGCTCCATCGATACCGTGCTTGCCTTTGAGATTCCCAGGACCCGGGCGTTTATGCACCTCGACACGGTGTTTACGCAGGTGGACGTGGATAAGTTCACCGTGCATCCGGGGATCCTGGACCGCCTGACCGTCTACGAATTGACCGGAAAGCACGAAAAGCGGCTGACGGTGCGCCGGCTGGAGCGTTCGTTGGATGAGATCCTGGCGAAATATCTGGGGCTTGACCATGTAAAGCTGATCCGCTGCGGCGGAGAAAGCGAGATCGCCGCCGACCGGGAGCAGTGGAGCGACGGCTCCAATACGCTCTGCGTCCGGCCCGGCACGGCCATTGTGTACGACCGCAATTATGTGACCAATCAGATTCTGGAGGACAACGGCATCCGGATCCTGAAGATGTCCAGCTCCGAGCTGTCCCGCGGCCGCGGCGGCCCGCGCTGCATGAGTATGCCGCTGTACAGAGACCCTGTTCATTCCTGAGATCAAAATCAGTTAATTGAGAAAAGGAGAAGATCGATATGGCTGTCAATATCAGAGGAAGGAATTTTCTGACGCTGCTGGATTTCACTCCCGCCGAGATCCGGTACCTGCTGGACCTGTCCAAGAACTTTAAGGACCTGAAGCGCTCCGGCACGCCCCACCGCTATCTGGAGGGCAAGAACATCGTCCTGCTCTTCGAAAAGACCTCCACCCGCACCCGCTGCTCCTTTGAGGTGGCCGGTATGGACCTGGGCCTCGGCGTTACCTATCTGGACCCCGGCAGCAGCCAGATGGGCAAGAAGGAGTCCATCGCGGACACCGCCCACGTTCTGGGCCAGATCTATGACGGCATCGAGTACCGCGGCTTCAGCCAGGAGGTCGTCGAGGACCTGGCCGCCAACGCGGGCATTCCCGTCTGGAACGGCCTGACCGACCAGTTCCATCCCACCCAGATGCTGGCCGACCTGCTGAC
>JBJDYU010000057.1:0-1814 GCA_051867615.1 Oscillospiraceae bacterium | reverse complement strand
ACGCTTGCCGGTAATAGGCCCTTATAGGGCCAACTCAAGCCACCGGCTTAGCCGGGGTTATGACTGCTTTGTGACCGCCGGGCGATCCGCCGGCGGTCTATTTTTGTTTTCAGCAAGCCGGGTCTGGCAGCAGGACAACCTCGCCCGCGGCGAGGCTTTTTTGCACGTCGATGAGGCGCTGGTTGCGGCTGCCGCGCCAGGGGAGGGCCAGCGTCCGCTGGGCCAGAAGAAACGGCCCGTCGATGAGGACGTCCACCTCCCGCAGCAGCGCGGCCTTGCGCTCGTCCGCAAGAAGCTGCTCATAGAGATACCCGGAGTAGGCCCAGACGTTCAGCCCGTCCGCGTGGGCGGCCCGGGCCAGAGCCAGACAGCCCTCCGGCTGGTCGAAGGGCTCGCCGCCGGAGAGGGTCAGTCCGTCGGTCAGGGGATTGCTCCGCAGCTCCGCCACAACCTCCTCCACGGTCATCTCCCGCCCGCCGGCGGGGTCGTGGGTCTGGGGGTTGTGGCAGCCCTCACAGTGGTGGCCACAGCCCTGCACAAAGACCGTGAAGCGAAGGCCGGGACCGTCCACGATGGAATCCTGCATCAAGCCTGCGATGCGCATGGCGCGCCTCCTTTGCCGCTTCAGGCGGCGTTTTTTATTCCTGATTCAGCCCGTGCTTCACGCGGTCATGCTCCTCGGCGCGCTTGGCGTCGTTGAAGCGCTCCACGGTGCCCACGAGATAGCCGGTGATGCGGCGGATGCGCTCGAAATGCATCGCGCCCTCGTTCTCCTTCCGGCCGCATTTGGGACACTGATCCTTGATGATGCCGGTATAGCCGCAGCAGGGATCCCGGTCCACCGCGTGGTTGATGGAGCCGTAGCCGACGCCCTCCTCCTTCATGCAGCGGACGATCTTCTCAAAGGCCTGCAGGTTCTGCAGCGGGTCGCCGTCCATCTCCACATAGCTGATGTGGCCCGCGTTGGTCAGGGCGTGGTAGGGAGCCTCCTTTTTGATCTTCTGGAAGGCGGAAATGTGGTAATACACCGGGATGTGGAAGCTGTTGGTGTAGTATTCCCGGTCGGTGACGCCGGGGATGACGCCGTACTTTTTCCGGTCGATGCGGACGAAGCGGCCGCTGAGGCCCTCCGCCGGGGTGGCGAGGAGGGTGAAGTTCAGAGCGCGCTTTTCGGATTCCTCGTCGAGCCGTCCCCGCATATGGGCGATGATCTCCAGCCCCAGGCGCTGGGCCTTCTCGCTTTCGCCGTGATGCTCGCCCGTCAGGGCCTTCAGCGTCTCCGCGAGACCGATGAAGCCCACGGACAGGGAGCCGTGCTTCAGTACCTCCCGCACCTCGTCGTTCCAGCCCAGATTCTCACTGTCCAGCCACACGCCCTGTCCCATGAGGAAGGGGAAGTTCCGCACGCGCTTGCGGCACTGGATCTCAAAGCGCTCCAGCAGCTGGTCCACACACAGGTCCATCATGTGGTCGAGGGATTCAAAAAACGCGTCCAGACTTCCGCGGGCCTTGATGGCCAGCCGGGGGAGGTTGATGGTGGTGAAGCTGAGATTGCCCCGGGAGTTGCAGATCTGACGCTCGGGGTCATAGATGTTGGCGATGACGCGGGTGCGGCAGCCCATGTAGGCGATCTCCGTCTCCGGGCGCTTGGGATCATAGTATTGCAGGTTGAAGGGCGCGTCGATGAAGCTGAAATTGGGGAAGAGCCGCTTGGCGCTGCAGCGGCAGGCCAGCTGGAACAGATCGTAGTTCGGCTCGCCGGGATTGTAGTTCACGCCCTCCTTCACCCGGAAGATCTGGATGGGGAAGATGGG
>JBJDYU010000056.1:0-8063 GCA_051867615.1 Oscillospiraceae bacterium | reverse complement strand
GCTATAAGCTCTTTTTGTCCCCCGGCATAGCCGGGGGTTGCCTTTGTCAAGACAAAGCAAAGGGACGCGCCCAAACGGGCGCGTCCCTTGTTTTGTCACTGTCTCTCCCGGGCCGCCGCCAGCAGCGCTTCCCGCTCGTTTGGAAGCTCTCCCTCCACCACGGCGGTGAGAAGCCGCTCCAGCGTCTCGCCGATCTCCCGACCCCGCAGGCCCAGCGCCAGCAGGTCGTTTCCGTCTACCCGCAGCTGCCGCAGCGAAAAGCACTGGCCCTCCCGCAGGATCTTCTCCAGCACCGTCTCGCACTGGCGCAGCTCCGCCTGCAGGCCCCGGTAGTCCGGATGCTGGGCCAGATTGTCCGCCCGGCGGATGGCGATGAGGGCGCGCAGGTCCTCCTCCCCGAAGCGCCGCAGCAGCCGCCGCATGGCCTTCTCCTCCGGGTCCATGAGCTGGTCGTGATTTCTCACCAGCAGCAGGATGCGCTCTTTCGTCTCCGTGTCGAAGCGCAGGCGCTCCAGTATGCCCTCCGCCAGCGCCGCGCTGGCCGCCTGATGGCCCCGGAAGCGGGCCTTTCCCGCCTCCTCGTCATAGAAGCAGACCGAGGGCTTTCCCAGATCGTGCAGCAGCATGACCCAGCGCAGCAGCGGCTCCGGCGGCACACCCTCCACCGCGTGGACCGTGTGCTCCCACACGTCGTAGCAGTGGTGGGGATTGCGGTGGTCAAAGCCCACAGAGGGCAGCAGCTCCGGGATAAAGGCCCCCAGCACCCGGGGGTAGGCCAGCAGCACCTTCCCTACCTGCCCGCCGCAGAGGAGCTTCGTCGTCTCCTCCCGCAGCCGCTCGCCCGCGATTTCTCCGAGCAGCTCCCGCTTTTCCTCCATGGCCCGGGCCGTCTCCTCCTCGACGGAAAAGCCCAGCACGGAGGCAAAGCGAAGACCGCGCAGGATGCGCAGCGCGTCCTCCTCAAAGCGCTCCTCCGGCCGTCCCACGCAGCGGAGCAGTCCCGCCGCCAGGTCGGCCTGTCCCCCGTGCTCGTCCACCAGACGGCCCTGCAGGTCCATGGCCATGGCGTTCACGGTGAAGTCCCGGCGGCGCAGGTCGGCGGAGAGGGACGAGGTAAAGCGCACCTGATCCGGATGGCGGTGGTCGGCGTAAACGCCGTCCTCCCGGTAGGTGGTGACCTCCACCGCGAGAGCGCCGGAAAGCACCGTGACGGTGCCGTGGCGAAGTCCGGTGGGGCGGGCGCTGCCGCCAAAGAGGGCCATGACCTCCTCCGGCGCGGCGTCGGTGGCCGCGTCCCAGTCCAGCGGCGCTTTTCCAAGCAGCATATCCCGCACGCAGCCGCCCACGAGGTAGGCCTCATGCCCCGCGTTTTGCAGCGCCTGCAGCACCAGGCGCACCTCCTTAGGGATCTCCGTCATGGTCCCCTCCTCCTCGCATGATTCCGGCAAATCCGCGCAAGATAGGATTGCACGAAGGCCGGATTGCGCGTATAATAATGGCAGAGCCTTTCGCGCTCTGGCTGAAAAGCTGATTTTCCTGACCTATCATACCATGACTGACCCGACTTTTCAACGGCCGGCTTTCCCGGCAGGAAAGGATCTTGCCTATATGAACGAATCTCTCGATATCCGCTCCTACCTCGTCCCCGGCACGCGGGCCCATCTCGTCGGCATCGGCGGCGTCTCCATGTGCGCTCTGGCCGAGGTGCTGCGCCAGCAGGGCCTTGCCGTGCAGGGCTCCGACATGGCGGAGAGCGGCACGGTGCGGCACCTGCGCTCTCTCGGCATCAGCGTACAGGTAGGCCACAGCGCTGAGAACCTGGGGGACTGTGATCTGGTCATCCGCAGCGCCGCCATCCATGACAGCAACCCCGAGATCGCCGGGGCCATCGCCCGGGGCATCCCTGTGTTCGAGCGGGCGCAGGCCTGGGGCGCCATCATGCGGAGCTACCGCAACGCCGTCTGCTTCGCCGGCACCCACGGAAAGACCACCGCCACCTCCATGGCCACCCATATTTTCATGGCCGCCGGGGCGGACCCCACGGTGATGATCGGCGGCACGCTGCCGCTGCTGGGCTCCGGCTACCGGGTGGGACACGGCGACACCATTTTGATGGAATCCTGCGAGTACTGCAACTCCTTTTTGAGCTTCTTCCCCACCGTGGCGGTGGTACTGGACGTGGAGGAAGACCATCTGGACTTTTTCAAGGACCTTTCCGACATCGAGCGGTCCTTCCACCGCTTCGCGGCCCTGGTGCCGGAGGACGGCTGCATCATCGCCAACGCCGACGATACCGGCGCCATGGAGAGCGTCCGGGACATTCCCCGCCGGACTTTGACCTTTGCTTTGGAGGCGGAGGCGGACTTCCGGGCGGAGCGCCTGATCTGGCACGAGGGGCGGGCCGAATTCGACGTGACCTTCCGCGGCGAGCCTTACGCCCACCTGTCGCTGCAGGTGGCGGGGCAGCACAACGTGCTGGACGCGCTTGCCGCCGCCGCGTCCGCCTATGTGCTGGGCGTGCCCGGCAGGGCGGTGGAGGAGGGGCTTGCCTCCTTCACCGGCGCGGGCCGCCGCTTTGAGCATAAGGGCTCCTTCCGCGGCGCGGAGGTGTACGACGACTACGCCCACCACCCCAGCGAGCTGCGGGCGCTGCTCACCACCAGCCGCACGCTGGGCTATCAGCGCATCGTCTGCGCCTTCCAGCCCCACACCTATTCCCGCACCAGGGCGCTGTTTAACGAGTTCGTGGAGGTGCTGCGCCTGGCGGACGTGACGGTGCTGGGCGAGATCTACGCTGCCAGGGAGAAGAACGAGCTGGGCATCTCCTCGGCGGATCTGGCGAAGGAGATCCCCGGCGCGGTGTACTGCTCGACGCTGGACAAGGTGGCGGAGGAGCTCAGCCGCATCGCCCGTCCGGGGGACCTGATCCTCACCGTGGGCGCGGGCGACATCTTCCGCGCGGGAGAAAAGCTGCTTCAGATGCAGGAGGCGTAAGTCTCCTTTACCCCAACAAAATCAAAAGAAAAGAGGTTTTGGACCATGTATGTCAGCGAGATCATGACGGCGCCCCCTTCGGCGGAGCATCCCGAAAAGGAACAGGCGGTCTTCGCTTTGCTCGAGTCTCTCGGCGTCCCCTATGAGCGGCTGGAGCACGACGCGGTGGAGACCATGGAGCAGTGCGCGGAGATCAATGAAAAGCTCGGCGTGAAGATGGCGAAGAACATCTTCCTCACCAACCGTCAGGGCACCCAGCTCTATCTCCTGCTCATGCCCGATGACAAGCCCTTTAACACCAAGGTCCTCTGCGAGCAGATCAACTCCCCCCGGCTCAGCTTCGCCAGCGGCGAGCAGATGGAGCAGCTTCTGGGCTGCCTCCCCGGCTGCGCCTCCCCCATGGGGCTGATGAACGACAGCGGCCATCAGGTGACGCTGCTCATGGACCAGTCCATCCACCGCAGCGAATATCTGGTCTGCCACCCTTGCGTCCACACCGGCAGTCTGAAGATCAAGACCTTCGACTTCCTGAAAAAGTTCTGCAAGCACACCGGCCACCGCCCCACCGTGGTCAAAATGTGACCCGGCCCGGGCGGGAGACCGTCCGCGCCGTGAAAAAGTACATACCGCGGCCCGCCATTAAGGTGGGCCGCGACTTTTTTGCAAAATTTTTGCTCGAAAAAAAGGAAAACCGCCCCCCTGCCGCGTATAAGAAGTTGTGGACTTTTGAATAGCCCGCGGCCTTTTGGGCGAAACTGGCAGAAAGGAGGGGCGCGGCATGGCATTTCCCCAGAGCTTTCTTGACGAGCTGACCGCCCGCAGCGACATCGTGGACGTGGTCAGCGGCTATGTGTCCCTCACCCGCAAGGGCGGCAACCTGTTCGGCCTCTGTCCGTTTCACAACGAAAAGACCGGCTCCTTCTCCGTCTCGCCGGACAAGCAGATCTACCACTGCTTTGGCTGCAAGAAGGGCGGCGGGGTCATCAATTTCATCATGGACATTGAAAACCTCTCCTTCCCCGACGCGGTGCGGTTTCTGGCCCGGCGGGCCAACATGGAGGTGCCGGAGGAACGGGGCGACAGCAGCGCCAAGCAGCGCCAGCGCCTGCTGGAGCTGAACCGCAGCGCCGCCCGCTTTTATTACGAAACTCTCCAGCGCCCCGAGGGGCGGAGGGTGCAGGAGTATATCGACTCCCGCCGCATCACGAAGGCCACCGCCGTGAATTTCGGCCTTGGCGCGTCGCTGGAGGAGTGGGACGCCCTCATCTCCGCCATGACCAAACAGGGCTACACCAAGCGGGAGCTGCTGGACGCGGGATTAGCGGTACAGAGCAAGAACGGCGGCATTTACGACAAGTTCCGTGGCCGGCTCATGTTTCCCGTCATCGACGTGCGGGGAGATGTGGTGGCTTTCGGCGGGCGCATCATCGGCCCGGGAGAGCCGAAGTATATGAACTCCCAGGAGACCATGGTCTACAGCAAGCGCCGGAATCTGTACGGCATCAACCTCGCGAAAAAGACCAAGCGGCCCAACATCATTCTCTGCGAGGGCAACATCGACGTGGTCATGCTCCATCAGGCGGGCTTTGACAACGCCGTGGCCTCCATGGGTACGGCCCTGACCACGGAGCAGACCCGCCTGCTCTCCCGCTACACCAAGGAGCTGGTGCTCTGCTACGACGCCGACGGCGCCGGGGAAATGGCCACGCAGAAGGCCCTCGCCCTGCTGGAGAATTCCGAGTTCACCGTGCGCGTCCTGCGCCTGCCCCGCCGCCTGCAGGATGGGGCGTATGTGAAGCAGGACCCGGACGATTTCATCAAGTACCAGGGCCGGGACGCCTTTGAGCGCCTGCTCAGCGGCAGCGAAAACGGCATCGAGTTCCGCATGGCCCAGACGGCGGGCAAATACGACCTGAAAGATGACGCCCAGCGCCTGGCCTACTGCGAGGAAGTCAGCGCGGTGCTGGCAGGGCTGCACAGTCCTGTGGAGCGGGAGGTGTACGCCGCCCGGGCGGCCGAGGTTGCCGGCATCTCGCCGGAGAGCATGAAGGCCGAGGTGCAGCGCCAGCAGCGCCGTCTTGCCGCAAAGGCGAAGAAGGAGCAGCAGCGCCGGGAGATGAATCCGGTGCTGACGAGCCAGCCGAAGGAGCGCTCGCTGCGGTATGAAAATCTCCGCTCCGCTCTCGCGGAGGAGGGGCTCATCCGCCTGCTGATGCTGGACCAGAGCGCCTTCGGCGCGGAGCCGCCTCTGACGGGGGCGCAGTTCTCCTCCCCCCTGCTGGGCCGCATCTTTGACGCCCTCTGGGGGTATCATCAGGAGGGACGGGCCTTAACGGTCTCCCTGCTCTCTCCCCTCCTGACGTCGGAGGAGATGAGCCATCTGACGGAGCTGCTGCAAAAGCCGGAGAATCTGGCCGCGGCGGAGCGGCTCATCCGCGAGTACGCGGCGGTGGTCCGGGAGGAATATGAAAAACGCAGCGGAACGGCGGCAGACCCTCTGCTGGCCGCCCGCGAAAAATACAAGAACAAATCGGGTTACGGAGGAAAGCAACATGGCTAAGAGCAAGAACGAACTGGAGGATATCCTGTCCCAGCAGGCGGACGCCCTGCTGGAGTCGGCGGGATTTGAGGAACTGATGATCGAAACGCCCAAAAAGAGCAAGAAGCGCGCTGCCGACGACGAGGAGAAGAAGCCCGCCGCAGTCAAGCTGGACGACGCGCTGGTGGCCTCTCTGCCCGCCGCCGCGCTCATCCAGAGCAACGAAAAGCTCCGGGACCTGCTGGGCCGGTGCAAGAAAAAGGCCCGGGTGGATTCCGGCGAGCTGATGGACGTGCTGGATGAAATGGACCTTGACAGCGAGCAGATGGACAGCATCTACGACTCGCTGGAGGTGCTGGGCATCGAGGTTGGCACGGAGGAGGACCTGCATCTGCCGGAGCTGACCGAGGACGTGGAGCCCGCCATGGAGGACATCAGCGACGTGGAGGAAGAGGAGCTGGTGGACCCCAACACGCTGGTGGACAGCTTCTCCATCGACGACCCCGTGCGTATGTACCTCAAGGAGATCGGCAAGGTGCCTCTGCTCTCTGCCGAGGAGGAGATCCGGCTCGCTCAGGATATGTCCGCCGGAAACGAGGCGGCGAAGGAGCTGGAAAGCGAGGGGCTGGAGGAAAGCCGCCGGGCAGAGCTGCAGGCCATCGTAAAGAAGGGCGAAAAGGCCAAGCAGAGTCTGGCGGAGGCGAACCTGCGGCTGGTGGTCTCCATCGCCAAGCGCTATGTGGGCCGTGGTATGCTGTTCCTGGACCTGATCCAGGAGGGCAATCTGGGCCTGATCAAGGCGGTAGAGAAGTTCGACTACACCAAGGGCTACAAATTCTCCACCTATGCCACCTGGTGGATCCGTCAGGCTATCACCCGTGCCATCGCGGATCAGGCCCGCACCATCCGCATTCCTGTTCACATGGTGGAGACCATCAACAAGGTCATCCGCGTCAGCCGCCAGCTGCTGCAGGAGCTGGGCCACGATCCCTCTCCGGAGGAGATCGCGGAGGAGATCGGGATGCCCGCGGACAAGGTGCGCGAGATTTTGAAAGTGGCCCAGGAGCCTGTCTCTCTGGAGACCCCCATCGGCGAGGAGGAGGACTCCCACCTGGGCGACTTCATCCCCGACGAGGGCGCCTCCGAGCCCAGCGAGGCCGCCTCCTTCACCCTGCTGAAGGAGCAGCTGGTGGAGGTCCTCTCCACCCTGACGCCCCGGGAGGAGAAGGTGCTGAAGCTCCGCTTCGGCATCGAGGACGGCCGCACCCGCACGCTGGAGGAAGTGGGCAAGGAGTTCAAGGTCACCCGCGAACGCATCCGCCAGATCGAGGCCAAGGCCCTGCGGAAGCTGCGTCATCCCAGCCGCAGCAAGAAGCTGAAGGACTTTTTGAACTGATACGTCAGTCAAGTTCTCATGGACTTTCCTGCCGTGACCTATGCAAGCAGCAAGACGGCGCCGCGAACTGCGGCGCCGTCTTTTTATATGGCTATGCTGAAAAAACTCACGGCTTCGGCTGATAGGATATCTCGCTGACGGCGTAGACCGTGATAAAGGCCCTGGGATCTGTCTTTGCAACGAACTTCATAAGCCTCGCGTATTCGTTCCTGTCCACGATGGTGATGATCTCCCTCTTGACGCTGTTGTCGTAGGCGCCGATAGCCTCATAGATGGTGGCGCCGCTGTGCAGCTCGCGGATGATAAAATCGCGGATCTCCTCCATGTGGGAGGAGAGGATGCAGACCCGGCGCTTCCTGTCCAGGCCGAAGATAAAGTGATCCAGCACCAGGCCGTTGAGATAGGTGCCCATCACGCTGAGGGCCACGGTCTTGGCATCGTAGATCAGGGCAGAAGAGAGGGCCACGCACATACCCGCCAGGGACATGGCCTTTCCCAAGTCCATACGGAAGAATTTGTTCAGCAGCTTCGCCACGATGTCCAGTCCACCGGAGGAGGCGTTGCGCACAAAGAGCATGGCAAGACCGATGCTGACCACGAACACATAGCAGAGCATATCCAAAAAGGGATCCCCCATCATGGACTGGTACTCCGGCAGCAGCCGCTCCAGCACAGCGAGAACCGTAGGCAGCAGAATGGAGGTGTAAACGGTCTTTGCTCCGAACTCCCGGCCCACCAGCAGAAAGCCCAGAAGGAGCAGCACAACGTTGCACAGCAGCGTGATGGCGGAAATGGGCAGCGGCACGAAGTTGCTGACCACGATGGCCAGGCCGGAGATGCTGCCCACGGAGATGTGGCTGGGGATCAGGAAGAAGAACACCGCCGCGGCGATGATCACCGTACCGACGGTGATGAGCAGGAAATCCTTGAGCGCTTCTTTTCGTTTCATAGAACGCCGGCACCTCAGCTTTTCTTAGTTTTGTGTTTCCATTATAAACATTTTTCATCCGGAATGCAACTATATGGCGGACATTTTCCGCAGGCAAAGCAAAAGAGGAGAGCCTTTCGACCCTCCTCTTTTGTGTTGGCGCTACCTATTTTGCCGGTCCGTCTCCAGACAAGTATCGTCGGCAG
>JBJDYU010000055.1:0-38905 GCA_051867615.1 Oscillospiraceae bacterium | reverse complement strand
CGTTGGTCTCATTGACGCCGGTGGAAGCCGCTGTCATATCAAAGACCTTGATGACGGAGCTGCCCTGGGAACCGGTGTACCGGCTGTCGCCGCCGCAGATGTTATCCGCCGCGACGCGGCCCTGCTTGTTGGCGGGGCCTGCCAGAGAAATGAGGGCGTCCTGCCCGGTGACGAAGTGCTTCACCTGCACCGCGTCGCCCACGGCATAGATATCGGGATCAGAGGTCTCCATCCGGTCATTGACCACAATGCTGCCCTTGACGCCCAGTTCCAGCCCCGCGTCCTTCGCAAGCTGGGTGTCGGGAGAAACGCCGATGGCCAGCACCACCATGTCGGCGTGGAGGGGCGCTTCGTCCTTCAAGAGAACGTCCACGCCGCCGTCCTTTTCTTCAAATCCTTCCACGGTATGGCCCAATGCCAGCTTCACGCCGTGGCGGCGCATTTCACTGTGGATGAAGGACGCCATATCCGGGTCGAAGGGGTTCATGAGTTGTTTGGGCCGCTGGACGATGGTAACTTCCATCCCCAGCTCCCGCAGGTTCTCCGCCAGCTCCAGGCTGATGAAGCCGCCGCCCGCCAGCACGGCGGATCTGGGGCGGTTTTGGTCAATGTACTCCCTGATGCGGAAGGTGTCCTCCACGGTGCGCAGGGTGAAGAGCTTATCAAGACCCACGCCGGGCAGCCGGGGCTGGGTGGGCCTGGCGCCGGGAGAGAGGAGCAGCTTGTCGTAGCTCTCCTCAAATGCTTCTCCGGTCTCCAGATTTGTCACAGAAACGGTTTTCCTGTCGGGGTGGATGGCGGTGACCTCGTGGCGCACACGCACAGCGACCCGGAAGCGGGAGAAAAAGCTCTCCGGCGTCTGGAGGGTCAGCTCCTCGGGGTCCTCGATGATGCCGCCGATGTAGTAGGGCAGGCCGCAGTTGGCGTAGGAGATGTACCCGGAGCGCTCAAAGACCACGATCTCCGCCTGCTCGTCCAGCCGGCGGATGCGGGCCGCGGCGGTGGCGCCGCCTGCCACGCCGCCTACGATGACAACCTTCATATCAGCGTTCCACCTTTCCTGCATAAGCGGCGATGCCGCCGATGTTTTTGACGTTGGTGTATCCCATGCGCCGCAGTGCGCTGACCGCCCGGCTGCTTCTGGAGCCGCTCTGGCAGTAGACAAACAGAGGGGTATCCTGCGCCTTGACGAGGCCGGTCACTTCGTCAAGGGACTGCAGCGGCACGTTTTTGCTGCCGGGAATGTGGCCCCTGCGGTATTCCTCCGGCGTGCGGACATCCAGCAGCACCGCCCCGGGCGTGGACTGACAGTCTTTTACCCCCTGAGTAATGTCAGGGCCTTTCAGAAAATCCAAAAATCCCATGTCTTTCCCTCCTTACAGCATAGTCAGGATCTGCCCTTTGGGTCTTGCACCCACCATTTGATTGACGACTTTTCCGTCCTTCATCACCACCAGAGTGGGGATGCTCATGACGCGGAAGCGGCCCGCCAGCTCCGGCTGCTCGTCCACGTTGACCTTGCCAACTTTGATGTCGCTGTGCTCGGATGCGATCTCATCCAAGATGGGGCTGACCATCCGGCAGGGGCCGCACCAGGGCGCCCAGAAGTCCAGCAGGACGGGTTTCCCGGCATCCATGACTTCCTCACGGAAATTGTCCTTCGTAATATGAACAGCAGGCATCGTTTTGTCCTCCTTGCTCTCTTTGATGCCTCCATGATAAGCGCTTTTTCCCGCAGGTTCCGTGACCTTGTCACGAAACGCCGCTGACGGTCTCTCCCGTCCAGTCATTGATGCCGCCGAACTCGACGATGTTGGTATAGCCCAGCTTTACCAGCTTTTCCGCCGCCTGCTTGCTGCGGTTGCCGCTGCGGCAGTATACCAGTATCAGCTGATCTTTATCAGGCAGTTCAGGGATATCTTCGGAGCCGATGGTCTCGTTGGGGATATTGACGGCACCGGGGATGTGCTTCTCGCTATATTCCTCGACAGTCCGGACATCCAGAATGATATAGCCGATTTCCTCCTCCATCATGGCGGCGGCTTCCTCTGCGTTGATCTGACGGTAGCCGTTGTTCCCTTCGGCTGCCGCGCAGCCCGTCAGCAGAACCGCCGCCAGCAGCAGCGGCAGCAGCTGTTTCATTCTCTGTTTCATGATGCGTTCCTCCTGCCGTTTTTGACCTTACAGATCCGCCGGGTCAAGGTCCCTGTGGGACAGCAGACGCACCGGCCGCAGGCGGCGCAGGCACCTCCGTCCACAGCGGCCTTCTGCGTTTTCCTCACAGCCGTTTCCATACGAAGTCCCGGTTTTTATCGATCCTATTATAGCAGATCAGGAGCGGGATGTCGCGGCAAAATCGCAGCTCCGCTTTTCCGCTGATCCATCCGCAGGCATTCTGCGCAGCCGGTCCCGGTGTTCCGTTCGTCTCTGTACCGGCGGTAAAAGCCGGCAGTGATCCCAAAAAAACGGGGAGCAGTCACCCAAATTGCCTGCTCCCTGTTTTTTCTGTGCTGCTTTGAAACTCAAGCGGCAAAGCAACACAGCTCCCACAATGGCATCCGCCGCTTACTCGGCAGAAAACTGGTCCTTGCCGACGCCGCACAGCGGGCATACAAAGTCCTCGGGCAGATCGGCAAACTTCGTGCCGGGAGCGATCCCATGCTCGGGATCGCCGACAGCCTCATCGTAAACCCAACCGCACAGGTCACAGACATATTTCATAATAAAACACTCCTTCATTAAATTAATATCAGATTTATTTGATCTCCTCAAAATCCTCTGCGCCACGCCTGCAGATGGGGCAGACAAAATCCGCCGGAAGCGCCTCGCCCTCATACACATAGCCGCAGATCTTACAGACAAATTTCTTTTTGCCGCAGGACTCGTCCCCGGCAGGACGGCTCTCGCCGCACAGCGCTTTCGCCAGCTGCTCCAGCTGCTTGGCGCTCTCCTCGCTCAGGGCGGAGCGGAGGGTCACCACAGGCTCCAGCAGGGTCAGGTCCCTGCTCTTTTCAAGCAGACCCTTGATGACCCGGGCGGCAGAGGGCGCCCAGCTGCCGTTTTCCACGATAGCCACCGTGCGGCTGCAGAAGCCTCGGGCGGTCAGGTGGTCGATGAACTCCCGCATAAACGGGAAGATGTCGTTGTTATAAGTCGTCGTGGCCAGGACCAGCTTGCTGTACCGGAACGCGTCGGCCACCGCCTGGGACATATCGCTGCGGGCCAGGTCCTGAACAATTACCTTCTGCCCGGCGGCCTTCAGCGTCTCCGCCAGCCGCTCCACAGCCCTGCGGGTGTTTCCGTAGACCGAGGTATAGGCGATGAGGATGCCGTCCTCCTCCGGGGTATAGGAGGACCACTTGTTGTAGAGGTTCAGATAATGGCTCAGGTCCCCGCTCAGCACCGGGCCGTGCAGCGGGCAAATGGTCCGGATATCCAGCGCCGCCGCTTTCTTCAGAACGGTCTGGACCGGCCCGCCGTATTTGCCGACGATGCCGATGTAATAGCGCCGGGCCTCGTCCGTCCAATCCCCGGCAGCGTCCAGCGCGCCGAACTTTCCGAAGGCGTCCGCGGAAAACAGCACCTTGTCCGTGCTGTCGTAGGTCATGATGACCTCCGGCCAGTGAACCATGGGGGCGGTGATAAAGTGCAGAGTGTGCTTTCCGAGAGACAGGGTATCGCCCTCTCCCACGGCTCTCTGCCGCTCCGCCAGCTCGGCGCCGAAAAAGTTTTTGATCATCGCAAAAGCCTTGGCGGAAGCCACCACCGCAGCATCGGGGTAGGCCGACAGAAACGCAAGAAGGCTGCCGGAGTGATCCGGCTCCATGTGCTGGACAACGATATAATCGGGGGCTTTGGCGCCCAGCACGCTCCGGATGCTGTCCAGCCAGGTCTGCGTGAAGTGCGCATCCACCGAGTCGATGACAGCGATCCTGTCATCGACGATCACATAAGAATTGTAGGCCATGCCGTTTGGGACGGGGTACTGGCTCTCAAACAGGTCGATGGCATGGTCGTTGACGCCGACATAATGGATATCCTGAGAAATCATGGGCGACTCCTTCTGAATCTCTTTTCATCTGTTTTCAGTTTCTGATCTGATATGTGAAAGTATACTGCTCCCCAGGCCGATATTTTGTCAGAAGCGGAAAAGCCCCGGAGAGAAAGGTCCTCTCCAGAGCTTTTTGTTCATGGCATGGCGAGGCCCGTCACAGTTTGCAGGAGGCAACCGCCTCATAGCCCTCGGGCAGCTGAAGCTTATCCGCATCCGCGCCAAAGCTCCACTGGATCCTGCCGGCCCATCGGGAGGCAGTGGCAGTGAAATGCAGCAGCACAATACCCAGACCCAGCCCGGCGTCGATCTCGCCGGTGTAGCTGTCCGGCGCCTTCACCAGAGTGATCCGGCCCTCATGGATCACAAAGCCATAGGGCTGTCTGTTCAGATAGCTGGGGGACTGGGCCGCCGCATAGAGCGCCTCCCACAGCATATCGTCGTAAAAACCGATATACTCGTCAACGCCCTCGCAGTTGCCCCAGGTATCCATAAACACCATGTCGTGCAGGCCATGCTTGGGGGCAAAATACTGGCGCTTGGCGCTGATATCCACATTGGACATACTCAGGATGTTTATCCGCAGGCGCTTGGTGGTCTTTACACCCTGGCCGAAGGCCACGATGGCAGCCACATCCAGCGGGGAGTCGATCTTCAGCGCCGCCTTGACCCTCTCACTGTCGGTGAAGGTGATCCAGCAGCAGCCCAGATCCATGTCGGTCAGCTTCAGGACCATATCCTCCATCATGTAGCCGGCGTTCTCGCCCGCGAGATCACCCCCGGCGGACAGCAGGATCATATAGTTCGGCGCGCCGATCAGAAAGCGCTCGTAACCGGCGGCGCCTTCCAGGGCCTCCCTGGCCTCCTCGCCGAAAATGCACAGCTTCGTCTCCAGCCCGGGAATCAGGCGCTGGCAGGATCTCTGGTAATACGCCTCGATCTCCGCAAGCGCAGCCGCAGGCACTTTCTTATCCGCAAACTCGCGGACAGACTTTCTGTTTTGAATCAGCGCACTATAATTCATGGATGTGCCTCCTAAATCAATTTGAGAGGAAGACTTTCGGGGCGGTGACAACTGAATGTCTTCTTTCGTACCACAGATGCTTACTTCTCCAGA
Organism: Oscillospiraceae bacterium; assembly: GCA_051867615.1. Taxonomy (GTDB): domain Bacteria; phylum Bacillota; class Clostridia; order Oscillospirales; family Oscillospiraceae; genus RGIG5472. Next base: position 33,737 of record JBJDYU010000055.1, on the reverse strand, counting down.
TTATATCGTGTTCATAATAGTACATCTTCTGTAGAATTGCAAGTTTTACATAAATATATTCCTCTTTTGTGGCGGCAAAAAACGCCCGAGTCCAATTAAAAGTACAGATTTCATAGCTCTCGAAGGTATTATGATCTTCGGCGCCTTCGTGGGCGTGCTGTTCGTCCGCACCATGCAGGTGGACACCGTCTTCGCCGCCGCGAAGGAGGCGGGGAACTGGGTGGCCCTGCAGGGGCTGGAGCTGCTGGCCATGCTGGTGGCGGCGCTTATGGGCGCGCTGTTTTCCTTGCTGCTGTCCTTCGCCTCCATCAACCTGCGGGCGGACCAGACCATCGGCGGCACGGCGCTGAACCTGATGGCCCCTGCGCTGGTGCTGTTTCTGGTGCGCATTCTGGTGAACCAGAATACCCTGCAGATGGCGACGGGCGACGCGGCCAGCTGGTTTATGATCAAGAAGACCACGCTGGGCTTTGAGCGGACGGATGATCTGGGCTTCCTCGGCGAGACGTTCCTGCACAAGGTGTATCTCGCCACCTATATCTGCATCCTGCTATTCATCGTCCTTTCCATCATCCTGTACAAGACCCGCTTCGGCCTGCGCCTGCGGTCCTGCGGCGAGAATCCGCAGGCGGCGGACAGCCTCGGCATCAACGTCTATAAGATGCGCTATATCGGCACCACCATTTCCGGCGCGCTGGCGGGCATGGGCGGCTTCGTCTACTCCCTGACCACCGCCAACTGTACTGCCAACGGCGACGTGGCGGGCTTCGGCTTCCTGGCTCTGGCCGTTATGATCTTCGGCAACTGGAAGCCGCTGAATATCGCCGGTGCTTCGCTGCTGTTCGGTTTGTTCAAGTGCATCGCCGCCTCCTATTCCAGCATCGACATCAACGGCGACGGGGTCTACCTTCTGGCGGAGGTGGGCATCAGCCCCCATCTGTACCGGATGCTGCCTTATATCATCACCCTCATCGTGCTGGCCTTCACCTCCAAGAAGTCCCGCGCCCCCAAGGCGGAGGGCATCCCCTACGACAAGGGCCAGCGCTGAGCGCAGCGTTTCATACGGCACGGCCGCTCCTTCGGGAGCGGCCGTTTTTTTGCCCTCTGCGGCGGGCGGCGAAAGGGGAGGTGCGGAAACGACTTGGACTGGCTGCGCCAAACGCCGTGATAGAATGCTCCACGACAAGAAAAAAGCCGAAAAAAGGAATATTTGGACGAAGAAGGTGGGAAGCTATGGGCTTTGAGGAAGCGGTGAAGCACGTTTTCATACACTATGCGGATTTCAGCGGCCGGGCCGGGCGCGGCGAGTACTGGTACTATACCCTGTTCCACATACTCGCTTCGGCGGCTTTGCGCGTGCTGGCCGTTCTGCCGTGGATGGGAGTCCTGCTGCCGCTTTTCCTGCTGGGAACGGTGGTCCCGGGCCTTGCCGTCTGCTGGCGGCGTCTGCACGACACGGGGCGCAGCGGGCTTTGGACTCTGCTGGCGCTGATCCCCCTGGTGGGGACCATCGTGCTGCTGGTCTGGCTGGCCGGCGAGGGCCAGCCGGAGGCCAATGCCTACGGCGCTCCCCTTGGGAGCGGCGGGTACCCCGTTTTCGCCTGTCCCCCGCCGGGTTCGGGGCGGGCGATCCTGGAGGTACGCTGTCTCGCCGGACCCATGCAGGGGCAGACCTTCCACGTCGGCCCGCAGGGACTCCGCTTTGGCCGCGAGCCGGACTGCGGCATCCGCTTCCCGGATGGGACGCCGGGGATCAGCAGCCGGCATTGCTGCCTTCGCTGGGAGCGGGACATTCCGGTGCTGGTGGATCTGGGCTCCCGCTACGGCACATTCCTGGACAATGGCCGGCAGCTGCCCCCCAATTATCCCGAGCGGGTGGTCTCCGGTACCCGCTTCTATCTGGGCAGTTCCAATAACCTGTTTCAAATCGAGATTTTTGGCGCGTAAACAAAAAAACATAACGATTCATTGAGGAGGAAATCATCATGGCAGAAATCCGTCAGAAGATCATCAGCTGCCCCCAGGGCCACTACTACGACGCTAACCGCTATGCCAGCTGTCCCTATTGCGGCTCAGGCAGCTTCTCGCCCACCGTGGACCCCTTTGCCGGGGGCGCCGCTTCCTGCGGCGCCACGGCGGAGCTGGACGGGGCCGCCGCGCCCGGCGGGTATGGCAATTTCAATTCCACCATCGCCCCCAATCCGGGCAGCGGCGCGTCTGAGCGCATGGGCAAGACCCAGTTCGTGGACAGCTCCACGCCCGCGGGCGCTCCCGCGCCGGTGGTAGGCTGGCTGGTGGCGGTGGAAGGCCCCTGCCGCGGCACGGATTACCGCATCCACACCGGCTACAACTACATCGGTCGGGAGGCGGGCGATATCTGCATCCGGGGCGACAGCACCATTTCTGCGGAGAAGGATGCCAACGTCACCTACGTCCCCCAGACCCGCCAGTTCTATATCGCCCATGAGCTGGGCAAAAACGTGCTGCTGGTGAACAATATGCCTGTCATCGGCGGAAGCACGCAGCTGCACAATTATGACCGCATCACCATCGGCACCACCCAGCTGGTCTTCGTCAGCCTCTGCGGCGAACAGTTCAGCTGGAACAGCGAGGAACGGGGCAATGCGTGAGTGGCTGGTTTACGGTGAGAGCGGAGCGCTGCAAGGCGTGACGCTGCCGCTGTGGGCGGCTGCGGCGGCCTTGCTCGCAGTGGCTGCGCTGCTGTTGCTGCTGGCTGTCTGGGGCGTGAGAAAGGCGAGATTGCACAGTGGCGGAAAGCGCGCGGCGGAGCTTCCCCGGGTGGATCGGGTCTCCGTCGGCAAGCTGCATGAGCAGGGCGCCCGCGAGGGGCAGCAGGACTGCTTTGCCGTTTCGGACGAGGCGCTGATGTCCACCCACGGCCTTTTGGCGGTGGTGGCGGACGGCATGGGCGGCCTGTCCGACGGCGACAAGGTCAGCGCCGCGGCGGTGCAGGCCGTTTTGGACGAATTTATTCTGTGCCGGGACGCGGCGGGGCCGGAGCAGCTGCTGCTGACTCTGGCGCAAAGCGCGGCGCAGGCGGTCAACGAGCTGCTGGGGCCGGAGGGCTGCCGCCGGAGCGGTTCCACGCTGGCTATGGGCCTGGTCAGGGAGGGGAGCTTTTCCTTTCTGAGCATCGGCGACAGCCGCATCTGCCTCTACCGCGGCGGAGTCCTGACCCAGCTCAACCGGGAGCACACCTATCAAAACGACTTGGCCCTGCGGGCGGTCAACGGAGAGCTGTCCGTGCAGGAAGCCCTTTCCGATCCCCAGGGGAATGGACTCACCAGCTTTTTGGGCATGGGGAAGCTCGCGGGTATCGACCTGCCCGCCGCGCCCATCCGCCTGCTGAGCGGCGATAAGCTGATTTTGATGAGCGACGGCGTGTATAACGCGCTGAGCGGCGAGGAGCTGGCCCGGGCGCTGGAGGCCGGGCCGGAAGAAGCGGCGCAGGCCATCCGGGCGGCGGTCCAGGAGAAGAATTACAGCAATCAGGACAACTACACTGCCGTGATCCTGGAGTGCGCCGCCGACGGAGCGCGGAGCGCCGGGCAGCTGCAATAACGGATAGGAGGCCGTAGCGCTGTGATGCAATATGCAAGCTATTCCGCCGCGGGAGGCCGTCCCTGCAACGAGGACACGGTGCTGGTCAGACAGCTGGACGGAGAGCGGCTGTGCGCGGTGCTGGCGGACGGGCTGGGCGGCCATGGCGGCGGAGAAGCGGCGTCATCCGCCGCCGCCCGGACCATTCTGGACGGCTGGCAGGGAGGGGCGACGCCCCAGAGCCTTTGCGAGCTGGTGCGCAAGGCGCACCAGCAGGTGCTGTCCATGCAGACGCCGCGCTGCCAGATGAAGACCACGGTGGTGGTGTTGGCTCTGGAAAAGGGCCGCTTTGACTGGGCCTATGCCGGGGACTCCCGGCTGTACCATTTCGCCGGGGGGCGTCTCGTCTGGCAGACCCGGGACCACAGCGCCTCGCAGATCGCGGTGCTGCTGGGCCAGATCACGCCGGAGGAGATCCGCTTCCATGAGGACCGCAGCCACATTTACCGGGCGCTGGGCCAGCAGGGCGGCGGAGAGGCTGACGCCGGCGAGACCGCGCTGGAGCCGGGGAGCCACGCGTTTTTGCTCTGCTCCGACGGCTTTTGGGAGTATGTGTATGAAAGCGAAATGGAGCGGGAGCTGGCCGCGGCCGCGTCTCCGCAGGATTGGCTGGACCGGATGCGGGCGCTGCTGAACAGCCGTATCCCCGCCGACAACGACAACAATACCGCCGCTGCGGTCTGGGTGACCGCGTGAGAAAAGGGAGGAAAAGAAAGATGAAGCGAAGACTGACCGCCTTTGTGGCCACGTTTTGCATCCTGTGCAGCCTGACCGGCTTTGCCCGTGCCGCCGGTACGTCCGCCGCCGTGTCCGATGTGCGCGGCAGCGTGGCTGTTGTGGACATCGGCTTTGAGCTGGAGGGGACCTGGCTGGAGTTCGGCTGGGGCACCGGCTTTTTTGTGGGCAGCTCCGGCGAAGCGCCCCAGTACCTGATCACCAATCACCATGTGATCGACGACTATATCGCCTGCGGCTCCGGCGAGCTGATCCAGATGGACTTTGACACCCTGCTGGATGTCTTCGGCGGGTTCTACACCTACAGCCAGCTGCTGGATATGGCGGCCAGCTGGACGCAGAACAGCGTCTACTCCGGCCGGGCCATGATCCGGGTGTACTTTGCGCCCGAGGACTATGTGGAGGCCTATCTGGTGGACTCCGATTCCATCAAGGACGTGGCCCTGCTCCGTCTGGCCGCTCCCACGGACAAGCGCTCGCCGCTGAAGCTGATGAGCCCCACGGAGGAAATGGTGGGCAGCACTGTCTACACGGTGGGCTATCCCAGCCTTGCGGAGAATGAGTACATATCCTCCACCTCCTCCTGGAGCGAGACGGACGCCACGGTGAACAAGGGCGTGGTCAGCCGCCTGATGACCACCAGCGGCACCGGCGTTTCCGCCATACAGACCGACGCCGTCATCATGGCGGGCAATTCCGGCGGCCCGCTGGTCAACGAGGCGGGAGCGGTGCTGGGCGTCAACACCTTCACGGTGTCCAACTCCACGGATAAGATCTATTACGCCGTGAACATCGACGAAGTCCTGCCCATGCTCAGGCTCCACGACGTTCCCTACGAAATGGCGGAGGAGGCTTCCTCCGCGCCCTGGCTCTGGATCGCTCTGGCGGTGGCTGCCGCGGCGGTGATCGCCGTGGTGCTGCTGGTGGTGCTGAAAAAGAAAAAGGGCCCGCAGGAACAGAAAGCGGCCCCGGCTGTGCCCGCATCGGCCTCCGCTCCCGCGTCCGGCGATTCCGGCTTCCGTATTCAGGGCGTTTCCGGCGCGCTGGAGGACAAGCGCTTTATGATCGGCAGGCGGGATGCGGTCATTCTGGGACGCGACCCGCAGCAGTGCGGCGTGGTGTTCCCGGCCAATACCCCGGGCGTCAGCGCACGGCACTGCGCGGTGTGGTATGAAGATGGCTGCGTGTATATCAAGGACCTCGGCTCCAGCCACGGCACCTTCCTGGCGCCGGGACGCAGGCTGGCGGCGGAGCAGGCCGTGCAGCTCCGGCCCGGAGAGGCGTTTTTCCTCGGCTCCCAGGAGCAGAGCTTCGTGATCGCGGAGAGGAGGCCGGACTGAGATGCGGGATAGATTCTGTCCCCATTGTATGCAGGCACTTTCCGGCGAGGACGCTTTCTGCCCCGTGTGCGGGCGGGACGTGGACCAGCGCGCCGCGCCGCACCAGCTGCCCATCGGCACGGTGCTGCGCAGCCAGAAGGGACACACCTTCCTGTTCGGTGAGGTGAAGGGGGACGGCGGCTTCGGCCTGACCTATATCGCCAAGGAGCTGACCTCCGGCAAGGTGGTGGCCATCAAGGAATATTTCCCCACCCGCTGCCAGCCCCAGCGGCGGCCCGACCACTCCGTATGTCCCACGACCCAGATGGAGGAGATCTACCGGCAGGGGATGCACAGCTTCCTCAGCGAGGCCAGTATGCTGCGGGCGGTGGCGGGCACCCCCTCCATCGTCCATGTGCTGGACTTTTTCGAGGCCAACGGCACCGCCTATATGGTCATGGACTACCTGAACGGCACGACCCTGCGGGACCTGCTGCAGAGCCAGAGCCGCTTTGAACCGAACCTCCTGCTGAAAAAGGTCCTGCCCCTGATGCGCGACCTGGGGGCCATCCACGAGGCGGGCGTGCTGCACCGGGACATCGCGCCGGACAACATCATGCTCATGCCGGATGGGACGCTGACGCTGCTGGACTTCGGCTGCGCCCGCTCCATGGAGGACGGCAAGTCCATGACGGTGGTCCTCAAGCCCGGCTTCGCCCCTATCGAGCAGTATCAGACCCGGGGGCAGGGACCGTATACCGACGTGTACGCGCTCTGCGCCACGCTGTATTATTGCCTGACGGGCAAGGTGCCTCCCGCCGCCCCGGAGCGGCTGAGCGCCACCTTTGACGGCCAGAACGACCCGCTGCTCCCGCCAAGCGCTTTGGGCGCGGCCCTGAGCCGGGAGCAGGAGGAGCTTTTGCTGTGGGGCCTGGCCCTCCAGCCCACGGTCCGGCCCCAGAACATGGAGGAGCTGGCCTCCCGGCTGGAAAAGACCCTGGTGCAGTCCACCTGGAGCGGCGCCTCCCAGCCGCTGCAGGAGAATACGGACAGTCCCGCGACCGAAGCGGTCACGCCCACGCCCCGGCAGAGCCTGCCCGACTTTTTGCGTAAGCATGGGCTGAAGTTGCTGCTGGGCCTGGCGGGCGTCGTTATCGTCATCCTCCTGCTCCTGCTTTTGCTGTAGGTCCGTCGTAAACTGAGGGGAGAACGCTTGTGAAAAGAGCAAAAACTTGGTATAGTATAAACAATTTTTCGCCCGGTGAAGGAGGTGCGGTCCGTGGATAAGCAGTATTGCCCCTATTGCATGACCCGGGTGCGCCCGGGCGAAAGCTGTCCGGTCTGCGGCCTGACGGCGGGAAGCTATGTGCCTTCGCCCCACCACCTGCCGCCGGGGACCGTCCTGCTGGATAGGTATCTGGTGGGACGGGTGCTGGGCGAGGGCGGCTTCGGCATCACCTATATCGGCTGCGATCTGCGGCTGGAGCTGAAGGTGGCCATCAAGGAGTATTATCCGGTGGACCGCTCCACCCGCAACGCCGCCGCGACGCTGGATGTGACCAGCTTCATGGGCCTGTCCGCCCAGAGCTTTGAGCGGGGCAAGCAGAAATTTCTGGACGAGGCCCGGACCATGGCCCGGATGGACAAGCAGCAGGTGATCGTGGGCGTCCGGGACTTTTTCCAGGCCAACAACACCGCCTATATCGTCATGGAGTACATCGAGGGGACCACCTTCAGCCATCTGGTGGAGCAAAAGGGTGGGCGCATCCCGCCGAAGGAGCTGTTTCAGACGCTGGAGCCCCTGTTCCAGGCCCTGTCCATCATGCATGAGACCGGGCTGATCCACCGGGACATCTCGCCGGACAACCTGATGCTGGAAAACGGCAGGGTGCGGCTGCTGGATTTCGGCTGCGCCCGGGAGACCTCCCGGGGCACGGAGACCCTGACCATCGCCCTGAAGCACGGCTACGCTCCACTGGAGCAGTACCAGCAAAAGGGCCAGGGGCCGTGGACGGACATTTATTCCCTCTGCGCCACCATCTATTTCTGCCTGACCGGGAAAGCGCCGCCTCAGGCGCTGGACCGCATCGTGGAGGACGGACTGCTGCTGCCCAGCAAGCTGGGCGTGGACATTTCGCCCCATCAGGAGGCGGCGCTGCTGAAGGGCCTGATGATCCGTCCCAACCGGCGCTATCAGACCGTAGAGGAGCTGCGCGCCGACCTGTACGCCCCCGCGCCGGAGGTTTTCGTGCCCGTGCCGGAGACCGCGCCGGAGCCGGAGGCGAAGACTGTGGCGGAAACCGCGCCGCTTCCGGAGACCCGGAGCGCGGCGGAGGAGCCGCCGAAGACGGAAGAAGCACCCGCCCCCGCTGAGATAGACGGGGACGGTCAGCCCTGCCGGGCGCGGTGGAAGGTGCCGGGAGGCGTATGGGGAGCCGTCGCCGGAGCGGCGGCGCTGCTGCTCATTTTGCTGGCGGTGATCCTGCCCCGGGGCGGCGGCACGGCGTCCGATCCATCCCAGAACCCCGATGCGACCGCCGGGGAGACGGCCCATGTCACCACCCCGGAGGAGCTGCGGGCCGCTCTGGCGAATGACAGCGTGGCCGCGGTCATCATCGACGGGCAGCTGAGCATCATGTTCGGCGGCACGCTGGAGATCACCAAGCCCGTCACCCTGCTGGCGGGCTGCGACATCAACGCGGCGGGCCAGTCCATTACCGTCGGCGCAGGCGGCGCTCTGGTGATCGAGGGCGCCCTCTACACGGAAGGCCTGCTCCGCACCGAGGGCGGCGGTACCGTCACGGTGACGGACGGCGGCGAACTGAGCATATCAGAGCTGTGGCTGGAGCATGAAAGCGACCTGACGCTGGGCGGCGGCGCACGCACGGATCTTTTCGGCGGGTCCTATGAAGTGAGGAAGGACTCCGAATGGGTCATCACCCTGTGTGAGGAGGAGCTGTTTGCCGACGCCGTCCATGTGACCACCTTCGAGGAATACCGGGCCGCGATCAGCAGCAGCCGGACCACCGCTATCGTCATCGACGGAGACTTTACCGTCACCGATGAAAACCGGGCGTCCCCCGTCCCCGTTCTGATCAGCGAGGGCGTCACCGTCACCGCACCGGAAGACCCGGATGAGGAAGAGAAAAGATTCAGCTGGCTCGTCAACGGCACCTGCCTGATCAACCGGGGCACCCTGCTGGGAGCGCTCCAGACCGGAGATTGGCGCGACGACGGCGCGGACAATCCCTGCACCGTCGTCAACTACGGCACCATTGAGGGGGCGCTGTGGCTGGAAGACCGGGGCACCCTGATCAATTACGGCGAGATCAACAGCGCTTTCTCCAATGCCTCCTCCGGCAATCATATCTTTAATCTGGGCGTCATGACCCATTTCGGTGACGAGCAGAGCGGCGACTTTAACCTGACCTGCGACAGGCTGTACAACAGCGGCGAACTGGTGGTGACCGGCAATCAATACGACCCCTCCGTCTCCCTGCGCGGCAGTACCTGGATGACCAACTGCGGCGTCATCCGGGTGGAGTACAACGGCAGACTTCTGGTGGACGGCTGCCTGATCAACCTGGGTTCCATCGAGGTGGAGAGCGGCGGTATGCTGGACGGCATGGGCCTGATCGAGACGGCCGAACCCACCAGCTCCCTCAGCATGGCCCCCGGCAGCATCCTGCAGTTCAGCGGCGTGGTCACATATTCTGGCGACGACATGACGCATGACGGAATGGAGCCCTCTTATACCGGGGCGGTCGACCGCTCCTGCCTGCGGTGGATACCCTTCTCCTGGAGCTCCGCCGACGAGCGCACCGTCCGGGTGAGCAGCGGGGACGAACTGAAAGCCGCCCTGGCGGACGATTCTTACACCCTGGTGATCATACCCGACGGTATGGACATCACACTGGACGGCAGCCTGACCGTCACCAAGGGGCTGGCTCTTACCAGCGGCGCGTCCCTGACCATGGCGAGCGGCGACCTGACCTTTGAGGAGGAGAACGCGTTTTTGTATCTGCACGGCACCGTGGACCTGACCGGCCACGATCTGGCGGTCCGGGACGGCGCGGTGGTGCTGGACCGCGGGCGCATCTCCAACATCGGCAGCGTCACCGTCAGCGGAATCGGCAGCGTCAGCACCGGCGCGTCCCTGTTGATGCACAGAAGTCATTCCGCTCCGCAATATCTGCCCGGCGCGGCAGTCACCTTGGAGGGCGGCGGCCGGATCATCAACTTGGGGCCGCTCAGCATGGAGCAGGCAGCGCTCCGTGTTGAGGAGGGGACCTTCTATTCCCTGGATGACCTGGAACTGCTGGACTGCACCGTTGAGATCGGCGAGAACGGCAGCTTTGAATCCCGCATGTCGGCCCTGTCCCTGGACGGCAGTACTGTGGAAAACCACGGCAGTTTTCAGCTGGACGGCTGGTCGGGGTATGAGATCTGGCTGACCGGCACGTTTAACAATTACGGTGTTCTGGAGCAGGGCCACGATGACACGGAGGATTCCCCCATTTTGCAGGGCGTTGTGAACAACTACGGCGTCTTCCACTCCTGGCGCAACACCTATGTGTCCGGTATCCTGAACAACTACGGCACCGTCTACACCCATGAGGGCTTTGAGGTCATTCCCCTCCCCGGGGCGTTCCTGACCGGAAACGCGCCCCAGGTTGTGGATGATTGATCGGTCAAACACAGAAAAAACCGCCCCGCGCCATTGGCGCGGGGCGGTTCGCTTATTTCACGTCGGAAAACACATACTCGATGACCTGCTCCATGCGGTCGCTCATAAATTCGCTTTCGTCGGCGGAGATGGCGTACAGGATCAGCCAGTCAAAGGGATTGCGGGGATCCAGCAGGGCCATGCCGCAGTCCGTCAGCATGGCGTTCAGCGTCCACCAGTGGTCCTCCACCCGCTCCTCCGGCGTGATGTAGCTCTCGTCCAGCTCCCGGTAGGGGGCGTCGGCGCCGCCGCAGTTCTCCGTTACCACATAGAGCAACAGCAGCAGCTTCCGGGGAACATCCTCCACATGGTTGCGGATGTTCTTGATGGCGGTGGCGTTGGGCCAGTTCTGCTTGATGAGCTTCTGCACCAGATTGTAGTGGGAGCGCTTCCGCTCCGAGGGCATCTGCATGGACAGATAGGTGTTCGTGATGGCCTCGATGGAGTAGTCCGGCCCCGAGTCCCCCTCCCACACCGGGGTGGGGTGGATGAGCTGGTTTAAGTACTGCTCGAAGTAGTAATAGCTGCGCAGGTGCAGCGAGCCGAAGTAGCCCAGGTTTTTCAGATAGCAGGCCCGCAGGTCCTGCAGGGTGGAGATCGTCTGGAATTCGTTTTGCAGCTCGTGGGTCAGGCGGGAGGTCCAGTTCTTCTCCGCCCGCTCCGTCCCCGGCACCGAAGGGAGGGAGACGAAAAACTCCTGCGCCTCCAGATAGCCGTAGCCGTTGCGCAGAAACCAGGCGAACACCACCTCCCAGCCGTTCCGGTACTGGATGCCGTAGTCCGTGAACAGCCCCAGCAGATAGTCCAGCTGCTGCTCGCTCAGCCGCAGGGCGAAGGCGATGCGGAAGAAATCGCTCCGGCTGGCCGGCTGGTTGCGTCCGGACAGCCAGTTGCGCAGCTTCTTGCCCAGAGACTGGGGGTTGGCGCCGGAATCGGTCAGGAGGAAATAGTCTGTCAGCCGGGAGAGAAGGTCGGGGCCGGGATACATCTCCCGGAGCGTCTCGGAAAAGCTGCGCAGCGGGATCTTCTCATCGTGCAGATAGGCCGCAGCCATAGCGGGCGTCATATGACCGTACAGGATGTGGTCAAACTCCACCGCGGATAAGCGTGTCAATGAAACCGGCACAGCATCCCCTCCTTTCTGCTTTGTGAAATGCCGCCTGTGCTTTGCTTACAATATTGACTATTATAACCCTTTTTTCTGCCCGCTTCAACAGGATTTCCCAAAGTCCCGCGCCCATGTGCCGGGACCGCGCATGATCGTATGCGGCGGCCCGCAGGAGGCGGACCGGCATTGATTTCAGCAGGAAAACAGGGAGGCTTTATTGCAAATTCAATGAAAGTGGAAAATATTTATACTGCTGGGGGGTGGCGGTATTATTGTGACGGCTGATTTTTTCGTCAGGGGACGGGTGTATATGCCTTCCGGGGAAAGGATGTTTTTGCCGGGATCTGAGACGCTGCGGCATACGGCTGGCCTGCAGCGGAAAGAAAAGGAGAGAAGGATATGGACGTCCCACTTCCCGAGCATTTTGAGGAATTTGCGGACGCGCGGCGTCAGAGGCTTTGAAGGTCAAGGAGCTGAAGAAGAGCGGCAAGCAGATCTGCGGCGCTTTCTGCCGGTATACGCCCTCTGAGATCATCCGGGCGGCGAGCTGCTGGCAGTGCTGGAGGAGAACCGCGCCATCCCCGACAGGGCGGCGCGGACGGAAGCAAACCGGGCTGCGCGGGAGCGTTTCCTTGCCCGGAGAAGCCCGGTGTCGGCGCGTGTGCCGCGGATACTTATCATGGGCTGCCCCATCAGCGGCGTGTACCGGAAGGCGCTGGAGGTCGTGAAGCAGAGCGGCGGGCGGTGTGCGAGCAAACAAGTCAAAAGCAGGGCAGCGCCGAAAGGCTCCGCCCTCTTTTTATATGTGGCGTTCTGTCATGGATTTCCCGACAAAACGCCCGGCTTGTGGTATACTGAAAAAGAAAAAACTGTGATATTTTTGAACGCAACAGATTGCGTCCTCTGTGTTGTTCTGCTGCCCGGCCGCCTCTGCTATGCTGAGAGCATCAAAGGAAGGAGGCAACAGCCATGAACACAGATAAGCTCTATGCGGAGCAGCTCGCCAACGAATACGCGCCCAAGGACGCCTCCAAAGTGGTGGCCCTTCGCAAGCTGGACGCCCGGGCCAAGCTCCCGGCCACGGTTTTCACCTACACCTTCGGCATGATCGCCGCGCTCGTCACGGGCGTGGGTATGTGCCTTTCCATGAAGGTGATCGGCAGCGGCACCGCCGCCGTGTTTGTCCTGGGCATTGTCCTCGGCCTAGCCGGGCTGGTGGGCATGGGCGTGAACTACCCGGTTTATAAAAAGCTGCTGGCCAGGGGCAAGCAGAAATATGCGTTTGAGATCATACAGCTTGCAAGGGAGATCAGCGAGAGCTGAGCCATGACGGCTGGCTCTGTGCGTGGAGCCGTTACCGCCATTGCCGTATATATGCCGGCGCACGCCGCCGGAGCAGGAAAGAAGGTGCAGACCAATGAATAAATCAGAGAGCAAGTATTTCAACACAGCCGCGCGGATGGACGAGGCGTTTCTGAGCCTGCTGGAGAAGAAGGATTTCGAGTACATCACAGTGAAGGAGCTCTGCGAGAAAGCCGGCGTCAACCGCTCCACCTTCTATCTGCACTATGAGACCATCGGAGACCTGCTGACGGAGTGCATCCAATACCTGAACGAGCAGTTCCTGGCGCATATGAGGCCGGGCAAAGACGCGCTTGTGGCAAAGCTCCATGACTGCCCGCTGCGCGAGCTGTATCTGGTGACGCCGGAGTATCTGACGCCATACCTCGAATATATCAGAGAGCACAAACGGCTCTTTTCCGCGGCGGTGAGAAAGCCGGCTGTTTTTCGTGCCGAGGACACATATGACCGTATGCTCCGGCACGTTTTCATGCCCATTCTGGAGCGCTTCCGTGTGCCGGAGCAGGACAGGGAGTACATGATGGCCTTTTATGTCCATGGGCTGATGGCGGTCATCACACAGTGGCTAAAAGGGGACTGCGCGGACTCCATCGACCATGTGATCTCCGTGATGCAGCGCTGCGTCATGCAGCATGAGGAAACTGAGGAGGATGTATGAAAGCGGGAATTTATTTAGGAAAAGAAGAAATAGAGATCCGGGAGCTGGAGCTGCCGGATGTGGGAGACAACGACGTGCTGGTGCAGAACCTGTATTCCAGCATCTGCGGGACGGATGTGGCGGTCTTTTCCCGCGGCCCGAATACCGGCCACCGGGTCACGGTGGGCGGAGAGTTCGGCCATGAGACGGTTTCGCGGGTCGTCCGCACCGGCAGGAATGTGACGGAGTTCTCCGTAGGGGAGCGGGTCTATCCCTATCCGCGGTACGCCAAAGACGACACCAGACGGGCGGGGACCATCGGCGGTTTTTCGGAGTATATCCTGATCCCGAACGCCCGAAAGAACCATTCCCTGTACCCGGTGGACGAGAGGATCTCTGACCGCCTCGCCAGTCTGATCGAACCGTTCACTGTGGGCTGCCGGGCCGCCAGACGCGGGATGATCCCGGCGGGTCCGGGCCGGTATGTGCCGGGACAGTCTGCTGTCGTATTCGGCTGCGGAACCATCGGCCTGGCCGCCGCCGTGGCGTTTCAGTATTTCGGCATGGACCGGGTGATGCTCTGCGACCGTTCGGACTACCGCCTGAAGCTGGCGGAGGGGCTTGGCTTTGCGACCTGCAACCCGGCAAGAGAGGACTTTTCAGCGAAAGCGCTGTCTTTCTTTGGAGCGGCGCCATCCTTAAACGGAGAGACCGCCGATATCGACTGCTGGCTGGACGCGGCGGGAGCGGAAAGCATTCTGGAGGACTTCCTGCGCCTTGGAAAAATTGAGAGCCGGTTTGTTTCTGTGGCGGTCAACAATATGCCGAGGAAGCTGGATCTGCTGCACATGACCTATGCCCAGCAGAGCATCATCGGTTCCGGCGGCTATATGCCGGAGGATGTGCGGGACGTGCAGAAGATCATGACCTGCGGCAGATGGGACCTGGAGAGCATCATCACCCATGAGCTTTCGCTGGATGAGCTGGCCGCCGCCATCCGGACGGCGGCGGACGTGGATCATGCCGGGAACGTGGTGATCAAAATGTGCTGAGCGTCGCCGCGCCCTGAACAAACAGGCGAAAAACCTAAAGGCCGCACAGGGCTGCTTGCCCTGTGCGGCCTTTTGTTATAGCCTGCTTCTCCGCATTCAGTTTTGCTTTTGGACTTTTGGCGCAGCGCTTCTTTCCCAGCCCTGCGTTGCCACCAGATAGACCAGGTCGCCCATCTCTTTCGGCGTTTTGGGAATGTCCTCCAGAAGCCACTGGCGGATCATGTGGTAGGTCCCGGTGGTCAGAAAAGTCGTCATCAGCTGCTTGCTGTCCGGATTTTCAACATGAGACAGGAGCTGCTCATAAATGGCCCGAACATGGGCAGCCTGAGACAGTAAGGTGGCGAACTCGGAGTTTGTGTCGCTGTCCCGGAGCAGCAGCATAGCGACCTGCCGGTGCTCCAGCAAATAGGCGCACAGGGCCTCGACCCGCCTGTTCATCGGCCAGTTTTTCTCCGCGCCCTCCGTGTCCCATATCCGCTCCAGATCGGCTATCACGTCCGTTTCGATCTCTTTCAGCACGTCGGCCGGGCATCCGTAGTGGTTATAAAAAGTGGAGCGGTTGATCTCCGACGCCTCGCACAGCTCGCTGACCGTGATGCGCTGAATGCTCTTTTCCGGCATGAGCCGGAGCAGACTTTCTTTCAGCAGACGCTTTGTCAGCGCGATCCTTTGATTTTCTTTCGTTTTCATTGGCTTTTTCTCCGTGGCCGCCTGCAAATGCAACAGACGGCGGCTGTCTGTCGGTTTCGCGTCAAAACAAAATCATCTGTTTGTTGTAAACTCAACATATGTCTATTATAATGTGGGCATCAGAGCTTGTCAAACACAAAACTGCCTGTACGAAAAAGAAATGGGAGGAAAAACATGAAGACGTCATCCAAAGTAAGCAGCGTGATCCTGTCTCTGTGCGAAGCGGTGGTCGGCATCCTTCTGCTGGTCAACCCGGTGGGCTTCACCACCGGCATCATTATCTTCCTGGGGATCGTCCTTCTTATTCTGGGCATTGCCAGCGTCGTGCAGTATTTCAGAACGCCGGCGGAAGTGGCGGCGCTCAGGCAGAGCCTGACCCGGGGCTGCCTTGCGATCCTGGCGGGCCTGTTCTGCGTCCTGAACAGCGGCTGGTTCATCGCCACGTTCCCGCTGCTGACCATCCTTTACGGCGTCGGGACGCTGGTGACGGGCGTGGCCAAGGTGCAGTGGACGGTGGACCGCATCCGCCTGAAGCTGAAGTGGGGCTGGGCGGCGCTCAGCGCGGCCCTGACCATCGTCTGCGCTGGGGTCATCCTGCGCAATCCTTTCAGCACCACGGCGGTGCTGTGGGGCTTTATCGCGGTGATCCTGATCGTGGAGGCGGTCATCGACATTGTGGCCGCCATCTTTACGAAGGAGGGAACGCTGTGACCGACCTGAAAGCGAAGCCTTTCTGCCTCTCGGATGAGGACTGCCGCTGGGTCGGGGAGACCATCGCCCATATGAGCGACGAGGAAAAGATCGGGCAGCTTTTCTTCGGGATATCGTCCTCCTATGACGAAGCATATCTGAAAGAGCTGACGGCGAAATACCGTCTGGGCGGATGCCGGTACAATACCGCGCCCGGCGCGGTGATCCGGAACCACAACGAGATATTGCAGCGGTTTTCCCGTATTCCGCTGTTCATCGCCTGCAACACGGAGTCCGGCGGAGACAACGCCTGCAGCGACGGGACTTACCTCGGCTCCGGCATCAAGATCGGCGCCACCGGGGAGAAGAAGTTCGCTTACGCCCTGGGGAAAATGGCCAATGAGGAAGCGGCGGCGGTGGGCTGCAACATGGCCTTCGCGCCGGTCTGCGATATATCTTATAACTGGGAGAACACGGAGGTGATCTCCCGGGCCTTCGGCAGCGACCCGGAGCAGGTGGCGGAAATGAGCTGCGAATACCTGAAGGGGGCGCACACCATCGAAGGCTTCGTCTGCGCCGCCAAGCATTTTCCCGGCAACGGCCTGGACTTCCGGGACGCCCACCTGTCCAACAACGTCAACGGCTTTGACCTGCAGGAATGGAACGCCGCCTACGGCAGGGTCTACAAGGCCCTGTTCCAAAACGGACTGGAAGCGGTCATGGCCGGCCATATCATGCTGCCCAAGGTGGCAAAAGCCCTCAACGGCGCACTGAAAGACGAGGACATGATGCCCGCGACGCTCAGCTCCGAGATCATCACCGACCTGCTGCGCCGGCAGCTGGGCTTCAACGGACTGGTCATCACGGACGCCACCCATATGGTGGGCATGACCTGCCGCATGAAGCGCAGCGATATGCTTCCCGCGGCCATCAACGCGGGCTGCGATATGCTGCTGTTCTTCAATGACCCGGACGAGGATTTTGCCGTCATGCTGGACGCTTACCGCAATGGCACTATCTCTGAGGAGCGGATGCAGGAGGCGCTGACGCGCATCCTCGGCCTGAAGGCGCACATGGGCCTTCACAGGAAAAAGCCGGAACAGCTTGTGCCCTCTGAGGAGGCCATGTCTCGGCCCTGCGGAAACCGGAATACCGCGAGACGCAAAGAGCCATCAGTGAAAAGGGGATCACGCTGGTCAAATACAAGGACGAGGACGTTCTCCCGCTCACGCCCCAGCGGTATAAGCGCGTCATGCTGGTCCATGTCAAGGGCGCGGAGAGCGGCATGACCGCCCTGATGAAGGCGGTGGGTATGGGCGGCGGCAGCCCGGTGGAGCTGCTGCGGCAAAAGCTGACGGACAAGGGCTTCGAGGTCTTTGTCTACGAGAATCCTCTGGATAAGATGAAGCGTCAGGCGGAAGCCGGGCAGAAACCGGATTTCAATGAGTTCTTTGCAGGAAAAAGCGCCATTGGGGAGTTTACTTCGCGGATGGACGTGGTGCTCACGGTCTGCGACGTCACCTCGGGCCGTCCCTGCTTTGGGCTTTCCAAGGGCGGCGGCGAGATCCCCTGGTACGTATTCGAGGTGCCGGTGATCGTCATCGGCTGCGGATCGCCCACCATGCTGGCGGATATTCCGCAGGCCCGCACCTATATCAACACCTACGACTCCAGAGAAGCGACCGTGGACGCGCTGGTGGAGAAGCTGATGAAAGGCCCGGCGGCGTTTCAGGGGATCGACCCCATCGACAGCTTCTGCGGCCTGTTTGACGCGCGCCTGTAAATAGGGGGGCGAATGACAGGACGACATTCGGCACAGACCGTCCAATAGCGGGAATGTGCCGTACGTTTCGGCCACAGACAAAACACTATCCCGTTTTTTTCAGCGCATTCCACATCTGACCGGACTCCGCGGTGGAGCGAGAAAAGCGGTTCGGATGGAAATAAAGGTTTTTGAAACCTGCCCGGCTTTGCCATCGTCTATGAGGCGCTGCAAGGCCGGGCGCTTTGCGTTCTTGCCCGAGAAGCTGCCGCCCTGAACGGCCTGCGCGCTTTTGCGGAGTTTTATATAGGGGGTGAAGCGCGTTTCAGTGAAAAAAACGATGATTGCACTGCGATGCCCGCGTAAATTGAATTTTACAAAAAAGAGAAGGGGTGGTATAGTATATTGAGTGGAAATTTTAACAAACTTCATTTTTTGCCATAAGGGGGCGGATTTGATGGAACTGAAAAACGATCTTCCCGCTATATTCGACGAATTTGCCGAACAGCGTAAAAACGCTTTTCTCCATGTCAAAGCGGTCAAGGACAGCGGGAAGCCCGTCATCGGCGTCTTCTGCACCTTTTTTCCGCAGGAGATCGCCGTGGCCATGGGCGCGATCGTGGTGGGCCTTTGCTCCACTTCAGACGAGACGATCAAGGATGCCGAGGTGGATCTTCCCTCCAACCTCTGTCCGCTGATCAAATCAAGCTACGGCTTCGCCAAAACGGACAAGTGTCCCTTCTTTTATTTTTCCGACCTGATCGTGGGCGAGACCACCTGCGACGGAAAAAAGAAGATGTACGAGCTGCTGGGGCAGTTCAAGCCCGTGTATGTTCTGGAGCTGCCCAACCGCCAGAGTGAGCTGGGGCTGCAGCTGTACCGGCAGGAGATTATCCGCTTCAAGGAGGAGCTGGAGCGGCGCTTTGAAGTGACCATCACGGAGGAGGCCATCCGCAAGGCCATCCGCCAGCGCAATGAAGAGCGCCAGGTCATGAAGGATCTGTACGGCCTGATGCGGCTGGACCCCGCGCCCATGTGGGGCGAGCAGCTGTACAATGTGCTTTACGGCTCGGGCTACCGCTTCGACAACAACTTCGCCTCCGATACCCGGGCGCTGATCGGGAAGATACAGGCGGAATACGCCGCCGGGAACCATCTAAAAAAGATGCCGCGGGTCCTGGTCACCGGCTGTCCCTCCTCCGGCGCCGCCATGAAGGTGATCCGCGCCATTGAAAGTCACGGGGCTGTGGTGGTGGCCTACGAAAACTGCGGCGGTGCCAAGTCCGCCGACCGGAATGTAGACGAGGAGGAGCCGGACGTCTATATGGCCCTTGCCCGGCGATATCTGAGCATCGGCTGCGCCTGCATGACGCCCAACCCCAACCGGCTGGAGCTGCTGGGAAGGCTGATCGAGGAGTACAAGCCCGACGCCGTGGTGGAGCTGATCCTGGTCTCCTGCCATCCTTATTCCGTGGAGAGCAAGACGGTTCGGGACTTTGTGCAGCAGCAATATGGCCTGCCCTATCAGAAGATCGAGACCGACTATTCCGCCACGGACGTCGGACAGATCGAAACGCGTATTACGGCACTGATCGAGATGCTGTGATATAGAACCCCTATACAGTCAAAAACAAAAGGAGAAAACAATGAAAAAGAAAGTTTTGTGCCTCTGCCTCGCAGCTCTGATGCTCCTGGGCCTTTTGTCCGGCTGCGGCGGGCAGTCTGCCACCTCCGAGCATCCGGGCGTGTTCAACATCGCGGTCAATTCTATTCCGGATTCCCTGCAGCCCAACAATATGGACGATGACAAGCTCTCCGTCGTCCGCCCCGTCTATGAGCCGCTGTTCGCCGAGACCAAGGACGGCTATGAATACTATCTGGCCGACAAGGTGGAGCTGTCCGAGGACGGCCTGACCTACACCATCCACATCAACGACAACGCCAACTGGAGCGACGGCGAGCCTGTGGTGGTGCAGGACATCCTGTTCAGCATGGAGTATGAGGGCCTGGCCTACGGCGGCTACTCCGCTTATAACATCGTCAACAACGAGCCTGTGACCTTCAACGTGGTGGACGACAAGACCCTGGAGATCACGCTGCCTCAGGTGTATGACGTGTATTCCCAGACTCTCTCCCTGTTCTATCCCATGCCTTCCCACGCTTTCAACGACGACCCCTCTGCCGTGGATAACAGCGGCTACTTCAGCTCCCCCGATATGGTCACCTCCGGCGCCTACACTGTCTCCGAGATCAATGCCGACAGCATCGTTTTCACCGCCCGCGAGGACTATTACCGCGGCACGCCTCAGGTGCAGCAGGTCGTTATGAAGACCATCGGCGCCGGCACCACCACGCAGCTGGCCTTTGAAAACGGCGAGATCGACTGTATGCGCGTGACCACCGCCGAAGACCTGGCCAAGTATGAGGCCGCCTCCGACCAGTATAACCTGTTCATCATCCCCGAGGCCCGCCTGAACTATCTGCAGATCAACCCCAAGGCCGCCGTCCTGTCCACGCTGTCCGACGACGCCCGCAAGGCGGTCTTCCTGGCGCTGAACGCCGCCGAGATCGTGGACATCGCCTACGGCTCCGATCAGCTGGCCGTTCCTGCCAACAGCCTCCTGACCCCCGAGCAGTCCCTGTATAACCCCGACTGCGCCGGCTATACCCAGGACCTGGAGGAGGCCCAGCGTCTGGCGGACGCCTCCGGCCTGACTGGCCAGACCCTGACCTACATCTATAACTCTGACCGTGCCAACATGGAGGAGATCGCCACCGTTATCCAGCAGCAGCTGGGCGCCATCGGCGTGAACGTCAACATCGAGGGTCTGGATTCCATGAGCTTCTTCATGCGCTTCTATGACTTCGGCGATGAAGCCACCGCCTCCTCTTGGGATCTGGCCACCAACGGCTGGGACTCTGAGCGCGGCACCCACCCCGGCAAGGCGTTCAACTTCATGACCAACCGCAACTTCTATGTCAATACCGGCTTCAGCACGGAGCTGGTGGATATGATCAAGGCCGCCACCGCCAACCCCAACGCGGAGGAGAAGCAGGCCGCCTGGCTGCAGATCCAGGATCTGGCGCTGGAGGAGTACCGCGAGTATCCTCTGACCTACACCAACTACGTCATCGTCTCCCATAAGTATGTCAGCGGTCTGGACGGTTCTTCCGTGATTCCCGAGTTTATCGATTACCTCTCCATTGAGGTGAAATGATCTTTTGACGCAGAAAGGTCTGCTCCCTCTCCGGGAGCAGACCTCTTTGCTGTCCGCCGGTCTCAGGCCGGCGGATGGCGGCAGACATCGGAGGAGCGCCCATGTGGAAGTACTTATGTAAAAAAACGATACAGTTTGTTCTGGTCCTGATCGCGATCTCCTTTTTTTCCTTCGCCATCATCTATATCGCGCCCGGCGACGTTTCGCAGATGTATATGCGCCCGGAAATGACGGCGGAGCAGATGGAGAGCCTGAAGGCCTCCCTGGGCGTGGACAAAAGCCTCTGGGAGCAGTATATCGCCTGGCTGGGCCTGCTTTTGCAGGGGGATTTCGGCGTGTCCCTTGTCTATAAATCCGCCGTCGCGCCGCAGCTGCTCAGCCGTCTGCCCGCGACGATCCTGCTGATGGGCAGCTCCATGCTGTTGTCCATTGTGATCGCGATCCCGCTGGGGATGTGGTCCGGCTACCGGAAGGACGGCTGGCCGGATCGCCTGATCAGCGGCTTTTCCCATATCGGTATGTCCATCCCGCCCTTTTGGTTCGGCACGCTGCTGATCATTCTGCTCTCCTCCACGCTGCGGCTGCTGCCGTCCTCCGGTATGCAGACGCCCGGGGCGAAGTCCGCGCTGGATACCTTCCGGCACCTGATCATGCCCTGCCTGACGCTGAGCATCAGCCATGTGGCGGTCTATATCCGCTATGTCCGCTCCAGCACCATCGGCGAGCTGGAGGAGGAGTACGTCCTGACGGCGGAGGCCAAGGGGACCCGGAGCGGTCCCATCCTGCGGCGCCATGTGATGAAAAACACACTGCTGCCCATCATCACGCTGCTGGGCATGAATCTGTCCTCGCTGGTCAGCGGCTCGTTCATCGTGGAGAGCGTGTTCGGCTGGCCCGGCGTGGGAACGCTGGCCATGACGGCCATCAACTCCCGGGACTACCCGATCATCATGGCCTATGTCATGCTGTCCGGTACGCTCCTTGTTCTCGGCAATTTCCTGGCGGATGTGCTTTATGCGCTGGTCGATCCGCGGATCAGAAGGGGGGAGGCTTCCCGTGCCGTACACTAAACCGTTTGCCCCGGCGGATTTTGCGCCGCTGGATAAGGAATGCCTGTTGCAGCAAAAAAGGCCGGTGGAGGAGCCTGGCTTCCTCCGCCGCTTCTGGCGGGAGCTGCGGAAAAAGCCCGGCACGCTGTTTTGCCTGACGCTTTTGCTGCTGATCGCGCTGGCCTCTGTCTTTGCGTTCCTCAGCCCCTATGATCCTTACGAACTCAACGCCGCTGAAAAGCTCTGCGGCCTCTCCTCCGCCCACTGGTTCGGCACGGACGAGTATGGGCGGGACTACTTCACCCGCGCCCTCTACGGCGGCCGCGTATCGCTCTCTATCGGCGTGCTTTCCATGCTGATCTCCGTCACCGTCGGCACGGCCATCGGCCTGTTCTCCGGCTACATCGGAGAGAAAGTGGACACGGTGGTGATGCGCCTGACGGATATTTTCCTCGCCCTGCCCAGTATGCTGCTCATCGTGATCATCAACGCGTTTCTGCATCCTGGCATCGTCACGCTTATCCTGGTGCTGAGCCTCTTTTCCTGGGCCAACGTGGCGCGCATCGTCCGGGCGGAGACCATGTCTCTGAAGGAGCGGGATTTTGTGATCGCGGCGCAGAACCTGGGCGTCTCCGGCTTTCGCATTGCCGTCAGCCATATTCTGCCCAATGTCCTCGGCTCCGTCATCGTCTCCGCCAGCCTGAACGTGGCCACGGCCATTTTGATGGAGTCCGCCCTGAGCTATCTTGGCCTTGGCGTCTCCATCCCCTACGCCTCGTGGGGCAGTATGCTGCAGGGAGCGCAGAAGCAGATGCTCTCCCAGCCGCTGCTGAGCGTTTTCCCCGGTGTGCTGATCCTGATCACGGTGCTGGGCTTCAACCTGCTGGGCGAGACGCTGCACAACGTACTGGAAGCCAAATCGTCCAAGTGAGGTGAGCGATGGATACTTTGCTGCATATAGAAAATCTCGCCGTAACGTACGGCAGCCCCCGCGGGGCCGTGCAGGCGGTGCGGGGCGTAGACTTCGACATCCTGCACGGCGAGACCGTCGCGCTGGTGGGCGAGTCCGGCTGCGGCAAATCCGTTACAGCGAAGAGCATCATGGGACTGGTCAAGGCACCGGGAAAGATTTTGCCGGAGAGTAGGATCCTGTTCGAGGGAACGGACGTCACCCAATATGACGCCGGGGCCTGGGCCGGCTTCCGGGGAAAGGAATGCGCCCTGGTGTTTCAGGATGCGCTGGTGGCCCTCAATCCCACTCAGCGGATCGGCAAGCAGGTCATGGAGGTGCTGAAGAACCACAAAAGCGATATGTCCGCGGCTCAGCGCCGCGCCAAAGCGCTGGAGATGCTGCGTATGACCGGTATCGCCGATGTGGAGGACTGCTTTCAAAAATACCCCCATGAGCTTTCCGGCGGCCAGCGGCAGCGCGCCGTCATTGCCATGGCGATGATTGCCGGCCCGAAGCTGCTGATCGCGGACGAACCCACCACCTCGCTGGACGTGACGATCCAGGCGCAGATCCTGGCGCTGATGAAGGAGCTGCAGCGCAAGTTCAATATGTCCATCCTGCTCATCACCCACGATCTGGGCGTCGTCGCGGACGTGGCGGACAGGATCATGGTGATGTACGCGGGAAAGATCGTGGAAAGCGGATCCCGCCGGGACATTTTTTATCATCCGCAGCATCCGTATACGCAGGCGCTGCTGCGCTCCATTCCCCGGCCCGATCTGCCGGGCAAGCAGCCGCTGCACACCATCGCCGGCGCCGTACCGGACATGGCGGAGCCACCGGAGGGCTGCGCGTTCTGGATGCGCTGTCCGTATGCGATGAACATCTGCGCCCACCGGCAGCCTGAGGAGGAAGCGGTCGCCCCCGGTCACCGGGCGGCGTGCTGGCGCATGGCGGCGCAGCAGGAAGGGGCGGTGTAAAGAAATGGCGCAGGAAGAAGTGATCCTCGATGTGCGGCATCTGAGGAAGTATTATCCCGCAGGACAGGGCCGCGTGCTGAAGGCGGTGGACGACGTGTCCTTCCAGATCCGGCAGGGCGAGACGCTTGGCATCGTCGGCGAGTCCGGCTGCGGCAAGACCACCTGCGGCAAGACCTGCATCGGTATGCTGCCCAAAACCGGCGGCCAGGTCTTTTACCGGGACAGGGACGTTCATGCCATGAACCGGGCGGAACGTCTGGCGTTTACCCGCAAGGTGCAGATGATCTTTCAGAACCCCTACGCCGCGCTGGACCCGCATTATACCGCGTACCGGGCCGTCGCCGAAGGCATCCGGGCCCACCGGCTGGCTCCGGACAAAGACGCCGAGCGGGAAATGGTCTATGAGCTGCTGGAGATGGTGGGCCTGAAACGGGAGCAGGCTATCTGCAATGTCTCCGAGTTTTCGGGCGGACAGCGTCAGCGCATCAGCATCGCCCGCGCCCTGGCGGTGGACCCCGAATTCCTCTTTTGCGACGAGCCGGTGTCCGCGCTGGACGTGTCTTTGCAGGCGCAGATCGTCAATTTGCTTTTGCAGATGCAGCGGCAGCGAAATCTGACCATGCTGTTCATCGCCCATGACCTGGCGGTGGTCCGGCATATTTCCGACCATGTGGGGGTCATGTATCTGGGGAAACTGGTGGAGCTGGCGGATTCGGAGGAGCTGTACGCCCATCCCGCCCATCCGTATACCCAGGCACTGCTCTCCGCGCTGCCGGTGGCGGACCCCGAGACGATGGAGGCCAGGGAGCGCGTCCTGCTCAGCGGGGATGTTCCCAGCGCCATCGATCCTCCGGCGGGCTGCCGTTTCTGCGGACGCTGCCGTCATGCCGCGGAGGTGTGCCGCAGGGAAGAACCGGCCCTGCGTGAGATCCGGCCCGGGCACACGGCGGCTTGCCACCTGTATGACGGGCAGGCGTGATAAAGGAGACTGTACGGATGAGCGAACAGGCGATATTTGTTGACCGCCACAACACAAGCTGTGTCAAGTGGGATATGCTGGAGCAGAGCTTCGGCAGCAGGGATCTGCTGGGAATGTGGATCGCGGACATGGATTTCCGTGTTCCCGACTGCGTGCAGGAGGCGCTGCGGCGCTACATGGAGACCGGCGTTTACGGCTATTCCTATCTGGGCGCCGGTTTCCTGCGGGCTTTCATCGATTGGGAGCGCGGCAGGCATAGGTTTTCGGTACAGCAGGACTGGCTGCGCTTTTCTCCTGGCGTGGTGGCCGCTTTGAGCTGGTCGGTCCTCTCGCTGACGGAGCCGGGGGAGAGCGTGCTGGTACTCTCGCCGGTGTATCCCCAGTTTTTCAAGGTGGTGCAGCAGAGCAGCCGCCGTCTCGTGGAAAGCCCGCTGGTATGGCGCGGGGACGGCTACGGCATGGATTACGGAGACATTGAGAAAAAGATCGGGGAGGAGCGGGTAAAGCTGCTGCTGTTTTGCTCGCCCCCATAATCCCGTGGGGCGGGTCTGGCGGCGGGAGGAGCTGGAGCGGCTGCTGGATATCTGCCAAAAGCACCGTGTTACCGTCGTGTCGGATGAGATCCATCAGGATATCACCCACGAGGGGGCGGTGCATATTCCCCTCTGCTCACTAAAGGCGGAGAACACCATGCTCCTGACCTCCCCCAGCAAGACCTTCAATCTGGCGGGCTTTCAGAACGCGCTGGCCGTCATCCCGGATCATACACTGCGGGAGCGGTGGGACGCGTTCACGCAGCCGCTTCATATGAGCTTTGGAAACACGTTGGGATATGTGGCCGGCGAGGCGGCCTACCGGGACGGCGCGGAGTGGAACCGGACGGTCTGCCGGCAGGTTTATGCGAACTATGCCTTTTTGCGGGAGAAGCTGCTTTCCGCCTATCCCCGGCTGCGTATCCCGGCGCTGGAGGGGACGTATCTCATGTGGATAGACTTTGGGGCCTATCTGAAAGAGGAGGAGATTCAGCCCTTCTTTCAGGAAAAATGTGGGTTGGCGCTCAATTACGGCAGCGCCTTCGGCGGGCACAGCGGGACCTGTGTGCGGATCAATCTGGCAACCGGAGCGGAGCTCGTCAGTCAGTGTGCAGACCGCATCCTCGCCGCGCTGGCCCAGACCGGCGCGGGCTGATACCCGATAGGAAACATGATAAATACGCCGCTGCGAAGAAGTCGCAGCGGCGTATTTTTTCTGCAAAGACGCCGGTTTGCGGCGCGGCGCACTTCCGCTACTCCGATTCTGTAGCCGTGGCGGCGAACTGCCGCCCGGTGTGGTCGATGGTGTAGGCTCCGGAGAGGATGAGCTGGGAGATGGGGGCCAGAGTGTAGCCCTCGTTTTTCAGGTATTCCAGAATGGTGGGCAGGGCCTCGGGGGTGTGCTCACCGGCGTTGTGGAACAGGACAATGGAGCCCGGCCCCACGCCCTTGGTGGCCCGGCTGCTGATCTCCTCCGCGCTGATGCCCTTCCAGTCCGGACTGCCCTACTGGCAAGAGGTGCAAGGGACTGGGCAGCAAGGCAAAACAGAATCCCATCAGAATCCTGGACGGCGTTGGCATAAGCCGCTTGAGAAAAGGACTATGATGGGATCCTGTCATATTTCTTCGGGGTGCGCCGACAGTTCTCTGCCCGATATACACGCACTCCGGATGTACTCTGTCTGGCTTCGTGTAATGAACAGCCGGACACCAATTCTGTCGAGACACCAATATCCGTCGCAGCTCCCATAAGAGGATCGCGGGCATATGTGCTGCAATGAGAGTTTGGCCTCATGTAGCTGCGGAGATGGCACGTGACACGGGGTCAGGCGGGAACCTGCCCCTCCTTGCCCCGGAGCAGCTCGATCAGAGACGAGGCAAAGACCACGATGGCGGCGCCTTTGCCCCAGAGGGAGGTGACCTGGCAGCGCATCCCCTCGGCGGCGCAGACGCCGATGAGGCTGCTGAACACCAGGAACAGGACGACGGCGGCAACGGCGTTGACCACCATCAGGCCCTTATGTCCCTTCTTTATCAGGAACGCCGTGACGGCGGCCGCCAGTATGATAACGGCCACGCCGATGGCTGCCTGTCCGGCATAGTGGCACTTCATGGGGACTTCGTTGCCATTGGCCAGCTCCAGCAGCTTGCCGCAAACAGGGGCCCAGAGCTTGACGGCACCGAGTACGCAGACGGCAGCGACCGCCTGCAGCGCGATGAGAATATTGCTCAGTTTGGTTTTCATAGAATCCTCCTCGTTTATCCCTTGATTTCTATCAGGACACCGTCCTCCAGCCGGCAGCGCCGGGTGGCCATTCCTGCCCAACGGCTGTTGTGGGTGACCATTACAACTGCAGTACCCTTCGGGGTCTGTTCTTTCAGGATCCGCATGATCTCTTCAGACCAGTGTTCGTCCAGATCGTTGGTGGGTTCATCTGCCAGGATCAGCATGGGGTCGTGGATCAGCGCCCGGGCCGCCATGGCGCGGCGGCGCTGGCCGCCGGAGAGCTGATGAGGGAAGAAGTCGGCGCGATCTTCCAGACCGAATAGACGCAGCAGCTCGTCCACTTGCTTGAGATCTTTTTTGCCGCAGATGCTCTGGGCAAAGATCAGGTTTTCACGGAGGGTCAGCGCCTGTATCATGGCGCTGTCCTGGAACATGAAGCCGATCTTCCTTGCCCGGAGGGTGGATTTGTCCTCATCGCTGCATCGGGATACGTCTCTGCCTTCAAAGAGGTATGTACCTTCATCACTTTGGAGAAGGGTACCCATTACATATAGCAGCGTGCTCTTGCCGATGCCGGAGGGCCCCTCCACGGCGATGAAATCTCCCGGCTCCACGGTAAGGGAAATGTCCTTCAGCGGGGTGACGGTTTCCCCCATGCGGTAGTCCTTGCGAATGTGTTCCAGCCTGCAGATTTCCATATCAGTTCACCTCTCCCTGCGTAATGGCGGCCTGGGGGTCCATGGACGCGCTCTTTAATGCGGGGCTGATGGCAGCGGCAAAGCCCAGCAGGCCCGCCAGCGCCACGCCTGCGACGCCGCAAAGCAGCGCCAGAGGAGTAGACCAGACGGAAGGGGACAGCCGGAAGGCTTCCTGCAGCATTTCGATCACAGGGTCCATGCACAGCAGGGCGATGCCGCTGCCGAGCAGTCCGCCCATGAGCGCCATGGTGCAGGTCTCGCCGATGATCAGGCCGAAAACCTGCCCCTTCTTCAGACCGATAGCGCGCAGCAGGCCGATCTCCTTCCTGCGCTCCCTGGCCAGAGCGTTGAACCGTCCCACCAGAGAAAGAACGGCGATCAGCAGGGAGGCCGCCCAGAGGGCGAACATCACCTGCATGGTCACCTCCAGCTGGCTCTGGAGGGAGGAAATGGTGTCTCCGGTGAGCAGGCACTTGGCTTCCATGCCGGAATCCTCCACCTGTTTGGCAAAGGCCTCCGGGTCCACGCCGTCAGCCAACTTGATCATAATGACGGAAATGTAGTCGTGGGGGTCCTTGTCCTGCCAGTCCTGCCTGAGGACTTCGGATTCAAGGCACATATCCTGCGCTGTTTTTACATCCATGAAAATGGTGCTGTCCATACCGGTGCCGGTGGGCTGCAGCATACTGACGACTCTGAACTTTTTCCCCAGCACCAGATAGTTATAGCCTACCAGGTCGTCATCCTCAAAATTGCGGCCCACGATCAGCTCGTCCTCTGTGATGCCGTCCTGGCTGTCTTCGTCCAGATAGGGCTTGAGGATGAAGTCTGTGGCGGGATCATAACCGATGATCCGGGCCTCCTCGCCGGGCTCGCAGCAGGACAACGCCAGCGTCTGGCAGTAGAACTGCGGGGTCATGGCGGCCACACCGTCCAGCTGTTTTGCCTGCTCTATCACCTCGACCGGCATATAGATATTTTCCGGAATCGCAGTGAACAGCAGGTCGCTGCCATCGGCGGATGCGTATTGGGGAATGAGAACGGCGTCGGCGCCGAGCCGCTCCCGGCTCAGGGACAGACCCTGGTTCACGGTCTGAAATACGCCCAGGACCATGACGAACACCATGACCGTCAGCATGGTGATGGTCACCGTCAGCACCGACTGCGCTCGCCGCCGGGATATATTTTTCCAGATCAACATCAGCATAGCGTTTTCTCCTTTTTACTCACCGCAGGGGTCTTCCAGCGTTTTCAGATGCGCCAGTTCCCGGATCGCTTCCTGGGGCAGCAGCGCCACTTCCTCTGCCGTGACGTCAGGATCCGTTTTCAGCAGCTGCTGCCACGCCAGGTACCGGGGGATGCAAAGACCGGCCGCGCGGGCCTCTTTCACCGTGTCCTTATCTGCCTGACAATAGAGGACATTTTCTTCTTCCGCGAGAGCATAGGCCCGGCAGACAACCTTGCTCAGCATTTCCTCCGCGTGGGCCTCGTTGCCGCCGCCCACCACAGTGATGGCGATCATGCTGCCGCGGTCCAGATAGGGCGCGAGAGCATCGCTGAGCAGGATGCGCTGCATGGCTTCATCGTACGGCATCCCGGTTACGTTTATCTGCTCTGCCAGGGCCAGGCCGTCGGCATTCAGCCCTTTCAGCGCAATGGCCCGGTCCAGTACATTGACCTGCAGTTCGACAGACGGGTTGATGTCCAGACCGATGCTGGCTGCCGGCAGAAACCAGAGCCCCGCGCCGGTGAGAAGGAGCACTACTGCCGCCAGACACCCGGCCAGGCGGCTGCGGAAGCGGCGGCGCTGCAGGGCGTTTTTGCCGTAATCAAAGGTCTTTCGGCGCAGATACGCCCGGGTCTCCCGCTTCAGGCGCTCCGGCGTCTGAATGGAGTCGAAAGCGGTCTTTATGCTATCCTTCATCGTTCACACCTCCTAGCAACCCCCGCAGCAGCTCCTTCGCGCGGAACAGATGGGTATAGACGGTATTGGGATTTTTCCGTAGGATGCGGGCGATCTCCGGCGCCGTGTAACCCTCATAGTAGTGTAGGTACACCACGTCGCGGTATTCCCGCGGCAGTGACCAGACCGCTTCCAGGACGGCGTATTGCTCTGTGGTGACCTCCGGAGCATAGCTGCTGATCTCCTCCAGGGAAATGGTGTGTTTCCGGGAAAAACTTTTCAGCAGATCCCGGCAGGCATTGAGAGTGACCCGGATGAGCCATGCCTTTTCGTGTTCGGGACTTTTGAAGATCTGGCTGCTGAGCGTATATTTCAGGAATACCGTCTGAAAGATGTCCTCCGCATCTGCGCTGTTTTTTAAGTTTACCGTACACAGCCGCAGGACCATATCGGCGTACCGCTCCATCGCACGGTTTACTTCCTGTTCGCTGCGCATAGACGATCCTTTCTGCGGGCCGGTCCGAAGCGCAGGATCGACCCCTCTGTTCATAATACGACTGAAAACCTTCAATCCATTCAGCTGACAGCATACCATTGGAAAAATATCCTGTCCAATCGGATACGTCTATAGCTAGGTGTGCCAATCAGACCATCAATAAATCTGAGCCTATAAGAATAATCTTTTGGACAATTTATCGGATTTTGTAATTTTTTGGACGCTTTTATCCAATTTCGGTATTTAACTATCCCGCCGTTCCTATGGTATAATGGCGAAGCTATAAGCTGTAAGAATTTGTATTTTGACGGGAGTGAGCGGAGTGGCAGCGAATCAAGTGGAGACCAAACAGCTTCAGAATCTGACAAGGAAACAGCTGCTGGAGCTGGAACGGGTGAAAAAGTCCAAATTTCAGCTCTGGATGGATCTGGTCATCTGGCTGCTGCCCTTTCTGGGGGGCGTTATCGCGGTGCTGGAATACACCCAGATCCCGGACAACAGCATCAATAGAAACCCCTGGGTGTATCTGGTGTTTCTGCTGCTCCTGATTGCCGCCTATGCAGTGTATTGCGTGGTATCTATCCTGGTCATGCTGAAGGGCAACCGGGATATGATCGACAAGCAGCGCTACCGTGCGCCGCTGTTCACGGCGCTGTTCCTGCTGCTGGCGGTCTATGACTATCTGACCCTCAAGACCGGCATCCTGACCCAGCCCTTTGTGCCCTGCCTGAACTTTGTGGTCAACGCGGCATGGAAAGACCGGGCCATGATCTGGGACTGCACCCTACATACGCTGTGGCTCCTGTTTTTGGGGTATTTCATTGGTGTTTCCCTGGGCCTTATCACGGGCATCACCTGCGGCTACTCCAAGCGCTGCCGTTACTGGGTGGACCCCATCATCAAGTTCCTGGGCCCCATCCCCACCTCCACCTGGATCCCCATCATGATGGTGATCGCCTCCTCGCTGTTCGGCGGCGCCGTGTTCATCATCGCCCTGGGTTCCTGGTTCGCCGTGACCGTGGCCTCCATGACCGGTATCGCCAACGTGGACAAGGATTACTTTGAGGCCGCCAGGACTCTGGGCGCTTCCAGCCGCCAGCTGGTGTTCCGGGTGGCCATCCCCCACGCCATGCCCTCCATTTTCCAGGGCTGTACCCAGGCCATGAGCAGCTCCTGCACCGCCATCATGATCGCGGAGATGCTGGGTGTGAAGTCCGGCCTCGGCTGGTATATGAACTGGAGCAAGTCCTGGGCCAGCTATGACAAGATGTTCGCCGCCCTGTTCGTGATCTGCTTCATCTTTACCGTGGTGACCAAATCTCTGGAAGCCGTGAAGCGCCGCGTGCTGCGCTGGCAGATTGGAGCGGAAAAGTAATGGAAAAGAAGAAAGTCGTTCTGAGACTGGAGAGTGTTTCCAAGAGCTTTGCAAAGATCGAGACCGACGAGGTGACCCACGCCCTGGACAATGTGACCGCCTCCATGGAGAGCGGCGAGTTCATCAGCCTGGTGGGCCCCTCCGGCTGCGGCAAGTCCACCATCCTGCGCCTGGTGGCCGGACTGATCAAGCCCACCACCGGCAAGGTTACCGTGGACGGCAGAGAAGTCGAGGGCCCCGCTCCCGACCGGGGCATGATGTTCCAGAAGGCCACGCTCTTTCCCTGGCTGACGGTCTGGGACAACGTCGCCTTTTCTTTGAAGATGCAGGGCAAGCTGAAGGGCAACGAGGAAAAGGTGGAGCGGATGATCAACATCATCGGCCTGCAGGACTTCCGGGAGGACTATCCCGCGCAGCTCTCCGGCGGTATGGCCCAGCGTGTGGCCCTGGCCCGCTCCCTCATCAACGAGCCGGACATCCTGCTGCTGGACGAGCCCCTGGGCGCGCTGGACGCCTTTACCCGCATGAATATGCAGGACGAGATTCTGCGCATCTGGGAGGGAAAGCAGCAGCTGGCCGTCATGGTCACCCATGACGTGGACGAGGCCATCTACATGGGCACCCGCGTCCTGGTCATGGACGCACATCCCGGCCGTGTGATCGCCGACATAAAAATTGAGGAACCCTTCCCCCGCGACCGTTCCTCCGCCTCCTTTGTCGCCTATCGAAACGACATCCTGAATAAGCTCCATTTCGGCGGCAGGAGCAAGGCCTGACCCCACTGTTTCAATTTGCAGAAAGGCTTCTGCATTTGAATAAAAATTGTAGAAGGAGAAATATCACAATGAACGCGAAAACCAACACGAAGAAGATCCTCGCACTGCTTCTGACGCTGGTCATGGTCCTGTCCCTGGCCGCCTGCGGCAGCAGCAGCGAGCTGGAGGGCGACCTGAACGGCGACGGCCAGATCGAAATGGGCCAGGACGGTGTGGATGTGGACGTCAACGTCTCCGACATCCACATGGATGCTGCCGAGGCTTCCGCCTCCGGCAACTGGGAAGCGCTGTTCACCCCTGTTGAGATCGACGGCCGTGCTATCGACATGGCGAATTTCGACCTGACCCCCACTGCCGAGGAGAAGGCCGCCATGGAGGCGGAGCCTGCTTACGGCCAGCCCGTTCTGTACTATATGTCTGACGGCTGCACCTCCGGCCCCACTGTGGCTGATGACAAGGGCTTCTATGCCGAGGCCGGCCTGACCGCCGAGGGCTTCAAGGGCACGTCCTATACTGAGGCGCTGGGTACCCAGCAGGCTACCGTGGCCGTGGGCCACATCGCCACTATGCTGGTCCCCATCACCAACGGCGTTGACCTGACCTTCGTCGGCGGCGCTCATATCGGCTGCAAGTCCCTGTATGTTTTGGCGGACAGCGAGTACAACACCACCGAGGACCTGAAGGGCACCCAGGTCTCCGTCCCCAACGGCATCGGTGCTTCTGACTACAACATCACCTGCCTGCTGCTGGATGCCGACGGCATCAACCCCCAGACCGACCTGGAGCTGATCCAGGTCTCCTCCGATGCCTGCGTGGCGGCCATGGAGCGCGGCGAGATCTCTGCCGCCCTGCTGAGCGACACCTTCGCCTATGCCATGATGAAGGAAGGCAAGCTGAAGTGCATCCGCTCTCTGCTGGATGAGGACTTCGCTGACAAGAACTGCTGCGTCATCGCCATGAACCGCACCTTCGTGCAGGAGAACCCTGTTCACGCCAAGAAGATCGTGCAGGCCGTCCAGAAGGCTCACGCCTGGATGCGCGAGAATCCCGAGGAAGCTACCACCCTGCTGCTGGAGCGCGGCTGGAATGGTGGCGACTATGACATGAACGTCATGATCAACAACTCCCTGCAGTTCGGCACTTCTCAGGAGTTCACCGGCGCGGCTCTGAAGGATATTGCCAGCCGCTATGTCCGCCTGGGCCTCATCACCAGCATGGACGATGTTGACGAGATCATGGAGCTGGCCTGGACGCCTGTCCTGGACTAAGTTGGCATTTTCGCATCCTTTTCACACAGAGTCATAACCACCGGCTAAGCCGGTGGCTTGAGTTGGCCCTATAAGGGCCTAT
>JBJDYU010000054.1:0-8299 GCA_051867615.1 Oscillospiraceae bacterium | reverse complement strand
AATACAACAAGGTTATTCTTTGCTATATTGAAGGAAACGACGCTGCGAAAAAACTTTATGAAGGATTTGGATTCATTGAAACAAACCGTGATGAAGATGAGATTATCATGGAGTTGATACTATAAGAGGTGAACGCACAACTTCCGGTTTGTCGAACAGGCACAAAGGCGCACTTCTATACGGGGTGATCCCGTATGTGCGCTCTGCGAGGCAATTAGTACAGGTTCTCCGGGTACGCCCCCCGGTAAAAGAGCAGCAGCGTTCCCCGCCGCACCTCCACGCGGCCCGCTTTCCCGGTGAAAGCGTTGCTGACGCCGAGGGCGCAGTCTCCCGCGAGGCGCGCGTCCCAGAGACTGTATTGCAGCCCCTCCTCCGTGACCCCCATGGCCTCGCCGCCGAAAGGGAACACGGACACGTCCCCCCGCAGTCCCGCCGGAAAGGAGAACGCGCCGTTGTGGATGGCAGTGACGATGCATCCCTCGCCGATGAGCCAGCAGCGCCCGCCCCGCCGGGCCAGAGCGGCGGCGAGGGCAAAATTGGCGTAGCTGTGGTCCATCCGCGGCCCGCCCAGCACGCCGAACAGCACAAAGCGCCGATAGCCCCGCATGAAAGCAAGCTCCGCCGCGTGGGCCGTGTCGGTGTCGTCCTTTTCCACCGGAAGGCGCACCACGTTTTCTCCCTCCGGCGCGGCGCCGAGAGAGTCGAAATCCCCCACGATCAGGTCCGGGACAAGGCCCGCGGCCCTGCAGGTAGAAAGGCCCGCGTCCGCCGCGATGAGCAGGTCCTCCGGGCGCTTTTCAATTTTGGGGAGCCGTGCCGGAGCTGCTCCGACGATATAGCAGACAGGTTCCTTGCAAGACATGAACGTTTCCTCCTGCGGTGGGTTTCACGCGGTCCGGGATGGCTTTGCGCCGAACTAAAAACAGCGTGGCAGCCGGATATAACTATTGTTATATTATACCGCTTTCCCGCCGCTTTGCAAAGAGCCGCAAGGCGGGTTTTGACAAGCGGCGGCGGGAGGCCTATAATAGTGCCGGTATTGTGAGAAAATGAAAGGAGGAGACGGCATGATCTGGCTGGCTCTGCTTCTGGGGGTCCTGGCGGTGGCGCTGCTGGCGGCGGCGTGGTCCGTGTTCGCCACGGCCTGCCTCCGCCCGCCCTACCGGGACCTTCCCATTGAGGAAAACGTCTCGCCCCTCTGGTCGGCGTACAGCGACGAGGTCATCCGGGGCGTACACTGGTTCCGGGACCGGGAGACGGAGAGGGTGGAGATCCTCTCCCATGACGGCCTGCGCCTGCGGGGCTACTATCTGGCCCACCCGGAGGCCAAGGGCACCATCCTTCTGTTCCACGGCTTTCGCAGCGACGGCTACACGGATTTCAGCTGTGCCTATGAGAGCTATTACGCCATGGGCTATTCGCTGCTGACCGTCTTTCAGCGCGCCCACGGCGAGAGCGAGGGGCGCTACATTACCTTTGGCATAAAGGAGCGCTTTGACTGCCAGCGCTGGGCGGAGTACGCCTATGAGCGCTTCGGCCCGGACCATCCGCTGCTGCTGGGAGGTATGTCCATGGGCGCGGCTACTGTGCTGATGGCCACCGGCCTTCCGCTGCCGCCCACGGTAAAGGGAGTGGTGGCAGACTGCGGTTTTACCTCGCCCTGGGAGGTGCATTTGTATCTCCTGCGCCATAAGCGGGTGCCGGCGGCGAAGCTGCTGCTTTCCCTGGCGGACCTGCTGGCCCGCGCTGTCGCGGGCTTCAGCTTCCGGGAATACTCAACGCTCACGGCCATGGAGACGAACCGGCTTCCCATCCTGTTCCTCCACGGAGAGGCGGACACCTTCGTGCCCGCCCGATTCACGCAGGAGTGCTACGACGCCTGCCGCAGCGAAAAAGAGCTGCTGCTGGTGCCGGGAGCCACCCACGGCGTGAGCTACCTCGTGGATAAGCCCCGCTGTCAGGCAGCGCTGGAGCGCTTTCTGCGCACGCATATGGAGGGCGGGCATGATTGAGGTCTTATATTGCGACCGCGACCTGGCGCTGTGCGTAAAGCCCTTTGGCGTTCTCTCCGAGGGTGAGGGGGATACGGCCCTGCCCGCCCTGCTCCGCTCGCAGCTCGAAGGCGAGGTCTATCCCGTCCACCGGCTGGACCGGGAGACCGGCGGCTGCATGGTCTATGCCCGGACGAAGGCTGCGGCGGGGAAGCTCTCAGCCCTCGTGGCGGAGCGGCGGCTGGAAAAGACGTATCTCACCGTGGTGCGGGGCCGCCCGGCGGAGGAGAGCGGCACCCTGCGGGACCTGCTGTTCCGGGACGCGGCGAAGAACAAGAGCTACGTGGTGCGGCGGATGCGCCGGGGCGTGCGGGAGGCGGAGCTTTCCTACCGCGTGGAGGAGACGGCGGAGACGGAAGCCGGGACGTTTTCCCTGCTCGCTGTCCGGCTCCATACCGGCCGCACGCATCAGATCCGGGTGCAGTTTGCCTCCCGGGGCTTGCCTGTGGTGGGGGATAAGCGCTACGGCAGCCGGGAGACTTCGCCCCATCTGGCCCTCTGGTCCCACCGCCTGTCCTTTGCCCATCCCTTTCGGAGTGAGACCGTGACGGCGCAGGCCCTGCCCCCGGCGGAGTGGCCCTGGACGCTGTTTCGCCTCACGGGAGGGGAGGGGCGCTGAGCGCCGCAGGAGAAAAATTCGCCCCGCGCCAAACGGCGCGGGGCGTTTCTTATGTAATCATGTAATCAGGTCGTTTTCTCCGCCTGCGCGGGCTTGTCCCGGCCGGTCAGGTGCTTCATGATGGTCATGCGGGTGACGATGCCGATGAATTTGCCGCTGTCGTCCACCATGGGGACGAAGTTCTGCCGCACGGCCCGCTCCACCACCACCTCCATGGGGACGGTGATGCGCTCCGCCGGGAAACGGTCGGGATTCAAGATGCTGCTGAGCCCCACATTCTCCAGCTCCCGCAGGGAATGGGCCCGGAGGCCGCCGTCCTCCTGGATGAGATACCACAGGAAGTCGCCCTCCCGCACGGTGCCGACGTAGGTGCCGTCCCGCTGGATGACGGGAATGGCGGTGTAACCGGAGCTGCGCATTTTCTCAAGCCCCTGCCGCAGGGTACAGTCGGCATACAGAAATGCCACCTCGTGCTTCGGCGTCAGGAAGTAAGCTGCGTTCAATTCGTGACTCACCCCTCCTTCTTTTCTTTATCATACCATCTATTTTTGAAGAATGCATGAATAATTCGGGAATTCTGACAAAAAACGGGAAGTGGAGACGCAATATTTTTTCTTGTGAATAGAGTTTTCTTATGGTATCATAACCGGGAACGATCATGCCGCCGTTTTGCGGCGCCGTGACCGCCGAAGGGAGGGAGCGCCATGCCGTCGGAACGGCTTTCCGCGGACAGGATCGCCGCGGCTCTTGCGAAGAAGGGGAGGACGCTCCCGGTGGAGGTCTTTGCCCGCATCGACTCCACCAATAACGAGGCCAAGCGCCGCCTGACGGCGGGACGGTATGAGCCGACCCTCCTGCTGGCGGAGGAGCAGACCGCGGGCCGTGGCCGCATGGGCCGCAGCTTTTACTCTCCGGCGGAGACGGGACTGTACATGACTCTCTTGCTGGGACGATCGACCGCTTTGCAGGACCCGGCCCTGCTGACCATCGCGGCAGCCGCCGCCGTGGCGGGGGCCATTGAGCGGCTCACAGGGGAGCGCGCCGGCATCAAGTGGGTCAACGACGTCTACATGGCGGGAAAAAAGGTCTGCGGCATCCTCTGTGAGGCCGTGACGGACGGGGAGAGCGGGGAGACCGGCTTCCTCGCCGGCATCGGCGTGAATGTGCGGACGGAGGACTTCCCGGAGGAGCTGCGGCAAAAAGCGGGCTCCCTCACCGGCGCGGCGGCGGACCGGACGGAGCTGGCGGCGGAGATCACGGACCGGCTGCTGGCCATCTGGGAAGCGCCGGAGCAAAGCGGTTTTCTCGAGTTTTACCGCGCCCGCTCCTTCGTACCGGGACGAAAGGTGCGCTTTACGAGAGATGGGGCGGAGCGGGAGGCCACGGCCCTCGCCATAGACGACAGCGGCGCGCTGCTGGTGCGCTATCCGGACGGAAGCGTGGAAGCGCTTCGCAGCGGCGAGGTCTCCGTGTCGCTTCCTGATG
This sequence comes from Oscillospiraceae bacterium, assembly GCA_051867615.1. Taxonomy (GTDB): domain Bacteria; phylum Bacillota; class Clostridia; order Oscillospirales; family Oscillospiraceae; genus RGIG5472. The sequence goes on along the minus strand of JBJDYU010000054.1, from coordinate 4,144 downwards.
GCGTTATTTGATGTACGGACGCAGGCGCTTGCCGAGCAGCAGGGCCAGCGCCAGCTTCACGGCGTCCACCGGGATGAAGGGGATCACGCAGGCAGCGAGAATAGCGCTGACAGACTTGACCTCGCCGGCGCCGAGATAGACGAAGTAGAACCAGGCCGTGCCGAAGGCGTAGCAGAGCAGCAGGCCCAGCACCATGGAGCCCGCCAGAGCGGCGGTGCCGTGACCCAGAGGCTTTTCCAGTGCCCACATGATGAGCGCCGCCACCAAAAAGCCCACGAGATAGCCGCCGGTAGCGCCCATCAGCGCGCCAATGCCGCCCCTGAAGCCGGAGAACACCGGCAGGCCGAAGGCCCCCAGCAGCAGGTAAACGGCAGTGGCGAGGGTGCAGAGCTTGCCGCCCAGCAGGGCAAAGAGCAGGAAAAGCACGAAGGTCTGCAGCGTCACGGGAACGGCGCCGATGGGGATGGTGATCCAGGCGGCGACGGCCAGCAGGGCCGCGCCCAGGGCGGTTTTGGTCAGGTTTTTTGTCTGTTGCGTCATGATGATAATCGACTCCTTTCAGCTTCTGTTGCTTATTAAAGCAGAGGGAGGAGCGGCTGTCAACCGCTTTATAAGGCTTATAATTTGTTTTTATATATCAAATTTATATATCAGATCATTTGACGGCGGCCCCACGGGGCGGCGGAAGAAGGGAGAAACAAAATGAAGTACAGTGAGATGACGAGGGCCCAGCTTCAGGCGGAGCAGAAGGCCCTGCAGGAGGAATTTGAGGGGCTGAAGGCCCGGGGCCTGCAGCTGAACATGGCCCGGGGCAAGCCGGGCAGGGAGCAGCTGGATCTGGTCAGCGATATCCTGACGGTGCTTTCCGACCCGGCCCAGTGCGTGACCGACAGCGTGGAGAGCCGGAACTACGGCGAGCTCGCGGGCATCCCGGCGGCGCGGAAGCTGTTCGCGGAGCTGCTGGGCGTGGAGATGGAGGAGTGCTTCGTGGGCGGCAACTCCAGCCTGCAGCTCATGTACGACACCATTTCCAAGGCCTTCACCCACGGCCTGCTCCACAGCCCGCAGCCCTGGAGCAAGCTGGAAAAGGTGAAGTGGATCTGCCCCGCGCCGGGCTATGACCGCCATTTCAAGGTGACGGAGAGCTTCGGCGTGGAGATGATTACGGTGCCCATGACCGCCGACGGCCCCGACATGGACCGGGTGGAGGAGCTGGTGAAGGACCCTGCCGTGAAGGGTATGTGGAACGTGCCGAAGTACTCCAACCCCGAGGGCGTGGTCTACAGCGAGGAGACGGTGCGCCGCATCGCAAACCTGAAGCCCGCTGCGCCGGACTTCCTGCTCATGTGGGACAACGCCTACTGCATCCATGAGTTCGACGGCCCCTTCGTGCCTTTCGCGGATATCCTGACGCTCTGCCGCGAGGCGGGCAATCCCGACATGGTCTTTGAGTATGCCTCCACCTCCAAGGTGACCTTCCCCGGCGCGGGCGTGGCGGTCATGGCCACCAGCCGGGACAATCTCGCCTATATGATGAAGCTCATGGGCGTGCAGACCATCGGCTTTGACAAGGTCAATCAGCTGCGCCATGTGCTGTATCTGAAGGATAAGGAACACACTCTGGCGCTCATGCAGCGGCACGCGGAGGTGCTGCGCCCGAAGTTCCGCGCGGTGCTGGATGCGCTGGACCGCGAGATCGCCCCTCTCGGCATCGCGGAGTGGAAGCGGCCCCGCGGCGGCTACTTCGTGAGCCTGAACGCCATGCCCGGCACGGCGAAGCGGACGCTGGCCCTGGCCAAGGAGGCGGGCGTGGTCATGACCAACGCCGGCGCCACCTTCCCCTACGGCGTGGACCCGCAGGACAGCAATATCCGCATCGCCCCCTCTCTGCCTCCGGTGGAGGAGCTGAAGGAGGCCATCGCGGTGCTGTGCGTGTGCCTGCGTCTGGCGGCGGTGGAAAAGCTGCTGGCGGAATAAAACCGAATAAAACGGGCGATAAAAGCGCGGCTCCCGCAGGAGCCGCGCTTTGCTTTCATCCCGGCGGGCGGGTGTCCTATTTCCGGCCGGGAGCGGAAAAATACTCCCTTGCGAGCTTCGCGGCCACAGGCGAGAGCAGCAGCACGCCGATGAGGTTGGGGATGGACATAAGCCCGTTCAGGGTGTCGGAGATATCCCAGACCAGCCCCAGATCCACGGTGGAGCCGGCGACGACCATCAGGCAGTAAAGGAGCTTGTAGGGGAGGGCGGCTTTGGGGCCGAACAGGAACTCGGCGCTGCGGACGCCGTAGACGCCCCAGCCCAGGATGGTGGAGAAGGCGAACAGGCTCAGCGCGGCGGCCATGGCGGTGGTGGCGAGCTGCGCGGGATAGACGGAGCAGAAGCCCGCGGTGGTCAGCGTCTGGTTCGCGGCCTGCCCATAGGGGAGGTTCTGCACGCCGTTGCCGCAGAGGACGATCAGGGCGGTGAGGGTGCAGATGACGATGGTGTCCGCAAAGACCTCAAAAACGCCGTAGATGCCCTGCTGGCAGGGGTGCCGCACGTCAGCGGCGGCATGGGCGATGGGGGCGGTGCCGAGCCCGGCCTCGTTGGAGAACACACCCCGGGCGACGCCCCTCTGCAGGGCGGTCATGATGGTAGTGCCCGCGAGACCTCCCGCCACGGCGGATGGATGGAACGCGCCGGTGAAGATGGCGGCGAAGACGGAGGGGAGCTGATCGGCCCGCAGGACCACCACGCCGATGCCGGCTACGATGAAAAGCAGCGCCATGCCGGGGACCAGCAGCTCGCAGACCCTGCCGATGCGCTGTACGCCGCCGAAATACACGACAGCCACGAGGATGGCAAGAATGATACCGGCGGCGAGACTGATGGTGTCCGCGTTCGCGGCGGGACGAAAGGTTCTCACGGCCTCCACGACGGAGGAGGCGATGGTATTGGACTGGATGGCGTTGCCGGTGCCGAGGGCGGTGAGGGCGGTCAGGCCCGCAAATACGCCCGCGAGCCACTTCCACTTGTGGCCAAGTCCGTTCTTGATATAGTACATGGGGCCGCCCACCCAGTCGCCCCGGGCGTTTTTCTCCCGGTATTTGACGGCAAGGCTGATCTCGGAGAACTTGGTGGCCATACCGAGCAGGGCGGAGATCCACATCCAGAACACCGCGCCGGGGCCGCCGATGGTGATGGCGCCGCAGACGCCGGCGATGTTGCCGGTCCCCATGGTGCCCGCGAGAGCGGTACACATGGCCTGAAAGGGCGTAACGGCGCCTTCCGGGCGTTCCTTTCTCTTGCCGAAAAGCCTGCCCACTGTATTTTTCAGAATGAAGCCGAACTTTGTGAACTGCTTGAAGCCCAGATACACGGACATAAACGCGCCGGTACCGACGATCAGGATCAGCGCGGGAGCGCCCCAGACAAAAGCGTTGACCGCACTGTTTATGCTGGCAATTATTTTCATAGCATTCCTCCATTGATCATCTTTCGGGGCCAGGGGCTGCTTCCTGCGCGCGGCCATACCCTATTACTATGCTTCCGCGCGGCGGATTTCATGCGCCGGGGCTTTCAACAGATGCGGACGCGGCGGGCAGGACGCGCTTGCGCAGCTGCCCGGCCGCAATAAAAAAGAAGGCCCGCGTCAGCGGGCCTTCCGGAAAGAAAAGCTTTGTTTACTTGAAGTAGCGCACGGCGGAGGAGAAAAGCCGCATATCGTACTCGCCGGGTACATTGCGGTAGAGGTTCGCGCCCACCCGCTCGGAGTGGCCCATCTTGCCGAGAACGCGGCCGTCCGGGGAGGTGATGCCCTCGATGGCGCAGATGGAGCCGTTGGGGTTGAAGTCCGTGTCCATGGAGGGGCGGCCCACCAGATCCACGTACTGAGTGGCGATCTGGCCGTTTTCCGCCAGCCGCTTGATTAGCTCCGCGCCGGCAAGGAACCGGCCCTCGCCGTGGGAGATGGGAACGGTGTAGATCTCGCCCACTTCGGCGCCGGCGAGCCAGGGGGACTTGTTGGAGCAGACCCGGGTGCGCACCAGCTTGGACTGGTGGCGGCCGATGGTGTTGTAGCTCAGCGTGGGGCAGGTCTCATCCGTGTCGATGATGCGGCCATAGGGCACAAGGCCCAGCTTGATCAGGGCCTGGAAGCCGTTGC
>JBJDYU010000053.1:0-8344 GCA_051867615.1 Oscillospiraceae bacterium | reverse complement strand
CCCTATCCTTCATCCTTTTTATTCAACTGTCCAACATCTATTGTAATCCTACACGTTTTTAAGCGGATTTTTCTCCCGCCCGGGGAACGCCGACCCGCTCCGCCGCATAGCATGGAGGGAAACCCTTGCTCCGGGAGGAACGCGTATGTACAAAGATGAAGCCACACCCTCTGTTTTTACCCAGACGGCCCTTTTGCTCCTGCGGCGACCCCAGGCGGAGGCTCAGCTGCGGGGGAGCGAGAAGCACCCGGCCCTTCGCGGCACGGTGCGCTTTTATGAGACCGGGGCGGGCGTTCTGGTGGCGGCGGCGCTGCAGGGCCTGCCGCAGAGCGCCGCCGCCTGTCCCACGGACATCTTCGCCTTTCACATCCACAGCGGCGGACGCTGCGCCGGCAACGAGCAGGACCCCTTCGCGGACGCTCTGACCCACTATGACCCCGGCCACTGTCCCCATCCCGGCCACGCGGGAGATATGCCGCCGCTGCTCGGCGTTGGCGGAACGGCCCTGCAGGTCTTTCTCACGGGCCGCTTCACCGTGGACGAGGTGGTGGGAAAGACGGTCATCGTCCACGCGAAGCCCGACGACTTCACCACCCAGCCCTCCGGCGCCGCCGGAGAGAAGATCGCCTGCGGCGTCATTCACTACGTCTGACGCCGGGATGGAAAATAACTCCCGCGGACGGTTGACAAGGCTTCCCTCAGGGACTTATAATCGTGATTGAAATACAAGTGGATACGCTGTCCGGTAGGTAAGGCTACCGCAGGGATATGGATTGCTGCCGCGAAGTGGTGGAGACACCATGAGAGGGTTTGAACAGGCGTTATCGAAAGCCAAGGTACCGTCTAACGCAATTACACCGCCTTGCGGAGCTAAAGCTTGAACGGTCAGGAAGCCGCCCATGGGCGGTTTCCGTCTCTCGCTCACAGGGGTTGCCTTCGGACGCCGCTCGTGGGCGTTTTTGTCGTTCCGGGACCGCCGGAGCCGCCCAGCCACAGGAAAGGAGGTCGCGCCATGGAAGAGGAAAACAAGATCCGTCCCCAGATCGCAGAGGGCCCAGAGCCCGAGGAGGAAGCGCCGGAAAGTCCGGAGGCGGTGGAGGAGCTGACCCGCTCCGAGCAGATCGAGGAGCTGCTGGAGCAAAAGCAGTACGCCCGCCTGCGCGACCTACTGGTGGAGATGGAGGCGCCGGACATCTACGCCCTGCTGGAGGACCTGACGGAGCGGCAGCAGTCCATCGTCTTCCGCCTGCTGCCCAAGGCGCTGGCGGCGGAGACCTTCGTGGAGATGGACGGCGAGGTGCAGGAGATGCTCATCCGGGGCTTCTCCGACACGGAGCTGCGGGAGGTGCTGGAGGAGCTGTATCTGGACGACACGGTGGACATCATCGAGGAGATGCCTGCCACGGTGGTCAAGCGCATCCTCCGCCAGTCCGACCCGGAAAGCCGCCGGGCCATCAACGAGCTGCTGAAATATCCGCGTTACTCCGCCGGCTCCATCATGACGCCGGAGTATGTGGACCTGCATGAGAACACCACCGTGGCGGACGCCTTCAAGCGCATCCGCCGCATCGGCCTGGACCGGGAGACCATCTACATCTGCTATGTGACGGATGAAAACCGCCGCCTGCTGGGCCTTGTCTCCGTCAGAACGCTGCTGCTGGCGGCGGAGGACGATATCATCGAGGATATCATGGAATCCGACGTCATCTCCGTGGACACCCTCACCGACCAGGAGGAAGTGGCCCGGATGCTGAGCAAGTACGACTTCGTGGCCATTCCCGTGGTGGACAAGGAGAACCGGCTGGTGGGCATCGTCACCGTGGACGACGCCATCGACGTCATGGAAGAGGAGGCCACCGAGGATATCGAAAAGATGGCCGCCATCACCCCCACGGACAAGCCCTACCTCCGCACCGGCCCGCTGGAGACCTGGAAGGCCCGCATCCCCTGGCTGATGATCCTGATGCTCTCGGCCACCTTCACCAGCATGATCATCTCCCATTTCGAGACGGCTCTCGCCGCCTGCATCGTTCTCAACTCCTATATCCCCATGCTCACCGGTACGGGCGGCAACAGCGGCACGCAGGCCTCGGTGGCCGTCATCCGCGCGCTGTCGCTGGACGAGGTGGAGTTTTCCGACATCCTGCGGGTAGTCTGGAAGGAGAGCCGGGTGGGCATCCTCTGCGGCGTGGTGCTGGCCGCCGCCAATTTTGTGAAAATGCTGCTGTTCGACCGGCTGCTCATGGGCGACGATTCCGTGACCATCGGCGTGGCGGCGGTGGTGTGCCTGACGCTGGTGCTGGTGGTGTTCGTGGCGAAGTTCGTCGGCAGCGTTCTGCCGCTGCTGGCGAAAAAGCTGCGTCTGGACCCCGCCGTCATGGCAAGCCCCTTCATCTCCACCATCGTGGACGCGCTTTCGCTGCTGATCTACTTCCAGTTCGCCCACTGGCTGCTGGGGGTGTAGGCTCAGGCACCGTTTTAACCTTTGTTTTTCGTTTATACCGCGGCTTTTTCAGCCGCGGTATATTTTTATCCGCACGGTGCAAACTATCTCCGGCGAAAGCCAAATCTATTCTCAAAGGAGATCCTCCTCATGAATAACAACCCCAACACTTCCATCCATTGCACCGTGGACCAGTGCGCCCATCACTGCGGCGACGTGCAGTACTGCGCCCTGCAGTCCGTGCAGATCGGCACCCACGAGAGCAACCCCACCCAGCAGCAGTGCGTGGACTGCCAGAGCTTTAAGCGCAAGTAACGTCCCTCTCCGGGAAAGATCGAGGACCGGACCCGGCGGGTCCGGTCCTCCTGCGCAAGATAGACGGAACGGAGGCTGATCGCCATGAAAAAGCGCCGCTGGACACTCATCCTCGCTTCCGCCGCCGCGGGCGCCGTCAACGGTTTGTTTGGCGGAGGCGGCGGCATGGCGCTGCTGCCGCTATTAAGCCGGGAACCGGCGCTGGAGGGCCGCGCCCTGTTCGCCAATTCCGTGGCCATCATCCTGCCGCTGTGTCTGGTCAGCGTGGCGGTGTCGGCCTTTGCCGAGCCGCTGCCCCTGAAAGAAGCCCTCCCCTATCTGCTGGGCGGCGCCGCCGGGGCGGTGGTGGGCGGAAAGCTGTTTCGCCGGATGCCTCCCGCCTGGCTCAAGCGGCTGTTCGCGCTATTTTTGTTCTATGCGGGGGTGAAATATCTGCTGTGAAGTTCTTCATTCCCCTGCTCGCCGGCTGTGCCGCCGGGGTGCTGGCCGCCTGGGGCGTGGGCGGCGGGACGCTTCTGCTGCTGGCCATGACGCTGCTGCTGGGCGTGCCCCAGCGCACCGCCCAGGCCATCAACCTGCTTTTCTTTCTCCCCACCGCCGCTGTGGCGCTGCTGTACCACCGCAAGGGCGGCTATCTCCGGCCGGAGATCCTCCGCCGGACCATCCCCGTCGGCTCGCTCTGCGCGGCTCTCGCCGCACTGCTCGCCCAGCACATCGACACGGAGGCCCTGCGGCGGCCCTTCGGCGTGTTTCTGCTGCTGGCGGGCGTCATGCTCCTGCTGCAGAGCCGGAAGAAACACAGCGGCGGCACAGAGGAACACGATACGCCCTCTTAGCGGGAAAGCCGCTGCTCTCCACTACATTTCTACCGAAGCAGACGCGTAAAGCGTGAAATGGCAAACCGGAAAAGCGCAGCCGCGCTTTTCCGGTTTTTGCTGTGCCGTCCGCTTTTACCCCGCGTACTTCTCCAGCGTCACGCCGGTATAGTACCACTGAAGAATTTCCTGCCAGCTTTTCCCCTGCTTCGCCAGGGCGTTGGCTCCGTACTGGCTCATACCCACGCCGTGGCCGTAGCCCTGGGTGGAAAAGGTCAGCAGACCGTCCGCCGCCGCGACGCTGAAGCAGGCGGAGCGCAGCCCCAGCACCCGCCGCAGCTCCACGCCCCGCAGCGTCACGCCGCCCACCGTCAGGGTGCTGACATAGCCCGAGGCATCCCGCACCAGGTCCTTCACCCAGCCCGCCGCGTCCCCGGTGAGCTGCGCCTCCGGATAGACGGCGAGGATGGCCGTCCGGAACTCCTCCTCCGTGAAGGAGACGGTGCTGACATAGTTCGGCACATCCTCCGCGCTCTCCGGGCTTTCCACCCGCTGCAGGTAGGGGACGGAGGCGCTCCAGGCCGCGGCGGCGTCCTCCGTGCCGTCGGCGGAGGAGGAGTGGAAGGCCGCTAAAATAGGCTCGCCGCCGTAGAGGATGGCGACGCCGTCCGTCTCCTCCTCCGCTGTGCGGATTTTTTGCAGGTTCTCCTCCGCCAGCTCCCCCCAGTTGCTCCGGGCCTCGTCCTCCCGGATGTAAGCCTGACAGCAGGAGGGCTGGTCGCAGAGGTCCGCCCCGCTCTCGTGCTTGCCGCTGGAGCCATGGGCCAGCTGGTAGAGGCTGTAGGTGCGGGCGGCCACGGTCTGGGCCTTCAGCGCCTCCGGCTCGAAGCTGGCGGGCATCTCCGCCGCCACCACACCTACGAGATAGTCAGACAGCCGCAGCTCCACCACTTCCCCATCGATCTCCACCCGCAGCGTCCGCGCCGCGTCGATGGACTCCCCCGGACTGTCCGGCTCCTCCACTGTCCCGTCCGGCTCCTCCACCGCGGCGGCAGCCGGGAACCAAAGCAGCGGCAGCAAAAACAGCAGCACCCCCAGTACTGCCGTGAGGCCTATGCTGTGTCTGAGCATCTTGTCCCTCCTTTTCTTTCGTTTTGTCCCTCCAGCCTATGAGCGAAGCGGCAGAAATATGCGCCGTTTTTCGTGGACAACGCCGGTTTTGCGTGCTATGATAGCGTCAGAATCAAACTTTTTCGAGGAGGGTCACCTATGGCAAGACGCATTCTGCTCTCCCTCACCGCGGTCGCGGCAGCAGCCGGGGCCTTTTGGCTGCGCCTGCGGCAGCTGTCCGGCGCCTTCGAGCCGGAAACCGGCCTGCCCCTGCCGGGGAACCGCTGGGGATGGTACCTCTGGGCCCTGCTGGGGGCGCTGCTGCTGCTTTCCTTCCTGCTGCTCCTGCCGGAGAAGGGCGCGAGGCGCCTGTCCGACAGCTGCGCTGTCCTTCCCGGCACGGTGCTGCAAAGCGCGGGAGCGCTGCTCATAGCCGCGGGCGCGGCCTGGCGGCTTTATCTGCAATATCCCGCGCTCAAATCGCAGGAGGCGCTGCTGGCCGCGGCGCTGCTCCTGGCCGCACTGGCCCTGTTCGGGGGTGTAGCGGGCTGCCAGGGCAAGGCGGGGATGGGGCCGCTGCTCCTGCTGCCCATGTGCGCCGCCGTGCTGCAGCTCCTCGCCGCCTATCGCAGCACCGCAGCGGAGCCTACGATGCTGTACTACGATATGCGCATCCTCTCTCTCGCCGCCGCGGCTGTCGCCGCCATGACCCTCTGCGGCCTCGCCTTCGGCGCGGGCGGACGCCGGGTGTTCCTGCTCTCCGCCGCCATGACGCCGGCGCTCTGCGCCGCGACGCTGGCGGACGGCGTCTCCCTGCCCCAGTCCCTGAGTCTGGTGGGCTGCGCTCTCGCGGCTTACGGCTTCTTCCTCTCCCTGCTTTTCGGCTTCCCGGTGGAGACACAGCCCGCCTACGAGCTGGTGGAGGACCCCTTCTCTACAGGGTCTGTCCCGGTGCGTCCCGCCGCGCCGGAGCCCTCCCCCTCCGTCCCTCCCGTTTCTTCCGCCCCGGAGGGGGAAGCGCCCGCGCCGCAGCCCGCTTTCCAGCCGGAGGTCTCTGAACCGGCAAAGGAGGACGATTTCGACCTGGCCCGGGTGGACCGCCTGCTGGAGGAGCTGGCGCGGGAAAACCGGCAAAAATAAAAAAACAGGCAGCGAAGGCCGCCGCTTTCGCTCCCTGTCCTTTTCTCCTGCCGCCCGGAGGGGGGGCAGCGCGCGAAAAAGCCGGTCTTTCGACCGGCTTTTCGCTATGTTTTGGAAGATTGATGAAAAGAAGTTATCGTCTCTTGCAAGAATGATGATACAGGACGCTTGTTAAAAAACAACAGGCCAGTTATTACAAAAGTATTAAATCTCCGTCCCGTTTTTGGCAGTCTTCCCTCTCACGTCCGAAGTCCGGCGAAAAAGTCCCGCAGCACCGCCCTGCACTCCTCCTCCAGTATACCGCCCACCAGGGCCGGCGGATGGGGAAAACGCTCCATGAACAGGTTCAGCACTCCGCCGCAGGCCCCCATGACCTCGTCCCGGGCGCCGTAAAAGACGCGGGAAACGCGGGCGTTCAAAATGGCCCCGGCGCACATGGGGCAGGGCTCCAGCGTCACATAGAGACTGGCCCCCTCCAGCCGCCAGCTCCCGAGGCGGGCGTTGGCGTCGGCGATGGCCTCCATCTCCGCGTGGGAGGCGGCGGATCGCTTTTCCTCCCGCCGGTTGCGGCCCCGGCCCACGATCTCGCCGTCCAGCACCACCACGCAGCCCACGGGGACCTCCCCCGCCGCCGCGGCCTCCCGGGCCAGGGAAAGCGCCTGCGCCATATAGAATTCGTGGTCCATGCTCCGACCTCCCTTATAAAATTCCCGCAGCGGGGTTTATCCGACGGCATATTTGTCCAGAATCTCCGTAAGATAACAGCGAGGGAGCATCTCAAGGAACGGAGGAAACGCCATGGCACGCAAGCCCAAACCGCCCACGGAGCTGCAGCTGCTCAAGGAGGAGCTGCGCCGGACCCAGCAGGAGCTGGCTCTTGCCTACCAGCGCTTCAACGAAGCCGCCGAGCCGGAGCTGGTGGAGTCCTGCATCTATGAGATCAAGGCCATCAACGCCCGCTTCGGCTACCTCTACCGCGCCATCAAGGCCCACAGCGGAGAGGACATGGCCGCCGCGGCAGGCCCGACAGGAGGTGTGCGCACATGGGTGTGAGCCGCGCCGCCGTACTGGTGGTGCTGGGGCTGCTCCTGGCGGCGGTGCTGCTGCGCATCTTCGCAAAGCCGCTGCATCTGGCGCTGAAGCTGCTGATCAACACGCTGCTGGGCTTTCTGGCGCTGTTCCTTTTCGGCCTGCTGGAGCCGCTGCTGGGGGTAAGCCTGGGGCTGAACCTCTTTAACGCCGTGGTCATCGGCATACTGGGCCTGCCGGGCTTTCTGCTGCTGCTTCTGCTGCAGTGGATCCTGTAGCAAAGACGGCTCCGTCTCACAGCGCTTTACATAGGCTCCCGACCGTTCGGCTGCCGCTCCGCAGGGGGCGGCAGCTCTGTTTTTTATCCGTTCCCACCGCTCCGGCCCCGTCCTCTTGCCGTGATTTTGCATTTGCGTTTTCAGAAAAAAGGAGTATTCGCGAGAAAACAAGAGCTTTTCCGAGATGTTTTTATCGTAAATCAAAATGTCGTTGACAAAGGGAAAAGCCCTGTGGTATAAATATATCTGCTGTCCCGATTGTAGCAAGGGACGCCTTCTTTGTAAAGCAATACATTAAAATAAAACGGAGGAAACAACCATGTCCACTTTCATGGCGAACAAGGCCAACATCGAGCGTAAGTGGTACGTCATCGACGCGGCGGGCAAGCCCCTCGGCAAGACCGCTGTCGCCGCGGCGGATCTGCTGCGCGGCAAGCTGAAGCCCACCTACACTCCCCACGCTGACTGCGGCGACAACGTCATCATCGTCAACGCCGGCAAGGCGGTCCTCACCGGCAAGAAGGGCGAGCAGAAGGTCTACCGCACCCACTCCGGCTGGGTCGGCGGCCTGAAGGAGACCAAGTACCGCATCCTGATGCAGGAGCAGCCCGAGCTGGCCATGCGCGTGGCCGTCCGCGGCATGATGCCCCGCAACACCGTCACCAAGGATTCCCTCAAGCGCCTGCACATCTATGCCGGCGAGAACCACGAGCAGCAGGCCCAGAAGCCCGAGACCTGGGAAGTTAAGTAAGGAGGAAACGAAGAATGTATCAGTCCAAGAAGCCTTATCTCTACGGCACCGGCCGCAGAAAGTCCTCCGTCGCCCGCGTCCACCTGTTCCCCAACGGCACCGGCTCCATCACCGTCAACGGCAAGGATATCGACGAGTATTTCGGCCTTGAGACCCTGAAGATGCTGGTCCGCCAGCCCTTCGGCGTCACCGGCACGGAAGGCAAGTTCGACGTGGTCGCCACCGTCTGCGGCGGCGGCGTGTCCGGCCAGGCCGGCGCTCTGCGGCACGGCATCTCCCGCGCCCTGCTCCTCGCCGGCGAGGAATACCGTCCCCTGCTGAAGAAGGCCGGTTTCCTGACCCGCGACCCCAGAATGAAGGAACGCAAGAAGTACGGTCTGAAGGCCGCCCGCCGCGCTCCTCAGTTCTCCAAGAGATAAATTCCACCGCTTTTCAGTCCGTCTCAGGACGCTGTTTCGTTGGA
>JBJDYU010000052.1:0-39781 GCA_051867615.1 Oscillospiraceae bacterium | reverse complement strand
CCGGCTGCGGCCAGAAGGAGCTGCTGGAGGCCATCGCGGGCCTGCAGCCCACGGAGGCGGGCAGCGTCACCTATATCGGCGACAACGGCGAGAGGGAGGAGCTGCTGGGGAAGGACCCCTTGCGCATCGCGGAGATGGGCGTGGCCCTCTCCTTCGTGCCGGAGGACCGGCTCGGCATGGGCCTGGTGGGCAACATGGATCTGGCGGACAATATGATGCTGCGCTCCTTCCGCCGGGGCCGCTCCTTCTTCACCGACCGCAAGGCCCCGAAGAAGCTGGCGGAAAACGTGGTGAAGGAGCTGGAGGTCAGTACGCCCGGCATCGGTACGCCCGTGCGGAAGCTCTCCGGCGGCAACGTGCAGAAGGTGCTGGTGGGCCGCGAGATCTCCTCCGCTCCCACCGTGCTGCTGACCGCCTACGCCGTGCGGGGACTTGACATCAATTCCTCCTACACGATCTACGAGCTGATCAACAAGCAGAAGAAGGCGGGCGTCGCCGTCATCTATGTGGGCGAGGATCTGGACGTGCTGCTGGAGCTGGCGGACCGCATCCTGGTGCTCTGCGACGGAAAGGTGAGCGGCATCATCGACGGCCGCGGCGCGAAGAAGCGTGAAGTGGGTCTGATGATGACCCGGCTGGGAGGGAAAGATGAATAAGCAAAAGCAGGGACCTCTGGTCCATATCGTCAAGCGCGCCGCACTTCCGTGGTATCGCGCCTGGGCCATCCGCGGCGCTGCCATTCTTCTGGCGCTCCTCGTCTTCGCCGTCGTGACCATGCTTCTCACGGGCGAGGACCCCATACAGATCTACGCCACCATGTTCAAGGGCGCCTTCGGCACGCCCCGGAAGATCTGGATCTTGGGACAGAACCTGGCCATCCTCCTCTGCATCTCTCTCGCGGTGACTCCCGCGTTTAAGATGCGCTTTTGGAACATCGGCGCGGAGGGACAGGTGCTGGCGGGCGGCCTTGCCACGGCGGCCTGCATGATCTGCCTGGGCGACAAGCTCCCCAACGCCCTGCTCATCCCCCTGATGGTGGTGTGCAGCATCGCCGCGGGCGCGGTCTGGGGCGTGATCCCCGCCTTTTTCAAGGCCAAATGGAACACCAACGAGACGCTGTTCACCCTGATGATGAACTATGTGGCGACGCAGATCGTGGCTTTCTTCGTTATCGTCTGGGAGGTGCCCAAGGGCGCCGGCAAGATCGGCATCATCAACCAGAGCACCGAGGCGGGCTGGCTGCCGCAGATCGGCAGCTACAAGTACCTGCTGAATATTCTGGTGGTGGCGCTTTTGACCGTTGGGATGTATGTGTACCTGAAGTACAGCAAGCACGGCTATGAGCTGACCGTGGTGGGCGAGAGCGAGCGCACTGCCAGCTATGTGGGCATCAAGGTGGAACGGGTCATCATCCGCACCATGCTCCTCTCCGGCGCGATCTGCGGTATCGCGGGCCTGCTTCTGGTGGCCGGTACGAACCACACCATCACCACCACCATCGCGGGCGGCCAGGGCTTCACCGCGGTCATGGTGTCGTGGCTGGCCAAGTTCAATCCCATCACCATGATCTTCACCAGCTTCCTTCTGGTGTTCCTGGACCGGGGCGCGGGCGAGATCTCCACGGTGTTCGGACTGAACCAGTCCTTCGCGGATATCCTCACCGGCATCATCCTGTTTTTCATCATCGGAAGCGAGTTCTTCATCAGCTATAAGATCAGTTTCCGCAAGTCCGCGGGGAAGGAGGGCTAAGCCGTGTTTGATCTTGTGACCTTTATCCCGAGAGCCGTGGTGCAGAGCATCCCGCTGCTGCTGGGCAGCACCGGCGAAACGCTGACGGAAAAATCCGGCAACCTGAACCTGGGCATTCCGGGCATCATGTATGTGGGCGGCATCTGCGGCGTCATCGGCGCGTTCCTCTATGAGCAGTCCGTTTCCTCCGCAGCGGAGATGAACGCCTTCCTTGCCATCGCCATCCCTATGGGAGCGTCGCTGCTGGGCTCGCTGCTCATGGGTCTGCTGTACTGCCTGCTGACCGTGACCCTCCGGGCCAACCAGAACGTCACCGGTCTGGCGCTGACCACCTTCGGCGTGGGCTTCGGCAACTTCTTCGGCGGCTCCCTCATCAAGCTCACCGGCAGCGAGGTGCCCTCCATCGCCCTCTCCGCCACCAGCAGCTATTTCAGCCGCTCCCTGCCCTTTGCGGGGAAGCTGGGCTGGTTCGGCAAGGTGTTTTTGTCCTATGGCTTCCTGGCCTATCTTGCCATCGCCATCGCCCTCATCACGGCCTATGTGCTGCGGCACACCCGGGTGGGCCTCCATCTGCGGGCCGTGGGCGAAAGCCCCGCCACGGCGGACGCGGCGGGCATCAATGTGGCGCGCTATAAGTATGTCGCGACCTGCATCGGCAGCATGATCGCGGGCCTCGGCGGACTGTACTACGTCATGGACTACGCCTGCGGCGTCTGGTCCAACGACGCCTTCGGCGACCGCGGCTGGCTCGCCATCGCCCTCGTTATCTTCACCATCTGGCGGCCCAACGTGGGCATCCTCGCCTCCATCCTCTTTGGCGGCCTGTATATCCTGCACCTGTATATCCCCACGGGCATGAACCTGTCGGTGAAGGAGCTTTATAAGATGCTGCCGTATGTGGTGACCATCGTCGTGCTGGTCATCACCAGTATGCGCAACAAGCGGGAGAACCAGCCTCCGGCGCATCTGGGCCTTTCCTACTTCCGGGAGGACCGGTAATCGTTTCTGCTCACAGGCATAGCCTTTTCGGAGCTGCGGATACGGCCCGAGGCTGCCGTTTCACAGTTTCACAACAGAAAAGCAGGGTATGGTGTAAGCCGTACCCTGCTTTTTTCACCGGCTGTGCCGGCGGTCGTGATCGCTCATGCGTGGGAAAGGGAGCGCTTTTACAGGCGCCACCATACCGTTTCGTTCCTTGCGTACTCCGTAAAGCCGCACCGCTGCAGCACTCGCTGCGACGCGGCGTTGTCCCGCTCCGTCTCCGCGATGACGTGCCTGACGCCGTCCTGCCGCAGCGCCCAGCCGCAGAAGGCCCGGACCGTCTCCGTCATGTAGCCCTTGTGCTCAAACTCCGGCCCCAGACCGTATCCGATCTCCACCTCGCCTCTGCTGTCGGGGACGTTCTTGAAATCGATGGACCCGACAACGCAGCGGTCCGCTTTCCGGATGATGAGCCAGAAGCTGTGCCAGAGGTAATGGGCAGGGTCTTCTTTGGCCTTCTTCGCCTGTCCGCGCACGATCTCAAGGAAGCTCCCCTCCATCGGTTCGGCCCGGTAGGAGCAGCGCAGCTCCCGTTCCAGCGCCGCCATGTGCTCCGTCCACAGCTCCAGCTGCGCCGGGGTCAGGGCCGTGATCTCCAGCCGCTCGGTTTCGATCTGCATCGTTTCCGCTCCTTTCATAAAAGCCTGTCTGCGCTCCCGTTTGCAAAAAGCCGCCGCGGAGGCTCCTGCGCCCGCGGCGGCCTGCGTACGGTTTTACTTGGTGCCGAAGATGCGGTCGCCCGCGTCGCCGAGACCCGGGACGATATAGCCCCGTTCGTTGAGGTGGCTGTCCACCGCACCGGCGTAGATGTCCACGTCCGGGTGGCTTCTCTGGATGCGCTCGATGCCCTCCGGCACGGCCACCAGCACCATGAGCTTGATGTTGGCGCAGCCCCGGCGCTTCAGCTCCGCGATGGCGGCGTCGGCGGAGCCGCCGGTGGCCAGCATGGGGTCCACCACGATGACGTCACGCTCCGCGATGTCCTTGGGCAGCTTGCAGAAATAGGTGTGAGGCTCCAGCGTCTCCTCGTCGCGGAACATACCGATGTGGCCCACGCGGGCGGAGGGGATCATGCGCAGCACGCCGTCCACCAGGCCCAGACCCGCCCGCAGGATGGGCACCACGGCGATCTTCTTGCCGGCGAGGGTGGGGACCACGGCCTCGCTGATGGGGGTCTCCACCGTCTTGGTGGTGAGGGGCAGATCCCGGGTGGCCTCATAGGTGATGAGCATACCGATCTCGCTGACGAGCTCGCGGAAGTCCTTGACGCTGGTGTTCTTGTCCCGCAGGATGGTCAGCTTGTGGGCGACCAGAGGATGGTCCATGACGTGCACTTTTTCGGAAAACATAAGCGGTTTCTCCTTTGTTTTTTTATCTGAAAATCATGCTTTTGCCTGTTCTCTTGCCAGCCGCTCCCGCTCCGCCTGGGACAGGCGGAGGTAGACCGGGGCCAGCTCCTGGGCCGGGACGCTTTCGCCCGCGGCGAGCTTCCGCTCCGCCGCGAGAGCCACGCCCACGGCGTTTTGCCGCAGCAGCTGCGGCGGGGCGAGACGACAGTCTACGCCGCCCTCTGAGAGGGCGTGGTGGCACAGCTCCGCGCCGTCGCCTAAAATCACCTTTGTCCCGATCTTACGCAGCTTGTCCTCCTGCAGCTCCCGCAGCAGCTCCGCAAGGCCGATGGCCCGGTCGGGGGAGAGGCGGCGCAGCGTCCCGTTTTCCGCGAGGAACAACGCGTTATAGACCTGGCTGCGCCGGGCGTCCATGGCGCAGATGATGAGCGCGTTCTCCAGATGGCGGAGGTTCTCCGCCATGCCCTCCAGCGTGGAGACGGCGCAGCAGGGCTTTTCCGCCGCCCAGGCGAGGCCCTTCACCGCCGCCACGCCGATGCGCAGTCCCGTGAAGGAGCCGGGTCCCGCCGCCACGGCCAGCGCGTCCATCTCCGCGAGGGAGAGACCGCTGTTGCGGAGCATATCCTCCGCCATGGGCATCAGGGTGCGGCTGTGGGTGAGGCCGGAGCACTGGTAGGCCGAGGCCAGCACCGCGCCGTCCTGCGTCACTGCCACGGAGGCGCTTTTGGCCGAAGTTTCAAACGCCAGGATCTTCATATGTTTCCCCGCCTTCTATCTCGATGATGCGGCCCTCGTCTCCCTCGCCGCGGAAAAAGCGGATGAACCGGGTCTCCGGGGGCAGGGCCTCCGTCACCCGCTCGCTCCATTCCACGGCCACCACGCCGCCGCGGGAGAGGTAATCCTCCCAGCCGATGTCGAACAGCTCCTCCTCGCCGCCGAGGCGGTAGAGGTCGAAGTGGAACAGATCGAGCCGTCCCTCGTACTCGTTGACGATGGTGAAGGTGGGACTGGTGACACGGCCGGTGCAGCCGAGACCCCGGGCCAGCCCTCTCGTAAAGGCGGTCTTGCCCATGCCGAGTTCTCCCTCGTAGGCCAGGACCTCTCCGCCGGAAAGCGTCCTGCCGAGCCGCTCGCCCAGCGCCTCCGTCTCCTCCGGGCTGTGGGTCTGATAGCGCATGGCGCCGCCTCCTTTCGTTCATTTTTCTGACTAAACAGTATAGCACAGTTGTCCGCCGGGGAAAAGAGAAAATGTGTGTGTTTACAGCTTTTTTCTTTTGTGGTAGACTTAACTGTAAAGTGCGCGCCTGTCTCCGCGGGAGATGGGAGCGGTTTTGCGGAAGGAGGGGACGCTGTGCTTAATAAGCTGCGCGGGATATTGAGCGAATTCGTCGCGCAGGCGGATCTGGTGCTGCTGTGCCTTTGCGTGGGCGCCTCCTGCTTCGGCCTGCTGCTCATCACCAGCGCCACCCGCTACACCGGGAGCTACCGGAACGTCATCGTGCAGGGCGTGGCCCTGTGTCTCGGCATAGTCTGCTATGTCCTGTTCTCCCTGCTGGATGTGGAGGCGATCTCCCGGTACTGGAAGTGGCTGCTGCTGGGGAGCGTGGCGCTGATTTTGCTGCTGCTCACGCCGCTCGGCGTGGAGCGGTACGGCAACCGCGCCTGGCTGTATGCCTCCTGGTTCCCGGTGCAGGTGCAGCCGGCGGAGGTGGTGAAGCTGCCCTTCGCCATACTGCTTGCCAAGCAGCTGGCCCTGCTGCGGGAGGAGGGCGACCTGCGATCCGTCCGCTCCGCGGCCTTTGTGGGGGGCCATGTGCTGTTCATGGTGGGGCTCATCTTCGTGGTCTCCGGGGACGCGGGCAGCTGCCTTGTGTATGTGTTCATGTTCGCCTGCATGGCCTTTGCGGCGGGCTTTGCCCTGCGGTGGTTCGCCGCCGTGGGCGCGGTGATGGTGGGGGCCTTTTCCTTCCTGTGGTACACCGACAAGCTGCCGGGGTACATGAAGGAGCGCTTCATGGTGGTGTTCGACCACAGCTACGACCCCGGCGGCGTGGGCTGGAACCAGACCCGCAGCCTGCTGGCGCTCGGCTCCGGCAGGGTGTTCGGACAGGGGCTGTTCCACGGCACCCAGACCCAGAGCGCGTCCAGCGCGTCCCTGCCCAACCGGGAAAACGACTTTATTTTCTCCGTGGCGGGAGAGGAGCTGGGCATGGTGGGCTGCCTTCTGGTTCTGGCCCTGCTGGCGCTCATCATCCTGCGCTGCCTGTATGTGGCCCGGGGGGCCAGAAGCCCTATGGAGCAGTATGTCTGCGTGGGCATTGCGGGGATGCTGATCTTCCAGACGGTGGAGAACGTGGGTATGTGCCTGTTTCTCATGCCCGTCATCGGCCTGACCTTGCCGTTTTTCAGCTATGGCGGCAGCTCCATACTGATGCTGTTCTGTGCCATGGGCGTGGTCTCCGGCATCAAAAAGCGATCACGGCCCGACTGGCTCCGGTAGCCGGGGCGGAGACGTATCCGGCGCGCCGCTCTATGCGGCGCGCCGTTTTTCTGCGCCGCCATGCGCACCGCTTCGGCTGTCGGCGCATATCATGGGATGGGAGACCCGCGCCCGGCGGAGGGGAAGTCGGAAAGTGCTTTTTTGCCGCCGGAAACGCTCGGAAACTGCCTTTTTGCCGGCGTTCGCTTGTAATCCAGCGCCGGTTATGCTATGATAATACACTGTCAAAGTAGGAGTAGCGTCAGGCTTTCGTGTTTTTAAATGAGGTAGAGTGTTTATGCGTATCGTTGTTCTGGCCGGCGGACTGAGTCCGGAGAGGAACGTCTCTCTCAGCTCCGGCACCAAGATCTGCAAGGCTTTGCGGGAGAGAGGACATCAGGCCGTTTTGGTGGATATGTTTTTGGGCCTGGAGACATATACGGGAGCATGGGAAGACATTTTTGAAGCGGAGGACGGCCTTTGCGGCGAGTACCGGCTGGGCGAGGCGGTGCCGGACCTGGAAGCGGTGCGCGCCGCGCGGCGGGACAAAAGCCCCAGCCTTTTCGGCCCCGGCGTGCTGGAGGTATGCCGGCGGGCGGAGATGGTGTTTCTGGCCCTCCACGGCGAGGGCGGAGAGGACGGCCGGGTGCAGGCCGCGTTTGACCTGCTGGGCATCCCTTACACGGGCAGCGGCTGCCTTGGCAGCGCCATCGCCATGAACAAGGACGTGACCAAGCGCCTCGTGGCCCACAAGGTGCGTACCCCCGCGTGGCGCACGGTGGACCCCCGGGAGGAGGCGGAGCTGGCGGAGGCGGAGCGCTTCCCGCTGCCCTGCGTGGTGAAGCCCGTGGACGGCGGGAGTTCCATCGGCGTTGTGATCGCGCAAACGGAGGAGGAGCTGCGCGGAGCGCTGGACGAGGCCCGGGCCCAGGGCAAGACCGTGGTGATCGAACAGTACATCCGAGGCCGGGAGCTGCAGGTGGGCATTCTGGAGGGAAAGGCCCTGCCCGTCATCGAGATCATCCCCAAGAGCGGTTTTTACGACTATGTGAACAAGTACCAGAGCGGCGCGGCCACGGAGTGCTGTCCCGCCCTCATTCCGGAGGAGTGGGAAAGGGAGCTTCGCGCCAGCACCGAGACGGTGTTCCGCACCCTGGGCCTTGCGGTGTACGCCCGGGCGGACTATGTGGTGACGGAGGCGGGCGAGGCCTATTTCCTTGAGATCAACACCCTGCCGGGCATGACCCCCACGAGCCTTCTGCCGCAGGAGGCGGCGGCTGTGGGCATCAGCTACGGCGAGCTTTGCGAGCGCATCATACTGGCTTCGCTGAAGCGAACGGAAAAGGAGTAAACTGCCATGATGGCTATGACCGTGAAGGAGATCCTGCAGGCCGTAAACGGCACGCTGCTGCAGGGGGAGGAGAACGCCCTTGTGACGGGCGTTTTCACCGACAGCCGCCATCCGGAGGCGGGCGGACTGTTCCTGCCCTGGAAAGGGGAGCGCTTCGACGGCCACAACTTCATCGGCGCGGCGTTGTCCGGCGGCGCCGCGGGCTGCCTGACGGCGGAAACGCCCGAGACGCTGCTGCCCGGGAAGTTTTACATCCGCGTGCCGGACACCCGTCTGGCGCTGAAGGATCTGGCCGCCGCCTGGCGGAGCCGCTTCTCCATTCCCGTCATCCAGATCACGGGCAGCGTGGGCAAGACCACCATGAAGGAGCTGCTGGCCTCCGTCCTCTCTGAGAAATACCATGTGCTGAAAACGGAGGGGAACTTCAACAACGACATCGGCACCCCTCTGACCCTGCTGCGGCTGGACGCCTCCCACGAGGCCGCGGTCATCGAGACCGGCATGAACCACGCCGGGGAGATCCGCTATCTCGGGGAGATGGTGCGGCCGGACATCGCGGTGATCACCAACGTCAGCGACGTGCATTTTGAGTTTTTCGGCAGCCGGGAGGGCATCTTCCGCGCCAAGTGCGAGATTTTTGAGAATCTGAAGCCGGAGGGCTTCGCCGTCCTCAATGGGGACGACGCGCTGCTGCGCACCGTGTCCCTGCCCCAATCCATCCTCCTTTGCGGCGAGGGGGAGAACTGCGCCGTCCGCGTGTCGGACTATGTGGATCACGGTATCGAGGGCGTGGCCTGCACGGTGACCACGGCGAAGGAGCGCTATGAGCTGAAAATCCCCGCTCCGGGCCGGCATATGCTCTGTCCCGCCGCCATAGCCGTGGCGGTAGGCGAGCGGCTGGGCCTGAGCCGGGAGGAGATCGTCCGGGGCGTCGCGGCCTACGCGCCCACCGGAGAGCGGATGCGCATCGAGCGTCTCGCGGAGGGCCGCGTCATGCTGAACGACAGCTATAACGCCAGCCCCGTGGCCATGGCGGCGGCGCTGCGCATCCTGGCCCAGCGGCCGGGTAAGCGCATCGCGGTGCTGGGCCCTCTCGGCGAGCTGGGCGGTCTGACGGAGCAGAGCCACCGGGACATGGGCCGGCTCGTGGGCGAGCTTGGCATCGACACCTTCTTCGCCATCACGCCCATGAGCGTGCAGTGGATGGCGCCGGAGGCGCTCCGGGCGGGCTGCCGGGACGTGCGCTGCTATGAGAAGAAGGAGGACGCCTACGCGGCGCTGGCGGAGGCTTTCACCCCCGGCAGCACCCTGCTTTTGAAGGCCTCCCACTATGCCGGCCGCTTCGACCTCATCGCGGACTACCTCAGAGCCTACGGATTTTAAGCGGCCCGCCGCGCCGCCATCACACAGGAAAGAGAAACGAGCCACATGATCGATATCAGCGTCAGGGACCTTGTGAAGTCCTTCGACTTGGAAAAAAACATACTGGACGGCGTCACCTTTCAGGTGGACGCCGGAGAGCGGGTGGGCCTGCTGGGTAAAAACGGCGCTGGCAAGACCACGCTCTTCAAGATCCTCACCGGGGAGCTGGAGCCAAGCTCCGGCGAGGTGGTGCTGGGCAGCGGCCGGCGCATCGGCCTGATCTCCCAGATCCCGGTCTATCCCGCGGGCTACACGG
This sequence comes from Oscillospiraceae bacterium, assembly GCA_051867615.1. Taxonomy (GTDB): domain Bacteria; phylum Bacillota; class Clostridia; order Oscillospirales; family Oscillospiraceae; genus RGIG5472. The sequence goes on along the minus strand of JBJDYU010000052.1, from coordinate 30,134 downwards.
TGGAGGACGTGCTGCGCAGCGCCTTCGAGCGGCTCCGCCGCATGGAGGAGGAGATGGCGGAGCTGGCGGGCCGCATGGACGGCGACGCCGCAGCCCTCCGGCGCTACGGCGAGCTGCAGAGCCGCTACGAGGGTCTGGGCGGCTACGACATGGACACTCAGGTGAACAAGGTAGTCAACGGCCTCTCCATTCCGGAGGAGCAGCGCCGGCAGCTGTTCGACTCTCTCTCCGGCGGCGAGCGGACGCGGGTGAACCTGGGCCGCCTGATCCTGGAGGACACGGACATCCTCCTGCTGGACGAGCCTACGAACCATCTGGACCTCCACGCCACGGAGTGGCTGGAGGACTATATTTCAAAGTTCCGCGGCACCGTGGTGACCATTTCCCACGACCGCTATTTTCTCGACCGCACCGTTACGAGGGTCATCGAGCTTGCGGACGGCAAGGCGGAGTTTTACAGCGGGAATTACAGCTTTTACGCCGTGGAAAAGGAGCGGCGGTATCTCGAGCGTATGCGCCGCTATGAAAAGGAGCAGGCGAAGATCCAGCAGCTGGAGAAGTCGGCGGAGCAGCTTCGCCTCTGGGCCTTCATGGGCATGGACAAGACTTACCGCCGGGCCATTTCCATGGAAAAGCGCATCGAGCGGATGCGCACCACGGAAAAGCCCACGAAGGAGAAAAAGCTCCACCAGCAGTTTGCCTCCCGGGAGTTTAACGGCGACGAGGCGCTGGTGCTGCGGAATGTGGGCAAGTGCTTCGGCGAGCGGCAGCTTTTCTCCGGCGTGGAGCTGAAGGTCACCGGCGGAGAGCGCATCGCCCTCATCGGGGACAACGGCACGGGCAAATCCACGCTGATCCGCATGATCGTGGGGGAGGAGCTGCCGGACGAGGGGCGTATCCGCCTGGGACCGTCCATCCGGACGGCGTACCTGCCCCAGATCATCGAGTTCGCCCACCCGGAGCGGAGCCTGGTGGACACCATGCTCTACGAGAAGAAGGACATGAGCCCCCAGAGCGCCCGGAACCGTCTCGCCGCCTATGATTTCTGCGGAGAGGACGTGTTCAAGAGCGTGGAGGTGCTCTCCGGCGGTGAGAAGAGCCGTCTGCGCCTTTGTATGCTCATGGACGAGGAAGTGAACTTCCTCATTCTGGACGAGCCTACGAACCACCTCGACATCGCCTCCCGGGAGTGGATCGAGGAGGCGGTGGAGGCCTATGACGGGACGCTGCTGTTCGTCTCCCATGACCGCTATTTCATCAACCGCTTCGCCACCCGCGTCTGGGAGCTGAGCGGCGGCGAGATAAGGGACTATCCCATGAACTTCGCGGCCTACCGGCAGGTAAAGGCCCAAGAGGAAGCCCGCCGCACGGCCGAGGCCGCAGCAGAGAAGGCCGCCGTGAAGCGGCCCGAGAAGAAGCCGGGCGTGAAAAAGAACCCCTCCGCCCGCCGGCTGCTCACCCTCTGCGAGAGGGATATCGCGAAGCTGGAGGAGCGCGTGGCGGCGCTGGACGCCGCCATGGAGGAGCACGCCTGCGACGCGGAGAAGCTGGCGGCGCTGTATGAGGAAAAGCAGGGTGCGGAGGAGGAGCTGATGGCGCTGATGGAGCGCTGGGAGGCTCTCGCGGAGGAAGCCGGCGAGTAAAAGGCTTCCTGATAAAACAGGAGAAGACCCATGAAAACCGGAAAACAAAATGGCAGGCTGCTGCGCTTTACAGCCCTTGCGGCAGTATTGCTTTTGCTGCTGGGCGCGGCGCTGTACTTTATTCCCATGACGGGAATGCGTTTCAGCGGACTGCTGCTCGGGCTGCTGGGCGCGTTTTTGCTGCTGCTTCTGGCGCTGCATAAGCTTTCCCTCACGCGGCGCTGGGCGCTGTGGCTGAAGCGGGCGCTGCTCGCCTGCTTTGCGCTGGGACTGCTGCTTTTCGTCTCGCTGGAGGCATGGGTGCTGTCCATGGACGAAACGGACTGGGACAGCGAGGTTTCCGCTGTGATCGTCCTGGGGGCGGGCGTGAACGGCCGCACGCCGTCGCTGAGCCTGCAAAAGCGGCTGGAGGCGGCGCTGGAGTATGTGGCGGACAAGCCCGATATCCCCATCGTGGTCACCGGCGGCCGGGGCGCGGGAGAGGAGATCAGCGAGGCCCGCTGCATGGCGGACTGGCTCACGGCCCACGGCGTGGCGGCGGAGCGCATACTGCTCGAGGAGCAGGCGTCCGACACGGAGGAGAACATCGCCTTTTCCCTGGCGCTCCTCCGGGAGAGCGGCGTGGACGTGACGGAGAACATCGCCGTGGTCAGCAGCGACTATCACCTTTGCCGCGCGGCGCTGCTCTGGGGCGCGCCCAATATGGTGCCTGTGGCGGCCCATATGCCGGCGCGGTTCTGGCCCCTGACGGTGAATTACTATATACGGGAAGCCTTCGGCGTGGGCTACACCCTGCTGAAGGGCTGGACGGGAGGACTGAGATGAGCGATATTTTGTGCCTGTACTATTCCCGCACGGGCAAGACCCGGGCGGTGATGCAGGAGGTGGCGGAGGCTCTGGGGGCCGAGCTGGTGGAGATCAGCGACGGCATTGACCGCAGCGGCGCGCTGGGCTACTTCATGTGCGGCATCGACGCTGTGCGCCGGGGTACCCACCGGACACAGCCCTTTTACACCGAGCGGGATCTGGAGGATTACCGGCTGGTGATCCTGGGCTCCCCCATCTGGGCGGGACGGTGCAGCAGCGTCATGCGGGGCTTTCTCAAGCGTCACGGGCTGGAGCTGCACAACGTTGTCTATGTGCTGAATCGCAGCAGCGAGCATAAGGACGAGGATATCTACGACCAGATGGACCGCTACACGGCGGAAAAGCATCTGGCCGCCGCGTCGCTGCGCTACGGCGCGGTGGGTTACGACTTCTGGCGGGATCAGTTCCTGACGGAGATGCGAAATCTCCTTGCCACGCTGCCCCAGCCGCCGAAGCGGGACAAGACGGTGACGGACTTCGTCCCGGAGGAGGAGCGGCCCCGCCGCCGTCGCCGCCGCCGCAGGGAAGGGGAACACCATGCTGGATAAGCTGCGAAAGCTCGGGGAGCTTTATGAGGAAAAGCAGCGCCAGCTCTCGGACCCGGCGGTCTATGGGGACATGGCGCTGCTGCGCAAGCTGAACCGGGAAGTGAAGGAGCTGGAGCCGGTGGTGGACTGCTACCGGGAGTACTGCCGCTGTGAGAGTGAAGCGGCGGAGGCGGAGGAGCTGCTGAACGACCCGGAGCTGAAGGAGATGGCCCAGGAGGAGCTGCGGCAGGGTAAGGCGCGGCTGGAGGAGCTGCGCCGGCAGTTGACGCTGCTGCTGTTGCCGAAGGACCCCAACGACGAAAAAAACGTCATCATGGAGATCCGGGGCGGCGTCGGCGGCGAGGAGGGCTGCCTGTTCGCGGCGGACCTGTTCCGGATGTACAGCCTTTACGCGGAAAGCCGCCGCTGGAAGCTGGAGGTGGTGGGCCGCAGCGAGTCGGAGATGGGCGGCTGCAAGGAGGTCAGCTTCGTCATCGAGGGCGAGGGGGCTTGGTCCCGCCTGAAGTTCGAGGCGGGGACCCACCGGGTGCAGCGGGTGCCGGAGACGGAGTCCTCCGGCCGCATCCACACCTCCGCCGCCACGGTGGCGGTGCTGCCGGAGGCGGAGGAGGTGGAGTTCGCCATCGACCCGTCGGATCTGCAGATCGACACCTTCCGCAGCAGCGGCGCGGGCGGCCAGCACGTGAACAAGACCGAGTCCGCCATCCGCATCACGCACCTTCCCACGGGCGTGGTGGTGGAGTGTCAGGACGAGCGCAGCCAGTATAAGAACAAGGACCAGGCCATGAAGATCCTGCGGAGCAAGCTCTACGAGGCGGAGCAGGAGAAGCAGCGCGCCGCCATCGCGGCGGAGCGCAAGAGCCAGGTGGGCAGCGGCGACCGCAGCGAGCGCATCCGCACCTACAATTTCCCCCAGAACCGGGTGACGGATCACCGCCTCAATGGCGAGGAGAAGAATTTCCCTCTCGCGGCGGTGATGAACGGCGCGCTGGACGGCCTGATCGACGCGCTGGTGACGGCGGATCAGGCGGAAAAGCTCCGGCAGGAGAGCCAAGAGTAAGGAAGAAAGAAGCGACAGCGTTGGAAACGAAAGTTTTGACGATACAGACAGCGGAGGAGCGGGAACGTTCCGTGGCGGAGGCGGCGGAGATTCTCCGCCGGGGCGGTTTGCTGGCCATCCCCACGGAGACGGTGTACGGCCTCGGGGCCAACGGCCTGGACGAGGCGGCGGTGCGCCGCATTTTCGCCGCCAAGGGCCGCCCGCAGGACAATCCCCTGATCCTCCACATACCGGACGCGTCGTGGCTCAAGCGGTACTGTGAAAACGTGCCGGAGGCGGCCTACCGTCTGGCGGAGGCCTTCTGGCCCGGGCCGCTGACCATGATCCTGCCCCGGAAGGCCTGCGTGCCGGACGTGGTGACGGCGGGACTGGGGACTGTGGGTATGCGCTGCCCCGACCATCCGGTCACGCTTGAGGTGCTGCGGGCGGCGGACGTGCCGGTGGCGGCGCCCAGCGCCAACCGCTCCGGACGGCCAAGCTGCACCACGGCGGCCCATGTGCTGGAGGATATGGACGGGCGGATCGACGCGGTGCTGGACGGCGGCCCCTGCGGCGTGGGGGTGGAATCCACCATCATCGACCTGACGGTGACGCCGCCCCGGCTGCTGCGCCCCGGCGGATTGCCGCTGGAGCAGCTGCGTTCCGTGCTGGGAGAGGTCGAGGTGGACAAGGCCGTGGTCTCCCGGCTTTCCGAGGGAGAGCGGCCCCGGGCCCCCGGCATGAAGTACCGCCATTACGCGCCCAAGGCCCCGGTGACGGTGGTGACGGGAGACGCGGAGAAAAGCGCCCGGTACATCGCCCGCCGTTTATCGGCGGGAACGGGCGTGCTGTGCTTTGACGAGTACGCGAAGCGTTTTCCCGGCGCGGTGGTGCGGACGCTTGGCCCCGCGGCGGACAAGGCGGCCCAGGCCCACCGGGTCTTCGACGCGCTGCGGGCCTTTGACGGGACGTCCGTCACAGAAATCTACGCCCAGTGCCCCGACAGCGCGGGGCTGGGCCTCGCGGTGGAGAACCGGCTGAAAAAAGCGGCGGGCTTCCACACGGTGGAGCTGCCTCCCGCGGGAAAAACCATCGTGGGTTTCACCGGCCCCACCGGCGCGGGCAAGACCAGCGCCCTGCGGGCGCTGCGCCGTCTGGGGGCGCATATCATAGACTGTGACCGCCTGTACGCGGAAATGCTGGAAAGCGATATCGCTTTACAGAATGAGCTGCGCAGGACCTTCGGCGACGATATCTGGCGGGAGGGCGGACTGGACCGCCCGGCCCTCGCAAAACGCGTGTTTCGGGATGCGGAGGAGCTTCAAAAGCTCAACGCCATCGTCTTCGCGGCGGTGCCGCGGGAGGTGCTGCGCCGCGTCCGGGCGGCGGAGGAAAGCGTCGTCGGCGTGGACGCCATCAACCTGCTGGACTGCCTGCTGCGGGATTTCTGCGACGTCACCGTGGCGGTGACCGCGCCGGAGGAGGCGCGGCTGCGCCGCATCATGGCGCGGGACGGCCTCAGCGAGGAGGCGGCGCGGCTGCGCATAGCGGCCCAGCGTCCGGCGGCGTATTACACGGAGCGCTGCGACCATGTATTCATCAACGACGCCGCCACCGCGCAGGAGGCGGAGGAGCGGGCGGAGGAGCTGCTCGCGAAGCTGATCGGAAGAATATAAAATTTCAATAGGAGGAAAACTGACATGAGCGAAAAAAAGAGCGAACTGAGAGAAAAGCTGCTGTACGACCCCAAGAACGGCTTTGACAGCCTGTCCGCGGAGGACCGCGCGGGGATGGAGCGCTACGCCGAGGACTACAAGGCCTTTTTGAACCACAGCAAGACCGAGCGCAAGTGCGTGGATTACGCTGTGGCTCTGGCGGAGGAGCGGGGCTTCCGCGCCTATGAGCGGGGCATGAAGCTGCAGCCGGGCGACAAGGTGTACTATAACAACCGCGGCAAGGCCATCATGCTGGCGGTCATCGGCCAGAAGAGCCTCGCGGAGGGCGCCAACATCGGCGCGGCCCATACCGACGCGCCCCGCCTGGACCTGAAGCCCCGTCCTCTGTACGAGGAGGCGGAGATGGCCTATCTCAAGACCCATTATTACGGCGGCATCCGCAAGTACCAGTGGACCACCATCCCCTTGGAGCTGCACGGCGTGGCGGTGCTGCGGGACGGCAGCAGCGTGCGGGTGGATATCGGCGATAAGGAAGGCGACCCCCAGTTCATCATCTGCGATTTGCTGCCCCATCTGGGCTACGCCCAGGCGAAGAAGCCGCTCTCCGAGGCCATCCCGGCAGAGAACCTGAACCTCCTCGTGGGCAGCGAGCCCATCGCCGAGGACGAGGGCAAGGAGCGGGTGAAGCTGCAGGCCCTGAAGTGGCTGCAGGAGAACTACGGCATCACCGAGGAGGACCTGATCTCCGCGGAGATCTGCGCCGTGCCCGCGGGCAAGGCCCGGGACATCGGCTTTGACCGCAGCCTCATCGCGGCCTACGGCCACGACGACCGTGTCTGCGCCTACGCGGAGCTGGCGGCCCTGTTTGCGGTGGAAAAGCCCGAGCGCACCGCGATCTGCATCTTCGCGGACAAAGAGGAGATCGGCTCCGAGGGCGTCAGCGGCATGAAGTCCGCCGCCTTCGACACCTTCATGGCGGACCTCTGCGAGGGTCAGGGCGTGTCCCTGCGCCAGTGCTTTGAAAACTCCTTCTGCCTCTCCGCCGACGTGACGGCGGCCTTCGACCCGGCTTACGCCGATGTGTTCGAGCGCAACAACAGCTCCTTCATCAACTACGGCATCGGCCTTTGCAAGTACACCGGTTCCGGCGGCAAGAGCGGCGCCTCCGACGCTTCGGCGGAGGTCGTGGGCCTGGTGCGCAAGCTGTTCAATGACAACGGCGTGCAGTGGCAGATGGCGGAGCTGGGCAAGACGGACGCTGGCGGCGGCGGCACCGTGGCGAAGTTCATGGCGGAGCGGAATATCGACACCCTGGACGCGGGCGTGCCGGTGCTGTCCATGCACGCGCCCTATGAGACCGTGTCGAAGCTGGACTGCTACATGACCTATAAGGGCGTGAAGACCATCTTTGAAAAGCGGTAAAAAACGCATCTCTGCGCGGCGGGAGCATTCCCGCCGCGTATTTTTTTGCCCTCGCCGCGCATCCTATCCCTAAGTAAAAGAAGGAGGCGCAGCGCATGAGCGAAACGACCGGAGCCACGCAGGAGACGGAGCGCGGAGAAAAGCGGGAGGACAGCACCCCCAAAACGCAGCAGATCGTGGACATGGGCTCCACCATGATCCGCAACAGCCGGGGCAATCTCTACTGCCTGACCATCGTGGGGCAGATCGAGGGGCATAACGTGCTGAACCAGAACACCAAGACCACCAAATACGAGCACGTGATCCCGCTTCTCGCGGGGCTGGAGGGGGCGGAGGATGTGGACGGCATCCTGATCCTGCTCAACACCGTGGGCGGAGACGTGGAGGCGGGCCTTGCCATCGCGGAGCTGATCGCGGGGCTGCGCAAGCCCACGGTGACGCTGGTGCTGGGGGGCGGACACTCCATCGGCGTGCCGCTGGCGGTGTCGGGAAAGGTGAGCATGATCGCGCCCTCCGCCTCCATGACCATCCATCCCATCCGCATGACGGGTATGCTCATCGCGGCGCCCCAGACCTACCGCTACTTCGAGCGGCTGCAGGAGCAGATCGTCCGCTTCGTGGAGGAGCATTCCCATATTGAAAAGGGGAAATTCCTGGAGCTGATGATGAGTTTGGGGGATATGTCCTCGGACGTGGGCAGCGTCATCTATGGCACGGAGGCGGTGCGCCTGGGACTCATCGACCGGGTGGGGAGCCTCAGCGAGGCCATGGACTGCCTGTACGGCATGGTGGAGCGGGAGAAGGACGCCCGCTGAGTGCTTTGACAGAAAAAAGGAGCCGCCCGCGGGCGGCTCCTTTGCGGTCTGTTCAATTTCGCGGCTGTTTTGCATCCGCTTTCATTATATATCGTATTTTTTGTGATATGACCAGTTGAAATAATAAGCCAATTCAAAAATCCATAACAAAATGTTGTCTTTAAAGATGGCACTTACTGCCATGACCAGAATCAGCAATATAGTTCCAGCTTTTACTTCATCTTCTGTTATTGGATTTGGAATTTTCTTTCCGTTAAGAACTCGAAAATGATAAATGCTGTTGTCATTTAACTTCTTGTGATAATATAGCTTTCCATCAACTTCGATATAAAACCTATCGCCTTCTTTATATTTGAATGTGCAAGGCCAAAATCCTTTGTTATATCTATTACCATGCTCATCAAAATAATCTCCTCTGAACATCATCACACTTCCAGATTTAACTTCTTGCCCCATATACATGAAGCTATATTCTCTTTTATTTTCCATACAGGTCGCCTCCTTGTTTCTCTACCCAATAGTTCCCAACAACTTCGTCAGAATTATTCCATGTATTCGGGGCCTGTCCGGCTTTAATACATACCACCACAAACTGCTGTTCAGTTTTCTTCTATACAGTGGTCACGGGTACAAGTTGAGCAATTTCCTATGCATCGCGTTATAGTTGTATTACCATGATTTTCGTATGATGCAACAAATTCGGCAACTTTGTCATTGGTAATGAACATGGACATTTTAATGCTTGGATATATAGCTTGGTATCCTTGAATTCTGATGATTCGCCGCTGTAGATCTTCTAATGAAATCTTGCTGTTAATGAGTTTGTCAAGAGTTGCAGCAGGAAGTGAAAAATCCTTGCACATTTCTTTAATGGCATTAGCCCTGGCTCGTGTCTGCTCCTCGATTTGACGTTGTTTTTCTTCCTCTTGCCGCCTGCGTTCTTCTAAAATTTTTTCCTGCAGTAGCAGAGCTGCCCTCTTGGCCTCTGTCTGGGCTCTTTCTTCCTGTCGTCTTGCAATTTCAGCTTGTTTCCGGCGTGTTTCTTCATCCTGCCGCTTTTGCATTTGTTCCTTTTGATACCACTCATCAAAAGAGGCTTCAACAACATGGGCGGTCGGGCATCCACAAAAAGGGCAAGCTACAGCATGAATTGAGAACATTCGCTGGCAATCGGTGCAAATTAATTGATTGTTTGTACTCAGGACTGTATATTGGCTGTCTGATTTTGTGAAAGAAACCTTTGCTATGACAGCCTGACCGGAAATAATATCATAAGAAACTGTAATACGCTGAGGTTCTACTTTTGTAAGACGCTCAAACGTTTGAGTTGTCGCTGACCGGTCTTTCTTGGCTGATGATCCATCGTTCCCACACAGCTTCTGCGCGAGGGCTTCGTTTGTCCTGCTATCACGGTTATACCAACATTTTTTCGCATTGTGCCACCGCCAGCCACCACTACGCAATTCCTGAAGAATTGCGTCCTCTGGCTTTTTATCAAAATATATTTCAATACCATTGAGTTCTTTGTTTTTCTTAAAGGTTGGCATAATATGGTTCCTCTATGGTTGCATATATCGGATAATGTCATAGAAAAGTGCGTGTAGATATGTTTAATCCTCATAATAGCAGAAAATACCAGATTTTTCAACGAATTTGGCGAGATTATCTGAAGATTCTGCATCAACACTTGGGGTAAAAGGACCATCCCCCTTTCCCATCTTGCAAAGACGGCGCTTTTCTGTTATAGTAACTTAGTTAAAGTATGTCCCTCGCGCCGCGGGCGCAGGGGGCGCGGAAAGGCCGCGTCCGGAATCCGACGATGAGGTGGAAACGAGTGTACTTAAAAGCTTTGGAGATCCAGGGATTCAAGAGCTTCCCGGAAAAAACGGTGCTGCATTTCGGCGAGGATATCACCGCCATTGTCGGCCCCAACGGCAGCGGCAAGTCCAATATCTCCGACGCGCTGCTCTGGGTCATGGGCGAGCAGAGCAGCCGGAGCCTGCGGGGCAGCAAGATGGAGGACGTGATCTTCGGCGGCACGGAGACGCGGGGCCAGATGGGCTTCGCCCAGGTGACGCTGGTCATGGACAACACCGAGCACATCTTCCCGAGAGACGAGAGCGAGGTCTCCGTCACCCGCCGCTACTACCGCAGCGGCGAGTCGGAGTACTATATCAACCGCCAGGCGGTGCGCCTGCGGGACGTGACGGAGCTGTTTATGGACACCGGCATGGGCCGGGAGGGCTACTCCATCATCGGCCAGGGCAAGATCGACGAGATCCTCTCCGTCAAGAGCGGGGAGCGCCGGGAGATCTTCGAGGAGGCCGCCGGCATCTCCAAGTTCCGCCACCGCAAGGAGGAGGCGGAGCGGAAGCTCCAGCGCACGGAGGAAAACCTGGTGCGCATCAACGATAAGATTTCCGAGCTGGAGCTGCAGGTGGAGCCGCTGCGCCAGCAGTCGGAAAAGGCCAAGCGCTACCTCATCCTCCGGGACGAGACGCGGGTGCTGGAAATTTCCCTCTGGCTCACGTCGCTGGAGAGCCTGCGCGCCGCGTCCCGTAAGCTGGAGACAGACCTTGCCGCGGCGGAGCAGGAGCTTGCCGCGGCGAAGGCGGCGGTGGAGGAGCAGTACGCCGCGGGCGAGAAATTCGCCGCCGCCGCCCGGGAGAACGACCTCGCGGCGGAGGAGCTGCGCCGCGAAAGCGGCGAGATCGAGGGCCGCATCAGCGAGCAGGAGTCCGCGGCGGCGGTGCTGGCGACCTCCATCGAACACAACGAGGAGAGCATCCGCCGCTCCGAGGAGGAGCTGCGTGAGCAGTTCGACCGGGCCGGAGGGCTGACGGAGAAAATAGAGGAGCAAAAGCGCCGCATGGCGGAGACGGAGACAGGTCTGGCGGCGCTTGAGGAGGAGCTGGACGCGCTGCTCCGGGAGGCGGAGGAGCTGTCCCGCAGGGCCGGCAGCGCTGCTGAGGAGGCGGAGGCTTTCCGGGCGAAGGAGGCCCTCGCCAATGCCGAAGCGGCGGAGAAGCGCGCGGAGCAGTCCGCCCTTGCCGCCGCCATACAGGCTATGGAGGAACGCGGCGGCGCCATCGACGGCGACGCGGCGGCCATGGAGAGCCAGCTTTCGGAGACGGAGGCCCAGGCGAAGAAGAGCCGCCGGGCGCTGGAGGACGCGGAGGAGGAAGCCGCCGCCGTCCGCAATATCATCGAGGGCCACGCGCTGAAGCTGCGGCAGAAGCAGAGCCGCAGCGAGGAGGCGAAGCAGAAGGCCCTGCAGCTGACCATGGACCTGAATGCCATGGATTCCCGCATCCATCTGCTCAGCGAGATGGAGAAGGAGTATGAGGGCTTCAGCAAGTCCGTCAAGACCGTGATGAACGCGGCGGCCCACGGCGCCCTACGGGGCGTTCACGGCCCGGTGGCGAACCTGATGGAGACGGATCAGCGCTACGCTGTGGCCATGGAGATCGCCCTGGGGGCGGGACTGCAGAACATCGTGGTGGACCGGGAGGAGGACGCGAAGAACGCCATCGCGCTTTTGAAGCAGCGCGCCGCCGGCCGCAGCACCTTCCTGCCTCTCACCGACATCCGCGGCGAGGAGCTGCGGGAAAAGGGCCTGGAGCGGGAGACCGGCTATGTGGGCCTTGCCTCGGAGCTGGTGCGGTTTGAGGAGAAATACCGCTCTGTGTTCCTGTACCTGCTGGGCCGTACCGTGGTGGTGGAGGACCTGGACTGCGGCATCGCCATGGCCCGGAGGTATCAAAACCGCTTCCGCATCGTCACGCTGGACGGCCAGATCATCAACCGGGGCGGCAGCATGACCGGCGGCAGCGTCAGCCAGAGCAGCGGCGTGCTGAGCCGCGCGGGAGAGCTGAAGGAGCTGACCGGCAAGCGGCAGAGCCTGGCCGATTCCCTCGCCGCGGCGGAAAAGGACGCGGAGGAGAAGCTGCGGGAGCTGCAGCGCACCCAATATGAGCTGGACACCGCCGCCGGGCAGCAGCGCAGCGCCGAGGACGAGGTGCTGCGCCGCCAGGGCGAGAAGAACCATTACGACGTGCTGCTCTCCGCCATGCGGGAGAATCTGGAAAGCCTGCGGCAGGAGAAGGAATCGCTGGCGATCCGTCTGGCCGAGGCAAGAGAGAACGCCCTTGCGGCGGAGGAGCGCATCGCGGACGCGGAGCGCAGGGCCGAAGGCTTCCGTGCCGAGGCGGAGCGCCGCAGCAGCGGCGAAAGCGAGCTGCTGGGCCGCGGCGCAGCCCTCAGCGAGGAGATGGCGGCGAAGAAGGCGGAGGCCGCCGCCCTCAGCGCGGAAAAGACCGCGCTGGAGGGTGCGCTGCAAAACCTGCAATCCCTTTCCGCCGACATGGCGGGAGACCGCAGCGCCAGAGAGGCCCTCATCGGGCAGTACCGGGCGAAAAACGAACAGCTCCGCGCTCAGGAGGCGGAGCGGCAGGCGGAGGCCGCCGCCCTGCGCGAAAGCGCCGCCGGCATCCGGGAGAAGCTCCAAAAGCTGACGGAGGAGAAGCTGCAGCTGGAGCAGGAGCGCACCGCCGGCGACCGCCGGGCGAGAGAGTGCAACGAGCTGCTGCTGAACGCCGAGCGCAGCGTGAATCTGCTGGAGCAGAAGAAAAACGCCTCCGCCATGGAGGAAAAGCAGATCCTCGACAGGCTCTGGGAGCATTATGAGCTGAGCCACAGCGCCGCCATGGAGCAGCGCGTGGAGCTGGAGAGCGTCTCCAAGGCCAGCCGCCGGGTGGCGGAGCTGAAGCGGGAGATCAGCGCCCTCGGCAACGTGAACGTGGGGGCCATCGAGGAGTTTGAACGGGTGAACACCCGCTATACCTATCTCACGGACCAGCGCAACGACGTGCAGAAGTCGAAGGACGACCTGCTCGGCATCATCGAGGAGATCACGCGGGAGATGACCGCCATCTTCTCCGAGCAGTTCAAGCTCCTGACTGAGAGCTTCCAGGAGACCTTCACGGAGCTGTTCGGCGGCGGCAGGGCCACGCTGGAGCTGGAGGACCCGGAGGATATTTTAGGCTGCGGCATCGAGATCAAGGCCCAGCCGCCGGGCAAATCCCTCAAGACCATTTCGCTGCTCAGCGGCGGCGAGAAGGCCTTCGTTGCCATCGCGCTGTATTTCTCCATTCTGAAAGTACATCCCACGCCGTTCTGTGTCATGGACGAGATCGAGGCGGCGCTGGACGAGCCGAACGTGGTGCGCGTGGCGAAGTATATGCGCCGCATCTCCGGCAAGACGCAGTTCGTGGTCATCACCCACCGGCGCGGCACCATGGAGGAGGCGGACGTGCTCTACGGCGTCACCATGCAGGAAAAGGGCGTCAGCCGCGTCCTCACCATCAACATGAACGACATGGCCAGGGAACTGAATATCAAATAAGAAAAGGAACGAAGCTATGGGACTTTTCAGCAAGATCAAAAAAGCGTGGTTCGACTCCATCATCTGGGAGACCGTGGACGAGGAATTCTATGAGTCGCTGGAGGAGAGCCTAATTCTGGCGGACCTGGGCGCGTCCCTCGCGGCGGACTGTATCGCGCGCCTGCGCAAGGCGGTGTACGATAAGAGCCTGCAGGGCGAGGAGAACGTGAAGCAGGCCCTGCGGGATATTCTGAAGGAAAAGCTGAACGTGGGCGAGACGGCGCTCCGGCTCGAGACGAAGCCCGGCGTGGCGCTCATCATCGGCGTCAACGGCGTGGGAAAGACCACCTCCATCGGCAAGCTGGGCTGGCGGATGCGGCAGGAGGGGAAGAAGGTCCTCTTCTGCGCGGCGGATACCTTCCGCGCGGCGGCAGCAGACCAGCTGCAGATCTGGGCGGAGCGCAGCGGCTGCGAGATCGTGCGCCAGCACGAGGGGGCGGACCCCGGCAGCGTGCTGTTCGACGCGCTGGCCGCGGCGAAAGCCCGGGGCACGGACGTGGTGCTCTGCGACACGGCGGGAAGGCTCCACAACAAGCAGAATCTGATGAACGAGCTGCAGAAGCTCCGGAAGATCATCGACCGGGAGCTGCCGGAGGCGTCGGTGGAGACGCTGCTGGTGCTGGACGCCACCACCGGGCAGAACGGCCTGATCCAGGCCAGACAGTTCAAGGAGACGGCGGGGCTCACCGGCATCATCCTCACCAAGATGGACGGCACCGCCAAGGGCGGCATCTGCGTCGCCATCGCGGAGTCCCTCGGCGTGCCGGTGAAGTTCATCGGCCTCGGAGAGGGCATCGACGATCTGGAACCCTTCGACGCGGACGCCTATGTGAACGCGCTGATCTGAGCGCGGGGAAAAGGAGACACGCTATGCTGAGACAGGACGGCCGGGCGCCGGACGAGCTGCGCCCCATCCGCATCACAACGGATTTTGTCAAATTTGCCGAGGGAAGCTGCCTGATCGAGTGCGGCGACACCAAGGTGCTTTGCTGCGCCAGCGTGGAGGAGCGGGTCCCGCCCCATGTGGCGGAGGGCTGCGGCTGGGTCACGGCGGAGTATTCCATGCTGCCCCGGGCGAACCGGGAGCGGAGCCGCCGGGACATCGACAAGCTGAAGCTCAGCGGACGCAGCGCGGAGATCCAGCGCCTTATTGGCCGGAGCCTTCGCGCGGCGGTGGACCGGCAGGCCCTCGGAGCGCGCACCGTCACCGTGGACTGCGACGTGCTGCAGGGCGACGGCGGCACCCGCACCGCCTCCGTCACCGGCGGCTTCATCGCCCTGGCCCTGGCCTGCAAAAAGCTCGTGGCGGAGGGCGTGCTGGCGGAAAATCCGGTGAAGCGCTATGTGGCGGGCGTTTCCGCCGGCATCGTGGAGGAGACACCGCTGCTGGACCTCTGCTACGCGGAGGACAGCCGCGCCGAGGTGGATTTCAACTGCGTCATGGACGATACGCTGTCCATCATTGAGTTGCAGGGCACCGGCGAGGGCCGGGCCTTCACCGTGGCGGAGCAGCAGGCGCTGGTGGCGCTGTGCTGCAAGGGCCTGCGGGAGCTGATCGAACAGGAAAAAGAGATCGTGGGGGTGCTTTGATATGAAATTTGTATTGGCGTCTCAAAACCGGGGGAAGCTGGCGGAGATGGAGGAAATTTTAAGCCGTCTCGGCGTGGAGGTCGTGCTGCAGTCCGATCTGGGCCTGTCCGTGGAGGTGGAGGAGACCGGGACCACCTTTATGGAAAACGCCCGGCTGAAGGCAGTGGCGGTGATGCAGGCCTCCGGCCTGCCCGCCATCGCGGATGATTCCGGCCTTTGCGTGGACGCCCTGGGGGGCGGCCCCGGGGTCTATTCCGCCCGCTACGGCGGCGGGGACCTGACGGACGCGGAGAAGGTGCAGCTGCTGCTCAGTAATATGCGGGGCGCATCCACCCGCGCCGCCCACTTTGCATCCGCCATCGTCTGCGCTTTTCCGGATGGAAACGAGCTTACGGCGGAGGGCCGCGTGGACGGCAGCATCGCCTACGCTCCCGTGGGAGAGGGCGGCTTCGGCTACGACCCGGTGTTTTTCTACCCGGCGGCGGGCAAGACCTTCGCCCAGCTTTCCCGGGAGGAGAAGGCACAGGTGTCCCACCGTGGCAACGCCCTCAGGGCCTTTGCGAAGAAGCTGGAAGACTATTTGAAATAAACGGGGAAACGATATGGAACTGACGAGTAAACAGAGAGCGCAGCTGCGCGGCATCGCGAGCCAGGCCGACACCATTTTGATGGTGGGCAAGGACGGCATCAGCGAGAACGTCATCCGGGAGGCCAACAACGCGCTGGAGGCCCGGGAACTGATCAAGGGCCGGGTGCTGGAGAACTCCATGCTGACGGCGCGGGAGGCGGCGGAGCAGCTGCGCGTTCCCACCCGCAGCGAGGTGGTGCAGGTCATCGGCTCGAAATTCGTGCTGTACCGCCGCCAGCATGACGCGGACAAGCGGAAGATACAGCTTGTGACGGATAAAAAGCGCAAAGCGCCCGGAAAGGGGAACTGACCATGCGCATCGGGATCTACGGCGGCACTTTCGACCCCATCCATCTGGGGCATCTCGCCGCCGCGAAGACCGTGACGGAGGAGCTGGCCCTTGACCGCCTCCTCCTGATCCCGGCGGCTCTGCCGCCCCATAAGGAGCTGGCGGAGCAAAGCGCCTCCGCATCCGAGCGGCTGGAGATGGCCCGCCTGGGGGCGGAGAGCCTGCGGATGCCGGCAATCGAGGTCTCCGACATGGAAATGCGCCGGGAGGGGCCGAGCTACACCGTGGACACCCTGCGGGCGCTGCGTGAGGAGTATCCGGAGGCGGAGCTGTGGCTGCTGGTGGGGACGGATATGCTCCGTACCTTTGCTAAGTGGCGGGCGGCGGACGAGATTTTGCGTCTCGCGGGCCTCTGCGCCTTCGGCCGGCACGGAGAGGACACGGAGAGAAGCCTTGCCGCCACGGCGGAGGAGCTGCGCCGGGCCTTTCCGGGCGCCGAGGTGCGCACGCTGACGCTGCCGAACCTGGTGGAGATATCCTCCACGGAGCTGCGGCAGGGCCTCGCGGAGGGCCGGGGAGAGGAATTCCTGCCCCCCGCCGTGTACGGCTATATTCTGCGCCGTGGGCTTTACGGCACAAAGGCCGACTTAAAGCACCTCACGCTTGATGAGCTGCGGCCCGTGGCCCTCAGCTTTCTCAAGGGAAAGCGCGTGCCCCATGTGCTGGGGACGGAGCGGACCGCCGCGCATCTCGCGGAGAAGTACGGCGCGGACGTGGGAGCGGCCCGGCGGGCCGCGCTGCTCCACGATTGCACCAAGCGCCTGTCCATGGAAGAGCAGCTGGCCCTCTGCGAGCTGTACGGCCTCCGGCTGGATGCGCTGGAGCAGAAGGCGCTGAAGCTGCTGCACGCCCGCACCGGGGCGGCGCTGGCGAAGGACCTTTTCGGCGAGAGCGACGAGGTGGTCGCCGCTATCCGCTGGCATACCACGGGAAGGTCGGATATGACGAAGCTGGAAAAGGTGATCTATCTCGCGGATTACATCGAGCCCACCCGGGACTTTCCCGGGGTGGAGGAGCTGCGGCGTGTGTGTGAAAGGGATCTGGACGAGGGGCTGCGGCTGGGCCTCGCCATGACGGTGGAGGAGATGACGGCCATGGGCAACCCCATCCACGAAAAAACGCTGGAAGCATTGGCATACCTGAAAGGAACTACACTATGAGCATCAGAGGAAAACGGGAAGCGCCCAGGGGGAGCTTCCGGGAGGAAGAAAAGGGAAAGCTGAAGAAGCAGGAGGCTCCTGAGAGCCAGGTCGTTTACGAAGTGGTGCGCGAGGGCGACGAGGAGGCGGACCGTCTGGACACGGAAAAGCGTCTGGAGGAGCGCAGGAAGCAGAACGCGGCGCCGGCGGACCCGGAGGAGGAAAAGGCCCGCCGGGTGAAGCTGGCCCTCATCATCACCTGCGCGGTGCTGGCGGTGCTGCTGGTGGGGCTGCTGGCCTACAAGGCGCTGTTCGTCCGCCCGGAGGTGGACCGTCCCAGCGAGGACGGCCAGCAGGAGGAAATGGACGTGGGCGACGGCCTGCAGCCGCTGCTCTCCGGCGAGCGCAAGAGCAAGGACTTCTACACCTTCCTGCTGCTGGGCCGTGACACGGGCGGCGGCGGCAACTGCGACACCATGATGCTGATCAGCTACGACATGACCAATCAGAACATGACCGTCATGTCCATCCCCCGGGACACCATGGTGAACGTGCCTTGGGACGTGAAGAAGATCAACTCCGTCTATAATAATTACGGCGGCGGAGAAAAGGGCATCGAGAAGCTGAAGATAGAGGTCTCCCAGCTGGTGGGCTTCCAGCCCGACTACACCATGGTGGTGGAGTGGGAGGCCGTGGGCGAGCTGGTGGAGGCCATCGGCGGCGTATGGTTCGACGTGCCGCGGGACATGAAGTACAAGGACCCCTATCAGGACCTGGTCATCGACGTGGACGCGGGCTATCAGCTCCTGGACGGCGAGGCCGCCATGGGCGTCATCCGCTGGCGGCATGACAACAGCGGCCACGGCTATGCCGAGGGGGACATCGGCCGCATCAAGACCCAGCAGGCCTTTTTGAAGGCGGTCATCTCCCAGGTGCTGCAGGTGAAAAACGCGGTAAAGCTGTTCGAATTCGCGGAGATCTTCCAGCGGAACGTGCAGACGGAGCTGAGCGTGCAGAACCTGTTCTGGCTGGGCAAGGGCGCGGTGCTGGGCGGCCTTACCATGGAAAACGTGAACTTTGTCACCATGCCCAACACGCCGGTGAGCTGCTGGAGCCGTGTGGTGAAGAATATGCAGTCCTATGTGGTGCCGCAGGCGAACGCGCTTTTGAAGCTCGTGAACGAGAGTCTCAGTCCATTCACCAAGGTATTCACCCTCAAGGACCTGGACATCATGTCTGTGAACCCGGACGGCAGCATCTCCTCCACCACCGGCTATGTGGAGGACAGCGTGGCGGCGGTGGCTCCGGTGCTGCCCTCCACCGACCCGGAGGACCCCAATTATGACCCGGACTACGACCCGGACGCGCCGTCTGTGGACCCGGACGATCCGAATTATGACCCGGGCTTCGACCCGAGCGTGCCGACAGGCGGAGAGGACGACCCGCCCTCCACCGGCCCGGACACGCCCTCCACGGACCCGGAGACGCCGGATGAGGGGCAGGGGACCGGCGGGGAGAACCCGGCTGCCGACGGCGGAGAAGATCTGATTGACGATGCTACTGGCCGGTAAGACCGGCCGGAAAGGAGAACGATAACGATATGGTATCTTCCAAGGAAATGGCCCTGCTGGCGGCCAAAGCGCTGGATGAAAAGAAGGGCCGCGAGATCCGCGTGCTGGAGATCGAGGAGCTGACCACCCTCGCGGATTACTTCGTCATCTGCAGCGGCTCCTCCAACACCCAGATCAACGCCCTCTGCGACGCGGTGGAGAAGGCGCTGGCGGAGGAAGCCGGGGAAACGCCCCTCCACCGGGAGGGCTACCGCGGCGGCACCTGGGTGCTGCTGGACTACGGCTGCATTGCGGTGCACGTGTTCAACAAGGAGGCGAGGGAGTTCTACTCTCTTGAGCGCCTGTGGAGCGACGGCAGGGAAGTGGACCTCAGCGGCGTGCTGGGGCAGGAATAAGGCTTGACAAACCTTTGCGCAAAAGCTACAATAAGCCCGTTGAAATCAGCGAAGAAGGGGAAAAAGACGGTCATCTCCGCCTGAAGAGAGTCGGCGGCCGCTGCGAGCCGATGGGGAGGGACCGTGCATGACTGGCCCCGGAGCCGCCTGCCCGAAGGAGCGTTTCGTAGGGTGGGACGGGAGGTCCCGTTACAGACCATGCCCCCAAGAAGGGGCGCGGAGAGCCGTCCGGGCGACCGGCGGCTGAAGCAGGGTGGTAACACGCCAAGGTGCGTCCCTGACCGGTATGGGTGCATACCGGTCAGGGACTTTTTGATTCGCAGAAAAACTTCATGGATATATGAGAAGAGGAGAGCAGTATGAAGTACGATTTTACCGCCATTGAGAACAAATGGCAGCAGAAGTGGCGGGAGGAGAAGACCTTCGCCGCCAAGACAGGCGACACCACCAGACCCAAGTTTTTCGCTCTGGTGGAGTTTCCCTATCCCTCCGGCAACGGCCTGCACGTGGGCCATGCCCGCCCCTATACCGCCATGGACGTGGTGGCCCGCAAGAAGCGGATGGACGGCTATAACGTGCTGTTCCCCATCGGCTACGATGCCTTCGGCCTGCCCACGGAGAACTACGCCATCAAAAACCACATCCATCCCGCCAAGGTGACCCACGACAACATCGCGAATTTCCGCAAGCAGCTGCAGATGCTGGGCTACTCCTTCGACTGGGACCGGGAGGTGAACACCACCGACCCCGGCTACTACAAGTGGACCCAGTGGATATTCCTGCAACTCTATAAGCACGGCCTGGCCTACAAGACCTCCATGCCCGTGAACTGGTGCACCAGCTGCAAGTGCGTCCTTGCCAACGAAGAAGTGGTGGAGGGCGTGTGTGAGCGCTGCGGCAGCGCCGTCATCCGCAAGGAAAAGAGCCAGTGGATGCTGAAGATCACCGAGTACGCCGAGCGGCTCATCGACGATCTGGACGATCTGGACTTTATCGAGCGCGTGAAGATCCAGCAGCGCAACTGGATCGGCCGCTCCACCGGTACGGAGGTGGATTTCACCGCCACCAACGGCGACAAGCTCACGGTCTATACCACCCGCTGCGACACGCTTTTCGGCGTGACCTACATGGTCCTGTCCCCGGAGCATGAGTATCTGAAAAAGTGGAAGGACCAGATCAAGAACTGGGACGCCATCGAGGCCTACATGGCGGAGGCCGCCCGCAAGTCCGATCTGGAGCGCACGGACCTGAACAAGGACAAGTCCGGCGTCCGCATCGAGGGCATCGAGGCCATCAACCCCGCCAACGGCACAAAGATCCCCATCTTCGTCTCCGACTACGTCCTCATCACCTACGGCACCGGCATCGTCATGGGCGTGCCGGGCCACGACCAGCGCGACTGGGACTTCGCCACGAAGTTCGGCCTGCCCATCATCGAGGTGGTAAAGGGCGGCGATATCACCAGGGAAGCCTTCACCCTGAAGGACGACACCGGCATCATGGTGAACTCTGACTTCCTCAACGGCATGACCGTGCGGGAGGCCATTCCCGCCATGAAGGAGTGGGTGACGAAGCAAGGCATCGGCCATCCCAAGACCAACTATAAGCTCCGCGACTGGGTGTTCTCCCGCCAGCGCTACTGGGGCGAGCCTATCCCCATGGTCTGGTGCGACAAGTGCGGCTGGCAGCCCCTGCCGGAGGAGCAGCTGCCTCTGCTGCTGCCCGAGGTAGACAGCTATGAGCTGACCGACGACGGCGAGAGCCCCATTTCCAAGATGACCGACTGGGTCAGCACCACCTGTCCCTGCTGCGGCGGCCCTGCCAGACGCGAGACGGATACCATGCCTCAGTGGGCGGGCTCCAGCTGGTACTTCCTGCGCTATATGGACCCCCACAACGACAAGGCCCTGGCCAGCAAGGAGGCGCTGGAGTACTGGAGTCCCGTGGACTGGTACAACGGCGGCATGGAGCATACCACGCTGCACCTGCTCTACAGCCGCTTCTGGCATAAGTTCCTCTACGATATCGGCGCAGTGCCCACCAAGGAGCCGTACCAGAAGCGCACCAGCCACGGCATGATCCTGGGCGAGGGCGGCGAGAAGATGTCGAAGTCCCGCGGCAACGTCATCAACCCCAACGACATCATCGACCAGTTCGGCGCGGACACCATGCGCACCTATATCATGTTCATCGGCGACTTTGAGAAGGCCGCCGCCTGGTCCGCCAACGCGGTGAAGGGCTGCAAGCGCTTTTTGGACCGCGTGTGGAACCTCAGCGAGATGGAGCACAGCGGCGAGGAGTATTCCAAGGCCAACGAATCCGCCATCCACAAGGCCATCCGCAAGGTCAGCGAGGATATCGAGGCCATGAAGTTCAACACCGCCATCGCCACGCTCATGGCGCTGGTCAACGACTTCTACGCCAACGGCGCCAGCCGGGGCGACATGAAGGCGCTGGTGCTGATGCTCAGCCCCTTCGCGCCCCATATCTGCGAGGAACTGTGGGAGATGATGGGCTTTGCCGCCGAGACGGGGAAGATGGCCTGCCAGCAGCCCTGGCCCGTCTATGACGAGAGCAAGACTGTGGATGCCACTGTGGAGATGGCCGTGCAGATCCTGGGCAAGCTCCGCGGCACCGTCACGGTTCCCATGGACAGCGACGAGGCCACGGTGGTGGCCGCGGCGAAGGAAGTGGAGAAGGTCGCCCGGGCGCTGGAGGGCAAGCAGATCGTCAAGACCATCCTTGTGAAGAACAAGCTGGTGAACCTCATCGTAAAGTAACAAAAAAGGCGCCGGGGAAACAGCCCGGCGGCTATAAAGCAGCAAAGGCTATGGCAAGGGAATTTGCCATAGCCTTTCTTGCGCATGAACAGGATCTGTGATATATTTGCCCTGATAAAGAGAACGACAGATCGGAGTTTGACAGAGAGGGTCAGAGATAATGGAAATTAGGAAACTGATAGAGTCCGATTACGATATGGTAATTGAACTATACAAGGAACTGGATGAATTTCATGTGCAGGCTCGACCAGACTATTTTGTGCATCGGGATAAGGACAAAATATATCCCAAGGATGCTTTTGTTCATAATTTATCCTATCCTGGCGGTTTGGAACTTGGCGCTTTTGAGAATGAACAGCTTGTGGGTATTGTTGGAGCAACACTTTGGGAAGAAAGCGGCATGGTCAAGGATGTAAAGACTGTATGCCTGGATAATATCTATGTTTTGCCTGCCTATCGTCGCAAAGGAGTTGCAACAAGGCTATTTGCAGAGGTTGAGTTGTGGGCAAAAGAACAGGGGGCTATTCGTCTGGATTTGCATACTTGGGATTTCAACAAGAGTGCCATTGCTATGTATCAGGCGATGGGGATGTCACCCCAGCGCTATGTATTTGAAAAGAAGCTGTGATTTCGGAATGGACGGATTGAAAAATACGGCCCGTTTGACCGCGAAAAGGCAAAAATTTTCCCGGAATGTGAAAAAAAGAATTGACAGAGAATAGGGGCATCTATTATAATATCCGTTGTTAAGTCATGAACTATGACTCTTAAAGAGCATTCTGGATCGAGCCGAATGCATCGGAGGGAGGGAAAAAATAGATGTCCGAAGTGCATGTCAAGGAAAATGAATCTCTGGACAGCGCGCTGAGAAGATTCAAGCGCAGCTGCGCCAAGGCTGGTATCGTGGCCGAGGTCCGCAAGAGAGAGCATTATGAGAGCCCCAGCGTCAAGCGCCGCAAGAAGAGCGAAGCCGCTCGCAAGAATCGCAACAAGAGATATTATTAATGGATGCGTCTGCTGAAAGTCCTGTGACATTCGTCACAGGACTTCAGCTTATCAGAAAAGCCGCTTGGGCTTTTCCGATAAGCTGCCGGACTTTTTGAAACTTCCCGGAAGTTTCAAAAAGTCGTTTGATTGAACGCGAAAGACAACCCTGACGGTTTTCTTTCACACTATCTTTCCCTCCGAAACCTTTGGCCGGAAAGCTTTTCGACAGCCTGAGTCCTGTGACATTCGTCACAGGACTTTTTCCTTTCGGATGCGCTGCATGAGTCCCGCGGGGTCGTCCGCCTCGGCGTACAGGATAAACGCGCTGCCGCAGCCGAGCTGCGCGCCGAAGCGGAGCTTTTTCAGGATGCTTTCCGCCGTGTCGAACAGCACGAAGTGATGCTCCGCCGCCCGGGCGTAGGTGAAGTATTCCGCGCAAAGCTCCTCGGAAAAGAGCGCCACAGGCTGCTGTGCGCGCATGAGGGCCGTCAGGTTCTCCGCCGTCAGCGGCCGTCCGCAGCCGCTGGGGCAGGGGAGGGGAAAGTCCATGCGCAGCCACTGTACGTCCAGCGCCAGACGCCGGGCGCCGTACTCCCGGGCGGCCTTTTTCAGCCGCGTCTGAAAATCTCCGCCGGAGAGGGCGGTGCAGAGCAGGATAGAGGCGGTGGGGAAGGACGGTGCGTAGCGCTCCGGCACGAAAAAACGCTTTCCGGCGTAGCGGAGCTGGTCGCCCAGCTGGCGGAGAAAGTGAAGGCGGTCGTCGGCGGGCGGAGATTCGAAGTCCACCGCCACGCCGCTGAAGTTTCCCGCCCGGCACTCCTGCATGACCTCGCCCGCCAGCTGCTTTCCCTCCGCGAAGGAGGGCCTTCCCGCGTCGGTCAGCACCATGATCCCGCCCTTGGGAGAGGCGTTGCGCATGAGCCGCCCCTCCGCGCCCACGCGGTAGCACATATGGGCCAGAGAGCGGGAAAGCCTGGCGGCGGCGGGTTCGTATTCGGCGGTGGCCGTGAGATAGAGCTGCATAGAGGCCCCCCCTTGTCTCGGCAAAAGATTTCTGCTATACTGGATAAAATGATTGTATGCAGAAAGGCGGCGCGTTATGAGCCTATCCCTTGTCCCGGACTATGTTTTTCCGGATTACCGTTCCGTCACGCCGGCGTTTTTGCAGCAGCTCGGCGTGACGCTGCTGCTCTGCGATCTGGACTATACCCTGGCCCCCAAGGCCCGGCGGCAGCCCGACGAGGCGCTGCGCCGCTGGCTGGGAGAGCTGGAGCGCGCCGGCATCCGCGTGACGGTTGTTTCCAACAACCGCTCCGGCGTCCGGGCCGGGGAGTTCTGCGCGCCGCTGGGCCTGCCCTATGTCCGCCACGCGGGAAAGCCCTCCCGCCGGGGGCTGGTGCAGGCCATGGAGGAGGCGGGAAAAGCGCCGACGGACTGCGCCTTTCTCGGCGATAAGCTGCTGACGGATGTGCTGGCGGCCAAACGCATGGGCATCCCCGCGCTGATGGTGGAGCCGCTGGAGGGCCCCGTGGGGGCGTGGAACCATGTGCTCCACCTGCTGCAGCGCCCCTTCAAGGCCCGGGCGAAGGCGAATATGCGGCGCCGGGGGGGCTGAGGGCCGCCGGAGCGGCGGCTCCCTTTCCCTGAAAAAATGGCAGATTTTTGTCCCGCTGACGCAAAAAATACGGGGAAACCTATTGCCAAGTATGCGAAGATGCGATAAAATATCTGCGGTATTATTTCGCGTATTTCATACTATTAGAATCGGGAGGCGGCCCGCCCGTCCCCAGGAATATGGAGGATTGACACTATGGCAACGATTACCGCCGGCGATTTCCGCAACGGCAAGACCTTTGAGATGGACGGCAAGGTGATGCAGGTCATCGAGTTCCAGCACGTGAAGCCCGGCAAGGGCGCCGCTTTCGTCCGCACCAAGATGCGCAACGTCGTGACCGGCGCTGTGACCGAGACTTCCTTCAACCCCACCGCCAAGTTCGAGGAAGCGTTCATCGACCGCAAGGACATGGAATACAGCTATGCCGACGGCGAGCTGTATTACTTCATGGATCAGGAGACCTACGACATGGTCCCCCTGAACAAGGACGTGCTGGGCGATGCGTTCCGCTTCATCAAGGAAAACACCATGTGCAAGGTGCTGTCCTACAAGGGCAACGTCTTCGGCGTGGAGCCCCCCAACTTCGTGGATCTGGTGGTCACCAAGTCCGATCCCGGCGTGAAGGGCGATACCGCCACCAACGTCACCAAGCCCGCCATTCTGGAGACCGGCGCGGAGGTCAAGGTGCCTCTGTTCATCAACGAGGGCGACAAGATCCAGATCGACACCCGCACCGGCGAGTATCTGGGCCGCAGCAAGGGTTGATCGGCGGAAGGAACATAGGGTACTATCAACACCTGTGTGATTTTCTGAAAGGAGAACGAAATGGGTATTGCTGAAAAGGTCGCGTATCTGAAGGGCCTGGCAGAGGGCCTGAAGCTGGACGAGGAGACCAAGGAGGGCAAGCTCCTGGCCGCCATCATCGACCTGCTGGGCGACGTCTCCGAGGAGCTGGAAGAGCTGGAGGACGAGATCTGCGAGCTGGAGGAGGGCATCGACGCCGTCAGCGACGATCTCTCCGACGTGGAGGAGTTCCTCTACGAGGAGGATGACGAGGAAGAAGACGAGGATGACGAAGACGAGTGCTACGTCACCACCTGCCCCAACTGCGAGGAGGAGATCTTCTTCGACGATTCCGTCCTGGAGGACGGCGAAGTCATCTGCCCCAACTGCGGCGAAAAGCTGGAGTTTGATTTGAGCGACCTCGCCAATGCCGCCGGCATGGACGACGAGGAGCAGGACGACTGAGAAAGTAATGTACCGTAAAGCGGGCCGGCGTCGCCGGCCCGCTTTTTGCATAAGAAAGGATGGTCATGCGTATGTTCGTCAGCGAGATCTTTACCACCGCCCCCACGGGTGAGCGCAGCGCCGCGGAAATGGCGACCTTCGCCCTGTTGGAGGAGCTGGGCATCCCCTTTGAGCGGGTGGATAACGACTCTGCCGGCCCCATGGAGGACTGTGATATCGTCAGTGCCAAGCTTGGCAGCGAGATCCGGAAAAGCTCTCTTGTCCGCAATCAGGAAAAGACCCAGTACTATCTGGTGATGATGCCGGCCCACAAGCAGTTTAATACCAAGGCCTTTCAGGAGAAGCTGGAGTGCAGCCATCCCTCCTTTGCCTCGGAGGAGGAGATGATGGAGCTGCTGGGCGTGACGCCCGGCACCGCGTCCATCCCCTGCCTGATGCACGACAAGGCGGGAAAGGTGAAGCTGGTCATCGACCGGGAGATCGCGAACGATGAGTGGTTCGCCTCCAACGCCTGCGACAACCGCAGCCATTTCCGCATCAGGACCAACGACCTGCTGATGAAATTCTGCCCCGCCATCGGCCACCGGGCCAGGCTGGTGCGGCTGTGAAAAAATGGAGCAGTCCCGCCGTACGGCGGGACTGCTTTTTTACCGCATACCCTCGGAGATGTCCTCCGCCACCAGCCGCAGGGAGGCGGGACGGCCGCTTTCGTCACGGACGATCTCCCAGCAGGTCTGCGCCTTGGCCCAGGGCGCGCTGGAGTAGAGAAGCGTCCCGTCGGTGGCGAAGTCGTATAGGTCGGAGGCCAGCTCCGGGTGATCCAGCGGCAGCGTCCAGCTCTCGCCGCTCGCGATTTCGAGACAGCTTATCGCATTCTCCTGCTCACCGGAATCGCTGTAGGCCATGCAGTAGACATAGCCCTCCGCCGCGGCGCTGATATACGTGTTCGGCAGCTCCACGCTGCCGCCCTCCGGCAGCAGGAGCAGGGCGTGATCTCCCTCCGTCTCCAGCGTTTCGGGGAAGAAATACTGCACCAGCAGGTAATCGCCCAGCTGCGTGTCGCTGTAATCGCTGGTGTAGGCCCCCTCCGGCAGGAGGGAAACGCCGTTTTCCGTGAGGTCACAGAGCCGGTCATGGAACGTCAGGCCGTACTGCGCCGCCACCGCGTCCGTCTCCTCCCGGGAGACCTTCACCTTTTCAATGCGCCGTTCACCCACGAGATAGCTTTGCTCCGTGGGCCGCAGCACGTCCTCGCCGTAGTCCGTGGGGGGCAGGAGGGTGGAGAGCACCTCGCCGGTCTTGCCGTCCAGCTCCAGATCGTACTTATATTCCTTCCACTTGTTGTAGACCGTCAGATCCAGCGTTCCCTCCGCGAGAAAGCTCACGCCGATGTGGGAGACGGTAAAGAGGGGAACGGTGTAGAGCTTTTCCGTTTTTCCTGTCGCATGGACGCGGACGTACAGGCTCCGCCCCCGGGTGTAGTACACGCCGTATTCGTTGACGATGCAGCCGTCCTCTAAGATGGTGTGGACCAGCAGCTCCGATCCCTCCTCCGGGGTATAGCGGCAAAAGCCCTTGTGGGGCACGCGGTAGTAGTAAACGCCGTCCACGATGTCGCCGGGCCACGCGCCGCAACCGGCAGTCAGATATTCCAGCCGCAAGAGCGTCTGCACCGCCCCTGCGAGGAGCAGCGCCAGACACGCGGCCACGGCCAGGGGCCTGCGCCAGCGGCGCTTTTTGGAGGGATGTTCGCTTTCCGCGAGGAAGCGTTCCTCCGTTTCGCCCACGGCGGCAAAAAGCTGCGCAGGGTTCATGTGTCAAAGCCCTCCTTTCCCAGCTGCGCTTTCAGCTTCTTTCGCGTCCGGGAAAGGAGCGTCAGCACGTTCGCGTCGGACAGGCCGTATCGCGCCGCGATCTCGCCCGTGGAGTCCAGAAAGAAGTAGCGCCGCAGAAACACGCCTCGCTCCCGGGCGGGCAGCGAGCGGAGAAAGCGGCCCAGGCACTCCTCCAGCTCCTTTTGCCGCAGCGGCTCCTCCACGCCCTCCGGCGCGGCGAGACACTCGCCCAGCTCCTCCAGCGCCACGGTGAGGCTGCCGCCCCGCTTTTCCGCGCCCAGGGCGCGGCAGCGGTCGAAGGCCAGATTCCGGGTGATCCGCGCGAGGAACAGCCGCAGCCGGTTTGGCCGCTGGGGCGGCATGGCGTTCCAGGCCCGGAGCCAGGTGTCGCTGACGCACTCCTCCGCGTCCTCGTGCCGCTGAAGGATGCGCTGGGCCAGGGAATAGCAGTAGGGGCCGTATTTGCGCCCACTCTCCTCAATGGCGCGCTCGTCCCGCCGCCAGTACAGCGCCACGATCTCGTGGTCCTCCATGAGCCTGCCCTCCTTTCCCGCTTGGGTCCCTCTATTATAACAGACGTAAAAAACCGCGGATTTCTGACAAAGAAATGGAAAAACGCCGCCCGCCGAAAGCCCGGCAGGCGGCAAAGAGTATCAGTCCCCAATGATGGCGTACAGCTCCCGCAGATCGGAGATCACATGGTCGGCCCGCAGCCCCTCCGGCAGAGGATGGCCCCCGGGATTATACCAGACGCAGGGGAGGCCGTAGTTGTTGGCGCCCTGGATGTCGCTGGTGAGGGAATCGCCGATGACAAGGCAGTTTTCCTTTGTGATGCCCGGAATGCGGGAGAACACATAGTCGAAATAGGCGCTTTGGGGCTTGCCGCAGCCCGCGTCCTCGGAGATGAAGGCCCCGGAGAGGTAGTCCTTGATGGCGGACTTTGCAAGGCGGCTGCGCTGCACCGCGGCCACGGCGTTGGTGATGAGATAGAGCTTGTGGTTTCCGGAGAGGGTGCGGCAAAGCTCCTCCGCGCCGTCGATCAGCTCGGCGCACTGGCCAAGGCCCGCCTCGTGGGCTCTGGTGCAGGCCTCCGCATCGCCCTCCACGCCGAGGTAGGCGAGGAAGCGGCGGAAGCGCTCGATCACCACGAACTCCTTGCTGCAAAGGCCCCGGTCAAAGTCTGTCCACAGCGCCGCGTTGATGCGCTGGTAGACCTCGTAATTTTCCGGCGAGTAGGGCAGGCCGTTTTGCGCGCAGGTGCCGCGAAAGGCCAGACGCTCGGCGGCGCTGAAGTCAAAGAGGGTGTTGTCCGCGTCGAAAAGAAGGTAAGGATAGCGGCTCATGGTGCGCTCCTTTGTGATGGAATGATTGATAGGAGCATCGTACCACATTCCCGGCGGATTTGCAATCGCTCTCCCGTTTACCCTGCGCGCTGCCGGGCTTTGGTCCCGCTGATTTCGCCGACCCCCTCTGTTGCGGGCAATTCCGCGCTATGGTATACTGGATCCGTCAAAGCGGAACGTGTGGGGATGGCGGGTTTTCATTTTCCATGGAGGAGAAGCATGATAGCTGGATTAGAGAAACTGTTTACAAAAACGGATATGACATGGAAGCGCCTGCTCCTATTGTCTGCTGTTTGCGGGATCGTACCGGGATTGCTTATGGTCCCGAAAATCTTCCAGGGAACTTCTTTGCAGCAGCCGGGGATCAGCTTTGAATTCTGGGTGTGCATGGCATTGTTTATCGCCCTGAACTGCGAAAAACCGCTGGAGGCAGGAACAAAAACTTTTGTGTTCTTTCTGATCAGCCAGCCGCTGATTTATCTGGTACAGGTCCCGTTTTGCTGGCTTCACTGGCAAATTTTTGCGTATTATCCGGAGTGGGCGGTCATCACATTGTTTACCTTTCCCGGCGGAATGCTGGCATGGTATACCAAAAAGGGGAATTGGCTGAGCGTATGCCTCCTGAGCATCGTGAACTTCATCCTGTGCATTTCTCTGGCGGCCTCTGTCCATATGATGCTCGGAAGCTTTCCCCGTTATCTGCTTTCCTCCCTGTTCATCATGGGAGAATTGGCGGTTTTTCCGCTCGTTTTGTTTAAAAGGAAACCGGTGCGCCTGCTTGCATTTGTCCTGATAGGAGCAATGCTTCTGTTCGGTTCTTGGTATGAATATCATGCAACTGCATCCCCTGATGCGACGTTTGCAACGGATCTGGAGGGTACGCCTCCTTTTGAAGTGCAGTCTGCATATGACGGCGTTGAGATACAAACAAATGGCAACGAATTATGGGTATCTGTAAAGAACTACGGTTCTTTTCCGATATATATCAAAGACGCAGAAGGAAAGGTATGGGAAGTAGACTTCTCATATAATGAAAAAGGAGCGAGCTGGGTACACAACGAGCCGGATTGACTTTGATGTCCCGGGTGCCCGCACTGTAGGCACGTTTTCGAAGAATAAAGGAGAGCGGCGGAGATTTCCGCCGCTCTTTCGTTGGTCACGGAAACCACCGGCTCTGCCGGTGGAGGTGTCCCGTAAAAAG
>JBJDYU010000051.1:0-9408 GCA_051867615.1 Oscillospiraceae bacterium | reverse complement strand
CTAAAGCTTTTTACGGGACACCTCCACCGGCAGAGCCGGTGGTTTCCGTGACCAACGAAAGCCGGTCCGATAAAGTTTCGGGCCGGCTTACATATCTTAAATATTTAAATATAATGATAGATATAAGTACCTTTTGCAAATGCAGCGCTTGTGCTGTCGGCAAGAGAGCCGGAAACAGTCGCTCCCCGGGACAGTTCTTGTGCTGCATTTTCATTTTGCTGTATTTGGGGTTTTGCTCTCCCCTTAATTGAACAAAATTTTTATTTTGTTCAATTACGTCTTGCTTTTTATTGCTCCGCCCCCCTGCGGGTATGCGGAGCAGATTGAGCAAGCCGTAACTGTACGGCCCTCGCCCGCTGCGCGGCTGCGCGGCAAAATGCCGACGCATCGCGCCCGGCAAGCGTCATTTTGCCGCTTGGCCTGTCGGCGCTCGGCCCAACAAAATAGATCCGTTTTGTGCAATTTCCGCGCACCGCCCGGCTTCGCCGTTGGCGCGGGGATTCCGTCAGCCTCCTTTCCAAAATTGCCCCCCTCTCGCTCGCGCGTCCGGGGCTGTCCTAAAGATACCACCAGTTCACGCAAGAAGTCAAGTCGCATTTAACGTACTGCGCCGTCGTTTTGCCGCCTCGCGGCGGCGCTGTTGTTCAAGGAGAAGTGTGTCTGCTATGGCGTAGATGGCAGTAACACTGTCGCTGCGGTGGTTCAACGCCCGCCTGACCCGCTCGATGTCCCCATACTTCCGCATCAGACGCACCGCGTAGACCTTTCGGAGGCTGTGCGTCCCCACGTTCTGCGGCAGCCGAAAGGCCTTTGCGGCCCGCTTCACGTCATGCCAGACGGCCTGACGGGTCTTGTGCGACCCAGCCCGACGACCCGGAAAGGCCCAGTACGGCCCGGCCTGTGCGCGGATATCCGCCAGCAGCGGCCCCGGAAGCCCGATTTGCTTCCGCTTGCCTGTCTTTTTTTCCGTGACCCAGAAAGACGGCTTCAACTCCGCCGTCTTCAGTTCCAGCACGTCCGAAACGCGCAGCCCGGTATGTAAAATCGTCCGCAGGATGAGCCGATTTTGCGGCATGAGAGCGGACAGAACCCGCTCTACCTCCCTTTCCAGCAGGTACTCAGTGGTCATGGCGCGCCCCCTCTGCCCATCGTTCCAGCGCGGTCTCTCGCCGCCCCGAAAATCCCGCACCCGCTGCGGGGCCGGGGCCGGAGCGCCCGTTTAACAATCCTGATTTTGTAAAATCGCTGTCGAGCTGACCCGCGTGGGGGCCGTCCGCGCAGTTGGCGCAAGCCGCCTCCCCGTACAGGGTGAAGCGCCAGCAGAACAAGCGCTTATTCGAACCGAAAGGGCACATCCGCGCACACCTCCTCGAATTCATCGTCGATTTCTACCACCCGCACCTCGCGGGGGAGCTTCGTCAGCCCACGGGCGATAAGCTCCGCTGCTTCCCGGCTGATGTAGCGGCATGGCCTCCCGTCCATGTTCCGCACCCAGCGCTCGCGCCCGTCGATGACATCCCTCGTCCGAAGATAGAACCAGACCATCACTGTTCCCTCCTGAAAAATAAGAACTGTACGCCCGGCATATCCGGGCAGTCCATGAGATACGCGCCGAAGTCCTCATCAAAGAAAACGGCGTCCGCCATGGCGAGGTAGTCCTCCATGTCGCCGTCGGTGAAGCCGACATCGGGACGGCGCAGCGCGCCGCCGGAGTAGTACCAGCGCCCGCCCACCCTCTCCCCGGCCTTGGAGATGTACTTGGAAACATAGGTCACAGCGGCCTCGCGTTCGCCGTACAGCTCGATTGCCGTCGTAAAGCCATAATCCCACGCCGGGAGGTTGAAAACCGCGTGTCCGCCATTGTGGAGCCATTCCTCGCGCTGTTTGGCGCTGCGGGGACGGCGGGGCTTCTTGGAGCCGGGCAGTGATATGGTGCCGCTGTCCGTCGTTTCCAGCGCGTCATTGAAGAAGCCGTGGAAATGGACGGCACCGTCCTTGTGCCGCTCCGGCACAAGGGCGTAGGCGAGGCCGCAGCGACGAACGCGGTTGTCAAGCCACTGGTTCAGACGCTTCGTGATAGCCGCCACGTCGTAGCGGTCTATCTTCTCCGCGTCCAGCGTCAGAGTGACGAACCAGCGGAAATCATTGCAGCGGGCAATATCGCGCACCGCGTTCTTTGCCCGGCGCTTCGCCCTGGCTTCGCTCTGCTCGGCTTTCCTGACGGAAAAGCCGTCCATGTAATCCTCCGGCTCCTCCGGCAGGATATAGGACTTGCGCTGCTCCTCCCATCCGGGCTCACGGAACACCTGACGATTGCTGAGGATGACGGCAACGGAGCCGTCCGGATAGATTTTCTCCCGGCAGTTATGCCGGAGGTTTTGACTGCTCAACGGCTGATAGATCATACCGCTTTGACGGAATACTGTCCCTATATCAAGTAAGGGGGGAGAACGCCCTGCGGGGGATGGCGGGCCGGGCCTCGGCCCCGCTGCAGGGGGGCCACCCGGCCCGCGTGTCCGGTGCTCGGCGCCGTCCGCGCCTCCGCCCGGACGAAAGCGGTGTGCGCGGCAGTGCGGCCCCCTCCGTTCGGGCTTCCGCCGCTCGCCCCTTGGCCCTCCGGGCCGCTGGCTCGCGCCCGCCCTCCCTCCGGGCTGCGCCGGGCGCTCGCCGGGCCGCTCCCCGTCCCGGCTCGCTGGCTCCGCCTGTCGGGGCCGCGCCGCGCCCGTCGCTCGGGGGCCTCCCTCCCCCCGTCCGCCTCGCCGCGCCCTCGCTGCGGCTCGGGCGGCTCGGGCGGGCTCGCTCGCGCGGGCGCTGCGGCCTCGCCTCCGCCCGTCCTCTTGCGGTGCCTGCTCCTGTGGCTTCGCTTCGCGGGCCGCGCTCCGGGCGGCTGCGCCCTCGGTCGGGGCCCCCCTCCCGGCCCGGGCTGCGCCCGCTTCGCCCTCGCTCCTCCCGCCCGGGGCCTTTGGCGGGGCTTCGCCCCGCTTTTTCGGCCCCCGGCCCCGGGCGTTTTTGGGGTTGGGGTTCCGCCGCCCTGCGGGGCGGCGTTTTTTTCCTCCTCTTGACAAAAAAACAGCCCCGCGCCGGATTTCCGGCGCGGAAGCTGCACAAAACGCGTATTTTGTTCAATTAACTGTATCGAAATTTCCGGACATTCAATCTTCCGTATCGGACTTCCCTGCCGTTGCTTCCTCCTGCGGCAGCTCACGCACCTTTTTCGGCGCTTTCACATGGGCCAGCGGATTGGCCCGGGCCGCCACGCGCAACGCATCGTTGTCGATGTGCGTGTAGATCTCCGTGGTGTTCAGATGCTCGTGGCCCAAGACCTCCTGCACCGCCTTCACGTCCACCCCGTTTTGCAGCATCAGCGTGGCCGCGGTGTGGCGCAGCTTATGGCTGGAATACGCGGTGGAATCCAGTCCCGCCTGCGCCAGATGCTTTTTCACCAGCGCGTGGACGGTGGTCCGACCGATGCGCTCGTTGCGGCTGGAGAGAAACAGCGCGTTGCGGTCCTTCCCCGTGATGGGACGGCGGACGGCCAGATACTCCCGCAGCGCGGCCTTGCAGGCGTCGTTGAGATAGACGATGCGCACCTTGTTGCCCTTACCGAGGACGCGCAGCGCGTCGTCCTGTATATCGCCCAGATTCAGGCCCACCAGCTCAGAGATACGCAGCCCGCAGTTGAGAAACAGCGTCAGGATACAGAAATCCCGCTCCCGGTTCTTCCCGTCCACGTTTTCCAGCAGAGACACGCTTTCCTCCAGCGTCAGGTACTTCGGCAGGCTTTTCTGCTTCTTCGGCGAATCCAGCTCCTTGATGGGATTTGTCTCCAACAGATGCTTTTTGTTGGTCAGGTAGTTGAAAAACGAGCGCAGCGTGGCGATCTTCCGGGCACGGCTGGCGGCGTTCAGGCCGTATTCCGTCTCCGGGCTGTTCTGATGGCGGGCGCGATCCCGGCTGAGATAGGTCAGATAGTCGTATACATCTGTCAAGGTGATCTGCTTTACAAAATTGATATCCACGTCCAAAATCGAAATTTCATCCAGTTCGCAGTCCCGCAGCGCCGGCGTTTTCTGCCGCTTGAGATAGCGGAAAAAATTCCGCAGGTCCAGATAGTATTCATCCACGGTCTTCTGCGAATGGGCCTTGATGGTCTCGTGATAAGAAAGAAAATCCCGCAGGATCTCCGGAGCCTGGCTGTAATCGGACACGGGCGCTCCCCTCCTCTCCCTGCACATCGTTTTTCTGATTATACAATATTTTGTTCCGTTCCGCAATCGGAAAAGCCGCGCCGGGCAGCGTCCCGGCGCGGCTTCGCATAAACAGGCTCAAAGGGGCAACACTAAGGGCTGAAAGAAAGGGTGAACGACATGAGCATTATTCCCTGCACAGGAAACTGTGTGTACCAGCAGGACGGCCTTTGCACCCTGCGCTCCGTCGCCCCGGCGGGACAGCCCGATCAGGAGAACCGCTGCGCCCACTATACGCCCAGGGACATCAGTCCTGCAAAAGGACACGCAGGGCCTCCGCCACACTCTGCACCGGAATCACCTGAAGATCCGTTTGCGCCGTAAGGTTCCGCTGCTTTGGGACGATACACTTGCGAAAGCCCAGACGGCGGATCTCCGACAGGCGCTGGTCCAGGTGGCTGATGCTCCTTATCTCGCCTGTGAGGCCCACCTCCCCTACCGCCGCGATGGAATGCTCCACCGGGCGATCCAGATAGCTGGAGGCCAGAGCGATCACTGTGGCCAGGTCCGCCGCAGGCTCGTCCAGCGTCAGCCCGCCCACCACATTGAGATAGGCGTCGCAGGAGGAGAGCTTCAAGTGGCCGTGCTTTTCCAGCACCGCTATGAGCATGGCGGCCCGGTTGAAGTCAAGACCGTTGGAGGAGCGGCGCGGCGAGGGATAGGCCGTGGTGGTGATGAGGGCCTGTATCTCCGCCAGCACCGGACGCACGCCCTCCATCACGCAGGTGACACAGGTGCCGCTGGCGCCCTCCGGCCGGCCGGAAAGCAGCATTTCCGAGGGGTTCTCCACCTCCCGCAGACCGGTGCCGCACATCTCGAACACGCCGATCTCATTGGTGGCGCCGAAGCGGTTCTTGGCGGCCCGCAGGATGCGGTAGGAGGAATGCTCGTCCCCCTCAAAATACAGCACGCAGTCCACCATGTGCTCCAGCACCTTGGGGCCGGCGATGGAGCCCTCCTTGTTCACATGGCCGATGACGAACACCGTGACGCCCATGCCCTTGGCGATCTGCATGAGCGTCATGGTGCAGTCCTTCACCTGGCTCACGCTGCCGGCGGGAGAATCCAGCGCGTCGTTATACAGCGTCTGGATGGAATCGATGATAAGCACGTCCGGCTGCTCGTCGCTGACGCAGTCCATCACATCTCCCAGCCGGGTTTCTGAGAGGACAAAGAGCCTTTCGCTGGCGGCGCTGAGGCGCTTGGCCCGGAGCTTCAGCTGATGCTCCGACTCCTCGCCCGATACATACAGCACCTTCCGTTCCGAGCAAAGCTCCCGGCAGATCTGCAGCATGAGGGTGGATTTGCCGATGCCCGGCGCGCCGCCGATGAGGACCAGCGAGCCGCTGACGGCGCCGCCGCCCAGCACCCGGTCCAGCTCCCCCAGGCCCGTGCAGAAACGGATCTCCTCCGCCGATTCCAGGTCGGTGACAGGGCGGGCCTTGGGCGCGGCAAGGGTGCGCAGGCTCCCCCTCTTCCCTTCTTTTTTGGTTGCGCGCTGCTCCACCACCGTGTTCCACGCCCCGCAGGCGGGACACTTGCCCGCCCACTTGGGCGTTTCATTGCCGCACTCCGTGCAGAAGAAGACCGTTTTTTCCTTCATGTGACAGGTTCCTCCGTATTGTTGTAGTAGCCGCAGAGAATCGCCAGCGCGAGACGCATCTGATGCGTTTCTGTTTTCAAGGCGGCTGTTTCCTCCGCGTTGGAGAGAAAGCCGCATTCCACCAAAATCGCCGGGTTTTCCACGTGCTGCATGAGATAGATGGTGGAATCGATGGCCTTCTCCGCCTTGGGCCGCTCGCTGTTGACCACGGTGTTCAGCATTTCCTGCACCGACGCGGCGTAGCTTGCCGCCCCCGAGACGGGATTATAGAACACCTGCGCCCCATGGACGGAGGGCGCCACCGACAGGCTGTTCTGATGGATGCTGATCAGAACGGCCCCGGGCTCCGCGTTCACCAGGGCCACGCGGTTTTTCAGGTCCGATACCTTTTTCTGCCGCAGGGTCTCCGCCCCGTCGGAGTAGATGGAGATATCCGTCTCCCGAGTCATCAGGGGCTCCTCCCCGCAGAAGCGAAACAGCTCCCGCAGCTGCAGCGCGATCGCCAGGTTCACGCCGCTTTCCACGGTCCCGTCCGCCGCCACGGCGCCGCCGTCCTCCCCACCGTGACCAGGGTCAATGATGACCGCCGCCTGCCCGGTCTCCGGGCGAAAAGCCTCCACGCTCTGCCGCAGGCGCAAAACAGTGCAAAACGCCAGCAGCACGGCCGCTGCGGCGACGCCGGAGAGGATCTTCCGCTTTCTTATGAGAAGGATCATGCCGCTCACCTCCCCATGAGCTTATGCGGCCCCCTCCCTCCCCTATGCGGGAAAACCGCCACGGAAAGCGGTCACGCGCCGAAATCCTCCGCCACCTTTTTCAGCATACTGCGGATGGGCAGCTGATAGGGGCAGCGCGTCTCGCAGAGGCCACACTCCACGCAGTCCCCGGCCCTGGCGCTCATGGAGCCGTAACGGTCCCTGGCCCAGCTCTCCAGCCCATAGCGGCTGAGATAGCCGTGGAACACGAAAGCGTTGGGAATGCTGATGCCCACGGTGCAGGGCGCGCAGTAGTTGCAGCGGCGGCAGAAGTTGGTCCCAAGCTCCCGGCGGATCTTTTCAAGCTTCTCCTGTTCCTCCTCGGAAAAGGGCGCGGCGTTCTCCGCCGCGGCCACATTCTGCGCCAGCTCGGCGAGACTGTACATACCCGGGATCACCACGGTCACAAGGGGATTGGCGCAGATATAGCGCAGGGCAAGCTCCGGGTCCTCTATCGCGCCGCCCGCCATGGGCTTCATGTCGATAAAGCCGATGTTCTTCTCCCTGGCCCGCTCCATCAGCTCCACACCTTGGTTCTCCACGATGTTGTAGGGGAACATGATGGTCTCCACCCAATCCAGCTCCAGCGCCCGGCGGAAGGTCTCAAGGGAGTGGGCGGTGAGACCGATGTGGCCGATCTTCCCCGCTGCCTTCGCCTCCTGCAGCGCCTCCAGCGCCCCGCCGGGGGCGCAGACCTGCTCCAGCTGTTCCGGCGGGCAGTTGTGGATCTGATAGAGGTCGATGTAGTCCGTGCGCAGGTTTCTAAGGCTAATCTCCACGTCCCGTTCCATGCCCGCCTTGTCTCTCGCCATGGACTTGGTGGCGAGTACAAATTCGTTCCGGTGGCCCTCGATGGCCGCTCCGATCAGCTCCTCGCTGACCGTATAGCCCCGGGCGGTGTCGATATAGTTGATGCCGGCGGCGCGCACGGCGTCCAGCAGCTCCCGCGCCCCAGCGGCGTCGATCCGCTGGATGGGGATGCCGCCGAAGCCAAGGCGGGAGATCTTCAGTCCGGTACGGCCCAAAACCACATATTCCATGCTGTTTTCCTCCAGTCAAATAATTCAGAATTCCGCCGAGCACGGCGGCCATTTGTCCTTACGCGTGATGGTAGATCTTTTTCTCCAGCGCGAAGATGCGTCCGCTGAACTCGCCTGCCGGCACCTCCTCGAAAGTCTCGCGGTAGATCTCCATACGGCTGTCCACCATATCAATGAGCGAGAGCAGTTCGCTTTCCGCGCAGGCCGGGCGCACCGCCGCGCCGAATTCCGGCTCCCCGTGATGGGACAGGAGCATATGCTGCAGCAGTACAGACTTTTCCTCCGGAATGCCCAGCTCCCGGGCTACTTCCGCCGTCTCCTGCGCGCCCATGACAAGATGGCCCAGCAGCTGGCCCCTGACGGAGTAATCCGTCACCAGCCCCAGCGGTGAAAAGGTGAATTCCTTCGCCTTGGCGAAATCGTGCAGCAGCGTCCCGGTCAGCAGCAGACTGCGGTCGAGAACGTCCGCGTACTGCTTTGCAAGGAAGTCCACCGTCCGCAGCATCCGGGCCGTGTGCATGAGCAGACCGCCGAGAAAACTGTGATGCACGCTCTTGGCCGCGGGGATGGAGCGCAGCTCTTCCCCGTGCCGCCGGAGCATTTCCCGGCAGACGGCGGCATAGTCCCCATCCTCCAGCGAGTCCACCAGCGATTCGATATACGCCCACTCCTCCGCCGTATCGATGGGCGCGACGGGCACCAGCGCGCCAACGTCCACATCATCGTCCGGGGCGGAAAGGCGGATACGCTCCACCACCACCTGCGGCGCGCCGCGGTACTCCGCCACACGGCCACGAATCTTGACCACGTTTCCCTCGTCCGCCGCGCCCACGGGACCCGCATAGTCCCAGGCGACGCCGTCCACTGTGCCGGTCCTGTCCCCCAGCGTCAGGCTCAAAAAGGGCTTGCCCGCGGCAGTGGTCCGGGCGGAGGCGCTTTTCAGCAGGTAAAAGCCCTCCACCGCGTCCCCGATGAGAAAGTCGGCGATGTATTTTGGCTGCTCCATATCGTTTCTCCTTCGTCGTGCTTTTGACTCAGTATACCACAAACGCCGCGGAAAGTACATGGCTTTTCCCTGTGCAGAGACAGCTTTCCGCGAAGCGTCCCCTGCCCTGCCGGTCGCGCGGGCTGCGACCGCAGCATATGATGCAATGTGCAGACCTCTGCACAGAACCAGGCAAGGAGGAATCAGACTTGCAGAACGATGTAAACAACAAACCCGGCCGCTGCGGCGTCATGGAGGGCGAGCTGCCCGGCAAATGCGCCCCGCTGGCCTTTCCATACGTACCTTTCCAGAGCAATGACCCCGAACGCTACGAGCGGCAGGAAGCGCTCGCGGAAGGCACGCTTTTCCCCGGGCTGAACCTGCCCTTCAAAAGAGCCTTCCAGGCGAGGATGCCCGCCGCGAAGCCCGAGCTGGTGGAGCTGATGGCGCTGGATTTTGCCGTGGATGAGCTGGGGCTGTATCTCACCACGCACCCGAACGACAAAGAGGTACTGGAGCTTTACTGGACCTATATCCGCATGGCGAACGAGGGTCGGGAGAAGTACCAGAAGCGCTTCGGTCCCCTGATGCAGACCGATATCACCGAGGGCAGCTACGAATGGCTGAAGGATCCCTGGCCCTGGGATTTTGAAGGGAGCGTGCGCTGAATGTTCGTCTATGAGAAGAAACTGCAATATCCCGTGCATATCAAGAACACCAATCCGAAGCTGGCGAGCCTTATTATCACGCAATACGGTGGAGCTTACACCAACAGCCT
>JBJDYU010000050.1:0-44841 GCA_051867615.1 Oscillospiraceae bacterium | reverse complement strand
AAGAATTCTCTCCGGCGGCGACGGCGGCAACATCACCATCACCGGCGGCACCGTCACGGCCACCGGCGGCAGCGGCGGCGCGGGCATCGGCGGCGGCTTCAACGGCGCCGGCGGCACCATCACCATCAGCGGCGGCAAAGTCACGGCCAAAGGCGGCACCAACGGCACCAACGGCGCGGGCATCGGCGGCGGCAGCGGCGGCGGCAGCGGCAGCTTCCGGACCCAGGAAGAGGGCGGAGCCAGGGGCAGCGCGATGATCTTCACAAGCTCCATCAGCGACGAGATCAATGAGGCCAGTTGGAGCGGCATCATCTTACTGGATTGGGGTGTGCTTTCCGAAACGCACTCCGGCACGGTCTATGGGGAGCCGACGCTGCCGGCCGACCTGATCCTCTACGGAGATTATACCCTGACCATTCCCGCGGGCGCGTCCCTGACCGTCCCCGGGGGCAAGACCCTGTCCATTAAGCCCGATGCTGCGCTGATCAACAACGGGACCCTGTACTGCTCCGGTACCACCGTCATCAACG
Organism: Oscillospiraceae bacterium; assembly: GCA_051867615.1. Taxonomy (GTDB): domain Bacteria; phylum Bacillota; class Clostridia; order Oscillospirales; family Oscillospiraceae; genus RGIG5472. Next base: position 44,311 of record JBJDYU010000050.1, on the reverse strand, counting down.
GCACCCTGACCAACAGCGGCGCCATCTATGTGGACGGTATTCTGACCAAAACGGCGACCGGAACGGTGAACGACGACGGCGTGATGTACTATCTCCTGACCCTTACAGACTGCAAGGTGGATGAGACGAATACAGCTGCGGCGAATACAAGTACGGTCAACGGCAAGACCTTCGGCAAGGTGGGAGCGGAGATCACCCTTGCCGCCACGCCCTCCGCAAACCAGCTGGTGACAGACTGGGATGTCACAACAGGCGTGTCGGTATGGGAGACAGTCGACCGCAGAGGCTGCACGATATCTTCCATGCCCGACAAACTGGTGACCGTCAAGGCCGAATTTGACACCGCCCTGACCGTCACCAAGCCCGATGACAAAACTATCGACTACGGCCAAACCACCACCCTCTCGGTGACGGTCAGCAAGCACAGCGCTATCAACGAACATACTCGGGTTTACCAGTGGTATCTGGACGGCAGCCCCATCAGCGGCGCCACCGGCTCCAGCTACACCACACCGGCTGATCTGGCAGCGGGAGTCCACACCTACACCTGCACGATCACCTACCGCGCCAATATGTGCGTCTACACCGTCACCAGCGACGCCGCCACGGTCAAGGTGAATCCCCTTGCGGAGGCTGCGCCGAATATCTCCATCGACTACGAAACCGAGACCCTGACGGGCTTTGTGACCGGCAGCAAGTACACCATCGACGGAACGGCGGTCACGCCGGATAACGGCACCCTCTCTGCTGTGGATTACATCGGCAAAACCATCAGCATCGTGACGAAGGCAAGCGACAGCAACCACGCAGACAGCACTGCGCAGACCCTTGCCATCCCTGCCCAGCCCCCCGCGCCCAGCAGATCTGTATGCGCCATCAACTATAGCAACGAGACGATTTCTTTCGATAGCAGCAAGTATGAAGTGAACACGGCGGCAGACTTCACCGGAACACCCGTTGCAAACAACGGCATCGTGACCCCCGGCACTCCCCTCTATGTCCGCCAAAAGGCCAGCGGAATCTCTTTCGCCAGCGAGGCAACGCCGGTCCCCATCCCCGCCCGGCCTGAAGCGCCTTCTATCTCCGGCAGCTATGCGGTCAGTACCACAGATTCGACCAAGTTCATCTATACGGTGAACAGCCCTGCGCAGGATGCCGGGAAATACGAATACCGCATGGACAGCGGAGCGTGGCAGCCCAGCGCCAGCTTTGACAGCATCGACCCCCTGAGCCAGCACACTTTTTCTGCCCGCCTCAAAGCCACTGTTTCTGCTATGGCGGGTGCAGAAAGTTCTATAACCGTTACCTTTAGCAAGCTCACCGGCGGCGGCTCGGTCACTATGCAGGGCTGGACTTACGGCGAAACAGCCAAGGCACCTGTGGCCAGCTCGGATAAAAACGGCACAGCCTATGTGACTTACAGCTATGAGGGAATTAATGGAACGAACTATCCTTCCAGTACCAACATTCCCACCAACGCGGGAGAGTACCAGGTCACAGCCACCTTTGCTGCTACAGCGGTGTATCAGGAAGCCACCGCCACGGCGACCTTTACCATCAACCCCAGACCTGTCACCGTATCCGGTATTACCGCCCAGAACAAGACCTATGACGGCAAATCCGACACCACGCTGGTCTACACCAATGTTATATTAGGCGGCAAGGTGGAGGGCGATGACCTGTCCGTCACCGCCACTGGTACCTTTGAGACTAAGGACGCCGGCACCAACAAGACGGTCAACATCACCGGCCTGACTCTGGGCGGCGCCAGCGTGGGCAACTACATTCTGGCGAACGGCGGGCAGCAGACAGCTGCAACCGCCAGCATTACCGCCAGAGACATCACCGTGAGCATCACGCCGGGCGGCGGCTGCTATGGTAACATCACTCCCGCGACCGCTGAGCTGAACGATCTGGTGGATGGAGAGAACCCCACGGTGACCCTGACCTATACCGGCACCGCCAATGACGGCACATCTTATAACAGCGCCGATGCGCCCACCAAGGTGGGCAGCTACACCGTCACCGCCTCCATCAGCGATCCCAATTACAACCTGACCGGGACGGTCACAGGGACGTTTGTGGTCACCAGGGCGGAACAGACCGCGCCGGACGCGCCCACGGTCAAGAGCAAGACCTACAGCAGCGTGACGCTGAACGACATCGAAGACAGCGCCCAAAGCGGTGCCAAGGCACAGTACAGCATGGACGGCGGCACCACCTGGCAGGACAGCCCGGAGTTCACCGGCTTGTCTGCCAGAACGGAATACAGCTTTGTGGCACGGTATGTAGAAACAGACAATTACGTTGCCTCTCCGGTCAGCGCTGCACTGAAAGTAACCACCAACGCCGCGCCTTCCAGCGGCGGCATTACCTATCCTCCCACCGTGGAACAGCCCGACGAGGGTGGCAGCGTGACTACCTCGACCAAGAATCCCACCGCAGGCTCCAATGTCACCATCACCCCCGAGCCGGACGAGGGCTATGAGGTGGATCAGGTGGTCGTCACCGACAAGAACGGCAACCCCGTGGAGGTCACGGACAACGGCGACGGCACTTACAGCTTTACCCAGCCTTCCGGCAAGGTCACGGTCACGGTGACGTTCAAGAAGGAGGCGGAGCTGCCCTTCGTGGATGTGGGCGAGAGCGCTTACTACTATGACGCGGTGCTGTGGGCCGCGAAGAACGGCATCACCGGCGGCACCGGCGACGGCACGACTTTCAGTCCCAACGCTCCCTGCACCCGCGCCCAGATCGTCACCTTCCTGTGGCGGGCCGCCGGCTGCCCGGAGCCTGAGAGCCTGAGCAGCTTTGCGGATGTGTCTGAGGACAGCTATTACGCCAAGGCGGTTGCCTGGGCCGTGGAAAACGGCATCACCAACGGCACCGGCGACGGCACGACCTTCAGCCCCAACGCCACCTGCAGCCGCGGCCAGATCGTGACGTTCCTGTGGCGCAGCCAGAAGTCTCCCGCCGCTGACGGAGCAAATTCCTTTACCGATGTGGCGGCTGACAGCTACTGCGCCGACGCGGTGCAGTGGGCGGTGGAGAACGGCATCACCAACGGCACCGGCGACGGCACCACCTTCAGCCCCAAGAACGACTGCACCCGCGCCCAGATCGTGACGTTCCTGTACCGCTTCTTTGCGAAGTAAGCAGGATCTGAAACCAAATGGCGCACTTCTATACAGGGGCAGGCCCCGTATGTGCGCTCATCGAGGCAGCGACAGCCCGGACCGCTGAGGTCCGGGCTGTTTTGCGTCACTGCCTACCGAATGAGGGAGCGGTCTCGTCTGCCGGCCCGGTCAGCGCTGCAAAGCGTTTCACGCTTTGCGGTCTCCGCCGGAGACCCGCGCCCCGTGCGCATTTTGCGGCTATGGTGTCGCTTATGTAAAATAAAATGGAAAAAAGGGATTTTAATGAGAACAAAAAGCCATTTTCATGATATACTATATGCATAGGAGTGTGCTTTTTTTAACAATGTTATTTCCGCATTTGGGGGGTGGTATTGGGAAAGGGATTCCTGTTCACTACGATTGCCATTTCAGGGCAGTTCCTGTATGGTACATCGTTTTGGCGGCTGAAATCAAAGAGGCTCGAGGGCAGGGCTTTACCGGAGCGCGGTGAAACCGATAGGAAGAAACTGACAGCGCTGCATCGACGGGCGTGATACCCTGCGGCAGCGAACATATGGGAATATAGAGAATGAGAGGATCGCCTATGCTGAGTGCAAAAATGAAGCAGGATTTTCTTGCAATTTTGGAGGAAGAATTGATTCCCGCAATGGGCTGCACCGAGCCTATTGCATTGGCCTACGCTGCGGCAGAAGCTGCCAGGGTTTTGGGCGAAGCGCCGGTTAAAATCGTTGCGCATTGCAGCGGCAACATCATCAAGAATGTCCGCTGCGTCCGTATCCCCAATTCCGGCGGAATGACCGGTGTGGAAGCGGCGTGTGCCCTGGGCGCGCTATGCGGCGACGCAAAGCGAAATATGGAAGTTCTGGAAGCGGTAACTTCTGAGGGACAAGCTGCTGCGGCCGATTTTCTGCATGAAGGCCGCTGTCAGGTCGAATATCTGGAGTCTCCGATCCCGCTGCACTTTATCATCGAACTTCACAGCGATCAGCACCGGGTCATCGTGGAGGTGCGCCACAGCCATACCAACATCGCCCGTATCGTGAAAGACGATCAGACGCTGTTTGAGACAGAGGAACTGCAGGGAGAAACCGCCGCTGCTGACCGCAGCGGGCTGAGCGTGGAAAATATCTGCAGTTTTGCGGAAAACATTGAGATAGACGCGATCCGCCCCTTCGCTGAAAAGCAGATTGCCTGCAACATGGCGATTGCGGACAGGGGAATGCAGGGCGGTTATGGCCTCGGCATTGGCAAAGCGATTCTGGAAACCTATGACGACGGTGTGATCACAAAAATCCGCGCCTACGCTGCCGCGGCTTCGGAAGCACGGATGGACGGCTGTGATATGCCCGTCATCATCACCTCCGGCAGCGGGAACCAGGGCATTGCCTCTACGGTTCCGGTCATCGTCTATGCAAGAGAAAAGGGCGTTCCGGAGGAACGGCTGTACCGGGCTTTGGCGTTTTCCAGCCTGTTGACCGTCTATCAGAAAGAGTATATCGGTAAGCTGTCGGCATTCTGCGGCGCCGTTTCCGCCTCCTGCGCAGCCGGAGCAGCTATCACATATATGATCGGCGGTACTATTGAGCAGATCAAGGCAACCATCGACAATACCATGGCAGATATTCCCGGTATCATCTGTGACGGCGCCAAGGCCTCCTGCGCGGTGAAAATTGCGTCGGCCCTGGATGCATCCTTGCTTGCACATACCCTTGCCATGCAGGGAAAGGTATACGCCGCCAATACCGGAATTCTCCAAAGCGATGCCGGAAAAACCATCAGCTGCGTGGGACATATTGGTAAGGTCGGTATGAAGCAGACGGACGAAGAAATTGTCCGGCTTATGCTGGAAGAGTAACGCAGCAAGCGAAGAGCAATATATTGCCCAAAAAATATATACAAAATGCCAATCATAGCGCTGATGCCATTGCGATTCATAAGATCGATCGGACGGCAATATACGAAGACCGCAGGTTCAATACCTGCGGTCTTCTTTCAAAGTAATGCTGCCTTTTTGTGAAACATGAAAAACATGATCCAAAACAGTATGCCTGCCAGCGCAAGGGCACAGCCGAGGCCGGTGTAAAAAACAGCGATGAATACATCCGGCACAAGTCCGGATGAGCGGAGCCAGATGCCGCCTCCCATCATAACCGCCATGATGATGTAGGCTTTCAGATCAAAAAAGTGCCAAACCGGACGGAATTCTTCCTCATAGCCTTTGATTCGCCTGGTGTGCTTTATGCTCATCTTAAAAAACATCGACCCGAATGCACAAAAAACAGCAGCAGAAAGCAGAATATATAATGCTCTGATCTGCGGGATATTCCCGTAGGAGAGGATACCGAGCCTGGCGACATTGATCCCGGCCAGCAACCATACACACCCGGCAACTGCCAGCAGCGTCCGCTTTTTTACATGAAGCAAAGGACGTTTTTGCATGATGCCGCCTCAGTTCTTTGCCAGCTTTCTGAGGGACAACAGCAGCAAGATGATCCCTGTGCCGGTCAGAATATGGCCGATGCCCGCGATCCCGGAAACAGACGCGTTGACAGCGGCAGAAAGAGGCGTTCCCAGTACCTGGAACACACCGCGTACCAGCATCATGACTGCCGTCAGCGGAACGCCGATGTTATAGGTCCACAGGAATACCCGGAATGTTTTGAGCTTCGCAAGGTCATTGTGCGCCGCATACAAGGCAACCACCAGAAAAGGCAGCATTCCAAGCAGGAACAGGTGGGTATGCACCCTGCCCAGAGCCGTCACGCCGGTATAGCCGCTGAACTTGGTGAATTCCCGGTAGAAAACGCCGCCCGCCATAGCGGCAATGGCATAGGCAAAAGAAATGTTCAGATATTTTTTCATTGTTGGTTCTCCTTTTTCATAGCGTTAAATCCAATCAGGACTGTCCAGACATAGGCGCAGGTCTTCGGGATCATCAGCATTCCCACAGCAGGGATCTGATCCGCAAACAGCACCACGGGGATATAGCAGGCAAAGCTCAGCACCACCGTGAGCCACAGATACCGGAAGGGCTTGTCCCGGCTTTTCCGGGCGCTCCGGTAAAACAGCACGACAATCCATGCACCGAGGATGGCAAAGGGAATATTGCGGTAGATCCCCCAGGCGAGGGGCGGTGCTGCGCTGGTCCATGCATTCTGCGGCATCAGGCACAGGGCAACTCGCACCAGAGCCAGCACCCATACGACCACAGTCGTTTCCTTTCGACCGCTGACCTGATACCGGGAGCGCCAGACATAGTAGAGCAGGACATAAAACAGCGTCATGGTAACGGACGTGATCAGCTTGCCGATACCCAGCGCCGCCGTGTAGCTTTCCAGACCCGTGGTACACAAAGCCACAGCCCGGGGCACGAGATGAAAAGCATCTCCGCAGCCCAGCGTCACCGCCATGATACCAAACAGCGTATACTGTTTTCGCCCCCTGCTGCCGCGGATCATCAGAACACCGAGGGTGACGACCGTCACCAGATAGACGATGTCAAACAGCGTTTCAAAAACTGCCTGCATTTTTTAATCCTCCCTGATAGACATCCGGCAGAGTTCTTTTGAACCGTAGATCGCTCTGCGGATGATTTCCAGCAGCGTATCGCATTTTGACTGCCCCTGCACCAGCAGGATCAACACATGATCCAGTACAAAACCGACAAAGTCTTCTTTGGAAAAGTTGGGCGGGAAAGCATTTTCCGGGACAGAAGGATCGTTCTGCAGCACCTCCAGCATTCCGGCCTTCATATGCGCAAAGGTGTGCTCCATGACACTTTTGGCTTCCTCCCGCCTGGCGCTGGCAATGCTGATGAAATGACCTGTCAGAAAGCCCGGATACGCCGCAGCGCCTTTCATCATGCGCCCATACAACTCTGCCACATAGTCCGGAAAGGATATGCCTGCCTCCTCTTTATGTTCCGCGTGGAAGATCTCTCTCCAGATGCTCTCCACGGCAGCCAGAACCAGCGCATCCTTATCCGCGTAATAGTTATACAGCGTTCCAAGCGCGATATGGCATTGGTTGGCAACCAGGCGCATATTCAGTGCTTTTATGCCCTTTTCTGCCACAATGCCTCTGCATACCTGCATAATGGCTTCTTTCGATGTGATGACGGTGTTCAAATGGCACCTCCTAAACTGAACATTGTTCATTATGGCGCGATTGTCTGCAGTTGTCAAGGTGACAGAGAGAAAGCGTGTGGGCCGTCAACGATACCTTGCACAAATTGGACCTCCGAATCCTTCTGTAGTGATAGGGGTGCAAATGAAGCCGCAGGGGCGCCTTTTTCTCCCGTATGGGAGTGCAATGCTGCTGCTTTCTATCACAATACGGTCATTTGCCAAAAATCCGGATCTTCGCCAACACGCCGGGCGGCGCGCAGGCCGGCAGCCTGATGGAAACGGCAAAAGAAAGTGGACTGGATTCGTACTGATATCTGCTCTGGGTTCTGCGGATGTTCCCGCTCTAAGCCGGGGATGTTTTATGCGCGCCTGTGTTTGTGAAAGGATTAATTATTCCCCGGCCCCTTGACAAGCGCCGGGCTTTTCGTATAATTGTATACATAAATTCAGCAAAACAAATGAGCCAAATAAAAAGGAAGGAATGTCCTATGCTCGAAATCTCCAGCAAGACCAATCTGTTGGAACAGAAATCCTATAAATACTCCCTGCAGGATATTGCGGAACCGAACCTCCAGCGCGATATTTACAACTATGAATCGGTGCCGAAGGTCGCCTTCAACCACCGCCGCGTCCCGATGAATATGCCGGAGGAGATCTGGATCACAGACACCTCCCTGCGGGACGGACAGCAGTCGGTGGAGCCTTACAGCGTGGAGCAGATCGTAAACATTTACAAGCTGCTCTCCAAGCTGGGCGGCCCCTATGGCATCATCCGGCAGACGGAGTTTTTCATCTACAGCAAAAAAGACCGGGAAGCCGTGGAGAAATGTATGGAGCTGGGTCTCCGTTTTCCGGAGATCACGAGCTGGATCCGCGCCAGCAAGGAGGATTTCCGCCTGGTGCGTGACCTGGGTATCAAGGAGACCGGCATTCTCGTCAGCTGCAGCGACTACCACATTTTCAAAAAGATGAAGATGACCCGCAAGCAGGCGCTGGAGCACTATCTGGCGACCGTGTCCGACGCTTTTGAAGCGGGCGTCATCCCCCGCTGCCATCTGGAGGATATCACCCGGGCGGATTTCTACGGCTTTGTGGTGCCCTTCGTCAACGAGCTGCAAAAGCTCTCCCAGCAGGCCGGCATCCCGGTGAAGATCCGCGCCTGCGACACCATGGGCTACGGCATCCCCTACACGGAGGCGGCCCTGCCCCGCAGCGTGGCGGGCATCATCTACGGCCTGCAGCACTACTCCGACGTTCCCAGCGAATGTCTGGAGTGGCACGGCCACAACGACTTCTACAAGGCCGTGGTCAACGCCTCCACCGCCTGGCTCTACGGCGCCTGCGCCGTGAACTGCTCGCTGCTCGGCATCGGCGAGCGCACCGGCAACATCCCGCTGGAGGCCATGGTGTTTGAGTACGCGTCGCTTCGCGGCTCCATGGACGGCATGGACCCCACGGTTATCACGGAGATCGCCGAGTATTTCCGCAATGAGATCGGCTATGACATTCCCGTTATGACGCCCTTTGTGGGCCGGAATTTCAACGTGACCAAGGCTGGCATCCACGCGGACGGGCTTCTCAAGGACGAGGAGATCTACAACATCTTCGACACCAAAAAGCTGCTGAACCGCTCGGCCTCCGTCCAGATCAGCAAGACCTCCGGCCTCGCGGGCATTGCCTACTGGATCAACGAGACCTACCGTCTGGCGGAGGATCAGAAGGTAGAAAAGCACGATCCTCTGGTGGTCAGCCTGAAGGAATGGATCGACGGGGAGTATGAGGACGGGCGGCAGACGGTCCTGTCCAACAAGGAGCTGGAAGAAAAGATCGCGCAGCTGGCCCCCGGGCGATTCCCGGCGCTTTGAGAGGAGGTCGCGAAATGACAGAATTCAAGACCACGTCGCTGGCGGATCGGGTATTCGAGAAGCTGGAGAACGATATCATTTTCGGCGTCTATCCCTGCGGGGAGGTTTTGACGGAGCTGAAGCTGGTGGAGCAGCTGGGCGTCAGCCGTACGCCCATCCGTGAAGCGCTGCGCCGTCTGGAGCAGGAGCGGCTCATCACCGACACCGGCAAGGGCTCCGTGGTGCTGGGCATCACGGAGGAGGACCTGCGCGATATTCTGAACATCCGCTACCGGGTGGAGGGGCTGGCCACCTATTATGCCACGAAGAATATGACGCCGGAGGGACTGCAGGAGCTGGAGCACGTGCTGGACCTTCAGGAGTTCTACTTTTCCAAAGGCGACACGGAGCACATCCGGGAGATGGACGACCAGTTCCACGCCCTGATCTGCCGCCTGAGCCGCCGCAACGTGATCGCCGACACCCTGCTGCCGCTGCACCGCAAGACCCAGCGCTACCGCAAGGCCTCCATTGAGGACAAGGAGCGCACGGGGCAGGTGGTGAAGGAGCACCGGCGGATCTATGAGGCCATCGCCGCCGGCGATGCCGACCTTGCCGAGCAGCTGACCACCGAACACATCGCGCACGCGAAAGAGAGTATGCTGAAAAGGGTGAGACACAATGGGTAAAACGATTGCACAGAAAATCATAGAAGCGCATTTGCTCAGCGGCGAGATGACCCCGGGCGCGGAGATCGCGCTGAAGATCGATCAGACCCTGACCCAGGACGCCACCGGCACCATGGCCTATCTGGAATTTGAGACCATGGGCATCCCCCGCGTGAAAACCGAACGCAGCGTGGCCTACGTGGACCACAACACCCTGCAGTCCGGCTTTGAGAACGCCGACGACCACCGCTATCTGCAGACGGTGGCCAGAAAGCACGGCGTCTGGTTCTCCCGTCCCGGCAACGGCATCTGCCATCAGGTCCATCTGGAGCGCTTCGGCAAGCCCGGCAAGACGCTGATCGGCTCGGACAGCCACACGCCCACCGGCGGCGGCATCGGTATGCTGGCCTTCGGCGCAGGCGGTCTCGACGTGGCTGTGGCCATGGGCGGAGGAGCCTACTATATCAATATGCCGAAGATGTTCAAGGTCAACCTGACCGGTAAACTCCGTCCCTTTGTGACGGCGAAGGACATCAGCCTCGAGCTGCTGCGCATTTTATCCGTCAAGGGCGGCGTCGGCGCCATTATCGAGTGGGGCGGCGAGGGCATCCTCGGCCTCTCTGTGCCGGAGCGCGCCACCATCACCAATATGGGCACGGAGCTGGGGGCCACCACGTCCATCTTTCCCTCCGACGAGGTGACGAGGGCTTTCCTCGCCGCCGAGGGGCGGGAGGAGGATTTCACGCCGCTGGCCAGCGATCCGGACGCGGTCTACGACCGGGTCATCGACATCGACCTCTCCACCCTGCGGCCCATGATCGCCTGCCCCCACAGCCCCGACAACGTGGTGTCGGTGGAAAGCCTCCGCGGTACCAAAGTGGATCAGGTCTGCATCGGCTCCTGCACCAATTCCTCCCTCTACGATATGCTGAAGGTCGCGGCGCTGCTGAAGGGCCGGACCATTTCCCCCGGCGTCAGCCTTTCCATCTCGCCCGGCTCCAAGCAGGTCCTCTCCATGCTGGCCGCCTGCGGCGCCCTCAGCGATATCCTCGCCAGCGGCGCGCGGGTGCTGGAGTGCGCCTGCGGCCCCTGCATCGGCATGGGCTTTTCGCCCAATTCCGGCGGCGTGAGTCTCAGGACCTTCAACCGGAACTTTGAGGGCCGCAGCGGCACCCGGGACGCCAAGGTCTACCTTGTCTCTCCGGAGACCGCCGTGGCGGCGGCCCTGACCGGTGAGATCACCGATCCCATGACCCTCGGCGAGATGCCTGCGGTCGCCATGCCGGAGCGCTTTAAGCTGGACGATTCGGCGGTGCTGGCCCCCGCTTCCGAGGAGGAAGCGACCTCGGTAGAGGTGCTGCGCGGCCCCAATATCAAGGAATTCCCCAAAAGCAAGCCCTTTGCCGATAGTCTCAGCGCCCAGCTCGTTTTGAAGGTGGGCGACAACATCACCACCGACCACATCATGCCCGCCGGCGCAAAGATCCTGCCCTACCGCTCCAATATCCCCTATCTCTCGAAGTTCTGCTTCGAGGTCTGCGACCCCACCTTCCCGGACCGCGCCCGGGCGGCGGGGGACGGCATCATCGTCGGCGGCAGCAACTACGGCCAGGGCTCCTCCCGGGAACACGCCGCGCTGGTGCCCATGTATCTCGGCATCCGCTGCGTGCTGGCAAAGAGCTTTGCCCGCATCCATGTGGCGAATCTCATCAACGCCGGTATCCTGCCGCTGACCTTCCGCGACAGCGACGACTATGAGAAGCTGCATCAGGGCGACGCCCTGCGGCTCTCCGGCATTGAGGAGGGCCTTGCCGCCGGCGCGCTGACGCTGGTGGATGAGACCACGGGTGCGTCCATTGCCGTCCAGTGCAGCCTGACGGAGCGCCAGCGGGCGATCCTGCTGGCGGGCGGCCTGCTGAATTATACAAGGGAGAATGGAAAATGAGAGAACTGGATCAGGCCTGTGAGAGCTTCCGGAAGCTGATGGAAGAGCAGCTTGCCCGTGTGGAGCATCTGAACAGCGAAAAGGTGGATTTCAGCAAAAAAGAGACCGTCACCATCGGCCTCATCGACGGCGACGGCATCGGCCCCCTCATCATGGCCCAGGCGGTCCGCGTGCTTAAGACGCTGCTGGCGGACGAGATCAGGCAGGGGACGGTGGTGCTGAAAAAGATCGAGGGGCTGACGCTGGAAAACCGTCTTGCTCTGGGGAAGGCGGTGCCGGACGACGTGCTCGCCGCCATCAGGAGCTGCGATGTGCTGCTGAAAGGCCCCACCACCACGCCCAAGGGCGGCAGGCTGGAGAGCGCCAATGTGACGCTGCGCCGCGAGCTGGACCTCTACGCCAACGTCCGTCCCGTCTCTCTGCCGGAGCAGGGCATCGACTGGATGTTCTACCGGGAGAACACGGAGGGCGAATACGTCCTCGGCAGCCGGGGCGTGGAGCTGCCGGGCATGGCGGTGGATTTCAAGGTCACCACGGACGCGGGTACGCGGCGCATCGCCCGCGCGGCCTTTGACTATGCGCGGCAAAACGGCAAGACCCGGGTCTCCATCGTCACCAAGGCCAACATCATGAAGAAGACCGACGGCAAGTTCTCCGCCATCTGCCACGAGGTCGCGGCGGAGTACCCGGAGATCACGGCGGATGAATGGTACATCGATATCATGGCGGCGAATCTCGTCAACGAGAGCATCCGCAGCCAGTTCCAGGTCTTCCTGCTGCCGAACCTCTACGGCGACATCATCACCGATGAAGCCGCCCAGATCCAGGGCGGCGTCGGCACCGCGGGCAGCGCCAACATCGGCGACCGCTTCGCCATGTTTGAAGCCATTCACGGCTCCGCGCCCCGTTTGCTGGAGGAGGGTCTCGGCGACTATGCCAACCCCGCCAGCATTCTCAAGGCGGAGGCCATGCTCCTGCGCCACATCTGCCGCACGGAGGCGGCGGAACGGCTGGAGCGGGCCCTGGCTTCCTGCCAGGTCATCGTCACCGGCGACCGCTCGGGCGCCACCGGTCAGGCGTTTACCGACGCGCTGATGGCGCAGCTCGCCGGATAGGAAAGGAAATATGCGAAAACCCCCGGCCTCTGCGGAGATGCGTCTCCGCAGAGGCCTTTGCTGTTTTATCGGTTCAGCCAACCGGCATTGCAGCGGCTGCGCCGGGCCCTGCTGCTCCATGCCCGATCATATCTGCGCCGCTCCCGCTCCGGGATCTGTCGGGCCTCTGGAAACGGATTCCAACGCTTTCACACGCTCTGGTGCGCCGTTTTCCCGCCCGGAGGCGCTTTTTATAGCCATATCCTGCAAATTATTTAACAAAATGCTGTAACAAAATGTTCATAAAAAATATTGCATATTTCGCTTTTGTATGATATAACAGATGTGCTCGTGCACTCACGGCAATTTAAACCGGTAAAGTAATCATACCCCGATGGAGGGAGCTGCCATGAAGTTTTATTCTCTGACCAATGACGTCTGCGACGGCGCGCTGCTGGAGCCCGACTACCAGAACGCAAGGGAGATCGGGAAGCTGCGTCTCGGCGAAGCGGGCCTGTATATCCGAAGCGGCCTGAAGACCTACCATGTTCCCTACAGCCGGATCAGGCGCTGCTTCCGCCGTGTGGTGATGGTCCCGGCGAAGCTCTGCTGCGGCAGGGGGGATGTCAGTGTGGAGAACCTGGTCCTCTGCGACGAGAGCAAAGAGCTGGCCACCATCACCCTGCCGGGCACCCGGGCCGCCAAGGCGGTGATGGAGGAGCTGCGCGAGCGCATCCCGGACGCGGAATTCTCCTGCCCCGCCAAGGACACCGCGGAGGAGAAGGAGGCAACATGACCGCTCAGGAAGCCCTCGGTCGTATCCTGCGCGCCTATGAGCGCTATTATGATGTGAACCGCGAGACGCCGGCACCGCCCTTTGCGGCGGAGGCTGTGTTCCACTCTCACGACCGACAGTTTTTCCTTGTCAAAAGCGCTACTATCTCCGAGGCTGAGTCCAATGAGTATGCGTTTTTCGCCGTCTGCGGCGTCCTGGACCCGGACACGCTGCGCCGGCTTGACGAGGCGGCCTGGGGAGAGGGCCTTTCCCGCGTCGCGCCCCATAAGGACCACCGCAATTCCGACGTGACGCTGGTCATCGCCGCCGATTCCATCCCGGCGGAGACCGCCGCTCTGGTGAAGAAGCTGCGCCGCTACAAGAGCTACCGCTTCGGGCTCATGGGATGGACCAACTACCGTATAATGGCTCTGGACTGCGCTTCCGGCCGCCTTGCCTTTAACCGCCAGGGCAGGACGCTGAAGAAGCTCTTTCAGAGCATTATAAAAAACCAAGAGAATTTGAAAGAGGGATGATTTTATGACTGCAATTCTTATCATTGCCGCCGCGATCGTTCTGCTTGTCATCGCCTATGTTACCTATGGCTCCTGGCTTGCAAAACAGTGGGGCATTGATCCTGCAAGGAAGACTCCCGCCGTGGAACTGGAAGACGGCGTGGACTATGTGGCCGCGAAGCCGGCCGTCCTGCTGGGTCATCACTTTTCTTCCATCGCCGGCGCCGGCCCCATCAACGGCCCCATTCAGGCGGCTGTTTTCGGCTGGGTGCCTGTGTTCCTGTGGTGCATTATCGGCGGTATCTTCTTCGGCGGCCTGCAGGACTTCGGCTCCCTGTTCGCTTCCCTGCGTCATGACGGTAAGTCCGTCGGCGAGATCATCAAGGATTCCATGGGCAAGCGCGCTTCCAAGCTGTTCACCATCTTCGCGCTGCTGGTCCTGATCCTGGTCATCGCGTCCTTTGTCAACGTCGTGGCGGGTACCTTCTTCACCGCCGACGCCACCTTCGGCATCACCACCAACCCCACCGGTAACCAGACCACGGCTATGATCTCCGTGCTGTTCATCGTTCTGGCCATCATCTATGGTATCGCGACGAACCGCGGCGGCCTGTCCGTCGGTCCGGCCACCATCATCGGCATCATCGGCATCGTGGCCATCGTGGTGCTGGGCCTGAACGTAGGCATCAGCATGGGCCGCACCGCCTGGATCGTTCTGATCGGCGTGTACATCATCGTTGCTTCCCTGGCCCCTGTGTGGATCCTGCTCCAGCCCCGTGACTATCTGTCCAGCTTCCTGCTGTACGCCATGATGGTCATCGCCATCGTGGGTATCATCTTCTCTGCCATCAGCGGCAGCGCCACCTTTGAGCTCCCCGCCTTCACCGGCTGGTCCAACAAGCTGGGCACTCTGTTCCCCACCCTGTTCATCACCGTGGCCTGCGGCGCCTGCTCCGGCTTCCACAGCTTGGTCGCTACCGGTACTTCCGCCAAGCAGCTGGCCAAGGAGAGCGACGCCAAGCTCGTCGGCTACGGCTCCATGCTCATCGAGTCCGGCTTGGGCGTTATCTCCCTGATCGCCGTCGGTATGGTCTTCACCAAGTATGTCGCCGGTGAGTTCGGTTCTCCCGCCGCGGCGTTCGCCGGCGGTATCGCCACCATGTTCGGCACCGAGACCTCCACTGTCTACGGCACCATTTACGCCCTGCTGACCCTGGCCGTCTCCGTCTTCGCGCTGACCAGCCTGGACACCGGCACGCGTCTGAGCCGCTTCATGTTCTCCGAGCTGTTCCTGAAGGAAGGCGAAGCCACCTGGAAGGACGCCAAGGGCGTCCGTAAGCTCCTGGCGCATCCCCTGTTCGGTACGACCCTGATGGTCGTCATCGGCTGCGTCCTGGGCGGCCTGAGCCTGAGCCAGATCTGGGGCCTGTTCGGCGCTGCCAACCAGCTGCTCTCCGGCCTCGCTCTGATGGCCGTGGCTTCCTGGCTGGGCAACGTGGGCAAGAACAACAAGATGTTCTACATCCCCATGGCTTTCATGCTGATCGCCACTCTGACCAGCCTGGTCATGACCGTGATCAAGAAGGTCAAGCTGATCGCTGCCGCCGGCGCTCTCTGGGGCGACTGGTTCCAGCTGATCTTCGCCGCCGCCATGGTGATCCTGGCTGTGATCCTGGTGGTGGAAGGCGTTCAGACCTTCAGCAACATCGCCAAGAAGAAGGCTGCTGCCCGGTAAGCGGGAAAAACCTCATAAAGCAAACGACCGGGGGCTGCGAAAGCAGCTCCCGGTTTTTCCGTTGAAAGGACCCGCCTCCGGCGCAACGCCGGAGGCGGGTCTGTGTTTTAGCAGCATTTGTTTGGAAGCGGGATTTCCGCCGCGCGGAAGGTCCGGATGGTACCGGGCCGTGGGCCTTAAATGCGCTCCCGGATGAGACGGCCCATTTCCCGGCAGCCCACCAGCTGCTTGCCCTCGGCCATGATATCGCCGCAGCGGTAGCCGTCCTTCAAAACGGCGTCCACCGCCTGCTCCACGGCGTCGGCCTCTGCCGCCATATCGAAGCTGAAGCGCAGCATCATGGCGGCGGCCAGGATGGTGCCGATGGGGTTGGCCTTGTCCTGCCCGGCGATGTCCGGCGCGGAGCCGTGGATAGGCTCGTACAGGCCGCAGGAGCCCTCGCCCATGCTGGAGGAGGGGATCATGCCGATGGAGCCGGTGATCTGGCTGGCCTCGTCGGAGAGGATGTCGCCGAACAGGTTCTCCGTCACGATGACGTCGAACTGGCTGGGGTCGCGGACCATCTGCATGGCGGCATTGTCCACATACATATGCCGCAGCTCCACGTCCGGATACTCCTCCGCCACGGCCGAGACGGTTTTGCGCCAGAGCCGGGAGGTGTCCAGCACGTTGGCCTTGTCCACGGAGGTGACCCGCTTGCGGCGCTTGCGGGCCATCTGGAAGGCCACATGGGCGATGCGGCGGATCTCATGCTCGGAGTAGGACATGATGTCCGTGGCTTTCAGCTCGCCGTTCACCTGGGCGGTGGAATGCTCGCCGAAGTAAACGCCGCCGATCAGCTCCCGCACCACCACGAAGTCCACGCCCTTCGCCGCGATATCCGCCCGCAGGGGGCAGGCGGCGGCGAGGTCGGAGAACATCCGGGCGGGACGGATGTTGGAGTAGAGGCCCATGCCGCCGCGCAGCTGCAAAAGCCCGCGCTCGGGCCGGTTGTGGGAGGGCTGCGCGTCCCACTTGGGGCCGCCCACCGCACCCAGCAGCACGCTGTCGGACTTCAGACAGGTCCGCAGGGAGGAATCCGGCAGGGGAACGCCGAAGGCGTCAATGGCGTTGCCGCCCATGGGAGCCTCCACATAGGTGAAGGTATGGCCGAATTTGCGGGCCACGGCGTCCAGTACGCCCACGGCCTCGCCCACGATCTCCGGGCCGATGCCGTCGCCCCGGATGAGTGCGATGGTCTTGTTCATTTCCGTCCCTCCTTTGCCCGCAGGGAGGCCATCAGGCCGCCCTGAGCGATCATATCCTTGATAAAGGGCGGGAACGGCTCGGCCTGATAGGTCTCGCCCTTGGTGACGTTGGTGATGACGCCGGTATCGAAATCCACGCTGACCTCGTCGCCGTCGCGGATGCCGTCGCTGGCGGCGGGACATTCCAGGATGGCGAGGCCGATGTTGATGGAGTTGCGGTAGAAAATGCGGGCAAAGGTCTTGGCGATGACGCAGGAGACGCCGCTGGCCTTGATGGCGATGGGAGCGTGCTCCCGGGAGGAGCCGCAGCCGAAGTTCCAGCCGGCTACCAGCAGGTCGCCGGGCTTGGTCTTTTCGCGGAAGGATTTGTCGATATCCTCCATGCAGTGGGCGGCCAGCTCCTTGGGGTCCTGGGTCGCGAGATAGCGGGCGGGGATGATGACGTCGGTATCGACGTGGTCGCCGTATTTGTGTGCTGTTCCGTGTGCGTTCATTCTGTTCTCCAGTCTGCCGTATAGCGGCATAGCATTTATTAAAATCATTTTTCACCGCGGCGTGTACGTGGTGAAAAATTCCTTTCGGTCAGCGCAGTGTGCGAGCGCAGCGAGTGCGCGAAGCGGACCGCAAATTAATTTTTGAAAAAGGCCTGCCTTTTTCAAAAATTAGATTTCATCGGGGTGCGCGATGTGTCCGGCGACGCCGGAGGCAGCCGCTACGGCAGGGGAGGCGAGGTAGACCTCGCTGTCCACATGGCCCATGCGGCCGACGAAGTTGCGGTTGGTGGTGGAGACGCAGCGCTCGCCGGCGGCGAGGCAGCCCATGTGACCGCCCAGGCAGGGGCCGCAGGTGGGGGTGGAGACGATGCAGCCCGCGTCCAGGAAGATCTCCGTGTAGCCCAGGCGCATACACTCCCGGTATACGTTCTGGGTGGCCGGGATCACGATGCCCCGGACGCCGGGGGCCAGATGGCGGCCCTTCAGCACAGCCGCGGCGGCCGCCATATCCGGCAGCTGGCCGTTGGTGCAGGAGCCGATGACGATCTGGTCGATGGCGATGTCCTTCCCCTCCCGGGCGCTGTGGGCGTTTTCCGGCAGATGGGGCCAGGCCACCGTGCAGTCGATCTCGTCCAGATTCAGCTCCACCGTGCGGGTGTACTCCGCGTCGGGATCGGCCTCAAAGGCCGTCCAGGGGCGGTTTACACGGCCCTCCACATAGGCGCGGGTCACGTCGTCCACCGGGAAGATGCCGTTCTTCGCGCCGGCCTCGATGGCCATGTTGGAGATGGTCAGGCGGTCGTATATGGTCAGCTCCGCCACGCCCTCGCCGGTGAATTCCAGCGACTGGTACAGCGCGCCGTCCACGCCGATCTTGCCGATGAGGGTCAGCATCACGTCCTTGCCGGAGACGTAGGGGCGCTTCTTGCCGGTGATATGGACCCGGATGGCGGAGGGGACCTTGAACCAGGTCTGGCCCACGGCCATGGCGGCGCCCATATCGCTGGAGCCGACGCCGGTGGAGAACGCGCCCAGCGCGCCGTAGGTGCAGGTGTGGGAGTCCGCGCCGATGACGGCCTCGCCGGGGGCTACCAGACCCTTTTCCGGCAGCAGCGCGTGCTCGATGCCCATCTCGCCCACGTCATAGTAGTGGTCGATGTCGAAGCGGCGGGCAAAGGCGCGGCACTGCTTGCACTGGGTGGCGGCCTTGATGTCCTTGTTGGGGGTGAAGTGGTCCATCACCAGGGCGATGCGGCTCTTGTCAAAGACGCCGGTGAAGCCGTTGGCCTCGAATTCGTTGATGGCGACGGGCGTGGTGATGTCGTTGCCCAGCACCAGATCCAGCTTCGCCTGGATCAGCTGTCCCGCCCGTACCTCGTCCAGGCCCGCGTGGTGGGCCAGGATCTTCTGTGTCATGGTCATTCCCATGTGCGTTTTCTCCTTTCAGGGCCGCCGCTTTTCAGTTGGCGGCCTCGATCATTTTATTGATGCCGTTGACATAGGCGCGGATAGAGGATTCGATGATATCCGTGGACAGGCCGGTGCCGGTGTAGCTCTCGCCGTCTTCGCCGGAGATCTTCACCACCGCCTCGCCGATGGCGTCCTCGCCGTCGGTGACGGCGTTGAGGCTGAAGCTGTCCAGCCGGATGTCCATCTCCAGCATCCGGTTGATGGCCTTGAAGGACGCGTCCAGCGGGCCGGAGCCGATGGCCACCTCCTCCAGCGTCTCGCCGCCCCGCTGCAGGCGGATGCAGGAGGTGTTGGGAACGCCGGTACCGGCGTTGACCACGTGGCTGATGAGCTGGCAGGCGGCGGGCGCGTTGTGGCGGCGGCTCAGCACCAGAGCCTCGATGTCGGAGCCGGTGACGTTCTTTTTCTTGTCCGCCAGCTCCTTGAAGCGGGCGAAAATGGTGTCCAGCTCCTCGTCGGAGACCTCGTAGCCCAGAGAGGAGAGCTTCTCCCGCAGGGCGTGCTTGCCGGAGTGCTTGCCCAGCACCAGCGTGTTCTGGGGGATGCCCACGTCGGCGGAATCCATGATCTCATAGGTCTGGGCGTTGGCGATGACGCCGTGCTGGTGGATGCCGGACTCGTGGGCGAAGGCGTTGGCGCCGACGATGGCCTTGCTGGGGGGAATGGGAACGCCGGTGATGTTGGCGAGGAGCTTGCTGCTCTTGTAGATCTGTTTGGTGTTGATGCCGGTCTCCGCGTCATAGAAGCCGCGGCGGGTCTTCAGGGCCATGGCGATCTCCTCCAGGCTGGCGTTGCCGGCCCGCTCGCCGATGCCGTTGACGGTGCATTCCACCTGCGTGGCGCCGTGGCGGATGCATTCCAGGGAATTCGCCACCGCCATGCCCAGGTCGTTGTGGCAGTGGACGGAAATATCCACGTTCTCAATGCCCGGGGTGTGCTCCCGGAGATAGTCGATGAGCTGGCCCATCTCCTGGGGAGTGGAATAGCCCACGGTGTCGGGGACGTTCAGCGTGGTGGCGCCGGCGGCGATGGCGTTGGCGTAGCACTGCACCAGGAACGCAGGGTCGGAGCGGGAGGCGTCCTCGGCGGAGAACTCGATGTCCTCGCACTTGCTTTTGGCGTAGGCCACCATCTCCGTGATGGTGGCTAGGACCTCCTCGCGGCTCATCTTCAGCTTATACTGCATATGGATCTCGCTGGTGGCGAGGAAGACGTGGATGCGGGGGTGCTTCGCTTCCTTCACCGCGTCCCACGCCACGTCGATATCGCCCTTCCGGCAGCGGGCCAGGCTCGCCACCGTGCACTCCGATACGACGGAGGCGATGGACTGCACGCTCTTGAAGTCCATGGGAGAGGCGATGGCGAAGCCCGCCTCGATCACGTCCACGCCCAGCGCCTCCAGCTGCCGGGCCATCTCCATCTTCTCGCTGAGGTTCATGCTGCAGCCGGGAGACTGCTCGCCGTCCCGCAGCGTGGTGTCAAAAATCCGGATACGCTTCATAAGAATCTCCTCCTGTGCGGCCCTTTGGCCATCTTTATTTCTGCTGTAAGGCCCGCGGGAAAAATAAAAAGGCTCCCGTCTCTTTTTTAAGAGACGAAAGCCCAAACTTCCGCGGTACCACTCCTGTTGACAGATCTCTGCCCACTTCCGGCATCGACGCAGCCTTTCGCTGCGTGAATCCCGCCTCTTTGGTAACGGTGAGGAAACCCGTTTCCGCCTAAGGGGCCGCAGGCCGGTTCAGCGGAACTACTCAAGGGCCAGTGACGTCTCCTCTTTCCGCATTGCCTCGCAGCGCCCGGCAACTCTCTGAAGCATCCCAAGGAGACTTTTTCCCTGTCATCGTATTTCGGTGCTATATTGTTTGCTACTTTACAAGAAGAAAAGAATTTTGTCAATCCCCTCCGGGTAAATTTCACGTTTTCCCCAGATTTTTGCAGCTTCGGGCCGCCCTCTGACGTGAAAGTTGCCCACGGCGCCGCGGCGAAAGCGGAGCGCTTTGCATATATTTGCCATGGAAAGCGGGAAAAGATGTGAGCATTTTTAGCAATATTCCCATTGACAGCGCGGCGGAAAAAGAGATAGACTGAAACCACTAAGTCCGACATGAAACACGCGGAATAACTCGAACACGGGATAGGTACAAGTTCTATGTTGATTCTGATTGCAGTAGTCATTATGATCAGCCTGCTGATTCTGGGCGTACGACTGTATAGCCCCTGCGTCCTGAAAGCGCTGCCATAAACTGCAATCAAACATATTCGTCCGCCGCGGATCGGAAAACGGCTTTCCAAAAGAGCTGAGCGAAGCAAAACGGAAGCCGGGACGAAGTGAATGTGTGATGATTCAGGTCCTATGGTCTGGCTTTCAGACTGTAGGACCTGATTTTTATACTATCTATAGCAAAGGATGGATCGCAGATCATGGAAATGACTGGTTCGAAAATACTGTGGGAATGCCTGCTGGAGCAGGACGTGGATGTGGTTTTTGGCTATCCCGGCGGGACCATTCTGAATATCTACGATGCGCTGAAGGACTATGAGGGCCGGATCACGCACTACCTGACGGCCCATGAGCAGGGCGCCGCCCACGCGGCGGACGGATACGCCCGCAGCACCGGCAAGGTGGGCGTCTGCCTGGCCACCTCCGGCCCCGGCGCCACCAACCTGACCACGGGCATCGCCACGGCCTATATGGATTCCTCCCCGGTGGTGTTCATCACCTGCAACGTCACGGAGCCGCTGATCGGAAAGGACTCCTTCCAGGAGGTGGACATCACGGGCATCACCATGCCGATCACCAAGTGTACTTATTTTGTCAGGGATGTCAACAAGCTGGCGGACACCGTGCGGGAGGCGTTTGCCACCGCCCGCAGCGGCCGTCCCGGCCCGGTGCTGATCGACATCGTCAAGAACGTGACGGCGGAGACGGCGGACTACACCTACCTCCCGCGGGAGGAGCATTCCCACCACGGCCACCTGCAGGCGCTGATGCAGCGCTCCAGCCGGGACTTCAAGACCCCGGAGCCGGACAGCGAGGATCTGGACCGGCTGGTGGATATGATCGCCGAGTCCAAACGGCCCCTGCTGATCTGCGGCGGCGGCGTGGTCATCAGCCGGGCCTCCGAGGAGTTTTTGGAGTTCGCCATGCGGATTGACGCGCCGGTGGCCATCACCGTCATGGGCGGCGGCGGCTTCAAGGGCCGCAATCCCCTGACCACCGGCATGATCGGTATGCACGGCTCTCAGGCCTCCAACATGGCCTGCGACGGCTGCGATCTGCTCATCGCCGTGGGCTGCCGTTTCTCTGACCGCGTGGCGCTGGACCCCAAGAGCTTTGCCAGCCAGGCCAAGATCGTCCAGATCGATATCGACCGCGCCGAGATCAACAAAAATGTGAAAACGGACCATCACATCATCGGGGACGCCAAGCGTGTGCTGGAGCTGCTGAACCAGCGGGTGGCGCAGAAGCAGAACCCCGAATGGAAGAAATACGTCTTCTCCTTCCCCACGGAAACGGAGTATGACGAGGGCGGCGAGACCCTGACCCCGAAGCAGATTCTGGAGACCATCGCCCGCATCGCGCCGCAGGATACCATTGTGGCTACGGACGTGGGCCAGCATCAGATGTGGGCCATCCAGCACTTCCACTTTGACTATCCCGGTCAGCTCATCACCTCCGGCGGCTTCGGCACCATGGGCTTCGGCCTCGGCGCCGCGCTGGGCGCCAAGGCGGGCAATCCGGACAAGACGGTGGTCCACATCACCGGCGACGGCTGCTTCCGCATGAACTGCAACGAGCTGGGCACGGAGCAGTACTATGACCTGCCGGTCATTACCTTTATTTTCAACAACAACGCTCTGGGCATGGTCCGCCAGTGGCAGACGCTGATCTATGACAAGAACTATCAGCAGACCACGCTGGACCGCGGCCCGGATTTCGTGAGGCTGGCGGAGGCTTACGGCCTGCGCGGCCGGCGCGTCACCAACGTGGCGGAGCTGGAGGAGACGCTGAAAGAGGCGCTTGCGTGGGGCCACGGGTATGTGATCGACTGCGCCATCGATCAGGATGAGATGGTCCACCCCATGGTGAAGGGCGGAGACCGGATCACCGAGTTTGTGCTGTGCTGAGAGGTGCGATGATGAGCGATAAGAATGAGATGAGGCTGTGTACGCTGGCGGTCCTGGTGGACAATGAGGCGGGTGTTCTGTCTCAGGTTTCCCGCCTGTTTTCCCGCAAGGGCTTTAATATTGAATCTCTGGCCGTGGGCCCCACGGACGACCGCAGGGTTTCCCGCATGACCATCGAGGTCATGGCCGACCGGGACATGGTGGAGCTGCTGTGCAACCAGCTGCGGAAGATGATCGCGGTGCATTCCGTGGACCTGCTCAGCGACCAGGCGCTGCGCCGGGAGCTGGTGCTCATCAAGGTGCGGGCCACCACGGGCGAGACGCGCAACGAGGTGATGCAGATCGCCAATATCTTCCGCGCGTCCATCATCGACGTGTCCCTCAAGAGCCTGACGCTGGCCATCATCGGCGAGGAAGGCAAGGCGGACGCCATTGAAAACCTGCTGAAGGAATTCGGTATACTCGAACTGGTGCGCACGGGTATCGTGGCACTGGAACGTGGCATTACAACCATTAATGATGAATCGAAGGAAAAAGGAGAGTTCAATTATGGCAAAAATGTATTATGAGAAGGACTGTGACCTCAACAAGCTCGACGGCAAGAAGATCGCCATCATCGGCTACGGCTCTCAGGGCCACGCCCACGCGCTGAACCTGAAGGACTCCGGCTGCGACGTGACCGTGGGCCTGCGCAAGGGCAGCCGTCACTGGGCCGAGGCGGAGCGCAACGGCCTGAAGGTGGCGGAGATCGCCGAGGCCGCGAAGCAGGCCGACATCATCATGATCCTGGTGAACGACGAAGTGGCCGCCGACGTCTATAAGCAGCACATCGCCCCCAACCTGAGCGCCGGCAACGCCATCGCTTTCGCTCACGGCTTCAACATCCGCTACAAGCAGATCGTGCCTCCCGCGGACGTGGACGTGTTCATGGCGGCGCCCAAGGGCCCCGGCCACACCGTCCGCAGCCAGTATGTCGCCGGCAAGGGCGTGCCCTGCCTGGTGGCCGTGGAGCAGGACGCCACCGGCAAGGCCCATGACATCGCTCTGGCCTACATCGCCGGTATCGGCGGCGCCCGCGCCGGCATCATGGAGACCACCATGCACGACGAGACCGAGACCGACCTCTTCGGCGAGCAGTGCGTCCTGTGCGGCGGTCTGGTGGAGCTCATGCGCTGCGGCTTTGAGACTCTGGTGGAAGCCGGCTATGAGCCTGAGAACGCCTATTTTGAGTGCATCCATGAGATGAAGCTCATCGTGGACCTGATCAACAAGGGCGGTATCGCCGCTATGAACTACTCCATTTCCGACACCGCCGAGTACGGCGAATATGTCTCCGGTCCCCGGGTGCTGCCCTATGAGCAGACCAAGGCCAACATGAAGGCCGTCCTCTCTGACATTCAGGATGGCACCTTCGCCGGCAAGTGGATCGCGGAGAACAAGAACGGCCGCTGCTACTTCAATTCCAGAAGAGAGCAGCTGGCGCGCCACCAGATGGAGGTTGTGGGCAAGGAGCTGCGCGAGCAGATGCTCTGGAAGAACGACGCCGATCTGGACACCGCGTCCAACTAAAGCGTACATATACAGCGATTTCGGCGCCGGGGCGGATTCTCCGCCCCGGCAGCCTGAGTTATGATGGAGGTTGACGCCATGCGTTCAGACAATATCAAAAAGGGGGTCGAACGGGCTCCCAACCGCAGCCTGTTATATGCGCTGGGCTTCACGAAGGAGGAGATGGAGCGTCCGCTGGTGGGCGTGGTCAGTTCCTTCAACGAGATCGTCCCGGGCCATATGAATCTGGATAAGATCGTGGAGGCCGTGAAGGTGGGCGTGCGCATGGCCGGCGGCACGCCGGTGGAGGTGCCTGCCATCGCCGTGTGCGACGGCATCGCCATGGGCCACATCGGCATGAAGTACTCTCTGGTCACCCGGGACCTGATCGCCGACTCCACGGAGGCGCTGGCCATGGCCCACCAGTTTGACGGCCTTGTGATGGTGCCCAACTGCGACAAGAACGTGCCGGGCCTGCTCATGGCTGCGGCGCGGCTGAACCTGCCCGCCATCTTCTGCTCCGGCGGCCCCATGGAGGCCGGCCATCTGAAGGACGGGCGGCGCACCTGCCTGAGCGATATGTTCGAGGCGGTGGGCGCGTATCACGCCGGAAAGCTGGACGCGGCGGGCGTGGAGGAGTACGAGGAGAACTGCTGCCCCTCCTGTGGGTCCTGCTCCGGTATGTACACCGCCAACTCCATGAACTGCCTGACGGAGGCCATCGGCATGGCCCTGCCCGGCAACGGCACCATCCCGGCGCCCCACTCCGCCCGGCTGCGTCTGGCGAAGCAGACCGGTATGCAGATCATGGAGCTGATCCGGCGGAACATCCGCGCCCGGGACGTCATGACCGCCGCGGCCTTCCACAACGCGGAGACCGTGGACATGGCCCTCGGCTGCTCCACCAACACCATGCTGCACCTGCCCGCCATCGCCCACGAGGCCGGCGTGCAGATCGACCTGCGGGCGGCCAATGAGATCAGCGAAAAAACGCCGAACCTCTGCCATCTGGCCCCGGCAGGCAGCACCTTCATGGAGGACCTGGACCGGGCCGGCGGCGTTTACGCGGTGATGAAGGAGCTGACGCGGCGCGGCCTGCTGGATACGTCGCTCATCACGGTCACGGGCAAAACGGTGGAGGAAAACCTCGCGAATGCGGAGATTCGGAACCCCGAGATCATCCGCACGCTGGACGATCCCTATTCCGCCACCGGCGGCATCGCCGTTCTGTTCGGCAATCTGGCGCCCAAGGGCTGCGTCGTGAAGCAGTCCGCCGTCGCGCCTGAGATGATGCGCCACCGCGGTCCCGCCCGTGTCTTTGACTCGGAGGACGCGGCCATCGAGAGCATCTATGCGAAAAAGATCCGTCCCGGCGACGTGGTGGTCATCCGCTATGAAGGCCCCAAGGGCGGCCCCGGTATGCGGGAGATGCTCAATCCCACCTCCGCCATCTGCGGCATGGGTCTGGGCGAGAGCGTGGCCCTGATCACCGACGGACGCTTCTCCGGCGCGACCCGCGGCGCGTCCATCGGACACGTCAGCCCGGAGGCAGCCTCCGGCGGCCCCATCTGCCTGGTGGAGGAGGGGGACATGATCTCCATCGACATTCCCGGCCGCAGCATCACGCTGGAGGTGCCGGAGGAGACGCTTGAGCAGCGCCGCGCGGCGTGGACCTGCCCGGAACCCAAGGTCACCACCGGCTATCTCGCGCGGTACGCCAAGCTGGTGTCCTCCGCGGACGAGGGCGCGATCCTCAAGATCTAACATACATGGGAGGGATCCATCTTGCACACACTGGTTTCCAAGCTGCTGCTGTACAGCAATCTGGGGGAGGACTCGATCCTGCTGCGTCTCGCGGAGATCTACCGGGACTGGGCGCGTGAGAACGCGCCGAAGGAGGTCCTGATCCAGAGGAGCTTCCGGGAGGTAAAGCGCCTGCTGGATCTTGCCACGGAGTTCGGTTTTGACGAGAATCTCTGGCAGGACTACCTCACCTACCTGCTGATGACCAATGAGAATTCCTTCACGCTGACCGCGGAGCGGGTGGGCGCCAGCGAGGGAACGGTGAACCGGCTGGCGAAAAACGACCTGCGGGTGTTCCGCCTGCTGTTCTCCTTTGACTTCGCCCCGCTGGAGCGGGCTCTGGGCGTGGACTGCTTCTCCACCCTCTGCCACTATCAGGCGATCCCAAAGAAGGAGCGGCGCTACAACAAGTACGCCAGCGACCAGATCCGCCGGCTCAGCAGGCAGCTCGCCGCCGCCGGGGACGACGAGGAGATGTTCCGCGCCGTCACCGACTACTACCGGGACTACGGCGTGGGCGTGTTCGCCTTTAACCGGGCCTTCCGTATCAAGCGCATTGGAGAGGAGCGGCTCGACTTCTGCCCCATCAACAACGTAGACGGCATCACGCTGGATAAGCTGGTGGGGTACGAGCTGCAAAAGCAGCAGCTGCGGGCCAATACGGAGGCGTTTTTGCGCGGTGCGCCCGCCAACAACGTCCTGCTTTACGGCGACAGCGGCACCGGCAAATCCTCCAGCGTGAAGGCGCTGATCAACGAGTACTACGACCGGGGCCTGCGGATGATCGAGCTGTACAAGCACCAGTTTCGGGACATCTCGGACGTGATCGCCCGGATCAAGAACCGCAACTACCGCTTCATCCTCTTTATCGACGACCTCTCCTTTGAGGAGGACGAGGTGGAATACAAATTCCTCAAGGCCGTCATCGAGGGCGGCGTGGAGACCCGGCCGGACAACATCCTGATCTATGCCACCTCCAACCGCCGCCACCTGATCAAGGAGACCTGGAACGACCGCAGCGATATGCAGCATTCTCAGGAGCTGCACCGCTCCGACACGGTGGAGGAGAAGCTGTCGCTCTCCAGCCGTTTCGGCGTGCAGATCAATTACTCCAGCCCCAACCACGAGCAGTTCCTGGAGATCGTGGAGCGCCTGGCGGAGAGCCAGGGCGTCACCTGCGGCAGGGAGGAGCTGTATGCCGCCGCCAACAGGTGGGAGCTGCGCCACGGCGGGCTCTCCGGACGGACGGCCCAGCAGTTCATCAACGACCTGGCGGGCAGGCAGGAGCAGTGAGCGCGGCGTTTTCAATAAAACCGTCGATTTTACGGAAGATTCTGTGCAGAATTACGATTGACTTTAGCACATTAAATGGTGTATAAAGGTAAAAAATGTTATGATCTGCGCCGGGAGAACGGAGCGCGCACCCCTTTTACTTTTTCAATTCCGGGAGCCGCGGGCAATGGCGGGCTTCTGATAAACAGGGAGGAACTCACATGGATATTCGCTTTGAAAAAGCAACGAATCTGCAAGCCAAACCGGATCCGGATACTCTGAAATTTGGCCAGAGCTTTTCGGATTATATGTTCATTGCGGACTATAATGTAGAAAAGGGCTGGTATGATCCCCGGATCGTCCCGTTCGGCAAGATCTCCCTGCACCCCGCCTCCATCGTGCTGAACTACGCGGTGGAAGTGTTCGAGGGCCTGAAGGCGTATCGCCGTCCGGACGGCGGCATCCAGCTGTTCCGTCCCCGGGAGAACGCGCGCCGTATGCAGAACTCCGCCGAGCGCATGGCGCTGCCCAAGGTGCCGGAGGAGCTGTTCCTGGAGGCCGTGACCAACATGGTCAAGGTCGAGCAGGACTGGGTCCCCTCCAAGCCCGGCACGTCCCTGTACATCCGCCCGGTGCTGCTGGCCAGCAACCCGGACCTGTCCCTGCACCCCTGCACGGACTGTATGTTCTATGTCATCACCTGCCCCGTGGGCAGCTACTATCCCGGCGGCCTGCGCCCGGCTTCCATCGTGGTGGAGGATCAGGACGTCCGCGCCGTCCGCGGCGGCACCGGCTATGCCAAGTGCGGCGGTAACTACGCCAGCGCCCAGCGCGCGGCGAACCGCGCCGTGGAGAACCACTTCAACGACGTTCTCTGGCTGGACGCCGTGGAGCGCAAGTATGTGGAAGAAGTCGGCGGCATGAACATCATGTTCAAGAAGGGCAACACCATCGTGACCCCGGAGCTGACCGGCTCCGTGCTGCCGGGCATCACCCGCCGCTCCCTCATCGAGCTGATGCGGGAGGAGGGCTTCACCGTGGAGGAAAGACGCATCAGCATCGACGAGGTCACCAGCTCTCTGGAGGCCGGCGAGATCGACGAGGTCTGGGGCTGCGGCACCGCCGCCGTCATCTCCCCGGTGGGCAAGCTCTGCATCCGCGGCAAGGACTACATCATCAACAACTTCGAGGTGGGTCCCACCGCCCGCAGGCTCTACGACACCCTGACCGGCATCCAGTGGGGCACCTCTCCCGACCCCAAGGGCTGGACCATGAAGGTCGTGGACTGATACTTTTCCTGATTGTTATGAAGAAGCCGCCCGAAGCATTCGCTTCGGGCGGCTTTTTTGCGCGCGTATTTCCGGGGAAATGGGATGCGGCGCGGCCTTGGGGGGAAACGGCGAAACATCATCGGAGGAAGCGATAAAGAGCGAAGAAAGAAGAACTTCCAGAATATCCCTTGCATTTTCGGGAAAAGAGGGTTATATTGTCAGTGTATATATCATTACAGAGCCGCATGCGGCTCTGTTCCCGAAGCTTCACTTCGGGAACAATGAGACTCTGAATTCGGAAAAAAGGAGAGATGTATATGAAAGCAAAGAAGCTGCTGTCTGTTCTCCTGTCGCTGGTCATGGTGCTGAGCCTTCTGCCCGTGACAGTGCTGGCGGACAGCAACGTAGCGCAGATCGGCGAGACGACTTACACGAGTCTGTCTGCCGCCGTCACCGCCGCCGCTGAAGCCGGTATGAAAACCACCATCACGATGTTGGCTGATGTGGATTATCGTGGCCGGGAAGAGAATTTGCAGATTCCGGTAGGAGCGGACATCGTTCTGGACATGAATAGTCATACCATCACCAGCGAGTACGGCTGGTACGCGATCAACAACCAGGGTACGCTGACCATCCAGAACGGCACGGTTTTTGCCACAAGCGAAACTTATGAAGATGAGGGAACTTTTGCTTACGGCATCATCAACAATGGCGGTAACCTGACCCTGAATAAAGTGACTGTTAACACCAATGCTGTTGTCGATCAGGATTATGGCGAGGGGCTTTGGAGCCGCGATGGTTATTGGGGTTGGGATGAAGCTGTTGGCGATGTATGGGTTTCTTACGGAAGGACGGCTTCTCTCTCCATTATCGACTGCACGTTCAATGCGCAGTATCTGTGGGTCGACCATTACGCTGAAGGCAGCAGCGCCGTCATCTATTCCGGCACGTTTGTAATGGAACCTGACTTGAACGAGCAGTTCACCCTGGCCGAGGGCAGAGAGTGGGACGCGGCGACCAACCAGGTGATCGACGCTACCAACCTGCCGAAAATCGCAAGAGTGGGTGAGCAGGAATACGCTTCCCTGGATTGGGCCATCCGCAAGGCCGTGGAGAGCGGCGGGACGATGGTCATGCTGGCCGATGTGGAGCGCGTCAACGCCCGCTACTCTCTGGATGGCGAGTATGGAATCGGTGCACCCGGCAGCGCGCTGACCATTGATCTGAACGGCCATACGCTGACTCTGACGCGCCAGAACGCCAGCCCCATTTTCTCTGTTGCCACATATCAACATACAAACAGCAGCCTGACCATTCGGGATACCAGCGCAAACGCGGAAGGCACGCTGGTTCTTGCCTATGAGGAATTGAGCAGTTCCAGCAGCATTACACCGTTGATCATGGTGAATCCGATGGGCACCTTCACCTTGGAGAGCGGGAATATCAAGGCTGTGGGCAACGGTTACTCCAGCGTATATCCCACGGCTGTGATTCACAGTGCCGGTACATCGTCTTCACCGAATGGGCCGGGAACCGTGACCATCAGCGGCGGTTCCGTCACATATGAAGGCTTGCCCAATCAGACTGTGTTTGGCGTCAGTGATGAAAATATCACCTCGAATATCACTGTTTATGCTGGCACTTTCTCTGATAACGTGAGCAAGTATGTTGCCGCAGGCCGCACTGTCATTAAAGCTGGCAGTCTGTACAAAGTCGTGCCCGGCACGAGCGACAGCAGCGTTGTGGACTGTGTGGCTGTTGCCAAAGTGGGCAGCACCTATTACGGTACCCTTGAGGCGGCCATGGAAGCTGCTGATTTGGAGGAGCTTGTTTACCTGATCGCCGATGTTACGTTGAATGCAGATTTTGCTGTCCCCTGGGGCAAATGGCTGTATATCCAAAGCGGCGCGACGCTGACCATCCCGGAAGGAAAGACTCTGACCAACAATTATCTGCTCGAAAACTGCGGCACGATCGTATGCGACGGCAGCATTTGTAATGGCAGCAGTATTGATGGCTTTGCTTATACTGGCTGTCTCATCAATGAAAACACTCTCAGCGTTATCAAAGGTACTGGTACTATTACTAATGATGAAAACTGTGAGATCATGAATAATGGTACGATCAGTGCCCGTATTGTTAACAGCGGTACGATCTATAACAACGGCGCCACCGGCGAGATTACTGGATCCTTTGGCGGCAACGACCCGGTATCAGTCTACACGCTGGATTTCGACCTCAACGGTGGGACATCGGATGGGCAAAAGTTCATTCTTCAGATGACTAAGTATGCGGGCGAAAAGTTCGAACTTCCCGTCCTCGAGCGCGAGGGCTATGTGTTCACGGGTTGGTGTATCGGTGACACGAAGGTGAGCAGCCCCTATACCGTGACCGATAATGTCGAGTTCACCGCACAGTGGAGCGCTGTCTCCGGCACCGGCGGCAGTATTGTCAAAGTATCTGGCGCGGGCGGAGAGGACTGGACTGTTGATACACGGTATATCGCGGATGGTCTGGCCGAGCAGGCGGCAAGTAACGTTGAGGACCTGACTGCAGGCGTGTCTAAAGATGCGGCAGTAGAAGAACTTGAAAAAAATGGCGTTACAGTGAATGAAGAGACTGCCGTCTCCATCATTGCCGAGCCGTATCTCTCTGTTGAGGTTGACGATACGGCAACTACTGACCAGACCCTGACCCTGGACATCAAGGCCTTGTATGACGTCAAGGCCACCACAGCTGACCTCAACAGCGAAAGCAATTCGGAAATGACGGATGAAAACACCGTCACACTGTCTACTGGCAACCTGATGGAGGTTACCGGTGATGTGACCCTGTCGGTCCCTCTGCCTGGCGGCTTCGCGGGTGACGCGGAGACCCTCTATGTGGAGCACACCAAGGAGGATGGCACGGTATACATCTATACCGGCACGGTCGAAACTGACAGCAGCACCGATACTGAAACTGCCGCTGGACAGACGCTGACCTTTGTCAATCCCCATGGCTTCAGCACCTTCAAGATCTCTACGACCAACTCCGCCGCGGCAACGGTCAAGGACGCGGGCGGCAATGTCGTGGGCTACCTCACGCTTCAGGAGGCGATCGACGCCGTCCAGAACGGCGGCACCATCGAAGTGTTGCAGTCCGGCCTGTCCGCCACTGTCAGCGGCGATAAGACCTTTACCGTGACCGGCGAGGCGGCCACGCTCACCGCCGCAGAGGGCTATGAGCTGACGAAAAACAACGACGGTACCTACACAGTAAGTCCCAGCTCCGGCGACCTCCCCGGTTCCGGTTCCGGCAGCGGCTCCGGTTCCAACTCCGGTTCCGGCTCCGGTTCTTCCGGCGACAACGGCTCCGGTTCCGGCGGCAGCGAGACTACCGGCCTGCCCTTCTCGGATATCGGCGTGAACCACACCTTCTATGAGTACGTCAAGTACGTCTATGAGAACAACATCATGAACGGCAAGACCGCCACCCGCTTCGACGCGGTCAGCTCCCTGACCCGCGCCCAGCTGGTGACCATCCTGTACCGCATGGCCGGTTCTCCCAGCACCTACAACAATACCACCCTGCCCTTCAGTGACCGCGGCGAGATCGCCAACGCTGAGTTTGTGAACGCCGTGAAGTGGGCGGTGGCAGAGAAGATCGTGGGCGGCTATGACGACGGCACCTTCCGTCCCAACGCTCCCATGAGCCGTCAGGCACTGGTGGCCGTGCTGTACCGCTATGCGAACAGCCTTGGCTTCGACACCGACGCCAGCAGCAACCAGCTGGCCGGGTTCCAGGACGGCAGCCAAGTGTCCGCCTCCATGGTCGATGCGATGAACTGGGCGTTGGAGAATGGTATGCTCAGCGGTAGCGCGGGCAAACTGAACCCCGCCGGTTCCACCACCCGCGGCGCCGCCGCCAAGATCCTCGCCGGTTTCCACAAGAGCTATATCGCTTGAGGGAAGAAATCCAATACACGCACAGACGGGACGCGCATTCAGCGCGTCCCGTTTTTTCCTTTCAGGGGCGCAGGGGCGGGATTGCCTCTTGTCCCGCCGCCCCGGATTTGGTATAATCAGCTTAATAATATAGTAGGCGGAGGTTGGCTATGGAACAGGAGCGGCGCTTGCGCGAGGAAATCGAACAGGAGAGCCCGGAGCTGGAACAGCCCGCGGCGGACGGGGCGGAAAAGGACGCCGCGGCGGAGCGCGGGCTGAACAAGGAGGAGGCGCAGGAGCCGGGCCGCTGGCTGTATGACTGGCTGCAGCCCCTCTGCGCGGCCTTCGTGGCGCTGACGCTGCTGCTGACCTTCGTGACCCCTGTGCTGGGGGTGGTGGGGCCGTCCATGCGCGACACGCTGCAAAGCGGCGACAGGCTGCTGGCGGTGAAAAACTGGCTCTGCGGCGATTTTCGGCAGGGCGATATCGTCATCGCCCGCAAGGACAGCTTCGACAGCCAGCCCATCGTCAAGCGCGTCATCGCCGTGGGAGGGCAGACGGTGGACATCGACTTTACCACCGGCGCCGTTATGGTGGACGGCGAGGTGCTGCAGGAGGACTACATCCGGGAGCTGACCTTTCTGGAGGAGGGGACGGTCTTCCCCCTGACGGTGCCCGAGGGCAGCGTCTTTCTCATGGGAGACAACCGCAACAACTCCTCCGACAGCCGCGACAGCGCTCTTGGTACGGTGGATGAGCGGTATATCATCGGCCGGGCGGTGCTGCTGCTGTTCCCAGGGGAAGACCCGGAGAGCGGCGAGCGGGACTTCTCCCGCATCGGCCTGATCCACTGAGATTAAAGCAAGAAGAAAGCGAGGTGAGCGGTATGCAGCTCGATTCCCTGTCCTGGTTCCCGGGGCATATGACAAAGACCAAACGCATGGTGGCGAAGGAAATGGGCCATGTGGACGCGGTGTGCGAGATTCTGGACGCCCGCATCCCGTGCTCCAGCCGCAATCCCGATATAGACGAGCTGGCGGCGGGCAAGCCCCGGCTCATCGTGCTGAACCGGGCGGATCAGGCGGACAGCGCCATGACGAAGCGCTGGGCCGCCCATTTCCGCGCCCAGGGTTACGCCGTCATGGAGGCGGACGCGAAAAGTGGGAAAGGCGTGCAGCAGTTCGCCCCGGCGGTGCGCTCGCTGCTCGCGGATAAGATACGCGCCTATGAGGAAAAGGGCCAGACGGGCCGGGTGCTGCGGCTCATGGTGCTGGGCATCCCCAACGTGGGGAAGTCCACCTTTATCAACAAGGTGGCGAAGCGAAAGACCGCCAAGGCGGAGGACCGTCCCGGCGTGACCCGCAGCAAGCAGTGGGTGCCGGTGGACCGGACGCTGGAGCTGATGGACACCCCGGGCATCCTCTGGCCGAAGTTCGACGACCCGGAGGTGGGGGTGAAGCTGGCCTTCACCGGGGCCATCAAGGACGAGGTGCTGGACCGTGAGGAGCTGGCGGCAAGGCTTCTCAGCTACCTCGCGGTCCACTATCCCGAGGCGCTGGCGCAGCGCTATAAGCTCACACCGGAGGAGGGGGAGGACGGCTTCGCTTTGCTCGAAAAAGCGGGACGGAAGCGCGGCTTCCTGATCTCCGGCGGCGAGGTGGACACCGAGCGCATGGCCCGCGTTTTGCTGGACGAGTTCCGGGGCGGAAAGCTGGGCGTGTTCACGCTGGAGGAGCCGGAGGAATAACAGGGTTTTCCGCCGGAGAAGATTTCACTTCTGCTCGCGCCGCGCATAGCGGCAAAAGGGAGGGAGTAAGATGAAAGAGCTGACGCATCCGTGGGAGATCGAGGAGAGCTGCTACGCCATGGGCTATGCCGCCGTCTGCGGCGTGGACGAGGCGGGGGCGGGCCCTCTCGCGGGGCCGGTGTACGCCGCGGCGGTGATCTTGCCCCGTGGGCTGCTGCTGCCGGGGCTGAACGACTCAAAGAAGCTGACGGAAAAGCAGCGGGAGAAGCTCTTTCCCCTGATCTGCGAGCAGGCCGCCGCTTACGCCGTGGCCACGGCGAGCGAGGAGGAGATCGACTCTCTGAACATCCTCCGCGCCCGGATGCTGGCCATGGACCGGGCCATCAGGGCCCTGCCCATGGCGGCGGACTTCGCCCTCATCGACGGAAACCGCAGCGAGGGCATCGCCTGCCCGAACCGCACGGTGGTGGGGGGCGACGGCAGGAGCGCGAGCATCGCCGCCGCGTCCGTCCTCGCCAAGGTCAGCCGGGACCGCTTTGTGACGGAGGTGCTGGACCGGGACTATCCCCAGTACGGCTTTGCGAAGCACAAGGGCTACGGCACGAAGCTGCATTATGAGATGCTGGACCGCTTCGGCCCCTGTCCCGCCCACCGCAGGAGCTTTTTGAAGAAGTGGGAGGCAGGGCGATGAACAGCCGTGATCTGGGCATCTTCGGAGAGGCGGAGACGGCGGAATACCTCCGCCGCAGGGGCTATACTTTACTGGCCCACAGCTACCGCTGCCGCTTCGGGGAGATCGACCTCATCGCGAAGAAGGACGGCGTGCTGTGCTTCGTGGAGGTGAAGCTCCGCAGCGGCCTTGGCCACGGCCTGCCGCGGGAGTTCGTGGATGCGCGCAAGCAGGAGCGCCTGCGCAGGACCGCCGAATGGTACCTCAGCGAAAAGGAGCTGGACTGTCCCGCCCGCTTCGACGTGGCGGAGGTCTACATAGAGGGACAGGACGCGCCGCAGGTGACACGCCTGCACTACATCGAAAACGCATTCTGACGCTGACTGGGAAAGGAAAAAGCCATGTCTATCCCGTATTTTGACGCCCATTGTGACACCCTCAGCCGCCGCGACGATCCGCCCCTCCGGGAAAACGGCGGACAGCTGGACTTCAAGCGGCTGGGAGCCTTCGCCTGCGCGGGGCAGGTCTTCGCC
Organism: Oscillospiraceae bacterium; assembly: GCA_051867615.1. Taxonomy (GTDB): domain Bacteria; phylum Bacillota; class Clostridia; order Oscillospirales; family Oscillospiraceae; genus RGIG5472. Next base: position 8,362 of record JBJDYU010000050.1, on the reverse strand, counting down.
ATCTTCGCGGACGCGGGGCGCTTCGCCCCCGGAGCCCTGCTGCCGGAGTGCCGGCGGCAGCATGACCGCTTTGTTTCAGAGCTTGCGCGCAACAGCGACCTTGCGGTTCACTGCCGCAGCGCCGCCGAGGCGGAGGCGGCCTTCCGCGCCCATAAGACGGCGGTGTTCCTCTCCATCGAGGGGGCGGAGCTGTTAAACTGCGACCCGGGGCTTCTCGCGGAAGCGGAGAGCTGGGGCGTCCGGGCGATAAACCTGACCTGGAACCACCCTAACGCCCTCTCCGGGGCGAACATCCGGGAGGCGGAGCGGGGACTCAGCCCGCAGGGCCGGGATTTCGTCCGGGAGGCAGAGCGGCGGCACATCCTCATGGACGTGTCCCACCTCTCCGAGCGGGGCTTCTGGGACCTGATGGAGGTCTCCTCCGCCCCGGTCATCGCCTCCCACTCCAACTTAAAGGCCCTCTGCGACCATCCCCGGAACCTGACGGACGCGCAGTTCAAGGCTTTGGCGGAAAGGCGGGGCTTCGTGGGGCTGAACCTCTTTGCCGCGTTCGTGGGCGAGCGCCCGGATATGGATGCGCTGGTGGCCCATGTGGAGCGGGCCTGGGAGCTGGGCGGAGAGGATATTCTGGGCCTTGGCGGAGACTGGGACGGCTGCTCGCAGCTCGCGGCGGGCATTACGGGCGTGCAGGATATGCCGCGGCTGTATGAGGCGCTGCAGCGCCGCAATCACAGCGACGCGCTGCTAAATAAGCTCTTTTGCGGCAATCTGCTGCGCGTGCTGGCGTGAGCGGGCCGATCATTTACAAAAACAGGAGGAACGAAGCATGGCGCTGTACGCCATCGGGGATCTGCACCTGTCTCTCGCGTCGGATAAGCCCATGGAGGTCTTCGGCGAGGGCTGGAGCAATTATGTCGAGCGCATCCGGGAGGGCTTTTCCGGGCTGCGGGAGGACGACGTGACGGTGCTTTGCGGGGACCTGAGCTGGGCCATGGGTCTGGAGGAAAGTCTCGCGGACTTCCGCTTCATCGACGCCCTGCCGGGGAAAAAGCTCATCATCAAGGGCAACCACGATTACTGGTGGAACACCGCCGCGAAGATGCGCCGCTTTTTCGAGGCCCATGGGCTCACCACGCTGGAGCTGCTGCACAACAGCTGTGCGCTCTACGGCGAGCTGGCCCTCTGCGGCACCCGGGGCTGGTTTTACGAGGAGGAGGCGGAAGCCGGCTCTCACAACGACAAGGTGCTGCGGCGGGAACTGGGACGGCTCGAGACCTCGCTGCAGGCGGCAGGAGAGCGGGAGAAAATATGCTTTCTCCACTATCCGCCCCTGTATCAGGGCTATCGCTGCGAGGAGATTCTGACGCTTCTCAAGCGCTACGGCGTTAAGCGCTGCTGCTACGGCCACCTCCACGGCCCGTCCCACCGTCTGGCTGTCCGCGGAACGGCGGAGGGCGTGGATTTCAGCCTGGTTTCGGCGGATTATCTGGGTTTCCGCCCGAAAAAAATCGCAGATTGATGCAAAAAACAGTGGAAATCCGGAGAAAAAGGTGCTATACTACTAAACTGCACTGATGTATGATCAGAGTTAAACGGAGGAAAAGTGAAATGACTGTCAAAAACGTAGAGAAACTGGAAAAGAATCAGGTCGCTCTGACCGTGGAGGTCAGCGCCGAGGAGTTCGAGGCCGCTATCGAGCGCGCGTATAAGAAGCTGCGCGGCAAAATGAACATCCCCGGTTTCCGCCCCGGCAAGGCGCCCCGCGCCATGATCGAAAAGCTCTATGGCGCCGAGATCTTCTATGATGAGGCAGTGGAGCAGTCTTTCCCCGCGGCATATATGCAGGCCATTGCGGAGGCGGACGTGAAGGCCGTGGGCCAGCCCACCGTGGAGATGGTTGAGATCTCCAAAAACGGGTATACTTTCAAGGCCACCGTCTACGTCTATCCTGAGGTGAAGCTGGGCCAGTACAAGGGCCTCACCGCCGTCAAGGGCGAGGTGAAGGTCACCGCCGAGGACGTCAACGCCCGCCTGCAGGAGATGGCTGACCGCGCCACCCGCGTCACCACGGTGGAGCGCGAGGTGCAGAATGGCGACATCGCCGTCATCGACTTCGAGGGCTTCGACAACGGCGTTGCTTTCGAGGGCGGCAAGGGCGAGAACTACGATCTGGAGATCGGCAGCGGCAGCTTCGTTCCCGGCTTCGAGGAGCAGCTCGTGGGCATGAAGGCCGGCGAGGAGAAGGATATCGACATCGTCTTCCCCAAAGACTACACCAAGGATCTGGCCGGCAAGGCCGTGGTGTTCCATGTGAAGGTCAACGAGGTCAAGGCCAAGGAAGTCCCCGAGATGGACGACGAGTTCGCCAAGGACGTCTCCGAGTTCGAGACGCTGAAGGAGCTGAAGGCCGACATCAAGAAGCAGATCGCCGCCGACCGGCAGGAGCAGGTGGACCGCGCCTTTGAGGACAGCCTGCTGGAGCAGGTGGCCGACGGTATGGAGTGCGACGTGCCCCAGCCCATGATCGACGAGCAGGTCGAGGCCATGATGCAGAACTTCAAGATGCGTATGCAGAGCCAGGGTATTCCCTATGACCAGTATCTGAAGTATACCGGCGCCACCGACGAGGGCATCAAGGCCCAGGCCGTCGGCCCTGCCGAGAAGCAGGTCCGCATGATGCTGGCGCTGGAAGCCGTCGTCAAGGAAGAGAACCTCGATGCCAGCGACGAAGAGGTGGAGGCCGAGTACGCCAAGGTCGCCGGCCAGTACGGTATGGAAGTGGAGCAGGTCAAGCAGTATGTCCAGAGCTATGAGCTCCGCGGCCAGATCTGCCGCGACAAGGCCATCGCCCTGATCGTGGACAGCGCCGTGGCCGCCGCTCCCGAGGAGAAGGGCGAGGAGAAGCCCAAGGCGAAGAAGTCCGCCAAGAAGGCTGAGACCGCCGAGGGCGAGGAGAAGCCCAAGGCAAGAAAGACCGCCAAGAAGGCCGAGACCGCGGAGGGCGAGGAAAAGCCCAAGGCGAAGAAGACCACCAGGAAGGCCGACGCGGAATAATTTCAGACAATCGACGAAGTTCGACGGGCAATATCATGGTGGTGCGCTACCATGATATTGTTCTATCGGCGGAAACTGTGTGTTTGTGGGAGAATCGGGCGAGAGACGGCAATGAAAACAGGAGGTCAAAGACAATGAGTTTAGTACCGTATGTGGTGGAGCAGACCAACCGGGGAGAGCGTTCCTACGATATTTTCTCCCGTCTTCTGAACGACCGCATCATCTTCCTCGGCGAGGAGGTCAACGCCACCACCGCGTCGCTGGTGGTGGCCCAGCTGCTGTATCTGGAGGCACAGGACCCTGACAAGGATATCCAGCTGTATATCAACAGCCCCGGCGGCAGCGTCACCGACGGCATGGCCATCTACGACACCATGCAGTATATCAAGTGCGACGTGTCCACCATCTGCGTGGGCATGGCCGCCAGCATGGGCGCGTTTCTGCTCTCCGCCGGCGCCAAGGGCAAGCGCATCGCCCTGCCCAACGCGGAGATCATGATCCACCAGCCCTCCGCCGGCACCCAGGGCCAGATCACCGATATGGCCATCCACCTCAAGCGTCTGGAGACCATCAAAAAGCGCATGAACGCCATTCTGGCGGAGAACACCGGCCGCAGCGTGGAGGAGGTCACCGCCGCCTGCGAGCGCGACAATTTCATGAGCGCGGAGGAGGCGAAGGAATTCGGCCTCATCGACAAGGTCATCTACCAGCGCTGAGGAGAGAAAACATGGCTGAAGAAAAGAAATCCATCCGCTGCTCTTTCTGCGGCAAGACGGAGCAGCAGGTCCGCCGCATCATCCAGGGGCCGGGCGCGCGCATCTGCGACGAGTGCGTCCAGCTCTGCATGGATATTCTGGAGGAGGACCTGAACCTGCCCTCCCGCAGCGTGCCCGCCTCCGCGGCGGAGGCGCTGGAGGGGGAGGTCCCCACGCCGCAGGAGATCAAGGCGGTGCTGGACCAGTACGTCATCGGGCAGGAGAGCGCCAAGGTGGCCCTTTCCGTGTCCGTGTACAACCATTATAAGCGCATCCTCATGGGCGACGACGGCGGGGACGTGGAGCTGCAAAAGAGCAACATCCTCATGATCGGCCCCACCGGCAGCGGCAAGACCCTGTTCGCCCAGACTCTGGCCCGGGTGCTGAAGGTGCCCTTCGCCATCGCGGACGCCACCACGCTGACTGAGGCCGGCTATGTGGGCGACGACGTGGAGAACATTCTGCTGCGGCTGCTGCAGGCGGCGGATTACGACGTGGAGCTGGCGGAGCGCGGCATCATCTATGTGGACGAGATCGACAAGATCGCCCGCAAGAGCGAGAATACCTCCATCACCCGGGACGTCTCCGGCGAGGGCGTGCAGCAGGCGCTGCTGAAAATTCTGGAGGGCACCGTGGCCAACGTGCCGCCCCAGGGCGGCCGCAAGCACCCCCATCAGGAGTTCATTCAGGTGGATACGAAGAATATCCTCTTTATCTGCGGCGGCGCCTTCGACGGCATCGAGAAGATCATCGAGCGCCGCATGAACAAAAAGGGCATCGGCTTTGAGTCCAATGTCCAGAGCCAGAAGGAACGCAACGTGGGCAGGATCCTGCAGGACGTCCAGCCCCACGATATCCTGAAGTTCGGCATCATCCCGGAGCTGGTGGGCCGTCTGCCCGTCATCGCCCCGCTGGAGGGGCTGGGCCGGGAGGAGCTGGTCCGCATCCTGACAGAGCCGAAAAACGCCCTGGTCAAGCAGTACCAGAAGCTGTTTTCCTACGACGACGTGGAGCTGCGTTTTGACCGCGAGGCGCTGGAGGCCGTGGCGGATAAGGCCGTGGAGCGGAACATCGGCGCCCGCGGCCTGCGGGCCGTCATGGAGGGGCTGCTGACGGAGATCATGTACGAGATTCCCTCCGACCCCACCGTGTCCGCTGTAGAGATTACAGCGGCCTGCGTCCGGGGAGAGGAGAAGCCGCGGCTGACGCGCCGCAGCACGGAGGAGGAAAGCGCGCAGCCCTCCGCCTCCTGAAAAAGCTGTGCAGAGAAGGGATGGGAGTCGTTTTTCGCTCCGGCCTCGCCGCCGGAGGGGCCGAATGCGCCCTGAGCGGAAAACGCCGCGTCCCTTCTTTTCTTTTACCTAAAGCGAAACGAGGTGTTTACATAATGACTATGGAAATGGATTCCCACATGATGAGTATGCCGGTGCTGGCCCTGCGGGGGCTGGTGGTGTTTCCGGAGATGCTGGTGAACTTCGACGTGGAGCGGGAGAAGTCCGTGGCCGCGCTGGAGCTGGCCATGGAGGGGAACCATCAGATCTTCCTCACCGCCCAGCGGGAGGTGAGCGTGCAGGAGCCGGGAGAGCGGGACCTGTTTTCCGTGGGCACCGTGGCCCATGTGCGGCAGGTGCTGCGCATCTCCGAGCGGACCGTGCGGGTCATGGTGACGGGCGTAAAGCGGGCCAGGCTCTGCGGGCTGTTCGGGACGGAGCCCTGCCTGCAGGGCTTTGTGGAGCCGGTGTATGAGGTGGAGGCCCGGGACGGCGAGGAAACGGAAGCCATCCTCCGCCAGACCATCTCCATCTTCAGCGAGTACGCGGAGCTGGCCCCCAAGCTCACGGATGAGGTCATGGGCCGGGTGGTGGACTGCCGCGCGCCGGGCTATCTCGCGGACTATCTGGCCCAGCATCTGAACCTGCGCCATACGGACAAGCAGGCGGTGCTGGAGGAACGGCACCAGCTGCAGCGTCTCAAGCAGGTCAACGAGCTGCTGCTGCGGGAAACCCAGGTCATGTCTCTGGAAAAGGAGCTGGAGGAGCAGGTACGCCAGCAGTTCAGCGAGCGGCAGAAGGACGAGATCCTTCGGGCGCAGCTGCGGCTGATCCAGTCCGAGCTGGGGGAGGACGACGACGGCAACGCCGAGCTGCGGGAATACGCGGAGAAGATCAAAAAGCTGGGCCTGCCGGAGGAGACGGAGCGGCAGCTTTTCAAGGAAGTGGACCGCCTCGCCAAGCAGCCCTTCGGCAGCGCGGAGGCCGCCGTGATCCGCAACTATCTGGACGTGTGTCTGGAAATGCCCTGGAACGAGGCGACCGAGGAGCGGGCGGACGTGAAAGCCGCCCGGAAGATACTGGACGAGGACCACTACGGCCTTGAAAAGGTGAAGGAGCGCATTCTGGAATTCGTGGCGGTGCGCCAGATGAATCCGGAGCTTCGCGGGCAGATATTGTGCCTGGTAGGCCCTCCGGGCGTGGGCAAGACCTCCATCGCAACCTCCGTGGCCCGGGCCATGAACCGGAAGCTGGGGCGGCTGAGCCTTGGCGGCGTCCATGACGAGGCGGACATCCGGGGCCACCGCAAGACCTATATCGGCGCTATGCCGGGCCGCATCGTGGACGCCATCCGCCGCAGCGGCAGCATGAACCCGCTGCTGGTCATGGACGAGATCGACAAGCTGGGCCAGGATATGCGGGGCGATCCCGCCTCCGCGCTGCTGGAGGTGTTCGACCGGGAGCAGAACAGCGCCTTTAGGGACCATTTCCTGGAGATCCCGCTGGATCTCAGCCGGGTCATGTTCATCACCACCGCCAACACCCTCGACACCATCCCCCGGCCTTTGCTGGACCGGATGGAGGTCATCGAGCTTTCCAGCTATACGGATGAGGAAAAGCTGCAGATCGCAAAGCGCCACCTGCTGCCGAAGCAGATGAAGGAGCACGGGTTGACCCGGGCCCAGCTCCGCGTCTCCGACGGGGCCATCCGCGGCGTCATCGAGCGCTACACCAAGGAATCCGGCGTCCGTGTGCTGGAGCGCCAGCTGGCCCGCGTCTGCCGCAAGGCGGCGGTGCGGCTGGTGGAGGATGGGCGCAAGCGCGTCAGCGTGGCGGAAAAAGACCTGGAGGGGCTGCTGGGCGCGCCGCGCTGCCGGGCGGAGAAGCTGTCCCCTGTGGGGCAGGTGGGTCTGGTGAACGGTCTCGCCTGGACGGAGGCCGGCGGCGAGGTGCTGCAGGTAGAGGCCTGCGTCATGGACGGAACCGGCAAGCTGGAGCTGACCGGCAATCTGGGCGACGTGATGAAGGAGTCCTGCTCCGCCGCCATGACCGTTATCCGCAGCCGCGCCGACCGCTTCGGTCTGGCCCCGGATTTCTATAAGAAAAAGGACGTGCACATCCACTTCCCCGAGGGCGCCGTGCCCAAGGACGGCCCCTCTGCCGGCATCGCCATCACCACCGCCCTGCTCTCCGCCTTCACGGGCCGTCCCGTGCGGGGCGACGTGGCCATGACGGGCGAAGTCACCCTGCGGGGCCGTGTGCTGGCCATCGGCGGGCTGAAGGAAAAGACCATGGCCGCCAAGCGCGGCGGCGTGCGGGAGGTGCTGGTCCCGAAGGAAAATGAAAAGGATCTCGCGGAGATCGACCCCACGGTGCGCGAGGCGCTGACCTTCCATCTGGTGGAGAGCGTGGACGAGGTGCTGCGCCGGGCCATCTGCTGGGAGGACGGGATCGAGGGACAGAAGCCCGCCGCGCGCCGGGAGGAGAAAAAGACCCGCTCCTCCGCCGCGGGGCTGATGCAGTAAGGAGGCGCTATGGCCGTCAACTATAACCGGGCGGAATTCGTGCGCTCCGCCGCGTCCGAGAAGCAGTTTTTGCGGGACGGGCGGCCCCAGATCGTGTTCGCGGGCCGCTCCAACGTGGGCAAGTCCTCCGTCATCAACCGGCTGCTGGGGCGGAAGAATTTCGCCCGGGTGGGGGCCACCCCCGGCAAGACCGCCCAGATCAACTACTTCCTCATCGACGAAAAGCTCTACTTCGTGGACCTGCCGGGCTATGGCTATGCCAAGGTCTCTCAGGCCGAGCGGGAGCGCTGGGGCCGGCTCATGGAGAGCTATTTCCAGAGCCAGGGGCTTATCACTCTGGGGGTGCAGATCGTGGACGCGAGGCACAAGCCCACGGCGGACGATCAGACCATGTACGGCTGGTTCCGCGGCGCGGATTGTCCCGTGGTCGTGGTGGCGAACAAGCTGGATAAGCTGAAAAAGAGCGAGGTGGAGCCGAATCTCCTCCGCATCCGGGAGACCCTGGGCCTGGCGGAGGGAGACGTGCTGATCCCCTTTTCCGCTGAAACGGGCGCGGGGAAGGAGGCGCTCCTCGCCGCCCTCAGCGCCGCGGCGCAGTGAGCGCGGCCGCTGTTTGGATAGACCCGTGTCCGCCGGAGAAACTCCGGCGGACATTTTTTTGGTCACGGAAACCACCGGCTCTGCCGGTGGAGGTGTCCCGTAAAAAGCTTTAGCTTCAAGCATCGAGCGAAGCGAGCCGCTAACAGGAAGTTTTCAA
>JBJDYU010000049.1:0-2390 GCA_051867615.1 Oscillospiraceae bacterium | reverse complement strand
CTTATCCGCCGTGCCGGTCTTGCCGCCGATGCGGTAGCCCGCCACCTGGCCGTTCTTGCCAGAGCCGTTGGTGACCACGTACTCCAGAATGCCCCGCATGGTCTCGCTGGTCTCCTCGGAGATCACCTGCCGCACCGGGGAGGAATCGTGCTGCATCTTGACCTCGCCGTTCTGGTCCAGCACCTGCTCCACCAGATAGGGCGTGCGGAGGTAGCCGCCGTTGACGCAGGCGGCCTGGGCTGCGATGAGGGCCACAGGCGTGACGTTGATGTTCTGGCCGAAGGCGTAGCAGGCCAGGTCCAGATTATTGAACGCATCCGGCAGCGCCGCGATGCCGCTGGTCTCGCCGTTCAGCTCCACGCCCGTCTTTTCCAGCAGGCCGAAAGCCTTGAGATACTCGTAATACTTCTCCGTGCCCACCCGCAGGCCGATGTTGATAAAGGCCGGGTTGCAGGAATTTCCCGTGGCCTCGGTCAGCGTCTGCAGGCCGTGGCCCCGCTTGCTGGAGCATTTGATGACCTCCGTATAGCCCGGCACGCGGGTGGAACCGGTGCAGGTGAAGGTGGAGCTCAGATCCACCACGCCCTCCTCCAGCGCGGACGCCAGCGTGATCATCTTGAAGGTGGAGCCGGGCTCGTAGGTGTCGTTGACACACTTATTGCGCCACTGCAGCAGCTGCAGCTCCCGCTTTTTTTCGTTATACAGCTCCTCCGCCGTCTTCCCGTCCGTCTCCGGGGTCTCCTCCGGCGTTTCCTCCGGGTCTTCCTCCGGGTTCTCCTCCGGGTCTTCCTCCGGATCTTCCTCCGGCGTTTCCACCGTCGGTACCGCCAGCGCCTCCAGCTCCGCCGCCAGATTCTCGTCGTAGATGGCCCAGGGGTCGTTCAGGTCATAGGTGGGGTAAGACGCCATGGCGAGAATAGCGCCGGTGTTCACGTCCAGCACGATGCCCGCAGCGCCCTTGCCGGTGCCGAAGCGGCTCTCCAGCGTCTGCAGGCCCTGCTCGAGATAATACTGGATGGTGGTGTCCAGCGTGGTCACCAGACTGTCACCGTTTTCCGGGTCGTAATACTGCTCATACTGGTAGAGGAGGTCCGTGCCGTCGTTGCTCTTGGCGCTGACCACCAGGCCCGGCGTCCCCTCCAGCGTGTCGTTCTGGGTGGCCTCCAGACCGTACATACCGTAGCCGTCCGCGCCCACGAAGCCGATGACGTGGGCGGCGAGAGAGCCGTAGGGATAGTAGCGCTTGGCGTCCGCCACCAGATGCACGCCGTCGATATCCACCTCGTTGAGGAACTCCCGCACCTCCGCCGCCACGTCCTCATCCACCTGCCGGCGGATGATCTCATACTGGCGGTTGGTCTTTTCGAGCTTCTCAAGAATGGAGCTTTCGTCTACCTCCAAAATCTCCGCCAGCCCCGCGGCCAGCGTCGCCTTGCCCTCCTCGTAGTAGGACTCGTAATCGTCCCCGTACTGGGCCTTATAGGCGTTCAGCATCTCCAGCGGCGAGACGAACACTGTCTCCGCCGTGGCAGAAATGGCCAATATATTGCCGTTTTTGTCGTAAATAGTACCGCGGGAAGCGGATACCTCCACCGAGCGGGTCTGCTGGCGCAGGGCCTTTTCCTCCAGCGTCTCATGCTGCAGCAGCTGCAAATCGAACAGCTTCGCAAACAGCGCCAGAAACACCAGCAGGCCCAAGATACCCATGAACCAGAGGGTGCGCTGCTGGATGACGCGGTCTGCGCGCCGGGAGGATTCACTTTTCCGACGAGGTTTCTTTTCCATATGCTTTCCTTCCCGGGGTGGGCCCGCTCTGCCATATCCTGCCACGAATTCCTATGAGTGCAAGCAAGGAGCAAGGAGAACCTCTCCTTACTCCTTCCCTCACTGTCACATATATAGCCGCGCTCAGCGGAAATATTCCACCACCGCGCAGACGCTCTGCTTGAAAGAGGCAGCCAGCGTCCGCAGCGCGCCGCCCTGTCCCGCCGTCTCATGCACCACGGCGTTGTCATTGCCGGAGAGGTCCAGATAGTAGGTCTGGCTGTCGCTGGGCTTGGACATACCGGCGGCCTCGGCCTGCTGCTTGATGGTGGAAAGGTCGAAAGTCAGCTCGTGCTTGGTGGTCAGGTCCACATTCTCCTGCGTCAGCTCGCTGACCTGCGCCTTCAGCTCCACGATGTCGGAGGAGATGCCGCTGAGGGCCACATAGCCCATGATGATCATGAACAGCGTCCCGAAAATGGCCACGCCGCACAGCGCCAGCGCCGGGGAGATACGCGCGGCTTTGCGGGGCCTTGCCGCCGTCTGCCGCCGGGTCTCCTCATGGGGCTTCTGCGCAGGGCGGATATAGCTCTGGCACTCCTCCTGCCGCTCCTCTCCCGCGTGGC
>JBJDYU010000048.1:0-46235 GCA_051867615.1 Oscillospiraceae bacterium | reverse complement strand
CGCTGAAAACCCGGTTGCCGCCTAATGTGCAACCGGGTTTCTCGACAGGCTGGCAGCTCCCCTATACGGGGAGCTGCTTTCATATGTTCATAAACCTTGCCAAACCCGCAACGCCGCAAAAAAGTAAGATCATTTTCTGCCAGGGCGTGTACCTGGCAGAAAATACGCCCCGGCCCGCAAACGTGCGAGCCGCCCCCGGCGAGTGCGCTGCAGCGGGCCGCAATCTTCTCGAAAAGCGGCGGAGCCGCTTTTTCGAGAGTTTCAGCGGCGGCTCCCGCAGGAGCCGCCGCTTGCTTTTTCCCTCAATACTGCCGCACCACGGCGGTCACACGGCCCATAAGCTGGGCCTCCGTCCCGTCAATGGGAGAGAATTCCTCATTCTCCGGCATGAGCCAGACCCGGCCGTTCTGCCGCTTCAGGCGCTTCACCGTGGCCTCCTCCCCCAGCAGGGCCACCACGATCTCCCCGTTCTGGGCCGTGGACTGCCTGTGCACCACCACCAGGTCGTCCGGCAGGATGCCCGCGTTCTTCATGGAGTACCCCCGGACCCGCAGGGCGAAGTACTCCCCCTCCCGGCCCCGGGTGTCGAAGGTCAGATAGTCCTCCACGCACTCCTCCGCCAGAATGGGCGAGCCGGCGGCCACATGGCCCAGCACCGGGATCTGGTCCCGGCGAGGCTGCGCATCCTCCAGCGGCTCCGGCGCTGCCGCCTTGGGCGCGGCGGCGGGCGCGATCCGCGTCAGGGTGATGGCCCGGCCCTTGCCCGCGTCCTTTTCGATATAGCCCAGCTCCGCCAGGTGCTTGAGATGGAAATGCACCGTGGAGGGAGAGCGCAGGTCCAGCGCCTCCCCGATCTCCCGCACAGAGGGGGGATAGCCCCGCTCCGTGATAAAGGCCGCGAGGTAGTCGTATACCTTTTGCTGCATCCTGGAAAGCTTCTGCATCCCGGCCGCCCCTTTCCCTGCCCCGGCGCTGCGCCGGAACTTATATTACTGACAGTATAGCACACCGCTCCAAGAAATGCAACAAATGTTTGAGATTTTTTCCGGCGTTTTTCTGCACTTTTTCCCGGGGAGATTTCAAAAACCACTTGCAATGCGCTTTTTTCTATGCTATAGTTAAATCCTACGGAAAAATGTGCGTTTTCAACGCATTGACAGTTTTGGAGGTACACAATATGGTGATTTTCGTGACGATCCTGCAGCTTCTGGCCGGTCTTCTTCTCATTCTGGCCGTCCTGTTCCAGTCCGGCAAGCAGGCCGGTCTCTCCGGCGCTATCGGCGGCGTGGCCGACACCTTCATGGCGAAGGGCAAGGCCAAGACCTTCGACGCCAAGCTGGCCAGAGCCACCAAGTGGATCGGCGCCGTTTTCGTGGTGCTGACCCTGGTTTTGAACGTCCTGTAAGCGAAAGAAACGTTGAAAAGCCGCTTCGCGCAGCAGCGCGGAGCGGCTTTTTGTTATGCAAACGCGGCTTGCAGGCGGCGGAGTAAAGCGTTTCCCCTTTCAGTAGCCGCGCCCTTTCAGCAGGGGGCTGCGGTACAGCTCTCCCGGCTCCGGCGTGACGCCGTACAGCTCCATGAGCTGCCGCACGGTGACGAACTCATAGCCCTGTGCCTGCAAGGCGTCCACGATGCGCAGCGCGGCGTCCACGGAGCTTTGGTAGATGTCATGCATGAGGATGATATCTCCGCTCTCCACGGAGGACAGCACCAACGCCGTCACCTTTTCCGCGTCCAGCAGCTTCCAGTCCAGCGCGTCCACGGACCAGGTGATGAGCGGCGTTTCGATGAGGGCGTACTGCCGCTCCTCCACCAGCCCATAGGGCGGGCGGAGCCAGTAGTCCCCCTCTCCCAGCAGGCGGCACAGCAGCGCGTCCGTTTCCCGCACCTCCCAGAGTATCGTCCAGTCGCTCTCATCCCGCAGCGCCACATGGGAATAGGTATGCTGCCCGATCTGGTGGCCCTCCTCCGCCATGCGCAGCAGCAGCGACTCGTTCTCCTCCGCGCAGCTGCCCACCACGAAAAAGGTGGCCTTGGCCCCCCGGGCTTTCAGGCCGTCCAGCAGCGCGCCGGTGGTGGCGCAGGACGGCCCGTCGTCAAAGGTCAGCGCCACATACTTCCCCTCCGCCGGCGCTTCGGCAGAGACTGGTTCCGCCTGCGGCGGCGCGCCGGCGATGATGGCCGTGATGGCCGCGAGAAACACCGCCGACGCCGCCAGCATGAGCCGCCGCTTTCCGATTTTTTTCACCCTGCCGCCTCCCTTTCTCCGCAGCTCCGTCGTCTATCAGTCTATGGCGGAAAGGGGAAAAATAGTCTACCCGGTTTTGTGCAGGGCACAAAAAAGACCGTCCCGGCGGCAGCTGCCGTCCGGACGGTCCTTTTGTTTGATATGAGACTTGGCTCAGACCAACTCGATCATAGCGGTCTCCGCCGCATCGCCGCGGCGAACGCCGGTGCGGGTGATGCGGGTGTAACCGCCGTTGCGCTCCGCATAGCTGGGGGCGATCTCCTTGAAGATCTTCTTGACCACGTCCTCGCGGGTGATGAAGGTCATGGCCTGACGGTAGGCAGCCAGGTCGCCCTTCTTGCCCAGGGTGATCATCTTCTCAGCCAGGGGCTTGATCTCCTTGGCGCGGGTAACGGTGGTCTCCATCTTACCCTTGTCCAGGAAATCGGTCACCTGCTGACGGAGCATCGCGATACGCTGATCGGTAGTCTTACCGAGCTTACGAGTTCCGGGCATATTCGTTTCCTCCTTATAGGATCTTGTCCTGCCGCGTGGCGGACAATCTCAGTTGTTTTCTTCGTCGGCCAGGGACAAGCCCATCATGGCCAGCTTGTTGATGACCTCTTCCAGGGACTTGCGGCCCAGGTTGCGGACCTTCATCATCTCGTCCTCGGTCTTGGAGATCAAGTCCTCGACGGTGTTGATGTTGGCGCGCTTGAGGCAGTTGAAGCTGCGGACGGAAAGATCCAGCTCCTCGATGGTCATCTCCAGGACCTTGTCGCGCTGGGTCGCCTCCTTCTCCACCACGGTGGACTTGCCGCCCATGGTATCGGAGAGGTTGGTGAAAAGCACGAAGTGGTCGCAGAGGATCTTGGCGGCCAGAGAGACCGCGTCCTTGGCGGAGATGGTGCCGTCGGTCCAGACTTCCAGCGTGAGCTTGTCAAAATCGGTCATATTGCCGACGCGGGTGTTCTCCACACTGTAATTCGCCTTGTACACCGGGGTGTAGATGGAGTCCACGGGAATGACGTCGATGATGGCCTGCTGGGGCTTGTTGCGGTCGGCGGGGACATAGCCGCGGCCGTGATTCATGGTGATCTCCATGCTCAGCGTCGCGCCCTGATCCAGCGTAGCGATATGCATATCCGGATTCAGGATCTCCACCTCGCCGTCGCTCTTGATATCGCCGGCGGTGACGTCGCAGGGACCCACCGCGTCGATATAGACGGTCTTCTGACCCTCGCTGTGGAGCTTGGCAATGATGCCCTTGACGTTCAGGACGATCTCCGTCACGTCCTCCTTCACACCGGGGATGGTGGAGAACTCGTGCTTCACGCCGGCGATCTTGATGCTGGTCGCCGCCGTGCCGGGCAGGCTGCTGAGCAGGATGCGGCGCAGCGCGTTGCCCAGGGTCGTTCCGTAACCGCGTTCCAGAGGCTCGACAACATACTTCCCATAGGAAGTATCTTCCGCGTTTTCGATATATTCGATCTGAGGCTTCTCGATCTCGATCATGCAGTTACCCTCCTTATTTTGTTCGATGCATACGGCGTCCCGTATACGAAATTGAGTCCTTGCGATAATGAGGGCACACGCCGATTACTTGGAGTACAACTCGACGATGAGATGCTCCTCGATGGGAAGATCGATATCTTCGCGGGCGGGGACGGCAACGACCTTCGCCACCGTGTTCTTCGCATCGAAGTCCAGCCACTTGGGAACCACGCGGGAGGCATTGGCTTCCAGGGAGCCCTTGATCTTGTCCAGGCTGCGGCTCTTTTCCGCCAGGGCGATGGTCTCGCCGGTCTTTACCAGGTAGGAAGGAATGTTGACCTTCTTGCCGTTCACGGTGAAGTGGCCGTGACGGACCAGCTGACGGGCCTCCGCGCGGCTCATGGCGAAGCCGAGACGATACACCACGTTGTCCAGACGGGATTCCAGGATGGCCAGCAGGTTTTCACCGGTCATGCCCTTGCGCTTGGAAGCCATCTCGAAGTACTCCTCGAACTGGCTCTCCAGCACCCCGTAATAGCGGCGGGCCTTCTGCTTTTCGCGCAGCTGCACGCCGTATTCGGACATCTTCTTGTTTCTTGCGTTGCCGTGCATACCGGGAGCGTAGGAACGACGATCCACGGCGCACTTTTCAGTATAGCATCTGTCACCCTTCAGGAAGAGCTTCTGGCCCTCTCTGCGACACAGGCGGCAAACTGCTCCGGTATATCTTGCCATATGCTTTTACCTCCTTTATCGATTAGACGCGACGACGCTTCGGGGGACGGCAGCCATTGTGAGGAATGGGCGTAACGTCCTTGATCATGGTGACTTCCAGACCCACCGCCTGCAGGGCGCGGATCGCAGCCTCACGGCCCTGGCCGGGGCCCTTGACGAAAACTTCCACGGTCTTCAGACCATGCTCCATGGCGGCCTTGGCCGCGGTCTCCGCCGCGCTCTGGGCGGCGAAGGGAGTGGACTTCTTGCTGCCGCGGAAACCGAGACCGCCGGAGGAAGCCCAGGAAAGGGCGTTGCCCTGCGTGTCGGTCACGGTGACCATGGTGTTGTTAAAGGAGGAGCGGATATGGACCTGACCCTTTTCAATGTTCTTCTTTTCACGGCGGCGGCGGATAACCTTCTTGCCGTTGTTGGTGTTAGCAGCCATTTCTTATCTCCCCTCCTTACTTCTTCTTGTTGGCGATGGTCTTCTTGGGACCCTTGCGCGTACGGGCGTTGGTCTTGCTGCGCTGGCCGCGCACAGGCAGACCGCGGCGGTGACGAGTGCCGCGGTAGCAGCCGATCTCAGTCAGACGCTTGATATCCAGAGCCACCTGACGGCGCAGGTCGCCTTCGACGATGTAGTTCTGGTCGATCACTTCACGGATGCGCGCTTCCTCGGCGTCCGTCAGATCCTTCACGCGGGTATCGGGGTTGACGCCCGCCTTCTTCAGGATGTCGCCCGCGCTCTTTACGCCAATACCGTACACATAAGTGAGTCCGATCTCCACTCGCTTATCCTTCGGCAGGTCAATACCGGCAATACGTGCCATAGTTCTTCAAGCACCTCCAATTCAATCTTAGCCCTGTCTCTGCTTATGCTTGGGATTTTCGCAGATCACCATCACGCGACCTTTGCGGCGAATAATCTTGCACTTTTCGCACATGGGCTTTACGGACGGTCTTACTTTCATGCTAATAAACCTCCATTACTTACTACGCCAGGTAATCCGGCCGCGGGTCAGGTCATAGGGAGACATCTCCACCGTGACCTTGTCACCGGGCAGAATTCTGATGAAATTCATTCTGAGCTTTCCGGAAATATGCGCCAAAATGGTGTGGCCCTTGCCAATATCGACCTGGAAGGTCGTATTGGGAAGCGCTTCCACCACGACGCCCTCCACCTCGATCATGTCAGATTTTGCCAAGCGTCGATCCCTCCTGGTTCAGATTACCCTCCCTGCGAAGCAGGGGTATTTGAGTCATGTGCTTCCGATGTGCCTTCCGCAGGGGAGCGGCGTGGGCCGCGCCCCGGCGGTGGCTGTGATAACAGGTTTCCATGCGCAGTACCCTCATCAGTCCAGACTAATGTTCGCGGGATCCGTCAGAAGCTCCGGATCGCCGGCGGTGATGAGAATGGTGTTTTCATAGTGCGCCGCGTTCTTTCCGTCCCGGGTCCGGACGGTCCAGCCGTCCGGCATCTGCCGGATGGCCGCTGCGCCCGCGTTCACCATGGGTTCCACGGCAATGGTCATGCCCCGCAGAAGCCGGGGCCCGTGGCCCGGCTCCCCGTAATTGGGGATCTCGGGCGCTTCGTGCATATTGCTGCCGATACCGTGACCGACATACTCACGCACGACGGAAAAACCATTGTCCTCCACATACCTCTGCACTGCCGCAGAGATGTCGGACAGGCGGCAGCCCTCTCTCGCATAGCGGAGCCCCTCGTAGAAGCTCTGCTCCGTGACGCGGATGAGGCGTTTGGCCTCCTCCGATATCTCGCCGCAGGCGAAAGTGGCCGCGCAGTCGCCGTGGTAGCCGCCGATATACGCCCCCACATCCACGCTGACGATGTCGCCCTCCTTCAGGACCCGCTTGCCGGGGATCCCGTGGATGACCTCATCGTTGACGGAGATGCAGCAACTGGCCGGATAGCCGTTGTAGTGGAGGAACGAAGGGACGGCTCCATGCTGCTTGATGAAACGGTGTACTGCTTTGTCGATTTCTTGGGTTGTTACGCCCGGCTTTACCAATTCCCCTGCATACGCACGGGCAGCCGCGGTAATTTTTCCCGCCAGGCGCATCGCTTCGATCTCGCGGGGGGATTTGATCGTGATCATACGCTCATTTCCCCAGGATCGCGAGAATGGCTTCGGAGGTACCGGCCACAGAGCCGGAATTGCCGTCCACTGCCTTCAGGAGGCCTCTCTTGGCGTAGAAATCCTTGAGAGGCTCTGTCTCCTTATGATAGACCTCAAGCCGGCTCAGCACCGTCTCGGGGGCATCATCCTTGCGCTGCACCAGCTTGCCGCCGCAGTTATCGCAGACGCCCTCCTGCTTGGGAGGGACCGCCACCAGGTGATAACTGGAGCCGCAGCTTTCGCAGACGCGGCGGCCGCTCATCCGCTTGACGATCGCTTCATCCTCGATCTCAATGGAAATCACGGCGTCGAATTCGATCCCGGCCTTCTCCAGAGCCTCGGCCTGGGCGATGGTGCGGGGCACACCGTCGAGGATGTAGCCCTTGGCACAGTCGTCCTTGGCCAGACGCTCCGTGATGATGCCGATGATCACTTCATCGGGGACCAGCTGACCGGCATCCATATACGCCTTGGCCTTGAGGCCCGTGGGCGTGCCGTCCTTGATGGCGGCGCGCAGGATGTTGCCGGTGGAAATGGTGGGGATAGAGAGCGCTTTGCTCAGGATCTCAGCCTGCGTACCTTTGCCGGCGCCGGGAGCGCCCAAAAGAATCAGTCTCATGCGATCCTCCCTCCTTTATTCAAGGAACCCCTTGTACTGGCGCATCAGCATCTGGTTTTCCAGAGCCTTCACGGTCTCGAGCGCAACGCCCACCACGATGATGACGGAAGTGCCGCCGATGGCGATGTTATACTCGCCGGCGAACTTGCCCACCAGCAGGGGAGCGATGGCCACGATGCCGAGATAGATGGCGCCAAAGAGTGTGACCTTGCTGAGGACCTTGCTGATGAAGTCGGTGGTGGGCTTGCCGGGACGGAAGCCGGGGATGAAGCCGCCGTTCTTCTTCAGGTTGTTGGAGATCTCAACAGGGTTGAACTGAATGGTGGAATAGAAATAGCTGAAGCCGATGATCATCAGGAAGTAGAAGATCATGTACAGCCAGGACTTGGTGTCGATGGCGCTCAGCACACCGGCCCAGAAGGAACCCTCCGCCGGAGTGGGCAGGAACGCCGCGATGGTGGCGGGGAGAGAAGCGATGCTCTGCGCGAAGATGATGGGGAGCACGCCGCTCATATTGACCTTCATGGGGAGGTGGGAGCTCTGGCCGCCGTACATTCTGCGGCCCACCTGGCGCTTGGCGTACTGCACGGGAATGCGGCGCTCGGCGTCGTTGACGAACACGATCAGCATGATCAGCAGCAGCATACCGATCACCAGCAGCAGCGCCCACAGCCAGCCCTGACCGCCGTCCCTGACCATGGAGACCAGGGTGGAGACGCCGGAAGGCACGCGGGAGATGATGCCTGCGAACAGGATGATGGAGATACCGTTGCCGATACCGAACTCATTGACCTGCTCGCCGATCCACATGACGAAGGAGCTGCCGGCCACGAAGGACACGATGATGACCAGCGCGTGCCAGATGTTGGGGTTCTCCACGCTGAGCAGGTTGTAGTTCTTCATGATCATGAAGTAGCCGAAGCCCTGCAGCAGGGCGATGGCCACGGTGGCATAGCGGGTGATGGAGGCGATCTTCTTACGGCCTTCCTCGCCGCCCTCCTTCGCCATCCGCTCCAGCGCCGGAATGGCGATGGTCAGCAGCTGGATGATGATGGAGCTGTTGATGTAGGGCTGCACGCCCAGGGCGAACAGGGTCGCCTGTGCGAAAGCGCCGCCGGACATCACGTTGTACAGGCCCAGGACGGTGGTGCTCATGCTGCTGAGATAGCTGCCGAGCAGCGCCGTATCCACATAGGGCACAGGGATCGCGTTACCGATGCGGAAGATCAGGAGGATCAGCAGGGTGAACACGATCTTCCGGCGCAGCTCGGGAACAGCCCAGGCTTTGCGAATGGTCTGAATCACTTAGATCACCTCAGCCTTTCCGCCCGCAGCCTCAATGGCTTCCTTGGCAGAGGCGGAAAAAGCGTTGGCCTGAACGGTCACATTCTTGGTAACCTTGCCGTTGCCAAGAACCTTGTAACCATACTCGCACTTGCTCAGGATGCCTTTTGCCAGCAGAGCTTCCGCGGTAACGGTGTCACCGTTTTCGAATGCGTTCAGAGCAGACAGGTTGATGATCTCATAGGGCTTCGCAAAGATATTGTTGAAGCCGCGCTTGGGGATGCGGCGGGCCAGAGGCATCTGGCCGCCTTCGAAGCCGACGCGGACCTTGCCGCCGCTGCGGGCCTTCTGGCCCTTGTGGCCGCGGCCGCCGGTCTTGCCGTTGCCGCTGCCGGCACCGCGACCCTTACGATAGGCTTCCCTGACGGAGCCTGCTGCCGGGGACAGTTCTTGCAGTTTCATTTCGCGGTACCTCCTCAGTTTTCTTCGCTGACCTGCAGCAGATAGCCGATCTGGGCGATCTTGCCGCGGGTCTGTTCGTTGTCGGGCTGCACGGTGGCGTCGCCGATCTTGCGCAGGCCCAGGGAGGCAGCGGTAGCGATATGCTTTTCCAGTCTGCCGTTGAGGCTCTTGACGAGCTGCACTTTCAACTTCTTCATCTTGCTACCTCCTTAACCAACGATCTCTTCCACGCTCTTGCCGCGGATGGCGGCCACCTGCTCGGGGCCGCGCATGGCCTTCAGGCCTTCAAAGGTGGCGGCGACCACGTTGTTGGGGTTGTTGGAGCGCAGGCACTTGGCACGGATGTCCTTGATGCCGGCGGCTTCCACCACCGCACGCACAGCGCCGCCGGCGATGATGCCGGTACCGGGAGCGGCGGGCTTCATCATAACGCGGCCGGCGCCGAACTCGCCGATGGTCTCGTGGGGAATGGTGGTGCCGGACATGGTCACGGTGATCATGTTCTTCTTGGCGCTCTCCAGGCCCTTGCGGATCGCTTCGGGAACTTCCGCCGCCTTGCCGAGGCCATAGCCGACCTTGCCCTTCTCGTCGCCGACGACGACCAGAGCGGAGAATTTCATGACACGGCCGCCCTTAACGGTCTTGGAAACACGGTTGAGGGCAACAACTTTCTCGGTGTATTCGCTGGGTTCTCTTTCAAATCTTGCCATTTCGTTGTTCCTCCTCTTAGAATTCCAGGCCGCCTTCGCGGGCGCCCTCTGCCAGCTCGGCCACACGGCCGTGATACAGGTAACCGCCACGGTCGAACACCACCGTGTCGATGCCCTTGGCCTTGGCGCGCTCAGCCACCAGCTTGCCCACGGCGCGGGCGGCGACCTTGTTGCCGCCGTTGCCCTCGATCTCCTTGTCGAGAGAGGAGGCGGAGACCAGGGTGTGGCCCGCCACGTCGTCGATGATCTGGGCGTAGATGTTCTTCTCGCTGCGGAACACGTTCAGACGGGGTCTTTCGGGCGTGCCGAACACCTTGGCACGGACTCTCTTATGGCGCTTGATGCGCTGCGCATTGGTATTGGGTCTGTTAATCATATCGGCACACCTCCTTACTTCTTGGCGCCGGTCTTACCGACCTTGCGGCGGATGACTTCGTCAGCATACTTGATGCCCTTGCCCTTGTAAGGCTCGGGAGGACGCTTCTCGCGGACTTCCGCCGCGAACTGGCCCACGGCCTGCTTGTCGCAGCCGCTGATGACGATCTTGTTGGGCGCGGGGACCTCGATCTCGATGCCCTTGGGCGCCTTCATCTCCACAGTATGGGAATAGCCCACGGTCAGGACCAGCTTCTCGCCTTCCTTGGCGGCACGGTAGCCCACGCCGTTGACTTCCAGTTCCTTCTTATAAGGCTCGTGCACGCCGACGACCATGTTGTGCAGCAGACTGCGGGTCAGGCCGTGGAGAGCGCGGGTCTCCTTTTCATCGTTGGGACGCTTGACGTGCAGCACGCCGGCTTCCTGCTCGATGGTCATGAGGGGGCTGAGCTGCTGAGAGAGCTCACCCTTGGGGCCCTTGACGGTGACGAAGTTGGTCTCGCTGACCTTGACCTCGACGCCGGCGGGGATGGTAATGGGCATTCTACCAATTCTAGACATTGTTCAAACCTCCCCTTACCAAATGAATGCCAGGACTTCGCCGCCGATGTGCGCCGCGCGAGCGGCCTTGTCGGTCATGACGCCCTTGGACGTGGAAACGATGGCGATGCCCAGGCCCTTCAGGACGCGGGGCAGCTCGTCGGCGCCGGCATACACGCGCAGGCCGGGCTTGGACACGCGGCGGAGGCCGGAGATGACCTGCTGCTTGCCCGCGCCGTACTTCAGCGTGATGCGGATGACGCCCTGGGTGCCATCGTCAATGATCTGGAAATTCTTGATGTAGCCCTCGTCCAGCAGGATCTGAGCGATGCTCTTCTTCATGTTGGAAGCAGGCACATCGACGCTTTCATGCTTGGCGTTGCTCGCATTACGGATGCGGGTCAGCATGTCGGCGATGGGATCGGTGATATGCATTTTTTTATTCCTCCTGTTTTAGAGTTACAGCCGGTAGATAGTTTTTACCGTCTGTTCAGGCAGCGAGGTATCAGAACCAATTCGCTCCGCCGCGTGCGGCGGCTTAATTGCCCCTGACCTTTCGCCATCCTGTATCACAAAGGTCCATATCAAAAGCCTTTGCTCACGAAAAATGTTTGGTTGCCCTCACTTCCCTGCCCAGCGCAGCACGGCGGCGGCGCTGAGCAGGAGGATCGGGACTTAGAAAGAAGCCTTGCGGACGCCGGGGATCTCGCCCTTGTACGCCAGCTCACGGAAGCAGATACGGCAGACGCCGTAGTTGCGGAGGTAGGCGTGGGGACGGCCGCAGAGCTTGCAGCGGTTGTACCTGCGAGTGGAGAACTTGGGGGTAGCCTGCTGCTTCAGGATCATGGATTTCTTAGCCATTCTTCAGTCTCCTCTCTTATCTTTCAAAGGGTGCGCCCACTGCGGTGAGGAGGGCCTTGGCTTCCTCATCGGTCTTGGCGGTGGTGCAGATGACGATATCCATGCCGCGGATCTTGTCGATCTTGTCGTACTCGATCTCGGGGAAGATCAGCTGCTCCTTGATGCCCAGGGCATAGTTGCCGCGGCCGTCGAAGGCGTTGGGGTTGATGCCGCGGAAGTCGCGGACACGGGGCAGGGCCACGTTGAACAGGCGGTCCAGGAACTCCCACATCTTGTCGCCGCGGAGGGTGACCTTGGCGCCGACGGGCATACCCTCACGGACCTTGAAGTTCGCGATGGACTTCTTGGCCTTGGTGATGACGGCCTTCTGGCCGGTGATGGTAGCCAGGTCGCGGGCCACCGCGTCGAGGACCTTGGGGTTCTCGCGGGCTTCGCCGCAGCCGACGTTCACGATGATCTTGTCGATCTTGGGGATCTGCATGGTGCTCTTGTAGCCAAACTGCTTGAAGAGAGCGGGGGCGATCTCCTCGGTATACTTAACCTTCAGTCTTGCCATTGTACTCTCTCCTTTCCTTACAGCTCGGCGCCGCAGTGCTTGCACACGCGGACTTTCTTGCCGTCAGCGACCTTGTGCGCAACGCGGGTGCCCTTGTTGCACTTGGGGCAGACCACCTGGACCTTGGAGGCGTAGATGGCAGCTTCACGCTGCACGATGCCGCCGGTCTCGCCCTGCTTGCGGGGCTTGATGTGGCAGGTCGCCATGTTGATGCCCTCGACAACGACCTTCTGCTCGCTGGGCACGGTGCCCAGGACCTTGCCGGTCTTGCCCCTGTCCTTGCCGGACAGAACGATAACAGTATCGTTCTTCTTAATATTCATAGCCATCTCGTATGCCCTCCTTAAATGACCTCGGGAGCCAGGGACAGGATCTTCATATAATCCTTGTCGCGCAGCTCACGGGCAACGGGCCCAAAGATACGGGTGCCGCGGGGGTTCTTATCCTCCTTGATGAGGACGGCGGCGTTGTCGTCGAAGCGGACATAGGTGCCGTCGTTGCGGCGGATGCCCTTGGCGCTGCGGACGATGACGGCGCGGACGACCTCGCCCTTCTTCACCTGACCGCCGGGAGCCGCCTTGCGGACGGAAGCGACGATGACGTCGCCGATGTTGCCGTACTTGCGCTTGGAACCGCCCAGAACGCGGATGCACTTGATTTCCTTGGCGCCAGTGTTATCGGCGACCTTCAGAAAAGTTTCCTGCTGAATCATATTCCGGCGCCTCCTTACTTAGCTTTCTCGATGATCTCGACCACGCGCCATCTCTTGTCCTTGCTGAGGGGGCGGGTCTCCATCACCTTCACGGTATCGCCGACGCCGCACGCGTTGTTCTCGTCGTGGGCCTTCAGCTTATAGGTACGGCCGACGATCTTCTTGTACAGAGGATGAGCCACGCGGTCGGAAATCGCGACCACCACGGTCTTGTCCATCTTGTCAGAAACGACCTTACCCACACGGGTCTTACGGGAGGAATTTCTCTTTTCTTCCATGTTTAGTTATCCTCCTTTTCACGGATCATGGTCTTGACTCGGGCAATATCACGCTTGGTCTGCTGGATCTTCAGAGGGTTATCCAGCTGGTTGGTGGCGTGCTGCATGCGCAGGAAGAACAGATCCTTCTTCAGTTCGGACAGCTTTTCGTTCAGCTGCTCGACGCTCATGGCGCGAACTTCACTTGCCTTCATCATTATTCACCTACTTCCTGAGCCTCGAGGTCCTCACGCTTGACGATGCGCGTCTTGATGGGCAGCTTGTGGCTGGCCAGACGCAGCGCTTCCTTCGCGATCTCCTCGGGAACGCCGGCGATTTCAAACATCACGCGGCCGGGTTTGACAACGGACACCCAAAACTCGGGAGAGCCCTTACCGGAACCCATGCGGACCTCGGCAGGCTTCTTCGTAACGGGCTTATCGGGGAAGATCTTGATCCACACCTGACCGCCGCGCTTGGTGTAGCGGGTCATGGCGATACGGGCGGCCTCGATCTGGTTGCTGGTGATCCAGGCGGGCTCGGTGGCGACCAGGCCGTACTCACCATAGGTGATCTTGTTGCCGCGCAGGGCCTTGCCGGTCATACGGCCGCGCTGGACTCTGCGGTACTTCACTCTCTTGGGCAGAAGCATTACCGGGCGCCTCCTTCCTTGTTCTCAGTGGGTCTGCGGAAGCCCTGGCCCTGCTGGGGACGGGGACCGCGGTTGAAGCCCTGGCCGTCGCGGCGGGGAGGACGGCGGTCACCATCCCGGCGGGGACGGCGCTCACGGCGCTCCTCATAGGGCTTGGAGGTATCGATGGTGCGGGGGGTGGTGCGCAGGGTCTGGGTCAGGACCTCGCCCTTGTAGATCCACACCTTGCAGCCGATGCGGCCGAAGGTCGTGGCGGCCTCAGCGAAGCCGTAGTCGATGTCGGCGCGGATGGTCTGCAGGGGGGTGGTGCCGTCATGATAATGCTCGATGCCGGCGATCTCGCGGCCGCCGAGACGGCCGGAGCAGGCGCACTTGATGCCCTTGGCGCCGCTGCGCATAGCGCGGCCCATGGCGTTCTTCATGGCGCGGCGGTGGCTGATACGCTTCTCCAGCTGCGCGGCGATGTTCTCCGCCACCAGCTGCGCGTCCATATCGGGGTTCTTGACCTCGACGATGTTCAGCTTCACGCTCTTGCCGATCATCTTCTCCACAGCCTGACGGTACTTCTCGATCTCCGTGCCGCCCTTGCCGATGACCACGCCCGGACGGGCGCAGTGCAGATAGATGACCACCTTGTCGCTGCTGCGCTCGATCTCGATCTTGGGGATACCGGCGCTGTAGAGGTTCTTCTTCAGATATTCACGGATCTTGCGGTCCTCGACCAGCAGGTCGCCGACCTTCTCTTCTCTGGCATACCAACGGGAGTCCCAGTCTTTGATGACGCCCACGCGCAGGCCGTGAGGATTAACTTTGTGTCCCATAAACTGTCCTCCTCCCTCAGTCCTTCTCCGCGACCGCCAGGGTCACGTGAGAGGTTCTCTTATTGATGCGGTAAGCTCTGCCCTGCGCCCGGGGCATCATTCTCTTCAGAATGGGGCCGGGGGTGGCGAACACCTCGGAGACGTACAGCTTGGAGGGATCCATGCTGAAGTTGTTCTCCGCGTTGGCGCAGGCGCTCTTGAGGAGCTTCATCAGAGGCTCCGACGCAGCCTTGGGGGTCTGCATCAGGATAGCCATAGCGGTGCCGGCATCCTTGCCGCGGATCAGATCGCAGACGATCTGGACCTTGCGGGGAGAGATGCGGACGAATCTCAGATAAGCTTTAGCTTCCATGTTCTGCATCCTCCTTACTTAGACTTCACGTGACCGCGGAAGGTACGGGTGGGGGCGAACTCGCCCAGCTTGTGGCCGACCATATCTTCCTGGATATAAACGGGAACGTGTCTGCGGCCGTCGTGGACCGCGATGGTGTGGCCGACGAAGGAGGGGAAGATGGTGGAGCTGCGGCTCCAGGTCTTCAGGACCTTCTTCTCGCCGGTCTTATTCATTTCCTCCACGCGCTTCAGCAGCTCGGGGGCAACGAAAGGACCTTTTTTCACAGATCTGCTCATGATTCACTTGCCTCCTTACTTCACATTACGGCGCTTGACGATGAACTTATTGGTGGGGTTCTTGTCCTTGCGGGTCTTGTAACCCAGAGCGGGCTTGCCCCAGGGAGTCACAGGACCGGGACGGCCCACAGGGCTCTTGCCCTCGCCGCCGCCGTGGGGGTGGTCACAGGGGTTCATGACGGAGCCGCGGACGGTGGGTCTCCAGCCCATGTGGCGCTTGCGGCCGGCCTTGCCGAGCTGGATGTTCTCGTGCTCGAGGTTGCCCACCTGACCGATGGTGGCGTAGCAGTTGGTGCGCACGATGCGGACCTCGCCGGAGGGCATACGGATCTGGGCGTCAGCGCCGTCCTTGGCCATGAGCTGGGCGGCGGCGCCGGCGGCGCGGACCAGCTGGCCGCCCTTGCCGGGGTGCATCTCGATGTTGTGGATCACGGTACCCACGGGGATGTTGGCGATGGGCAGCGCGTTGCCGGGCTTGATATCGGCAGCGGCGCTGGCCTGGATCTTGTCGCCCACGCTCAGGCCCACGGGAGCCAGGATGTAGCGCTTCTCGCCGTCCTCATACTCCACGAGGGCGATGTAGGCGCTGCGGTTGGGATCGTATTCCAGGCGCAGGACCGTGGCGAACATCTCCAGCTTGTCGCGCTTGAAGTCGATGACACGGTACTTGCGCTTGTTGCCGCCGCCGCGATGGCGGACGGTGATGCGGCCGTAAGAGTTGCGGCCCGCGTTCTTCTTCAGAGACTCAACCAGGCTGGCCTCGGGCTTGCAGTGCTTGTCGATGCCGTCGAAGCCAGGAGCGGTCATGTGTCTTCTGGAAGGGGTAGTCGGCTTATAAGTTTTGATAGACATTTTTTACACTCCTTCCTGATTAGACCATGCCTTCGAACATTTCGATGGTCTTGGAGTCCGCGGTCAGCTGCACATAGGCCTTCTTCCAGGAGCGGGTGGTGCCGAGGCGGCCCGCGCCCAGTCTCTTGGCCTTACCGCTGACGTTGACGGTGTTGACGGAGGCGACCTTCACGCCGAAGATCTGCTCCACAGCGTTCTTGATCTCCACCTTGCCGGCGTCCTTGGCCACTTCGAAGACGTACTTCTTCTCGGAAACGGCGGCCATGGAGCGCTCGGTGATGATCGGACGCAGGATGATGTCATATACGTTAGCCATTACGCAAATACCTCCTCGATAACTGCGAGAGCCGCCTGATCGATGACCAGATACTTGGCGTTCAGCAGATCGTACACATTGATGAGCTTCGCCATGGCGGTCACGACGCCGGGGATGTTGCGCGCGCTCTTGACCACGTTCTCGTTCACCTCGGGGGTGACGACGACGGCCTTGCCGTCGCAGCCGACAGCGGTGAGGAACGCACGGAAATCCTTGGTCTTGATATTGTCCATCTTGATGCTGTCCACCACGACGATGGCGCCCTCGGCGGCCTTGGCGGAGAGGACGGACTTCAGAGCCAGTCTTCTGACCTTCTTGTTCAGGACATAGGAATAGCTGCGGGGCTTGGGCGCAAAGGCGATGCCGCCGTGGGTCCACTGGGGAGCGCGGGTGCTGCCCTGGCGGGCGTGGCCCGTACCCTTCTGACGCCAAGGCTTCTTGCCGCCGCCGGAAACTTCCGCGCGGGTCAGAGCGCTCTGAGTGCCCTGTCTGCAGTTCGCGAGATGGTTCTTGACGACTTCATGCACCACAGTCTCGTTGGGCTCGATGCCGAAAATAGCGTCGCAGAGTTCCACAGTACCGACTTCAGCGCCGGCCATGTTCACAACTTTGATCGTAGACATTACTTAAGCACTCCTTTCCTTACTTATTTCTTGCGGAAGCCTTCTGGGGATTAACACGAGCAGAGGCCTTCTGGGGATTGCTGCTGATGCCGGCGCCGGCCTGCTTGACCTTGTGGACCTTGACCGTGCTCTTGACCAGCACGAGACCGCCCTTGGGGCCGGGAACCGCGCCGCGGACGACCAGCATATTCAGCTCGGGATCGACCTTCACCACGTCCAGGTTCTGGATGGTGACCTGGTCAACGCCCATCTGGCCGGCGCCGATCTTGCCCTTGAAAATGCGGCTGGGATCGGTACCGGAACCCATGGAACCGGCGTGACGGTGCACAGGACCGCCGCCGTGGGTGGTGGGGGTGCGGCCGGCGCCGTGGCGCTTGACAACGCCCTGGTAGCCGTGGCCCTTGCTGGTGCCGGTGACGTCGACGAAATCGCCGACCTTGAAGGTGTCCGCCTTGATAACGGCGCCGACTTCCAGCTCGGCGGCGTTGTCGAGGTTGAATTCCCTCAGGTTCTTCTTGGGGCCAACGCCAGCCTTGTTCAGGTGGCCGAGTTCGGGCTTGGTCAGCTTCTTCTCGGAAACATCCTCAAAGCCCAGCTGGACTGCCGCATAACCGTCCTTCTCGACGGTCTTCTTCTGAGTGACGACGCAGGGGCCGGCCTCGATAACGGTGACCGGGATCACATGGCCGTTCTCATCGAAGATCTGGGACATGCCAACTTTTTTGCCGATGATCGCTTTCATGTATGTTCCTCCTATAGGTTATTGGTCGGCGTAGTTAGTGGCCGCTCGGGCCGCCCATTGCTCTGCCGACATGACCCCGTCCGCCTCACGCAAGTCAGCGGACGACCGGGTACAAGCAACGATTGTTTTTGTCTGAAAACCTAAGCTTACAGCTTGATCTCGATCTCCACGCCGGCGGGCAGCTCCAGAGTCATCAGGGCTTCCACGGTCTTGGGGGTGGAGTTGGAGATGTCGATCAGTCTCTTGTGGGTGCGGCGCTCGAACTGCTCGCGGCTGTCCTTGTACTTGTGCACGGCCCGCAGGATGGTGACGACTTCCTTCTTGGTGGGCAGAGGGATGGGGCCGGAGACCTCGGCGCCGGTGCGCTTGGCGGTCTCGACGATCTTCTCTGCGCTCTGGTCGATGACCTGATGGTCATAGGCCTTCAGACGGATGCGGATCTTTTCAGTCTTTGCCATGTTGGGTTTTCCTCCTAAATGTTGTACGGTTTTGGTTTGGGTTTGACCTCGCCCCGTACGGTGAGAATGATTTCATCCCGCTCAACCGTGCGTATCATTCCGGCTCATGAAAAATACCGGCAGAGCTTATCCGGCCGGTACAATCCATGGCACGGCGATCTACGCCGCGTTCAGATCCATTCTCAGCCGCCCGATTCTCGGACATACTCCCCGGAAGTTACCGGAGTTTCCTCCGCAATCTCCCGGTTCATCGCATTTGCGCGCCGGCAGGACAGACTACTTCCCGTCACGCGCTTTATTATCATACCGTACGCCCTGCGGCTTGTCAAGCGCTTTTTCTCGATTTCTCACAAAAATTCCAGGAAAATTTCGGCGCTTTTTCCTCTCACCTTTTTCGGCACTCCCCTGCCCCGCCGCGGGCAAAAAAAGCGGGGCGGCAGCCGCCGTCCCGCTTTCCCGGTACACTATATTATAATTAGTATGCCACGCCCCACATGATGTCCGTGGTGCAGGTCTTGCCGCAGATGGCGCACTTGCCCTCGGTGCCGCGCTGCTTGAAGGGGATGCAGCGGGAGGACACGCCGGCCAGATCCTTCATGTCCAGCTCGCACTCCAGCTCGCCGCACCACTTGGTGATGACGAAGCCGCCCTTCTCCTCCATGATCTCCTCCACCTCCTGCCAGGTGTCGGCGTAGAAGGTGTTCTCCTCCAGACGCCTGGCGGCGGCGTTGTACATATTCTGATGGATCTCGTCCAGCAGAGCGGGAACCTTGCTCTCCAGCTCGTCCAGGGCCACGAAGACCTTCTCCCCGGTGTCCCGGCGGGCGATGCAGCACTGGCCCTTCTCGATATCCTTGGGGCCCAGCTCCACCCGCAGGGGATAGCCCAGCATCTCATACTGGGCGGCCTTCCAGCCGAAGCTGTTGTCGCTCTCGTCGATCTTGGCGCGGACGCCCATCTTCTTCAGCCGCTCCAGCAGCGCCCGGGAGGCCTCTGTCACGCCCTCCTTGTGGCTGGCGACGGGGATGACCACCGCCTGCACGGGAGCGATGCGGGGCGGCATCACCAGACCGTTGTCGTCGCCGTGCACCATGATGATGCCGCCGATGAGACGGGTGGAAATGCCCCAGGAGGTCTGGTAGGGATGCTCCTGCTCGTTGTTCTTATTGGTGAAGGTGATATCGAACTTCGACGCGAAGCCGTTGCCGAAATAGTGGCTGGTGCCGCTCTGCAGGGCCTTCTTGTCGTGCATCATGCACTCCAGCGTATAGGTGCGCTCCGCGCCGGCGAACTTCTCCTTGTCGGTCTTGCGGCCGCGGACCACAGGCATGGCCAGCCAGTTCTCGCAGAGGTCCGCGTAGACCTCCAGCATCTGCTCGGTCTCGTGGATGGCCTCCTCCGGGGTGGCGTGGATGGTGTGGCCCTCCTGCCAGTAGAACTCGCGGTGGCGCAGGAAGGGACGGGAGGTCTTTTCCCAGCGCAGCACGCTGACCCACTGGTTATAGAGCTTGGGCAGGTCCCGCCAGGAATGGACGGTACGGGCCCAGTGGTCGCAGAACAGCGTCTCGGAGGTGGGGCGGATGGCCAGACGCTCCTCCAGCGGATCGCTGCCGCCGAAGGTCACCCACGCGCACTCGGGGGCAAAGCCCTCCACGTGCTCCTTCTCCTTGTTCAGCAGGCTCTCGGGGATCAGCATGGGCATGGCCACGTTCTCATGCCCCAGCTCCTTGTAGCGGGCGTCCTGCTGGTGCATGATGTTCTCCCAGATGGCGTAACCGTAAGGTCGCAGGATAAACATACCCTTCACGCTGGAGTAATCGATCAGCTCGGCCTTGACGACCACATCCGTGAACCACTGCGCGAAATCCTTATCCCGCGGGGTAATGGCTGTTACCTGTTTTTTATCCTGTGCCATGATACTCATTTCCTTTACTCTTATTCGCGGGAGAAATCGATATTCCTCCCGTAATTATTCATTTTACCAATACTGTGAAAAAAGTCAAGGCAAAACGGGCGTTTCCCGCCCGCGCTCCCATACTTTCTCCGGATTTGTCAAATTTTTCACGTTTCTTTGTGGGAATTGGATGCGATTTGCCCACCCCCAAAAACGGCCCGCACACGGCAAAAAGCGGGGAGCCGGCGCTCCCCGCTTTTGAAAAATCTTGGATACCGGGCCGCTGCCGCTCAGGCGGCGGGCTGCTCCTCCGCTGTCTGCTCCTCCGAAGGCTCCTGCTCCGCGGGAGCGGTCTCCGGCGCGGCGGAATCAACAGATACCCGGGCAGACTCCACAGCTACGGCGTTGAGGATGCTGCCCTCGCCCGCTTCATAGCTCACCGTCACCTCGTCGCCCACGTTCAGGATCACCACCGTCTGGCACTGGGAGGCGGAGATGCGGTAATAGGTCTCGCCGCCCTCCAGACGCAGGAAGTAATAGCTGTCGCCGTCCATGACCGCGCTGCGGATCTCCGCGATGCGGCCGCTGACGCTGCCCTTCTCCACGGCCTCGATCTCCGTGTCCTCCGGGCTGATGAGGTTGCTGCCCGCGAGCATGACGCGGTAGTTCCGCTCACAGTCCGCCACGGTGCTGCCCGTCGCCACGATCTGATACTGGCTGACGTTCACCATGGCGTACATCTTCACCAGACCCGCCGCGTCCTTCAGCGCCATGAAGTAGGTGGGCTGGTCCGCGATGTTCAGCAGCAGCGGGAAAGTGGCGGTATACTGCATCTGCTGCACCTGGCCCTCGGCGGAGGCCATGGCGGAGAACTCCTCCGCGCCGGCGCAGGGATAGTACTTCGTCTCCTTGGTGCGCTGGTTGGTCAGGATGAAGCCCACGTTGGACTCGTCGCCGCCCACGGAGGTGATGCCGGTGTACATATACACGTCGTCGCCGCTGGCGAGGTAGTTGTAGCCCGCGGTGGTGACGGTCACATCCCTCTGGCCCAGAATGGAGTTGATAAAGCCGTTTTTATACTTGCCGTAGTAGTCGTACTGCTGGATGATGAGGGAAGCGGAGTAGAGGTGGTCCACCCAGGTGGGGACCTCCTCCGCCGTGAAATACTCGCTCTCGCCGGTCAGGGCGTTCACCAGCACCGCGCCGATGATGTCCTTGCCGCCGAAAAGGCCGATGGTCTTGTCGATCCGGGCGCAGACCCAGTATGGTGTGCCGTCCTCGTCGATCTCGAAGGTGGGCTCCTCAAAGATATAGGTGGGATAATTGAAGCGCAGATGGCGGTAGAGGTTGCGGCTGAAATGGTCGCCCTTGCTGTACTTCACGCCGGTCTCAGGCCGCTCCACCGTCACGTTCTGGGTCACCATGTCGATGATGAGGTAGGCGGGCAGGCCCTCGCTGCGGTTGTTCAGCCACTTGATCCAGTCGCCGTAACGCAAAGGCGTCACGCGGACGGGACGGCCCTTGTAGTTGATCTGGGTGTAATCCTCCGCCACCTCAAACTGGGAGACCATGTCCGCCAGCTCGCCCAGCTTGCGGTCGCCCAGCTTTTCAGCGGAGGCGGCGTCCAGCATGGGGATCTTGTCATAGGAGACCTCCTGGATCTCCTCGGCGAAGTTGCCCTCCTGCACGGTGAGCAGCTCCTTATAGGACCCGGCGCGGAAGATCTCCGCCGAGAACAAAGAACCCACCAGGCACACCGCCACCGCCGCCAGCGCCACCACCAGAGGGATGCGGCACTGGCGCTTGACGAAGCGGAAGTAATCCTTCATGCTCCGGGCCTTGAAGCCGGCGGTGATGACCGCCGAGACGCTGTAGACCAGGCACAGCAGCAGGATAAAGGTATAGAAGCGCTCGGACTTCAGGCTCAGCGGCGGCAGGTCCACATAGAAATACAGCGCGCCGAAAATGAGCGTCACGATCACGTTGATGAGGGTGCGCTTAAACGGGCTTTTCACGCTCTTGGGCTCCTTGGGCGTCTCAAAATCGCCGAAGTCGCTTTTCACCGGCTTCATCTTCCTGTTGAACAGACTCATGAGGCTTCCTCCTGTCTTGATTTTTGTCTCTCTCGTTTCGGTTATCATACCACAGTTTCCCGCCCATTGACAAGAGGCCCGCCCCTTGATTTACAGCCTGTTCACACTGTCAATGCCGCGTCCTCTCCGCCGCCGGAGGCGCAGACCGCCTCCGGCAGCCGCTCCTTTTCCAGCCGCAGCGCGCCCTCCGCCGCCGTCAGGCGCAGGCTGTCTCCGGGCTGCACTTCGCCCATCAGCAGCCGCTCCGCCACCGCGTCCTCCACCTCCCGGCGGATCAGGCGGCGCAGGGGCCGGGCGCCGTAGCGCGGATCATAGCCCCGCTCCGCCAGAGCCGTCAGGGCCTCCGGCTCCGCCGTCAGGCGCAGCGGGATCTCCCGCAGCCGCGCCGCAAGCTCCCCCAGCAGCTTCTCCGCCACTGTCCGCAGGTCCTCTTTCGTCAGGGGGTGGAACACCAGCGTCTCGTCCAGCCGGTTGAGAAACTCCGGGCGGAAGGTCCGCCGCAGCTCCTCCTCCGCCCCCTTTTCCATGCGGCGGAAGGAATCCTCCTCCGTCTCCGGCACAAAGCCCAGGGCCGGCAGGCCCCGGGCGGTCTTTTCCGCCCCCACGTTGGAGGTCAGGATGATGACCGTATTGCGGAAATCCACCTCCCGGCCATGGCTGTCCGTCACCCGGCCGTCCTCCAGGATCTGCAGCAGGATGTTCCAGATCTCCTCGTGGGCCTTTTCCACCTCGTCGAACAGCACCACGCTGTAGGGCCGGCGGCGCACCCGCTCCGTCAGCTGGCCGCCCTCCTCGTGGCCGATATAGCCCGGGGGAGAGCCGATGAGCCGTGCGGCGGTGCCCCGGTCCATGTATTCCGACATATCCAGCCGTATCATGGCCCGCTCCTCGCCGAACAGCTCCTCCGCCAGCGCCTTTGACAGCTCCGTTTTCCCCACGCCCGTGGGGCCGAGGAACAGGAAGGAACCCACGGGGCGCCTGGGGTCCTTCAGCCCCGTGCGGCTGCGGCGGATGGCCCGGGCAACGGCCTGCACCGCCGCCGTCTGGCCCACCACTCTTTTTTGGAGCCGCTGCTCCAATCCCAGCAGGCGGCGGCTCTCGTCCTCCGTCAGGCGTTGGGCCGGAATGCCCGTCCACTCCGAGACGATGGAGGCGATGTCCTCCTCCCGCACCCGGTCCTCCTCCGCCGTGTCGGGCCGTGCCTCACGGGCCTCCCGCAGCTGGAGGGTGAAATCCTCCTCCACCGCCGAAAGCTGCTCCGCCGCGGCGAAGTTCCGGTTTTGCAGCGCCGTCTGCTTTTCCTGCCGCAGCTGAAAAAGCCGGCGCTCCAGCCGCCGCTCGCCGCCGCAGCGCTCCTCCCGCCGCAGGGCCACCCTCGCCGACGCCTCGTCGATCAGATCGATGGCCTTGTCCGGCAGGAAGCGGTCCTGGATATAGCGGCGGCTGAGCCGCACCGCCGCCGTCAGGGCCTCCTCGGTGATGACAAGGCGGTGATGGGCCTCATACCGGCCCTTCAGCCCCCGCAGGATCTGCAGCGTTCCCTCCTCCGAGGGCTCCCGCACCTGCACGCTCTGAAAGCGGCGCTCCAGCGCCGCGTCCTTCTCGATATAGCGCCGGTACTCCTGAAAGGTGGTGGCGCCGATCATGCGCAGCTCGCCCCGGGACAGAGCAGGCTTTAAGATATTCGCCGCGTCGATGGCCCCCTCCGCGTTTCCCGCGCCCACGATGTTGTGCAGCTCGTCCACGAAAAGGATCACGCCGCCGTCCTTCTTCGCGTCCGCGATGAGCCGGCGGAAGCGGTCCTCGAACTCGCCCCGGAACTTGGTCCCCGCGATGAGCACCGCCATGTCCAGAGACAGGATGCGCTTACCCTGCAGCTCCCGCGGCGCGTCCCCCAGGGCTATGCGGCGGGCCAGCTCCTCCACCACCGCCGTCTTGCCCACCCCCGGCTCTCCCACCAGAACGGGGTTGTTCTTGGTGCGGCGGCAGAGGATCTCCACCGTGCGGCGCACCTCCGCCTCCCGGCCGATGACCGGGTCCAGCCGCCCCTCCCGGGCCAGCTGGTTCATGTCCACCGTGAACTCCTTGAGGAGCTTGCTCTTGCATTCGTTCTCCCGTGACGGCGCGGCCCGGTTCTCCGCTCCCGTCCGCCGGGCCGTCTCCCGGAGGTGGGCCATGGCCCGCTCATACAGCCCGCCGGGGTCCGTCTTGGCCATGCGCAGCACCCGGCAGGCCATGTTCCCGCTCTCCTTCAAAAGCCCCAGCAGCAGGTGCAGCGTCTCCACCTGCGCGCCGTACTCCCGGGCGCTCCGGGCCGCGGCCTCCACCGCCTGCCGGGCGTGCAGGGTAAGGCCCTGGGCGGGGTCGCTGCCCCCGACGCCCCGGCCCACGCAGCCCGCCACCGCCTCGGTCAGCGTCTTTTCCGTCAGTCCCGCCTCCCGCAGCAGGCGGAAGGCGGCGCAGCCCTCCCGCCGCATCAGGCCCAGCAGCAGATGCTCGCTGCCCACATAGCCGTGGCCCAGCTCCCGGGCGCAGGCCTGGGCGAAACGCAGCGCCTCCCGGCACTCCCGGGTAAAGCTCACGTCGTTCATGTCCTCTTTCCTCCCCTTATGCAGCCTCTCCCCGGCAAAGCGGCGCCGCCTTGCCGGGATATACTGGGAGGATTTCCCCCCGCGGGCGGGATTATTCCGCTCCGATACGCCTTTCCATGGGGAGCGCAGGGGAAATTTGCCAAGATTCGTCGAAAATACACCTTGCTTTTTCCCGAGGGCGGCGCTATGATAGGACTATAAATTTTTTGGAGGTGCTTCCCATGGCTTATAAAATCACTGACAGCTGTGTCAGCTGCGGCACTTGTGCTGCTACCTGCCCCGTCGGCGCGATTTCCGAGGGCGACGGCAAGTACGTCATCGACGCCGATTCCTGCCTGAGCTGCGGCGCCTGCGCCGGCGCTTGCCCCATCGGCGCCATCGAAGAGGCGTAACTAATTACATAGCCCCAAAAAGCGCCGCAGGTTTCACCCTTGCGGCGCTTCGCTTTTTTTAGTAGAATAGAGTGACACAACAGAAAGGAGGCGCGGCATGGAGCATCGGGAGTCCCTCTGCGGCGGACGGTTTTCGCTGTACTATGACGACGCGCTCTTTAAGCCCGGCACCGATTCCTTTCTGCTGGGGGCCTTCGCCCGGCCGAAAAAGGGCGACCGGGTCTGCGATCTGGGCGCGGGAACGGGGCTGCTGGGCCTGCTCCTTTTCGCGCGACAGCCGGAGCTTACGCTTTTCAGCGTGGAGCTGCTGCCCCAGGCCCTGACGCTCGCGGAAAAGAGCTTTGCCGAGAGCGGACTTTCGGACCGCTGCCGCTTTTATCCCGGCGACCTTCGCCGGCGGGAGACGCTGCCCGAGGCGGGCAGCATGGACTATGTGGTGTGCAATCCGCCCTACTACCCGCAGGACGCGGGCCTTGCCGCGCAGGGGGACGCTCTCCGCGCCGCCCGGACGGAGGAGGGCTGCTCGCTGGACGATGTGGCGGAGGCGGCAAAATACCTGCTCCGCTGGGGCGGGCGCTTCGCCCTGGTCCACCGCGCCGAGCGTCTGATGGACGTACTGGGGACGCTTCGCGCCCACGCGCTGGAGCCAAAGCGCCTGCGCATGGTGCAGCACAGCATTTCCACTGCCCCCTCGCTGGTGCTGGTGGAAGCGGTGCGGGGCGGCAGAAGCGGCCTGACGGCGGAACCGGCGCTGCTGCTGCGAAACGGCGACGGCAGCGAGACGGCGGAGCTGCGCCGCATCTATTTCAAAGAGGAGGCCGGACTATGAGCGGCATACTGTATCTGGTGGCCACGCCCATCGGCAATCTGGGGGACTTCAGCCCCCGGGCGGCGGAGACGCTGCGGCAGGCGGACTTTGTGGCGGCGGAGGATACGCGGGTCTCGCTGAAGCTGCTGAACCACTTCGACATCAAAAAGCCCCTGGTGAGCTACCATGAGCATAACCGCGTCTCCGCGGGGCCGGCGATTTTGCAGCGGCTCCTCGCGGGCGAGAGCTGCGCTCTGGTGACGGACGCGGGCACGCCCGCCATCAGCGACCCCGGCGAGGATCTGGTGCGCCTGTGCGCGGAAAACGGCGTGGAGGTGCAGGCCATTCCCGGCTGCTGCGCCGCCGTGAGCGCTCTCGCCGTGTCGGGCCTTCCCACCGGGCGCTTCACCTTCGAGGGCTTCCTTTCCATGAACAAAAAGAGCCGGCGGGAGCATCTGCAATCCTTGAAAAACGAGCGCCGCACCATGATCTTCCACGAAGCGCCCCACAAGCTCCCCGCTACGCTGCGGGACCTGTGCGAGACCTTCGGCGGCGAGCGTCCCGTCTCCCTCTCCCGGGAGCTGACGAAGCTCCATGAGGAGACGGTCCGCACCACTCTGGCGGAGGCCGCCGCCTATTATGAGACCAACAGCCCCCGGGGGGAATACGTCCTCGTAGTAGCGGGTGCGCCGGAAGCGGAGACGGCGGAGGACGCCCTGACCATGGACGACGCCGTGAAGCGGGTGCAGGCGCTGCGCGCGCAGGGCCTGCGCATGAAGGACGCAGTGAAGCAGGCGGCGGAGGAGACGGGCTTTCCCCGCAACGAGCTGTACGGCGCGGCGCTGGCGGCGGAGGAATAAATATTCATTTTCCCCGATATGCAAAAAGAGGAGTCTTTCGACTCCTCTTTTTCCGTATTCTCCGTTAACCCTTCCGCAGCTCGGCAAGGCAGCGCTTGCACACGTTCTTGCCTTTGAAATCCGTCACGTCCCGGACGCTGTCGCAGAACACGCAGGAGGGGCGGTATTTTTTCAGAATGACCGCGGACCCTTCCACATAGATTTCCAAAGAGTCCCGCTCCGCGATGTCCAGCGTCCTTCGCAGCTCGATGGGCAGCACGATGCGGCCCAACTCATCCACTTTCCGCACAATACCAGTTGATTTCATATTGATAGCCTCGTTTTCTTCTTTAGTATATATCTATCATAAAGATTCTTCCATTAAATGTCAAGTACCGTGCGCGAATTTCACATTTTATTCAAATTTTATGCCGAAAGGGGTCAATTTCTATGGTATTGGGCCGGGTCTTTGCCGCCATGGTGGCGGCGTCCGTCCTTTGCGGCGCGGCCACGGGACGTATGGCGGAGGTCTCCGCCGCCGCGCTGGAGGGCGCCGCGTCCGCCTTTTCGCTGGTGCTGCAGATGGGCGGCGCGCTGTGCCTGTGGAGCGGCGTGATGGAGCTGATGCGCCGCACGGGGGCGGCGCAGGGGCTGGCCCGGGGGCTGCGACCGGTGCTGCGGCGGCTGCTGCCCCGCGCCACAAAGGACAAGGAGACGCTCTCCGCCCTTGCCGCCAATATGTCCGCCAATCTGCTGGGTCTCGGCAACGCGGCGACACCGCCGGGCCTTGCGGCGGCACGGCGCATGGCCCGGCACGCCGATGGCCGGGCGGATGACGAGCTGTGCCGGCTGGTGGTGCTGAACTCCTGCTCCATCCAGCTCATCCCGGCCACGGCGGCGGCGCTTCGCGCCGCGAACGGCGCCGCGGCCCCCTTCGATATCCTGGGCGCGGTATGGCTCTCCTCCGCGCTGTCCGTGACGGCCGGGCTTGCCGCCGCGTGGCTCTTTTCACGGCTATGGCGGGATTGACGGCTGTTTCCGACTGGCTCATCCCCCTGCTGCTGGCGGCTCTGGCCCTGCTGGCCCTGGGGCGCGGCTCCGACCCCTACGAGGCTCTGGCAGCCGGAGCGGCGGAGGGCCTGCAGACCCTGCCCCGCATCCTGCCCTCCCTCATCGCGCTGCTGACGGCGGCCTCCATGCTCCGCGCCAGCGGGGCCTTCGAGCTGCTGGCCCGCCTGCTCTCGCCGCTGCTCAGCCGTCTGGGCCTCCCGGCGGAGCTGCTGCCGCTGATGCTGCTGCGGCCTGTCAGCGGCAGCGGCGGTCTGGCTCTGGCGGGCGAGCTGATCGCCCAATACGGGCCGGACAGCGCCATCGGCCGCACGGCGGCGGTGCTGCTGGGCAGCTCCGAGACCACGTTTTACACCATCGCGGTGTATTTTGGGGCGGCAGGCGTCAAAAAGACCCGCTACGCCGTGCCGGCGGCCCTTGTGGGCGATCTGGCGGGAGCGCTGGCGGCGGCATGGACGGTGCGGCTGCTGTTTTAGCGGTTCGCGGGGCATGAAAGCGTGCAACGCAGGGGTTCCGGGAGGGCACTTTCAAAAAGAGCGCAGCAGAAGCCGCGCCGCGAAAGGAGAACACTATGCCCACCCAAGCCACCAATACCACCCCCAACTACCACCTGAGCCAGTGGGAGGAAAATGACCGCATCCTGCGGGAGGATTTCAACGCCGACAATGCCGCCATCGAAGCGGCGCTCCTCGCCGTGAAAAGCGAGGCGGCGGAAGATCTGCAGGCGATGTCGCAGACCCTCAGCGCCGCCATCGGCAGCGGGGGCAAGACCGCCCGCATCGTCCACGGCAGCTATACCGGCACGGGCGGCTACGGCGCCAGCAAGCGCAACAGCCTGACGCTGGACTTCAAGCCCCTGCTGGTGTTTCTGACCTCAGGGGTCGACAGCACCTATCAGATCATGATGCGCCCCTTTTCCCAGTCTGTCCCCATTCAGGCGGGCAACCTCAGCGTGAGCTGGGGCGATCTGACGGTGAGCTGGTACTGCGACTACAGCAGCAGCTCCGGCGAGTACTATCAGTGCAACGTGTCGGGAGGCACCTACCACTACACCGTGATCGGCGTCTCCGTCTGATACTATTTTCCAATAAAAAGTAGAACTTTTTATTGGAAAGGCGCCGCCGAAAGCGTCGCCCATCTGCGCTAAGAGCGCAGATGCCGTCCCATGCAGACTCCGACGCGCTGACGCGCTATGAAAAGCTAACGGCATAACGCTGCCGCGTTAGGGAACGGACGGTGAATCTCCGGTAGACGCAGGCACCGCCAGGCCCCCTCCGCCACTCCCCGCATAACAAGAAATCTGGCAATCGAACAGGCGTTCTACCAGTTTCCGTGTGACTTTGTGGAAATTTCCAGCAGATTTCACAGGAAAGCGGGGGAAAACCCGCCCTCGCCCTGGGATGACGTGGACGGAAAAAGGGTGCACTCCCCCACAAAACCGTTGCAGCGCAAGGCTTGCAGCACGTTGGCGGCGGACGCTTTGCGGCTTTTCCGATGCCTGGCAGCTCATCTCTCCGCCCCCTTACGAAGCGCCCCAAGCATAGCACGGGGCAAGGGTCGAGCCTGGCGGCGGTGGCCCCGCGTTGCGGTGTCGGCCTGGCCGTGCCGCCGTGCGTGGGCAAGCCCCCGCCGCCGTCCCGTCCCGGCCTGGTGGCGCTGACGCGCCCCCGGCCCCCGCCGCCCTTGCCTTTCCGCGCTCGTGCCGGGGCATCTTCTGAAAGGGGGGCTCCGATATGATGAGCGCCAACATCTCCAAAGAAACCCGCCAAGCTATTTACCGCCGCGACAACTACTGCTGCGCCCTCTGCGACAGCAACAGGGGACTGCAAATTCACCACGTCATTCCCCGGTCAGAGGGCGGCACGAACTACCCGCATAACCTGATCACCCTCTGCTGGAAATGCCACGCCGTGGCCCACGGCACCCGACTGCCTGAGTACCCAGAGTACATGGGAGCGGCGGAGATGGCCCAGGCTTGCGTCGAGTACGTGGCCGACTACTACGCGCCAAACTGGAATCCGTGGGAAGACCGTCCGGGGGGCTGATGCCCCCTGATGGCTGCGGCTCTCGCTGATGGCAATAGAATAAGGTGGCGCGGCGGGTCCCCCCCTCGCCCGGCCAGACGTCGCTTCGCTCCACCTGGCCGGGCGGCTTGCGCGCCCCCCCCGCCGCGCAATTTGAAAGCCCTGGCGGCGTTGACGCCGCCAGGGCGGCGCGGTGTCTCGCTCCGCGCTGCTTCGCTGTGCCCGCGCCCTCTCGCCGCCGCCGCGTGGTATGCGTTGGGGGGGTGGTGCGGCGGCGGCTCGTAACGCTCGGCCGCTGCGCGTCCTCGCGGGAACGGCCCGACGAACGTTTGTCTCATGCAGACTCCGACGCGCTGACGCGCTATGAAAAGTAGACTTTGTCTACTTTTCATGGGAGTCTAGTATGAGCGGCGGAGACGAAGCCCTGACCTGTTCCGCTTTCCTCAAGTCCGTAAGAAGAAACGCGCCCCGCCGGGAACCGGCGGGGCGCGCTGTTTTTTTATTTTCTTTGTTACTTTATAATGCGGTCACGGTGTAGTAGACCGCTGCGGCGAACAGCACCACGCACAGCGCGCAGACCGCATAGAACGCCAGCGACGCCTTCACCAGGGAGAGCAGCAGCGCCGCCAGGCACAGCCCGTACGCGGCGAACAGCACCGGCTTGTCGGCGTCCTCCTCCAGCATACGGAACCTGCGGCCCCGGAAGACGAGGAGGCCCTTGCTCTGCAGCGCCCGCCAGCTCAGCACCGCCACGACTGCCACCGCCGCGAGGACGAGCAGCATCAGCACCACAGCGCTGACGCGGAGGTAACTGATGGCGGAGCAGCGCCGCCAGTACCACAGAGCGCAGAGCGTCGCCGTCAGGCTGGCGGCGATCCAGAAAAACTCGCTCACATACAGCTCATACACCACAGCCAGCAGCATGGCGACGGGCACCGCGAAGCCCAGCATCCCGGCGGCGCCGGTGTTGACCTTCAGGCAGAGCAGAGCCGCCACGGCCAGAAACAGGCCGCCGCCGACACAGCAGCCGCCCCAGCTCCGCAGCTTTCCCTGGCCCCGGCGCAGCAGCACCGCGCCCGCTACCACAAGGAGCAGCCCTACGAAGGGCGTCGCCGCCAGCACCTTGGCCGTCGCCATCATCTGCGCGCCCGTTCCCCGGGTATAGAATTTATGTACCAGCAGCAGATAAGTCTCCAGCAGGCAGCCCGCCACAAACAGGGCCGCCAGCACATTCATCTTTTCCTTGCTCTTTGCCTGCGTCTTTTTCAGCGCTCTTTTGGTTTTTGCCATCTATCGAATCCTCCAGCTAAGAGGGTCACTCATTCCCCCATTTATTCCATAAGCCTTATTATTTTAACAGAGTCGAATCCTATTTGCAAGATATTTTCCGCATTCTCTTTTTTCCATGAAAAAAGCGCCGCCCACGCTTCCGTCTTTGGGCTTCCCGCGGCCGTTTTTATTGCGCGGCGGGCATAATTATGCTATGCTGAAAGCAAGATCATCGGCGGGAGGTGCGGCCATGCGGCGAATCAAGCGGAGCATAGGCGCGGCGCTGCTGTGCGCGGCGCTGCTGCTGTGCGGCTGCGGCGGCGGAGCGGAATACACGGACTTTTTCGCCATGGACACCGCCATGCGCCTGACGCTGTACGGCGGCGCAGGCCTTTCCGCCCGGGAGGAGGTCCTGCGGCTGGAGGAGATCCTCTCCCGCACCCGGGAGGACAGTCTCGTTTCCCGCTTAAACCAAGGCGAGACGGTGCAGGATGCGGAGCTGGCGGCGCTGCTGCGCCAATGTCTCTCCTATACTGCCGCCACGGAGGGCGCTTTTGACGTGACCATCGCCCCGGTGGTCTCCGCCTGGGGCTTTACGGAGGACGCTTACCGCGTCCCTTCGGAGCAGGAGCTGCTGGAGCTGCTGACCCATGTGGGAAGCGAGGGCATTACCATCGACGGTGACGCCGTCACCCTCGCACCGGGCGCGGCCATCGATTTGGGCGGCGTTGCCAAGGGCTACACCTCTGACCGGGTGGCGGCGCTCTGGGAAGCGGAGGGCGTGGAAAGCGGTCTTGCGGCCCTGGGGGGCAACATCTACTGCAGGGGCGTGAAAGAGGATGGCAGCTCATGGCTCATCGGCGTGCGGGACCCCGGCGATGGCTCCGCCTATGTGGGGACGCTGTCCCTCTCCGACGCTTTCGCCGTCACCTCCGGCGGCTATGAGCGCTATTTCGAGGAAAACGGCAAGACCTATCACCACATCATCGATCCCGCCACGGGCTGTCCCGCCGAGAGCGGCCTGCTCTCCGTGACGGTGATCTCCCACGAGAGCGGCGCGCTCTGCGACGCGTTCTCCACCGCCTGCTATGTGCTGGGGGAGGAGCGCTCCATCGCCCTCTGGCGGGAGCTTGGGAGCTTTGAGCTGGTGCTGGTGACGGAGGACGGCCGGGTGCTGATCACGGAAGGACTGGAGGGGAGCTTCGACTCCTCCTCCGCGGCGCATCCCTATGAGTATGAGATCATCCATTAAGCGGACTTTCGGCTGGGGCGACGCGCTGGCGGCGGCTTTCGTGCTGCTGCTGGCGGGTCTTTCTTTCCTGCTGTTTTACGGCGGCCAGAGCGGCGGCGCTCTCACCGCCACCGTCACGGTGGAGGGCGAGACCGTCGGGGTCTATGCCCTTTCGACGCTGGAGGAGGAGCTGCTGCTGACGCCGGAGGGCCTGCCCTATCCCCTGTCCATCCGCCTGACGCGGGAGGGTGCGGAGGTGGTCTGGACCGACTGTCCGGGCAAGGACTGCCTCCACACCGGGAAGATCACCCGCGGCGGCGAGAGCATCGTGTGCCTGCCGAACCGGCTGACGGTGCGCCTTTCCGGCGGCAGCAGCGCGGCGCTGGACGCCGCGCTGGGCTAAAGGGGGCGAGGGGATGCGGCAAACGAAGCGTCTGGCCCTGGCGGCCCTGCTGACCGCCCTGGCCCTGGCCCTGAATTATATGGAGCGGCTCTTTCCCCTGCCCCTGCTGATCCCCCTTCCGGGGGTGAAGCTGGGCCTTGCGAACGTGGTGACCCTGTTCGCCCTCTGCTACCTCGGCGCGCCCATGGCCTTCGCCGTTCTGGGAGCCAGGGTGCTTCTGGGGGCGCTGTTCGCCGGAAATGCCTCGGCGCTGCTCTATTCCGCCCTGGGGGGCTTTTTCGCCCTCTGCGTCATGTCCCTCGCGGTGCGCTGGCGGCGGCTGTCGCTGTACGGCGTCTCCATCCTCGGGGCCGCCGCCCACAACCTGGGGCAGATCTGCGCCGCCCTCCTGACGCTGGG
Source organism: Oscillospiraceae bacterium (assembly GCA_051867615.1). Taxonomy (GTDB): domain Bacteria; phylum Bacillota; class Clostridia; order Oscillospirales; family Oscillospiraceae; genus RGIG5472. The sequence goes on along the minus strand of JBJDYU010000048.1, from coordinate 13,178 downwards.
CAACACCGCCGTGCTGGGCTATCTCCCGGCGCTGCTCCTTGTCTCCGTCCTCTCCGGCACGGTGACGGGAGCGCTTTCCTCCCTGCTGTTCCGGGCCATGGACGCCACAAAGCTCCGCTGGGAGATATAGCGTGGCCGGGAACGCCGCCGGATTTTGAGGAGGACGCCTATGTACACGAACAGCCGCGAAGAAGAAGTAAAATTACTGAAAAGGCTCTGGTCCTCCCAGGCGGCGCTGTGTCCCAAATGCGGACAGGCGGAGCTGACGCAGCTGCACAGGAAAGCCAAAAAGAGCGACTGCGACTGGCGCTGTCCCGCCTGCGGCGAGGTCTACAGAACCATCCGTATGCTGAAAGAATTGCCGGACAGGTAAAAAGAGGAGGGATGCTTCGCATCCCTCCTCTTTCTATTTTCATACTAGACTCCCATGAAAAGTAGACTTTGTCTACTTTTCATAGCGCGTCAGCGCGTCGGAGTCTGCATGAGACGGCATCTGCGCTCTTAGCGCAGATGGGCGACGCTTTAAGCGGCGCCTTTCCAATAAAAAGTGCCAGCTTTTTATTGGAAAATAGTATCAGTTCATCTGCTTTCTTCTCGAAAGGTTCATGGTGCCGTCCTGCATGGAGCCGATCTCGTCCAGGCTCTTGCCCGTGCCGATGGCGACGCAGGAAATGGCGTCATCCGCGATAACGGTGTGGATGCCGGTGCGGGCGGTGACCAGCTTGTCGAAGCCGTCCACCAGGGAGCCGCCGCCGGTCATAACGATGCCGTTGACGGAGATATCCGCCACCAGTTCGGGGGGCGTCCGCTCCAGCACGGAGTGGATGGCCTCCATGATGCGCTCCACCGGCTCCTCAAAGGCTTCCATCATTTCGGAGGAGGACACCCGCACCACCTTGGGAAGACCCGTCATCAGGCAGCGGCCCTTGACCTCCAGGAAGGCTTCCTCCTCCTTGGGATAGACGCAGCCCACCTTGATCTTCATTTCCTCAGCCGTGCGCTCGCCGATGAGGATATTGTACTTGCGGCGCATATACTTGACGACGGACTCGTTCAGCTTATCGCCCGCCACCTTGATGGAGCAGGACTCCACCACGCCGGAGAGGGAGATCACCGCGATATCCGCGGTGCCGCCGCCGATATCCACCACCATGTGGCCGTCGGGCTTGGTGATGTCGATGCCCGCGCCGATGGCGGCCGCCACCGGCTCCTCGATGAGGTAGACCTTCCGGGCGCCGGCCTGGATGCCCGCGTCGATGACGGCGCGCTCCTCCACCTCCGTGATGCCGGAGGGGACGCAGATGATGACCCGGGGCTTGAAGAACTGGAAGCCGGCCACCTTGTGGATGAACTCCTTCAGCATCCGCTCCGTCATGTCGTAGTCGGAGATCACGCCGTCCCGCAGCGGGCGGATGGCGATGATGTTGCCCGGGGTGCGGCCCAGCATGGCCTGCGCGTCCGTGCCCACCTTCAGGAGCTTCCCCGTGTTCTTGTCCATAGCCACCACGGAGGGCTCGTTCAGCACGATGCCCTTGCCCTTTACATAAACCAGCACGGAGGCCGTGCCGAGGTCGATACCGATATCCTTGCTCCAAGCGCACATAGCTTCTACCTCATATTCTCTCAGAAATCTGTATTCCACTGCGCCGGCGTTCGCGTTCCGCCGCCGTATACCATTCTATTTTACATTATACAAATACTTTCCCCGTTTTGCAATACCATTCTTTGTCCCATTCCCGCCTTCTATGTGACGGGACGCTTTGTTAAAATCCCCCAAGGACGCCGCCGCGCCTGTCCATTTGGTTTCCATAACATTTTTATAAAGAGCGCGTCAGTCCCGCTCCGCGCTCATGGCCAAAGCCGCGCAGACCACCTCCGCCGCGCCCGCGAGCCGCAGCGTCCGCGCCGCCTCCGCGAGGGTGCTGCCGGTGGTGAGGATATCGTCCACCAGCAAAAGCCGCCTGCCGCCAAAGCGCTCCGGCTCCACCGCTTCATACACGCCCAGCACGTTGGCCCGGCGCTCCTCCGGCGCGGCAATGCCGGACTGGGGCGGGTTGTCCCGGGTCTTGCGCAGCGTCCGCACCGGCTCCGTCTCCCAGAGCCGGCACATACTTTTTGCCAGCAGCTCCGCCTGGTCATAGCCCCGCTGGCGCCTGCGCTTCGCGCTCACCGGCACCCAGGTCACAAGGTCGAAGCGGCCGGACAGCTCCAGCGCCGCACAGCGGGCCATCAGCTCGCCGTAGCACTCCGCGTAGTGGTCGCAGCCGCTGAACTTAAAGCGCAGCAAGGACTCCCGCGCCTTGTCCTCGTAATAGAGCGGGGCGCAGCAGCAGCCGTACCCCGCGCCATGGCGCAGGGCCTTTTCCCCGGTGAAGGGCAGGCTCCTTTCGCAGTCCGGGCAGACCGCGCCGCCCTCCGTCAGCACGCCGCAGAAGACGCACTTGGGCGGAAACAGCAGATCCAGCACCCGCTTGCCCAGCTTCCCGGCCATCCGTCTCACACTCCGTTCTTCAGCCGCCATTTCAGCCCGCTGTAGCGCCGCTGCTGGCGGTCGTTCTCCGTCATGCGGCGCACCGCCGCGTCGTCTCCCACCAAAATCAGCAGCTCCCGCGCCCGGGTGATGGCGGTGTACAGCACGCCCCGCACCATCAGCGACGGCGCGGCGTTCAGCGCGGCGAACACCACCGCCCTATACTCGCTGCCCTGAGATTTATGTACCGTCATGGCGTAGGCCAGCTCCAGGTCCTTCAGCATCTCCGTGTCGTAAACAACGCTCCGGTCGTCGAAGGCCACCACCAGGAACCCGCCGTCCCCGTCCACCTCCGTGATCTGGCCCACATCGCCGTTGAACACGCCCGTGCCGGCGCTGCCGTCGGCCTTCTGCCAGAGGGCGTCGTAGTTGTTCCGGTTCTGCATCACCCGGTCTCCCAGACGGAAGACCCAGCGGCCGAAGGCCACCTCGCCCTTTCCCTTTTCCGGCGGGTTCAGCGCGGCCTGCAGGCGGCGGTTCAGCTCCTCCGTCCCGGCGGGGCCTTTCCGCGTGGGGCTCAGCACCTGGATCTCTCCCGGGGCGATACCCATGTTCTTCGGCAGGCGGGTCTGGCAGAGCTCCACGATGGTGTCCGCCATGCGCCCCGCATCCCGGCGGGTGAGGAAGAAAAACTCCCCCTGCCTGTTGCCGAGGTCGGGACAGACGCCCGCGTTCACCTCGTGGGCGCTGCGGATGATGGCGGACTGCTCCGCCTGACGGAACACCTCCCGCAGGGCGATCACCGGGACCTTGCCGCAGCGGATCAGGTCCGCGAACACATTTCCCGGACCCACGGCGGGCAGCTGGTCCGGGTCACCCACCATGACGAGCCGCGTCCCCGGCTTCAGCGCCGCGAGCAAGGCGCGCATCAGAGGCAGGTCCACCATGGACATCTCGTCCACAATGACCGCGTCCGCCTCCAGCGGCTCCTTTTCTCCCTTCAAAAACGCCGCCGCGCCGGTCCGCTCGTTCCAGCTCATGCCGAGGCAGCGGTGGATGGTCTGGGCCTCCCGGCCGCAGACCTCGCCCATGCGCTTGGCTGCCCGGCCCGTGGGGGCCAGCAGCAGCGTCTCAAGGCCCATGCGGTCGAAGACCGCGAGGATGCCCCGCACCGCCGTGGTCTTGCCCGTGCCGGGGCCGCCGGTGAGCAGGAGCATCCCCTCCTTCGCCGCCAGCTGCACCGCCTCGCGCTGGGCGGGCGCGTAGACCACGCCCTGCTCCGCCTCCACCTGGGAGAGGATGCGCGTGACGTTCTTTCCCTCGTCCGCCGCGGCGCTGAGCAGCAGCCGCAGCTTCTCCGCCACAAAGCTCTCCGCCTCGAACAGGCGGTAGAGGTAGCAGGCTTCCACGTTCGCCACCCGGCGCTGGATGACGCTGTGCCGGTCGATGAGCGTATCGAGCGCCAGCTCCGTCCGCTCCATATCCAGATCAATGAGCTGGGCCGCGGCAGCCACGAGCTTCTCCCGCGGGAGAAAAACATGGCCGTTATTCAGATTGTGGCTCAGTTCAAACAGCACCGCCGCCTGCACCCGTGCCTCACAGTCCCCGGCGAAGCCCAGGGACAGGGCGATGGCGTCCGAGTGGGCGAAGGGTACGCCGCAGTCCTCCGTGGAGAGCAGATAAGGGTTGTCCTGCACCCGCTCCAGCGCCGAAGCGCCGAAGCGGCGGTAAAGCTGCATACTGAGCGTCACGGGCAGCTCGTAGCGGCCCAAAAATTCTATCAGCCGCCGTACGCCCATGCGCTCACGGAAGCTCTCCGCGATCTCCTGGGCGCGCTTGGCGGTAACGCCCTTGATGCAGGTGAGCCGCTCCGGCTCCTCCGCGAGAACGGTAAAGGTCTCCGCGCCGAAGCGGCTGACGATCTTCTCCGCCGTGGCGGGGCCCACGCCCTTCACCGCGCCGGAGGCGAGGTAGCGCTCGATCTCCTCTTCCTCCTCCGGCAGCAGGCACTCCGTCTCCTCCGCGTGAAACTGCGTCCCGTGCTGGGGATGCTCCTCCCAGACGCCGCAGGCGCTCAGACGCTCTCCCGGCGCCGCGCCGGGGACGCAGCCCACCAGGGTAAACAGCTCTCCCGTCTCCTCCGCCAGGCGCAGCACGGCATAGCCGTTTTCCTCGTTCTGGAAAACGACCTGCAGCACCGTTCCTTCCACTCTGCCGCGCTCCGCCATGCGTCTCTCCTTCTATCTGCCGCTTCGCAGCGTCTCCTTCAGTTCCTCCTCACTGCAGAGGAGAAGCAGCGGGTCCTCCCGCTGTAAGATCCGCGCCATGCGGCGCTGTTCCTCCTCCATGCCGCAGTCCAGCAGCACCGCTCTTGCCGCGCCGCCGTACTGCCGGCGCATCTGCTGCATCTCGCCCACCGCCTGCTCCATGGCCCGTGTGCGGCCGCTGACGGGCAGCACCAGGTACACCGGCTCGCAAAGCTCCCGCCGGGGCGCGAACACCGCCTTCAGCACCAGCCACAGCACCGCCGTAAGTCCCACGGCCGCCAGCAGCGCGATCACCGTATCCTGCAGCAACTCCATCTCCATCACCTCAAGACAGCATATGCCGCGAAGCGCCGCCGTGTCAGGCGAAGATCTGCACCACGCCGTAGGTCAGCACCGTCACGATGCTCCCGGCGATGAGTACGCCCACAAAGATCACCGGCACCGCCTTTTTCAGCCGCATATCCAGCAGCGCCGCGATGAGCGCGCCGGTCCAGGCCCCCGTGCCGGGCAGAGGGAGCGCCACGAAGAAAAGCAGGCCCCAGGCCTGATAGCGCAGCACCTTCCCGCCTTTTTCCCAGGCTTTTTTCTCCAGCCTGTCCACCCAGCCGCCGAGGCGCGGGACGTTCCGCCTTATCCAGCGGAACACCTGCCGCGCAAAGAGGATGATCAGCGGCACCGGCAGCATATTGCCGATGAGCGCCGCGAGAAAGGCCGCCGGTACCGGCAGGCCCAGCGCCACGCCGAAGGGCAGCCCTCCGCGCAGCTCCAGCACCGGGGTCATGGAGACCAGCATGGTCAGCAGGAATTCGCCCCCGGCGCTTTCATGGAGCCACAGGGACAAGGAATCAATCATAAGCGAGTACCCTCTTGAGATATTGACCGGTGTAGGAGCCCTCGCAGCGGGCCACCTCCTCCGGCGTACCGCAGGCCACCAGCTCTCCGCCCCTGTCGCCCCCCTCGGGCCCCAGGTCGATGAGGTAGTCCGCGGACTTCACCACGTCCAGGTTGTGCTCGATGACGAGGACGGTGTTGCCGCCGTCCACCAGCCGCTGCAGCACCTCCAAAAGCCGCTTGACGTCGTCGGTATGCAGGCCCGTGGTAGGCTCGTCCAGCACATACAGGGTCTGGCCCGTGGCCCGCCGGGACAGCTCGGTGGCCAGCTTCACCCGCTGGGCCTCGCCGCCGGAGAGGGTGGTGGAGGACTGGCCCAGCTTCACATAGCCCAGTCCCACGTCGCAGAGGGTCTCCACCCGCCGGGCGATATGAGGCACCGGGGCGAAAAACGTCCGGGCCTCCTCCGCCGTCATATCCAGCACCTCGGCGATGTTCTTGCCCTTATAGCGCACCTCCAGCGTCTCGCGGTTGTACCGCGTGCCGTGGCACACCTCGCAGGGAACATAGATATCCGGCAGGAAGTGCATCTCGATCTTGATCAGGCCGTCGCCGCCGCAGGCCTCGCAGCGTCCGCCCCGGACGTTGAAGCTGAAGCGGCCCGGGCCGTAGCCCCGGCTCTTGGCCTCCTGCGTGGAGGCAAACAGGTCCCGGATGTCATTGAACAGGCCCGTGTAGGTGGCGGGATTGCTGCGGGGCGTCCGGCCGATGGGGCTCTGGTCGATGTCGATGACCTTGTCGAGATACTCCTCGCCCTCCATGGCCTCATGGGCGCCGGGGCGGGTCTTCATGCGGTTCAGGTCCGCGCCGAGGCGCTTGAAGATGATCTCGTTGACAAGGGAGCTTTTGCCGCTGCCGCTGACGCCGGTGACGCAGGTGAACGTGCCGAGGGGCACGGACACGTCGATGCCCTTTAAGTTGTTCTCCCGCGCGCCCCGGACGGTCAGGAAGCTGCCGTTGCCGCGCCGCCGCTCCTTTGGCGTGGGGATGATCTTTTTCCGGGCCAGGTACATACCCGTCAGGGACTTGGGGTTCGCTGCCACCTCCTCCGGCGTGCCGGCAGCCACTACCTCGCCGCCGTGAACGCCCGCGCCGGGACCGATGTCGATGAGGTAGTCCGCCGCGCGCATGGTATCCTCGTCATGCTCCACCACGATGAGGGTGTTGCCGATATCCCGGAGCTCCCGCAGCGTGGCGAGGAGCTTGTCGTTGTCCCGCTGGTGGAGGCCTATGGAAGGCTCGTCGAGAATATACAGCACGCCCATGAGGCTGCTGCCGATCTGGGTGGCAAGGCGGATGCGCTGGCTCTCGCCGCCGGAAAGCGTAGCCGCCGCCCGGCTGAGGGTCAGGTATTCCAGTCCCACGCTCTGCAAAAAGCCCAGGCGCTGGCGCACCTCCTTCAGAATGGGGGAGGCGATGAGACTCTCCGTGGGGCCGAAGGTCAGCTCCTCCGTAAAATGCAGCGCGTCCGTCACGGACTTGCGGGTGAAGCTGTCGATATCGAGGCCCCCCACGGTGACAGCCAGGGCGGAGCGGTTCAGGCGCTTGCCCCTGCACTCCGGGCAGGGACACTCCGCCATGGTCTCCTCCAGCTCCTTCTTCACGCTGTCGCTCTGGGTCTCCTGATAGCGGCGCTGGAGGTTGTTGCAGATGCCCTCAAAGGGCTGGTACAGCACGCCCTTGCCCCGGGGCTGGTCGTACTCCAGCTCCAGCTTCTCGCCGCCGGTGCCGTAAAAGATGATGTCCCGGATCTCCTCCGGCAGCTCCTGAAAGGGGGTGCGGAGGCTGAAACGGTACTTTTTCGCCAGCGCCTCGAAATACATACGGGAGATGCCGTCGCCGCGGATATTGCTCCAGCCGCTGGCGGTGATGGCCCCCTCCAGAATGCTCAGCCGCTTGTCCGGCACGATCAGGTCCGGGTCCATCTTCAGCTGATAGCCCAGTCCCGCGCAGGCGGGGCAGGCCCCGTAGGGGTTGTTGAAGGAAAACAGCCGCGGCGTCAGCTCCTCGATGGAAACGCCGCACTCCTCGCAGGCGTAGTTCTGGCTGAAAAGCAGGTCCTTTTCCTCCGCCACCAGATTCACCAGCACCGTGCCGCCGGAAAGGGCGGCGGCGGTCTCCACGCTGTCCGTCAGGCGGCGGGACAGGTCGGGCCGGATCACCAGCCGGTCCACCACCACCTCGATGCTGTGCTTTTTATTCTTTTCGAGCTTGATCTCGTCCTCTCCCAGGTCGTAGAGCAGGCCGTCCGCCCGGACGCGGACATAGCCGCTGCGCCGGGCATCCTCGAACACCTTAGCGTGCTCGCCCTTTTTGCCCCTTATGACCGGGGCCAGCACCTGCACCCGCGTCCCCTCCGGCAGGGCCAGCACCTGATCCACGATCTGGTCCACGGTCTGCTGCCGGATCTCCTTGCCGCACTTGGGACAGTGGGGCGTACCCACTCTCGCCCAGAGCAGGCGGAGGTAGTCGTAAATTTCCGTCACCGTGCCCACGGTGGAGCGGGGGTTCTTGCTGGTGGTCTTCTGGTCGATGGAGATGGCGGGGGACAGGCCCTCGATCACGTCCACGTCGGGCTTGTCCATCTGCCCCAGAAACATCCGGGCGTAGGAGCTGAGGCTCTCCACATAGCGCCGCTGGCCCTCGGCATAGATGGTGTCGAAGGCAAGGCTGGACTTGCCGCTGCCGCTGAGCCCCGTGACCACGGTGAGACTGCCCCGTGGGATCTCCACGTCGATATTCTTCAGGTTGTTTTCCCTGGCGCCTTTGATGATGATCTTATCCTGCATGGTTCTCCTTTTTATATGCCTACTTCTCGTCCGTTCTTCCCCGGCGGCGGCGTGCGCGCAGGGCCGCCCGGCGGCTGTCTTCCTCCCGGATGCGCTGCTTTCGCCATTCGTCCTCGATCTCCAGATCCCGGCAGCCCGCCCGCCGCTCCAGATGGTGGGTCAGCTCATGGTGCAGCGTCTCGCGCAGCTGCTTTTCCCACACCCGCCGGGGGGAATGGGCGAAGCTGGCGAGAAAAGAGCCGTAGTAAATGTCGATATAGTATCCCATGGCGCTGCTGGCGAAATACCGCCCCAGCAGCACCATCTTCTCGCCGTCCGGCCCCTCGGGACGCATCTCCTCCTCCCGGAGACAGACGCCGCCGTTGAGACCCTCCAGGATCTGCGGCGGCAGCTCCGCCATCAGTCCCTCCAAAATCTCGCCCACCTCGTCGATGCTCAGGATCATGCGCTCATTCCTCCACTACCACGTCTGCCGCGGAGGCTCCCACCAGGGCCATCAGCGCCCCCGGCTCCAGCTCCACCTGCGCGCCGATGCGCCCGGCGCTGACCACGATGGTGTCCCAGAGCAGGGCCGTCTCGTCAAACACAGTGGGAAAGGGCTTTTTCATGCCCACCGGGCTGCAGCCGCCGTGGACATAGCCCGTCAGGGGCAGCAGCTCCTTTTGGTGGATCATGGCGACAGACTTCTCTCCTACCGCTTTGGCCGCCTTTTTCAGATCCAGCGTGGCCTCCGCCGGAATGTCGAACACATAATAGCCCCCGCCGGCGCCCCGGGTCACCAGGGTCTTGAACACCTGGCCCGGGTCTTTGCCGATGAGCGCCGCCACGCTGACGCCGTCCACCGCGCCGTTTTCGTGGGCGTAGCTGTGGGCGGTGTAGGGGATCTTTTTCTGCTCCAGCGTCCGCATGACGTTGGTCTTTTCCTCTTTCTTTGCCACGGGATATGCCGCTCCTTATTTCAGGATGACCACCGCCGCCATGACGCAGGCGATGCCGAGAGCCACGGGCAGGGTGATGGGCTCGCCGAGAAACGCCGCGCCGGCGAGAGCCGCCACCACCGGCTCAATGCTCACCATGATGGAGGCCTTGCCGGGGTCCACCCTGGACAGACCCTTGGTATAGAGCAGGTATGGGATGACGGTGGAGACGAAGGCGAAGGCGATGCCGCTGGCGAGCATGGCGGGGTCGGTGACGATGCCATGCATCTCCTCCACGTTCAAAAGCGTCAGCGACGCCAGCCCCGCGAACACGAAGGTATAGTAGGTGCAGGTCATGGGCGGATAGTGCTGCAGGGCGAAGGGGCTGACCACGCTGTAGCTGGCGTAGGTCACGGCGCTGCCCACGCCCAGAGCGAAGCCCAGAGCCGTGGTGGCGAAGTCTCCCGCGAACACGCCGGAGATGCAGGCGCAGCCGAACACCGTCATCACTAACGCCAGCAGGCGCTTTTTCGTGATGGGCGTTTTCCAGACGAAGCGGGACAGGATGATGACGAAGCCCGGGGCGGTGTAGAGCAGAACGCTGGCCACCGCCATGGAGTGGTACTTCAGCCCCGTGAAATAGCAGATGCCGAAAAGGTACACGCTGACGATGCCCGTAAAGGCGAAGATGGGCAGGTGCTTGAGCTGCACCTTGAACACGTCCCGGTCAAAGAGCAGGAACAGCACGGTCAGCGCCGCCAGCGCGCCGAAGTTGCGGATGAACACCACCGTGAAGGAGGAGTAGCCTCCCGCCAGGATGATCTTGCTGAACAGGCCCATGAAGCCCCAGGAGGTGCCGGCTCCCAGGATGCAGAGATACGGCATATACTGTTTCACTTTTTCCATGATCGATCACTTTCTCTCTTATTTTATTTCTTCGGTATCGTCCCGGCCCCGCCGGGAAAGGGTCCGCCAAAAAAATCTGCTTTTCTGTGAAAGGTCTTGCGCGGCGAAAACAGGCTCACTTTTTCTGCTCCCGCAGCTCTATGATCTGGTCGCGCAGCTGTGCCGCCAGCTCGAATTCCAGCAGCCTCGCCGCCTCTTTCATCTGCTTCTCCAGCCGCTGGATGGTCTCCTCCCGCTCGGCGTCGCTGAGTTTACGCTTGCCCGTGCGGCGCTGGGCCTCCTCGGCGCTCTTGGATATCTCCAGAATCTCCCGCACATCCTTGCGGATGGTCTTCGGCACGATGCCGTGGGCCTTGTTATACGCGTCCTGCAGCGCACGGCGGCGCTCCGTCTCCTCCATGGCCCGGCGCATGGCTTCTGTCACCCGGTCGGCATAGAGGATGACCGTGCCCTCCGCGTTTCGCGCGGCGCGGCCCATGGTCTGGATGAGGGAGGTCTCGCTGCGGAGAAAGCCCTCCTTGTCCGCGTCCAGCACAGCCACCAGCGACACCTCCGGCATATCCAGACCCTCCCGCAGCAGGTTGATGCCCACCAGCACGTCGAACTCTCCCAGCCGCAGGTCCCGTATCAGCTCCATGCGCTCGATGGTCCCCACGTCGCTGTGCATATACCGGGTGCGCACGCCCATGGAAAGGAGGTATTCCGTCAGGTCCTCCGCCATCTTCTTCGTCAGGGTCGTCACCAGCGTGCGCTCGTTTTTCTCCGTCCGGAGACGAATCTCCGCCATCAGATCGTCGATCTGCCCCTCCACGGGACGCACCTCCACCACCGGGTCCAGCAGGCCCGTGGGGCGGATGACCTGCTCCACGATCTGCCCCGCCCGGGTGCGCTCATACTCTCCCGGCGTGGCGGAGACATAGATGCGCTGGTGGACGCGCTGCTCAAACTCGTCAAAGGTCAGCGGCCGGTTGTCAAAGGCGCAGGGCAGGCGGAAGCCGTACCGCACCAGAGATTCCTTTCTGGCCCGGTCGCCGTTGTACATGGCCCGGACCTGGGGCAGCGTCACATGGCTCTCGTCGATGAGCAGGAGAAAATCGTCCGGAAAATAGTCGATGAGGGTCATGGGGGCGGAACCCACGGGCCGCCCGGACAGCACCCGGGAGTAATTCTCCACGCCGCTGCAATGCCCCAGCTCCCGCAGCATCTCGATGTCATAGGTAGTGCGCTGCTTCAGCCGCTGGGCCTCCACCAGCATATCGTTTTCCTCGAAGTAGCGCAGACGCTCCTGCAGCTCCTCCTCGATGGTGCGGATGGCCTTTTCCATCTTCTCCGGAGCCGTGACGTAGTGGCTCGCGGGGTAGAGAGCGATATGGCTCATGGTGCGCAGGGTCTGCCCGGTGACGGGATTGAACTCGCTGAGGCGGTCGATCTCGTCGCCGAAGAACTCCACACGCACCGCCGTGTGCTGGGCGTAGGCGGGAAATATCTCCACCGTGTCTCCCCGGACGCGGAACTTGTCCCGCTCAAAGGCCACGTCGTTGCGCTCATAGCGGATGGCCACCAGCCGCCGCAGCAGCTCCTCCTGCGCATAGGTCTGTCCCTGCCGCAGGGAGATGACCATGTTCGCGTAGTCCACCGGGTCGCCCAGGCCGTAGATGCAGGAGACGGAGGCCACCACGATCACATCCCGCCGCTCATACAAAGCGGAGGTGGCGCTGTGGCGCAGCCGGTCGATCTCCTGATTGGTGGAGGCGTCCTTCTCGATAAAGGTATCCGTGTGGGGGATATAGGCCTCCGGCTGGTAGTAATCGTAATAGCTGACGAAGTATTCCACGGCGTTGTCCGGGAAAAACTCCTTGAACTCCGAGCAGAGCTGGGCCGCCAGCGTCTTGTTGTGGGCCAGCACCAGCGTGGGCTTCTGCGCCCGCTCGATGACCTTGGCCATGGTGTAGGTCTTGCCGCTGCCGGTGACGCCCAGCAGCACCTGCTCATCCAGCCCGTTCGCAAGGCCCTGCGCCAGGGCCTCGATGGCCTGGGGCTGGTCGCCCGTCGGCTCAAAGGGCGCCACCACATGGAATTCCGGCATAGCCTCTCCTTTCTTCTCCGCTCTCAGCCAAGCAGACCGTTCTGGCGGAGAGAAACAAAATCGTCGTCCGCGACGATGATATGGTCAAACAGCGCCACGCCCACCGACTGCAGCACCTGCTGCACCTGCAGCGTCACGGCGTTGTCCGCCTCCGAGGGCAGGGCCACGCCGCTGGGGTGGTTATGTGCCAGCAGCACCGCGCTGGCGCGGCAGAGCAGGGCGTTTTCCACGATGCGGCGGATATCCGCGTGGACGAAGTTCACATCTCCCGTCCCCAGCTTCTGCACCGCCAGCAGCTTCCCCTTCGCGTCGAGGCACGCCTGGTACATGACCTCCTGCCGTTCTCCGGCAAAGCGGTCCAGAAAGAAGGCCCCGGCCTTGTCCGTGGAGTTCAGTATGGTCTCCCCGGAGGCGGCGGAAAGGCGGATGCGGCGGTAAAGCGGCAAAATCAAATGGATGAGCGCCGCGGCGTTTTCTCCCACGCCCGGCACCCGCGTCAGCTCCTCCACCGGCGCGGAAAACACCGCGTCGAGGGAGCCGAAGCGCTCCAGCAGCGCGTGGGCCACGGGATTGGTATCCTGCCGGGGAACGGCATAAAACAGCAGCAGCTCCAGCACCTCATGCTCCGCGAAGGCGTCCAGTCCGTTTTCAAGGAACTGGCGCTTCTTCCGGCTGCGGTGTCCGTCGTGTGTGCCCATAACGCATTTCCCCTCCTCCCTCGCCGCACGCGCGGCATATTATTATACCACACTATATTTTAATGAACAAGCGGCGTTTTTAAGCGGATTTTTCTCCCGTTGTAGGATTGTCAAACATATTGGACAGCAAATTCGATGGGAGAAAGCCAGTGGA
>JBJDYU010000047.1:0-2479 GCA_051867615.1 Oscillospiraceae bacterium | reverse complement strand
GCCACCACAGCGCCGCCCAGAAGCCCGCCTACGCCCGCCACGGCGTAAACCTGCCATCCGGCCCACCCCTGCAGGAGGACGGCCCCAAAGGCCGTGCAGAGAGTCAGGACCTCTGCCCAGAGCAGAGCCACCCGCTCCGCCTTATGTACCGTGATGACCTTCTTCGTCACCTCCGTCAGCACGTTGGTGCCGCCCACCAGCGCCGCGATGAGCGCCGGCAGGGTGATAAGCTCAAAGAGTTTCATACCGTCTCCTCTCTGCCGAGCGCGGCGTCATAGACGATGCCGCCTTTACTGTTCTCGGCCTTAGACTTGTTATAGTAAAATGCCACTGAGGTTCCGTAAGCACCCCAGGCTGCCGTGACCATGGTGGCCACCCAGGGCAGCGCGCCCAGATAGTTTTGTGCGATGGCCTCATGGGCCAGCTGGAAGCCCTCGTAGGTGGTGTACAGCACAAGGATGCTCTCCATGATGAGCAGCACCTTGGAAAAAGAAACTTTTTTCATCCCAGCGGCACCCCCATGCTCACCGCCACGAAGGCCACCGCGCCGCCGATGAGCAGCCACAGCAGCTTGTCCGCGATGCCCTCCCAGCGCTTCCCCGGCTTTTCCGCCATGGCCTTGACATCGCTCTTGATCTCCTTGACGTCCGACTCCACGGTCTCCTGCCGGGTGGCCAGCACCTCCACCGACGTTACCAGCTTATCAAGGCTGTCCTGCCGTTTCTCCACCGCGTCCAGCCGGTGGCTGTTGCTCTTGCTCCGCTCCTCCACGCCCCGCAGGCGCTCCGCGAACTCCACATTCACATCACTCATACCTGTCCCTCCATGATCTCCACGTTCTTCCGCAGGCGCTCGTCCCCCGGCTCCAGCTTCGCCGCCTCCCGGGCATAGTACAGCGCCTTGTCCTTTTCCCCTATGTTCCAGGCCGCGATGCCCGCCAGGTCCCAGGGCTTCGCGCCCCAGGCCTCCGGCTCCGTCAGATAGCTCTCATCCCGCGTCTGTACGCCGAGGGCCGTCTCCGCCGCCGCAAGACAGCTTTTCCACCGCTTCTGCTCATAGAACAGCTGCGCCAGATCCACCATCGCTTCCCGGCGTCCCCGGTCCTCCATCCACGCCCGGTAGAGCCACAGCTCCGCCGTGTCATCGTCCCCCAGGTACCGCCAGCACCGGGCGATGTACCGCATACTGGCCGCCCGCTCCGCGTCCCATGTGGCGGTAGGCATCCGCAGGTGCCTTTCCAGCGTTTCAATGGCCTCCCGGTACCGGCCGTGGAACATATATTCCCGCCCGAGGTAGTGCATATTGCGGTCGTTCTCCGGCTCCTCCTGCACCGCCAGCTCCAGCAGCGGGAGATAGCTGCTGCGGCTCTTGCTCGCGTCCGCGTGATGCTCCACACGGATGGGCAGCCGGCAGTCCTCCCGCCGGGTGAATACCGGGTACTCATGCACGGGGCTGTGCCAGCGCACCGCGCCGTAGGCGTGGATCTTCTCGCCGAGGAAGCGCACGCCGTCGCTGCCGTCCGGCCTGAAGTTCCATATGTAGTCATACCGGCCGCAGGTGGCGGTCTTGCTCCAGTGCTGCTCCAGCTTCCGCCGCCAGCCCTCCTCCGGCAGCTCGTCCAGATCCAGACAAACGCATACGTCCGTGTCCAGCGGCACGAGCTTCAGGCTCTCATTGCGCGCCGCATCGAAGCGCCAGGGGGTGAACACCTTCTGCGCCACGCGGAGCTGCTCTCCCTGCCGCTCCAGCAGCGCCTCCCAGGTGCCGTCCGTGCTGCCCGTGTCGAGGACGCACACATAGTCCGCCTCCGCGCAGCGCGCGAGCCAACCGCCCAGAAACTGCCGTTCATCCTTGCAGATGGCATATACCGCGATTTTCATGCCTTACTCCTCCTCCACGCCCCGCAGGCGCTCCGCGAACTCCACATTTGTATCGCTCATATCGCTTGCTCCTTTTTACGATGTTGTGATAGTAATTCTGCCGTATGCTCGCCCGCCGTCGATTGTATATGTAAGTACGACTGAAATTGCATTGATGCCATTCGGCACAGTCCATTCGTATTCTCCAGTGCCTTTTTGTACCTGTGTGAATTCTTCTGTGCCATTTACGTTTACCCAACCACGCACCGAAGCGCCCCCAGCTCCATAAACGCCAAATGTGATAACGTCTCCTGAATTTACATCACCACTGTACGCTGCGTAATACTTTTTTCCATTGACGATAACATAGCATCCGACTTCATTTCCTGTACCAGTTACAGTTACAGTGCATGGCCCCGAGAACACCACGTCATACCCCGTGCCGCCTACCAGCGTACGGCCCTTTTTGATATCGTACCCGGTGCCGTCCACCAGGCACCGGCCGCCGGACACCTCATAGGCCGTGCCGCCTATCAGAACTTTGTGTCCCACGGCTCACACCTCGCTTTGTGCAAGGTGTACAGGGGCTACATCAGAACGCCCCCCCCCGGTTTACATAA
>JBJDYU010000046.1:0-46998 GCA_051867615.1 Oscillospiraceae bacterium | reverse complement strand
CGGACATGGGCGTGAACATGGCGGGCTTCGCCATCGTGGACGACGAGGCCTGCCGGGAGGCTTCCCGCATGGAGATCCTCCGCCGCTACTATACCGGTTTGGTGAGCCATGTCCGGGGCGAGTGCGACGAGACCGTGATCCACAAGCTGGAGAGCGTCATGCAGCAGGCAGGCGTCACGCCGGACATCTGCCCCGCCGTCAGCGCCGCGCTGCTGCGGTCAGAGACCTCCGGCGGCCCCGCGGGCGCTCTGGTGCTGCCCACCGGCGCGGTGGCCACGGGCCGCACCTCCTCCCTCCTCGGCGCCTCCGCCGCGCTGCTGCTGAACTCCCTCAAGCTCCTCGCCGGCATCGGCCGGGAGCTGGACCTCATTTCTCCCCAGGTCATCGAGCCCATCAGCAAGCTGAAGACCGAGAGCCTCGGCCATCACAACCCCCGGCTCCACAGCGACGAGGTCCTGATCGCTCTCAGCATGAGCGCCCTGACCAATCCCCTCGCCGCCATGGCGCTGGAGCAGCTGCCCCAGCTCCGGGGCTGCGACGCCCACTTCTCCGTCATCATCTCGGAGGAGGATGTCCACCTCTATAAGCGGCTGGGCATCCATGTGACCTGCGAGCCCAAGTATGAGATGAAAAAGCTGTACCATAAATGATCCGCCGCGCAGCGGCAAAATAAAATCGTTTTTTCCGGCGGCGTGTACGTCGGAAAAAACTCCCTACGCGCCGCAAACGTGGGAATGGACCGCCCGCAGCGGTTCATTCATGCGCTGCAGCGGCGCGCAGCTTTCTCCAAAAGCGGCAAAGCCGCTTTTGGAGAATTTCTTGTGTCCGCCCGACGGGCGGACACTTGCATCTTTGCAGAGAAAACCCGCATCATCACAGGAAAGGAACTTCCCATGAAGTCTATCATTCAGATTCTGGCCCGGGAGCTGGGCCGCAAGCCGGAACACATCGAAAACGTCATCACCCTCCTCGACGAGGGCAACACCATCCCCTTCATCGCCCGCTACCGCAAGGAGCTGCACGGCGGCATGGACGACACCGCCCTGCGGACGCTGGCGGAGCGGCTGCAATACCTGCGGAGCCTGGAGGAGCGCCGTCAGGCGGTGAAGCGGAGCATCGATGAGCAGGGGAAGCTGACGGAGGAGCTTTCCGCCGCCATCGACGGCGCGGCGACTCTCGCGGAGGTGGAGGACCTCTACCGCCCCTACAAGCCCAAGCGCCGCACCCGGGCCACTATCGCGAAGGAACGGGGGCTGGAGCCGCTGGCGCTGCTTTTGTTCGCGCAGGAAAAGGACTGCCCCGACCCGGCCGCCGAGGCGGCGAAGTATATCGACGCCGAAAAGGGCGTGGAGACCGCGGCGGACGCCCTCCAGGGCGCCAGCGACATCGTTGCCGAAATGATCTCCGACGACGCGGCGCTGCGCAAGACGCTGCGGGAGCTGATTTTGAAAAAGGGCCGTCTGCTGTCCCGGGCAACCAAGGAGGAGGATTCGGTCTACCGGCTGTACTATGACTTCGACCAGCCCCTTTCCCGCCTGCAGGGCCATCAGGTGCTGGCCATCAACCGGGGCGAGCGGGAGGAGCTTTTGAAAGCCGCGGTGGTGACCGACCGGGAGCTGGCCCTGCCCGTGCTGCGCCGGGCGGTGGTAAAGCCCGGCTCCGCCGCCATGGAATTCGTCAAAGCCGCCGCGGAGGACGCCTACGACCGGCTCATCTACCCCTCTTTGGAGCGGGAGATCCGGAGTACGCTGACGGAGAGCGCCGACGAGGGCGCCATCCGTATGTTCGGTCTGAACCTCAAGCCGCTGCTCCTGCAGCCCCCGGTGAAGGGCCGCGTGACCATGGGGCTGGACCCCGGCTACGCCCACGGCTGCAAGGTGGCGGTGGTGGACGGCACGGGCAAGGTGCTGGACACCGCCGTGGTCTACCCCACCTACGGCCAGCGCCAGAAGGAGGAGGCCATCACGAAGCTCTCCGCTCTGGCGCGTAAGCACGGCGTGGAGCACATTGCCATCGGCAACGGCACCGCCAGCCGGGAGACGGAGCAGATGGCGGTGGAGCTGATCCGCCGGGTAGGCGAGACAGGCCAGCGGATGAGCTACATGATCGTAAACGAGGCGGGAGCCTCGGTGTACTCCGCCTCGAAGCTGGCGGCGGAGGAGTTTCCGCAGTTTGACGTGAACCTCCGCAGCGCCGTCTCCATCGCCCGGCGGCTGCAGGACCCTCTGGCGGAGCTGGTGAAGATCGACCCCAAGGCCATCGGCGTGGGACAGTACCAGCACGATATGCCCCAGAAGCAGCTGGACGAAGCCCTGCGCGGCGTGGTGGAGGACTGCGTCAACGCCGTGGGCGTGGACGTGAACACCGCCTCGCCCTCCCTGCTGGCCCATGTGTCGGGTCTCACCGCCGCCACGGCCCGGAACATCGTGGCGCAGCGGGAGGAAAAAGGCCCCTTTACCGCCCGCAAGCAGCTTTTGAAGGTGCCGAAGCTGGGCCCCAAGGCCTATGAGCAGGCGGCGGGCTTCCTCCGGGTGCCGGAGAGCGCTCTGGTCCTCGACAACACCGGCGTTCATCCGGAGAGCTACGATGCGGCGGAGGCGCTGCTGCGGCTCTGCGGCTACACCCTCGCGGATGTGGCGGAGGGAAAGCTCAGTGAGCTGCCGGCGCGCCTTGCCGCCTACGGCGAGGAAAAGGCGGCGAAGGACTGCGGCGTGGGTGTGCCCACCCTGCGGGATATCGCGAAAGAGCTTGTAAAGCCCGGCCGCGACCCCCGCAGCGAGTTGCCCGCTCCCATCCTCCGCACGGACGTGCTGGATATCAAGGACCTGAAAAGCGGCATGGTCCTCACCGGCACGGTGCGCAACGTCATCGACTTCGGCGTGTTCGTGGATATCGGCGTGCATCAGGACGGGCTGGTACACATCTCCCAGGTCTGCGACAGGTTCATCCGCCACCCCTCGGAGGTGGTGTCCGTGGGCGACGTGGTGAAGGTGGTGGTGCTGGAGGTGGACGAGAAGAAGCGCCGTATCTCCCTTTCCATGAAGCAGGTCCCGAAAGCGCAGGCATGAAAAAAGAGGACGCCGAACGGCGTCCTCTTTTCTGTTTGTTTTTCCGCGGCGCCCGCTTACAGCGTAAAGCCGCCGTCGGCGGTGATGACCTGTCCGGTGAGGAAGGAGGACTCCTCCGAGGCGAGGAAGAGCACCACCCGCGCCACCTCCTCCGGCGTGCCGAGACGGCCCATGGGCGTTTCCTCCGCAAGGCTTCTGAGGGTCTCCTCCCCCAGCGCCCGGACCATGTCCGTTTCGATGACGCCGGGAGCCACGCAGTTCACCCGGATACCGCTGGGGGCCAGCTCCGCTGCCAGAGAGCGGGCCAGACCGATGACCGCCGCCTTGGTGGCGGCATAGGCTACCTCGCAGGAGGCCCCCCGCTGGCCCCAGATGGAGGAGAGGAAGATCATGTTGCCCGCGTGGGCGTGGAGCATGGCGGGCAGCACCGCCTGGGCGCAGTGGAACGCGCCGTCCACGTTCACCGCGAACAGCCGCCGCCAGGTCTCCTCCGTCACGTCCTGAAACTGCTCCTGCTTCGCGATACCGGCGCAGCAGACCAGCAGCGACGCTGGCGCGCCGAAGCGCTCCTCCGCCTGCCGCACCATGCGCTCCACCGCCGCCCGGTCCGCTACGTCCGCCTGAAAGGCCGCGGCGTCGCAGCCCTCGCGCCGGAGCCGTTCAGCCGTCTCCTCCGCGAGTTCCCGGTTCTCCCGGCAGTTCATGGCCACCGCCCAGCCGCTTCGCGCCAGCGTCTCCGCCACCGCCCGGCCGATGCCCCGGGACGCGCCCGTAACCAGCGCCACCTTTCTCATGCGCGCTCCTCCCCCTTCTCCGTTTGCTCTACGGGCAGTATAGCAAATAGGGCAAACTTTTGCAAGAAAGGTGTTGACAAACCGCCTTTTGTCGGGTAAGATATCACTGTTCGGTTCGCGCGGTTAGCTCAGCTGGCTAGAGCACGTGTTTGACGTACACGGGGTCATAGGTTCGAGTCCTATACCGCGCACCAAAAAACCACGACGTTTGTCGTGGTTTTTTCTTTTCCCTGGAAAATATTTTATTGATAATGCGGTTGACATTTTCGGCTTTCCGGCATAACCTTAGAACATAGGAGCATCGTCGCTGGGAGTGCCGGTCTTGCCGGTCCCGGTCTTGATCGGCGGTGCTTCTTTTTTTATTTGCGCTTGCGGGGAGACGCGTGCTGCCGCCGCTTCCCGCGAAGCGCTTTCCTGCATACGATGTTCCCAACACCGAAATACTCGCAAAACGCCGCCGGCGTCCGCTTCCCTCGGGAAGCGGACGCCGGTTTTTTTAGTTATCGAATTCCTTGCTTTCCCGCTTCCGGGGGACCGCCGCGTGCTGCTCGTCCATCCATTTCAAAAACTCCGCGTCGCTGCCCTCGGTGAAGCAGTCCCGGGGCAGACGGATGAAGTCCTGATCCACCTCGAAGTCGAAATAGTTGGTGGTGACGGTGAAGCTCTCCACCTGCTCCCAGGCGACGTTCGCCCGCTGCTCCCCATCCATGTAGGTGCGGATGCCCGCATCGTCGATATCCACCTGGCTGTCCCACGCCTCCTTGCCGTATTCCATGCGCATGAGACGGAACTGCTTGTTGGCGTACATGGGACGGAAGAGGAAGCCCCGGTACAGGCTGCACAGGATCAGCAGGGACGCCAGGGACTGAAAGCGCAGCTCCGACTGGATGGAGCGGAGATAGATCAGCGCCGCCACAGACACCACCAGCAGCACCAGCCAGAACCAGAAGCCCCTGGTCTTGGTGACAGGCGGGCAGGTCCACTGCCGGTACCGCTTCATATCCATTTGATATTTGACCTGAAACACGTTTTTATCCTCCTGTCTCTGTTACATCCCGGGCAGCGGCACGCGCGCCGGCAGGATGACCCGGCCGAAACAGAACAGATTCCGGCCGCTCTCCTGATAGAATACCACATCCGCGTCCGCCCGTCTACGGTTTAACGAAAAAAGATACACCATGCCCAGCGGGTCGCGGTAGTACTGCTTGCAGTACATCTCTCCGTCCACGCAGAAGATGCCCACGTCCCCGTTGCTCACCCGGTCATGGTTCACATAGACCACGCTGCCGTCCGGGATCTGCGGCTCCATGGAATCGCCCCGGATGCGGACGGCGAACTCCGCCGCCGCCGGCACCTCCGCTGTGACGGCCAGCGGCTCGAAATCCTCCCCCATCACCGGCGAGGCGTAGCCCGCCGCGGCAGGAGAGGTGTAGAGCGGAATGATGCGCGTCTCCGCCGCAGGCTCCTGCGGCTCCTGCAGCGCCTCCTGCATGGCGCAGAGGGCCCCCAGCATGGTGTGGGCCGTCTCCCGGCCCGCCCGGGAAAGGGCGCGGTAGCGCTCCACCAGCCGCCGCTCCTCCGTCGAGACGGCGGAGGGGCCGGAAAAGCTGTCCTGAAAGAGATAGTTCGGCTCGGTCTGCAAGACTTCAAACAGCTTCAGCAGCACCTCCTCCCGGGGGGCGCTGATGCCGATCTCGTAGTTCCCCACGGCGCTGCGGGAAACTCCCAGCAGCTCCGCCAGCTCCAGCCGGGACAGGCCCAGCTCCTCCCGGCGCTGCCGGATGCGTTCGCCAAGGCTCATGGCGTTGTCCTCCTTTGTGCAACATTTTATGTCTTTATCTTACACGCTTTTTCTGGCGTTGTCAATTTACTTTAACAAGAAACTTGTAAATTCGCCCTTGACATAACAATATACTTGTGATATTATGGCTTTGCTCACAAGAAAGCTGGCATTTCGCTGCCGCTGCCGGCGGCAGGACAGGCCCCTGGGGGGCAAAGGTTCCGGGCGCAAAAAAAGTCCGGACGGCTCACCGCCGTCCGGACACAGTTCCGGGTCTTGTTCTCTTAGGCCAGAATCTCCCGCAGCCACGCCTGCAGCGCGGGAAAGTCCCCGTGGGGACAGGCGGAGAGGTCCTTTCCCTTCTTGTTGATCAGGCAGTCGGTCAGCAGAAACACCGGCATCCCCAGCGCCGAGGCCGCCAGGTCCTCCTCCGCGTCGTTGCCCACCATGACGCAGTCCTCCGCCCGGGCGTTCAGCTTCTGCAGGACCTCGCGGTAGTAATCGGGGTTGGGCTTGCAGTAGCGGCTGGTCTCATACGTGGTGTACAGCGCGAAGTCCGACGGCTCCATCCCGGCCCAGCGGATGCGGCTCTCCGTGGCGATGGCGGGAAAGATGGGGTTCGTGGCCAGGGCCACCCGGGCGCCCAGGTCCTTGCAAAGGCGCACCGTCTCCGCCGCCGCGGGCGTGAAGCCGCAGCTCGCCGCCGCCTGCTGGAAATCCACGCGGTAGTACTCCTCAAACAACGGCTGGTCCGCCAGCGTCTTTTCCCCGAGGAGGGCGGCGAAGGTCTCCCAGAAGGCGGCCTCGTTGGTCCGGCTGCCGTCGTTCTTCACCATGGCCCCCGTGCCGGCCCAGATGGTCTTCACCAGCGAATCCGCCTCGTAGCCGTGCGGCGCCATCTTTTTGGCGAGAAGGCTAAAGTAGGCCTTGGTGAACACGTCCTGATCCATGGGCAGCAGCGTGCCGTCCAGGTCGAACAATACGGTCTTTTGTTGCATCTTTACACCCTTTCCTCTGTGCGGGGCCTTGCGGCGGCCCGTCCGTATTGACTGTATCCTATGATATGGGGCGGCGTCTGTCAAGAAAATCGCGTCGCCCACGATAAAGCAAAACGTCCATCCTTTCGGATGGACGTTGGTGGGGGAAGGTGGATTCGAACCACCGAAGGCATCGCCAGCAGATTTACAGTCTGTCCCCTTTGGCCACTCGGGAATTCCCCCATATACACTTGGAGCTGGTGGACGGACTCGAACCCCCGACCTGCTGATTACAAATCAGCTGCTCTACCGACTGAGCTACACCAGCAGATCTCATCCACAGCGGAATTGATTATAACAAAGTCCCACCCGTTTGTCAACGACAATTTTTCACTGAGGGAGGTAATTTATACGTTTGAACCCCATTCGCCCGCTCCGAATCGCCGGGCAAAGCCCCTGCGGCGCTGCTCCTTTTGCGCCGCGCCGCTCTTTGCCGGGGACGAGAGCTGGCAGCTCAACGGCCTGGTGGTCTGCCGGACCTGCTTTCCCGCCTTCGCGGAGCGGGAGCTGGCCCCCTATTATTTTCTCTGCGGAGAAGGAGATGACGCTTTTGACGCTCTATGAATTATCCTTTTACTACGAAGACAGCGCCCAGCGGCTGCGCCTGCGGCTGCGGGAGCTGCGCCAGGCGGAAAAGCTGGCGGCAAACGAGGAGGAGAAGCTGCGCCTGCGGCAGCGGGCCGCGGCGCTGGCCCCGCTGCTGCGGGAGATGCGGGAGCTGACCGCGCTTTCCCGCCATTACTATGACAGGAGCTATCACAAAAATGAGAAATATACGCTTTGACGGCCCCGGCGGCATCTACGCCGAGCTGGCGCAGTGGGACCGCGACAATCAGGCGGACAACAGCGAGACGCTGGAGCGGCTGCGCCGGAACCTGCGTCTGGCCCGGGCCAACGAGCTGACGCCCCGGCAGGCGGAGCTGCTGCGGATGCATTTCGACGAGGGCAAGTCCATGCGCCAGATCGCCCGGGAACTGGGCGTGGCCACTTCCACCGTCTCCCGCACCATCGCCCGGGCGGAGAAGCGGCTCCGCCGCTGCCTGCAATACGGCTTCTGACGGCGGCGCAAAAAAATCGCGAGGGGCATCAAATTTCCCGCGGGGGCGGAGGGGAACGGCTCTATTGACTTTGCCGAAACTTGTCCTATAATGGATTTGGCCCGTTTCCCATGGGAAAGTCCGCAGGGCCGGAGGTACCGCTATGCTGTATGCTTCCCTCCATCGTTCCGGCTTCCGCGTGCTCACAGGCTGCCTTGGCGCGCTGCTGTTCGCCTTCGGCATGAACGTGCTCATCGTGCCGCTGGACCTGTACACCGCCGGGCTGCTGGGCTATGCGCAGATGTTCCGGACGCTGGTGGAGAGCGCCCTGCACATGACCTTTCAGGTGGATATCGCCAACATCATCTACTATGTGATGAACATCCCCATTTTCTTCATCGCCTACCGGGTGCTGGGCAAGCGCTTTGTGGGCTGCACGGTACTGTACCTCTCCGTCTACTCCCTGGCGGCGTCCCTGATCCCCATTCCGGCGGCGCCGCTGCTGGCGGACAGGCTGACCTGCACGCTGCTGGGCGCGCTGGTCTGCGGCGTGGGCTTCGGCCTGACGCTGACCTGCGGCGGCTCTCTCGGCGGCATCGACATCGTGGGCCTCGCCATCTCCAAGCGGGTGCGCTGGATCACCGTGGGCCGCTTCGGCATGGTGGCGAACGTGCTGCTGTACGTCTGCTGCTTCTTCCTTTTCCCGCTGGAGACGGTGGTCTACTCCGTGGTCTACACCGCGGCCTTCTGTCTCGTGACGGACCGCTTCCACCAGCAGAACATCAATATGCAGGTCATGATCTTCACCAAGGCCTCCGACCCCACGGTGCCTCACCGGCTGACGGAGAAGCTGGGCCGCGGCATCACCTGCTGGGACGGCAGCGGCGCCTACACCGGCGACCCGCTCCATGTGTTCTGCATCTGCACCTCCAAATACGAGCTGGACGACCTGCGCCAGTCGGTGTACGAGATCGACCCCCACGCCTTCGTCACCGTGCAGGAGGGCGTGCAGATCTACGGCAACTACGCCCGGAAGCTGAGCTGAGCTTCGGGCAGGTATCCCATCATGTACATAGCGGCGGAGCCAAAGGCTTCGCCGCTTTTTTCGCCAAAACGGCTCATTCCCGCGCTGTGTCCTGTACTTTCGCTCCGGGAGGGGCTATACTTCCTGTCAAAGGAGGAGAGAAAACGATGGATCAGAAAAAGACGGGCCGCTTTTTACGGGAGCTTCGCACCGAGCGCGGCCTGACGCAGGAGCAGCTGGCGGAGAAAGCCGGCGTGAGCAACCGGAGCGTCTCCCGCTGGGAAAACGGGGTCAATCTGCCGGATTTCGATCTGCTGATGGAGCTGGCGGAATACTTCGGCGTCGGCGTGGAGGAGCTTCTGGACGGCGAGCGAAAGCCGGAGAGCCGGGAGGAAAAAAGCGGCGAGGCGCTGCTGAAGGTGGCGGATTACAGCAGCCAGGGAAACCTGGCCTTTTCCCGGCGCATCCACTATGTCTTTCTCGCGGACGTGGCCGCCCTGCTGGTGTACATGGTCCTGGAGATGCAGGGCCTCGCGGCGGAGGGTCCCTGGAGCGGCCCGGCGGGCTTCCTGCTGGGGCTGGTGCTCGGCACGCTGCTGATGGGAGCGCTCTACACCAGCCGCTATATGTCCCGGATACGGGCTTTCAAGCTGCGGCTGCTGCACCGGGAAAAGTGAACAGGAAACAGCGGCGGAGCCAAAGGCTCCGCCGCTGTTTTTGTGCAAAAAAAGAAACGGCCTGTCTAAAAAAGACAAGCCGTTTTTCATGGAGCGGGCGACGAGGCTCGAACTCGCTACCTCCACCTTGGCAAGGTGGCGCTCTACCAGATGAGCTACGCCCGCAGAACAATAGTGATTTTAGCAAACCGCTATTGTTTTGTCAAGCTCTTTTTCGCATTTATTCGCTGCCGCTCTGGGGCAGCAAAAACTCGATGATGCGGTTCTCTCCCTGGCCGGGATAAAACGTCACCGTCCAGCCGCCTGCCTCCGGGCCGTTATAGCTCTCATCCAGCTCCTGCAGGAGCGTCCGGATCTCCTCCTCCGTGCCGGTGAAGTAGCGGGTGCGCAGCACCAGTTCCTCCTTCCCGGCCTCCACCGCGCCCCGCAGCAGGTCCCCGATGGCGCCGGCGGAGGTGACGCTGACGATGGAGGCATACTGCTCCGCCGTGCGGCGGTAGCGGATGCTCAGCCGCGCCTCCCGGTAGGCCGGCGTCTCGGAGATGGTATAGGTCAGGTACTCCACCGCGTAGGCGCCCGCGGCGGTCTCCTCCTGCACCTCCCGGCAGGCCTCCTCCAGCAGCGTTTCCGCCTCCATAGCCGTGCTGTCCGTCATATACAGGCGGATGACGCTCTCCTCCGTGTGGGCGGCGACGAGGGTCAGGATATCGTTCACCAGTTCCTGATAGTCCTCCGCCCGGAGAACGCTGCCGTCCCCGGGTTCCCGGTACTTCTCGCTGTGAGGCTCCGCCACGCTGTACTGCCGCTCCAAAAGCGCAGAGCAGCCCGTCAGCAGCAGCGCCGCCGCCAGCATGAGCGCCAGCGCGCGTATCTTTTTCATGGCGTGCCTCCCTTCTTCCATCCTCCGCCGCTTCGGCCCCTCCGGACGCTTAATATCCCAGCTCCTCGTCGATGAGGACCACTTCCATCTCGCACGAGCCCATCTTCTGCCACAGCACCGTCAGGCCCTTGCAGATGCGCTCGGGGCTGTCGCAGTCAAAGCAGCGACCGCCCGCCACGCAGGGGGTATGGCGGCCCAGCCGTTTGGCGTTCAGCGGCGCGGCGATGTTCCTCGCCCGCCAGAGCGCCTCGTGGAAGTTCGCCGCCAGCTTGTTGCGGCCCGCCACGAAATAGACCTTCTCATGCCCGTAGAGGGTGCCTGCCACACGGTTGCCCGTGCCGTCGATATTGATCAGCTCGCCGGTCTCCGCCAGCGCGTTGACAGAGGTGACGTACACCTGCGCCGAGGCGGCGGCGGAGAGCACTTCCGCCGTGCTGCCGCCCTCCGGCACCTGCCAGTGCCAGAAAAGCTCATTATGCCCCTCCAGCCGCTCCGCCAGACCCAGCTGCTGCAGCGTCATGCTGCCGCCGAAGGCCACGGAGACGCCGTCGATGGCTCCGTCAAGGTAATCCGCCGCCTCGGCGGCGGTGGCAAAGGTCCTGACCGTGAAGCCACGCTTTTTCAGGTTTTCCGTTACTTTCGTAAAGTCCATCTTATTCCTCTCCTCCCAGCAGGCTCAGCTGCTTATCCTCGCTGTCCTCTTCCTTCAAAAGCGCTCCGGCCGCGGGAATGCTGCGCCCGCGGTAGCGGCTGTGGCTCACGATACCCGTCTCCTCCACAAAGGCGGCCCGGGCCAGGGTGTGCTTTTTCTTCAGCGTCAGCACCGCCACGCCCTGGCTGTTGCGGGTGGTCTTGGGGGCGAGGAGGGCGGTGTGGAAAATGAGCGCCCGCGGCTCCGTGGAGTAGACGGCGACCTCCCTGTCCTCCGCGAGATACAGCATAGCCGCGAGAGGGGCCTTGTCGCTGTACGCCCCGGTGAGCCGGCGGCGGTTGGACACCGTCTGATAGGCGGAGAGGGCGATGCGGGCGCACTTGCCGTTTTCAAAGAAGAACAGCATACTGCCCCTGTAGTCCCCGGGCAGCACGGCGTAAAGCACGTTCTCCCCGCTCTCCATCCCCAGCTTCGCCGGGAGGTAGTCGCCCAGCGCCGAGGCCTTGGTGTCCTCAAACTCGCTCAGGCGGGTCTTGTAGACCTGGGCGCGGTCGGTGAAGAACATGATCTCGCTGCTGTTCATGGTCTCGAAGCGCTGGCGGAGGCCGTCGTCCTCCTTATACTTCTGCTCGCCGCCCATGCGGAGAGACAGCGGCGTGATCTTCTTGAAATAGCCGCCCCGGGAGAGGAACACGCAGACGGGATAATCCTCCGCCGCCGTTTTTTCTTCCTCCTCCGGCAGCTCGCCGGCATAGACGATCTCCGTGCGGCGGGGGACGGCGTACTTCTCTATCACCGCCGTCAGCTCCGAGATGAGGATCTTCTTCACCCGCTGGGGCTTTGCCAGCGTGTCCTCCAGATCGTCGATCTCGTCCCGGAGATCGTCCACCTCCGCCGTCTTTTTCAGGATGTACTCCTTGTTGATGTTGCGCAGCTTGATCTCCGCCACGAACTCCGCCTGCACCTCGTCGATGCCGAAGCCGATCATCAGGTTCGGCACCACCTCGGCCTCGCTCTCCGTCTCCCGGATGATGCGCACCGCCTTGTCGATGTCAAGCAGGATGCGCTTGAGGCCCTTGAGCAGGTGCAGCTTGTCCTTTTTCTTCTGCAGGGCAAAGTAGATGCGGCGGCGGACGCACTCCGTGCGCCAGGCGGTCCACTCCTCCAGAAGCTCCCGCACACCCATGACCCGGGGCATACCCCCCACGAGGACGTTGAAGTTGCAGCTGACGGTGTCCTGCAGCGGCGTCTGGCGGAACAGCTTCTGCATGAGCTTTTCCGGGTCGGTGCCGCGCTTTAGGTCGATGGCGAGCTTGAGGCCGGAAAGGTCCGTCTCGTCCCGCATATCCGCGATCTCCCGGATCTTGCCCGCGCGGATCAGCTCCGCCACCTTATCGAGGATCGCCTCGATGGTGGTGGAGTAGGGGATCTCATAGACCTCGATGAGGTTTTCCTTTTGTACATAGCGCCACTTGGCCCGCACCCGCACGCCGCCCCGGCCGGTGCGGTAGACCCGCTCCAGCTCCTCCGGCTCGCAGAGCAGCTCGCCGCCCGTGGGGAAGTCCGGCGCGAGCAGCGTGTCGGAGATCGTGCAGTCCGGGTTTTTGAGGTAGGCGATGGTGGTCTCGCAGACCTCCTTCAGGTTAAAGCCGCAGAGCTGCGAGGCCATGCCCACGGCGATGCCCTGGTTGGCGCTGACGAGGATGTTGGGGAAGGAGGTGGGCAGCAGCGACGGCTCCTTGAGCTTGTTGTCGTAGTTGTCCACGAAGTCCACCGCGTCCTGATCGATGTCCCGGAACAGCTCCGCGCAGATGGGGGCGAGCTTTGCCTCCGTGTAGCGGCTGGCGGCGTAGGCCATGTCCCGGGAATAGACCTTGCCGAAGTTGCCCTTGCTGTCCACAAAGGGGTGCAGCAGCGCGCCGTAGCCGCGGCTCAGCCGCACCATGGTCTCGTAAATGGCGCCGTCGCCGTGGGGGTTCAGCTTCATGGTCTGGCCCACGATGTTGGCGCTCTTGGTGCGTGGGCCCGTGAGCAGGCCCATTTTATACATGGTATAGAGGAGCTTGCGGTGGGAGGGCTTGAAGCCGTCGATCTCCGGGATGGCCCGGGAGACGATGACGCTCATGGCGTAGGGCATATAGTTCGTCTCGAGGGTGTCCGTGATGGGCTGCTCCAGCGTGTCGGCCCGCAGGCCCATGACGTTGGGGTTCATCTCCCGGTTGATTTCCTTTTCCGGCTGTTTCTTCCTTGCCATAGCGTCGTCCTCTGCTCCTTATGATAGTTGGTGTCGTGCTTTATTCGTAGCGCTCCATGCGGCTTACAAGACCGCAGCGCTCCTTCAGCGCCCGAATCTCCCCCATGCGGGGCCGGGCGAGATGGGCCGTGAGCGCCTCCGCGTCCCGCCAGCGCTCCAAAAGCAAAAGGGTATTGCCGCCCTCCGCCGGGAGAAAGTAGTCGTACTGGCCGCAGCCGTCCTCCTCCCGCACGCCCTGCTGCAGGCCGCTTTCCCGCATCCCCCGCAAAAAGTCCCGGAGGCCCTCCGCCTCGCCGGTATAGTATACGTGCAGCACGATGCCGTCCATGCCGTTTCCTCCCTGCGTCGAAATGAAATGGTGTCCGGCGGTCACGAGATATCCGCCAGATCGAGATACTTATACCCGTTCTCCGCGATATGGTCCTTGCGGCCCTGGAGGTTGTCGCCCAGCAGCAGGTCAAAGACCTCGCCTGTCCGCTCCGCGTCCTCCGGCATGACCTTGATGAGCCGCCGCGTCTCCGGGTTCATGGTGGTGAGCCACATCATCTCCGGGTCGTTTTCGCCAAGGCCCTTGCTGCGCTGCACGGTGTAGCGCTTGCCCTCAAGCTCCGCGCAGATCTCCGCCTTTTCCTTGTCGGAGTAGGCAAACCAGGTCTTTTCCCCGCAGCCGATCTCAAACAGCGGCGTCTCCGCGATGTAGACGTAGCCCTCCCGGATGAGCGTCGGACAGAGGCGGTAGATCATGGTCAGGATCAGCGTCCGGATCTGGAAGCCGTCCACGTCGCCATCGGTGCAGATGATG
Source organism: Oscillospiraceae bacterium (assembly GCA_051867615.1). GTDB lineage: Bacteria > Bacillota > Clostridia > Oscillospirales > Oscillospiraceae > RGIG5472. The sequence goes on along the minus strand of JBJDYU010000046.1, from coordinate 32,993 downwards.
ACCTTGTTCCAGCGGAGGTTAGAAAGGTCGAAGGCGTTGATGTCCTTCACCCGCTTGTCCTGCACCTCCACGCCGCAGCCCAGGACCTTCAGCAGGTCCGTGATGATCTCGCTTTTGAAAATGCGGGCGTAGTCCGCCTTCAGGCAGTTGAGGATCTTGCCCCGGACGGGCATCAGCCCCTGAAATTCCGCGTTGCGGCTCTGCTTGCAGGCGCCGAGGGCGGAGTCGCCCTCCACGATGTAGATCTCCCGGCGGCTGACGTCCCGGGTGCGGCAGTCCACAAACTTTTCCACGCGGTTGGAAATATCCATGCTGCCGCTGAGCTTCTTTTTGATGTTCAGCCGCTGCTTCTCCGCGCTCTCGCGGCTGCGCTTGTTGATGAGGACCTGCTCGGCGATCTTCTCCGCGTCAAAGCGGTTTTCGATGAAATAGATCTCAAGCCGGCTCTTTAGGAAGTCCGTCATGGCCTCCTGCACGAAACGGTTGGTGATGGACTTCTTCGTCTGGTTCTCGTAGGAGGTCTGGGTGGAGAAGTTGTTGCTCACCAGCACCAGGCAGTCCTCCACGTCCGCCCAGGTGAGACGGCTCTCCCCCTTCTGGTACTTGTTGTTATTTTTAAGATAGGTGTCGATGGCGGAGACGAAGGCGTTTTTCGTGGCCTTTTCCGGGCTGCCGCCATGCTCCAGCCAGCTGGAGTTATGATAATGTTCAATGGTGTGGACCCGGGCGGAGAAGCAGCAGGAAACGGAGAGCTTCACCTTGTACTCGTCCTTATCCTCCCGGTCCCGGCCCCGGCGCTCCGTCTCCCAGAACACGGGCTGGGTCAGGGGCGCGTCCCCCGCCAGCTCCGCCACATAGTCCGCGATGCCGTTTTCATACAGGAAATCCTGCGTTTCGAACTTCCCCGGCTTCACCTCGTCGCGGAAGCGGAAGGTCAGCCCCGCGTTCACCACCGCCTGGCGGCGGCAGACGTCGGTGAAATACGCCGCCGGGATGTCGATGTCGGTAAAGACCTCCAGATCCGGCAGCCAGCGGGTCAGGGTGCCCGTCCGCTTGCCCCGGTCGGTGGGCTCGATCTTCAGCTCCTGGCCCTTTTTCCCCGTGACCTCGCCCCGCTCGAAATGAAGGCTGTACTTGTTGCCGTCCCGCCAGACGGTGACGTCCATATAGCGGGAGGCGTACTGCGTGGCGCAGGAGCCAAGGCCGTTCAGGCCCAGAGAGTACTCGTAGTTGTCGCCCTCGTTGTTGTTGTACTTGCCGCCGGCGTACAGCTCGCAGTAGACCAGCTCCCAGTTGTACCGCTGCTCCCGGGCGTTCCAGTCCACCGGGCAGCCGCGGCCGTTGTCCTCCACCTCCACGCTGTGGTCGAGGTAGCGGGTGACGGTGATGAGCTTGCCGTGTCCCTCCCGGGCCTCGTCGATGGAGTTGGAGAGGATCTCGAACACCGCGTGTTCGCAGCCCTCCAGCCCGTCCGAGCCGAAGATGACCCCCGGACGCCTGCGGACCCGGTCCGCCCCCTTGAGCTGGGAGATGCTCTCGTTGCCGTATTCCTTTTTCGTGGTCTTCGCCATAGCAGCCCTCCGCCGGAAAATTTATCACGCGCCGCCGCCCATACGCCGGGCGGCAGGCCCATTTCGCCATGCCCCGGCACGGCAGAATATACGCATATATAGTACATTATATGAGATTTTCACCGCAATATCAAGTGTTTGCCCCGAAATACGCCCATACCGCCGCTTTTGCCCTGTTTTCGCTCTCTTTTTGCCCTTTCGGTTTCCTTTTTCCTCTCTCCTCCCCATATTTCCGCAACCGTTTTTTCCTTGCGGCGGCTCGATTTTTCCACAGTTTCCACAGAGTTTTCCACATCTTTATGTCAACGCCATTTTGTGAAAAAAGTGACTTTTTCTCCGTTTTTCCCCCGGCTTTTCCGGGAAAGCATTTGGGGTCGAAAGTCGCCGCCGCAACCCACGGTTGCGCCGGTTCCAGCCTGTCCTGCTTGCGCGCAACCGGGCTTTCTGTTACCATGGCGGTACAAAAACAACGACGGAGGTGGGAACACATGACCTTTTCGGAGGAGCTTCTGCGTCTGCGCAAAAGCCGCGGCCTGAGCCAGGAGGAGCTGGCGGAGCGGGTAGGCGTGTCCCGGCAGGCGGTGAGCAAATGGGAGACGGAGGAAGCCATGCCGGACCTACCGAAGCTGCTGGCTCTGGCAGAGGCGCTGGAGACCTCGCTGGACGCCCTCTGCGGCCGGGAGAGCGCCCCGGCGGCAGCAGAAACTCAAACAGCGGAGCCGCAGCCTACCGCCGAAAAGAAGCGGCGGCGCGTGTTTCCCGCGGTGTTGGCGGCGCTGGCACTGATGCTGGCCTTCTTCGCGGGATGGATGCTGTCCTCCGCCCAGCCGGGGACCGCGGAGGAGCCAAGTCCTCCCGCCCTGCCGGAGACGCTGACGGTCAGCGGCGTCAACTTCTCCATCGACTCCGCCACCAAGCAGCTGCGCTACCGCTGCATCCCCTCCGCCTACATGGAGGGCCTGACCTGCGAGATCTCCTTCACCGACCTTTACACCGGCGCCGCCCATGTGCAGGAGGCGGAGTGGGAGGGCGGCGTCTGCACGGGGCTGTACTCCTGCAGCGCAGGGGAATTCCTCGTGACGCTCACCGTCAGCAACGGGCAGGAGTCCCGCTCCGTTCTCCTGTCGGAGTATGTGGCGGCCGCTCCCAAGCAGAATTACGTCAGCTGGCGGCCCGCAGAGGGATAAACCGAAAACGGAAAAAGCGCCGGGGGAAAATTCCCCCGGCGCTTCGCGCCTATCGAAACAGCATCAGTATCACGCCGTAGACGATGCTGGCGGCGGTGCCGAACACGATGACCGGGCCCGCCACCACGAACATCTTCGCCGCCATGCCGGTGATAAGTCCCTCGCTTTTGAAGTCCAGCGCCGGGGACACCACCGAGTTGGCGAAGCCCGTAATGGGTACCAGCGTTCCGGCTCCGGCGAAGCGGGCCACGGTGTTATAGAGGTTCAGGCCCGTCAGCAGCGCCGAGAGAAACACCAGCGAAATGGAGGTAGCGGTGCCCGCGGCCTCCTGGTCCAGCCCCCGGCTTTTCCAGAACTCCATGATGAGCTGTCCCAGCACGCAGATGGCGCCGCCGAAAAGGAACGCCAGCAGCGTGTCCTTCACGATAGGGGATTTTGGCTGCTTGTCCTTCACATACTGTTGATATTCCTGCGGGGTCATGTCCATGGCAAAGCCTCCTTTTTTCCATAGTCTGCCCCGCAGCGGCGCGCTTCATTCCTCCTGCGCCCCAGTCTTTTCCGTCCGGACATTTTTGCCGGAGGAATCCGCCCGGCGGCGAAAACGCCGCCCGCGGCTGCGGGCGGCGTTTCGTGCGTGTCTCTGCTCACTCAGCGGTTCCAGTTATACTCGCCGTATAGCGCGTTTTCTCCGTCCTTGAGATCGCCGTCGGTGTCGCGGACCTGGCCGTTACGCAGCATTTCCTCCCAGTTGGAGGAGCCGGAGGAAGGCGTATTCTCCTTCGCGTCCTGCAGAACGTCGTCCGTGGCTCTCTGGATGCGGTCGCTGCCGTCCTCCAGCGCCTGCTCGCCGGAGCGCTCCGCCGGGGTCTCCACGCCGTCGATATAGGGCGTGGTGTCCTTCAGGCCGGCGTTGCTCTGGTTGTTGCCGCAGGCGGCAAGGGAAACGGCCATCACTGCCGTGAGCAGAAGCGTAAGCATCAGTCGTTTCATCTGTTACCTCCGGGCATCATACGGATGCCGGCTTTAGTATGAGCCGCTTTCCGCCGGAGAAATCCGCCCGCGGGCCAGCAAAGTTTGCAAACGCCGCCAGCTTCTGCTATACTTGTTTTGATATGGAAGCCGTTTTTTACGCCGCACAGCGGCGCGGAAAAATGTCAGAGCAGGAGGTACTTCTATGCAGCAAATGGAAAAACAGTTTCACATCCATTGCGTCCCGGGCGACGTGGGCCGCTACTGCCTGCTGCCCGGCGATCCGGGCCGCTGCGAGTCCATCGCGGCGCTGTTTGACGACGCAAGGCTCGTCTCCCGCAACCGGGAGTACACCGTCTATACCGGCACGCTGCTGGGGGAGAAGGTCTCTGTCTGCTCCACCGGCATCGGCGGTCCCTCCGCCGCCATCGCCATGGAGGAGCTGACGAGCATCGGCGCGGACACCTTTATCCGGGTGGGCACCTGCGGCGGCATCAAGCTGGAGGTGCAGTCCGGCGACATCGTGGTGGCCACCGGCGCCATCCGTTTTGAGCATACCAGCCGGGAGTACGCGCCGCTGGAGTTCCCGGCGGTGGCGGATCTGGACATCACCCTTGCCCTGCGTCAGGCGGCAGAGGAGATGGGCAAGCGCTGCCACACCGGCGTTGTCCAGTGCAAGGACAGCTTTTACGGCCAGCACGACCCCAGCCGGATGCCCGTGGCGCCGGAGCTGCTGAACAAGTGGGAGGCGTGGAAGCGCCTGGGCGTGCTCGCCAGCGAAATGGAGTCCGCGGCGCTGTTCGTGGTGGCAGCGGCGCGGGGCGTGCGCTGCGGCAGCTGCTTCCATGTGGTGTGGAACCAGGAGCGGGAGGCCGCGGGTCTGGACCAGGCCATGAGCGAGGACACCTCCGCCGCCGTGCGGGTGGGCGTGGCTGCCATGAAAAAGCTCATCGCGGCGGACCGGGCGAAGCGCTGAGGCAAAACGGGGCGGCAAAGCGGATATCATTCCCCGCAATTTTTACAAGCTGTTTAACAGACAAAAAATTGCTCATTTTCAATATGGGAGGATATTACCATGAAGATCGATCTTCAAAAAAGCGCCGATTCCTTCAAAAATGCAGCCAATGCAGTAGGTCAGGCCGGCAGAAAAGCCGCAGCGGTGGTCAAAGACGGCGTTCAGGTCATCTCCGACAAAGCGCAGGAGGCGTCCGCCAGCATACAGGCCAAAACGCTTGAGGACCGCGTAAAAAAGTTTAACCCCATTTTCCCGGATCAATACCGTGGCGCGGACTTCAACATTCCCAACCTGATCCAGATCGTAGATGATGCGGTTCGGAAAGGGATCGACGTATGCGAGGGCGCGATCGGCTAGCTCAGTCAGGAAAAGGGGATTGAGGTGCTGCACCTTTATGATGAGGCCATTGCCTTCAGCGGTCTGCACTTTCTTCCCGCGGCAACCTGCGACGCGATCTACTACGTCGACCCGTATGACCGCAACCGCTACATCAGTCTGGACTGCTACTTCTCCACCATACAGGAAGCGCAGCTGGCGGAGCTGCAGCATATCGCCTTTTCTCTGGGAGCAAAAAAATACGAAGTTGAGCTGGCAGAGGTGTCTAAGAAGAAATCTACTTTCAAGGGAGACATCCAGTTGAACGCAGCCGGACATGGTGATGGCCATGCGGTAGTGGAACGCGATAAAAGTACGGAAACTAAAAACAGTTCTCTTGCAAAGGCTACATTTGCGTCCGGGCGGAAGCCCTCAAGGCCGTATCTTTTGTGGTATGCGCACGATAACAATATCAAAAACCTGATTGATATGCGCTGTTCCGAGGAAAACGGGTCTAAAATGCCGACTTATGAAATTAGGCTTAATAGCTCCAGCGTGGCGGTAATCTCCACGAGAACGGCGGCGGAAATTGATGCCGCGGCTGGCAAACTTGGCATGAAAAGCAATTTCAGCACCCAATGCGCTACTGAGCACAGCAAAGTCATGTATCTCAAATTAGAGTTCTAAAAATCGATATGGGGGATGTTGCAAAGCAAGTCAACATCCCCCATACTTTAACCGCATAATGATTCGTCAAACGATACCGGCGCTGCCGCCCCCGTTTTTTTCTTTTCTTTCCCGCCGCCGGGGCGTATGATAGGCTCAGGGACGGCAAAAAACGCCGCCGCAACCGAAAATTGACGTGTCTTTCCCCAAAAGCAACGCCCGCTTGGTGGCGGGCGCGGGACGGCGCGTGTAACATGGAGGTATCTTAAGCATGAAGGAGACCTTACATATGAACCTTTCTGAAAACCTCCAGTATCTCCGCCGCCGGGCCTCCATGAGCCAGGAGGAGCTGGCGGAAAAGCTCTCCGTCTCCCGCCAGACCGTCAGCAAGTGGGAGAGCGGCGGGGCCTTCCCTGAAATGGAAAAGCTGCTCGTCCTCTGCGAGCTTTTCGGCGTCAGCATGGACACGCTGCTGCGCGGCAGCGCGGAGGACGCCCTTTCTGAGGACTCTCAGGACTACGACCGGCACATGACCGTCTTTGCCCGGGGCATCGCCGGGGGCGTGACGCTCATTCTGCTGGGGGTGACGGCGCTGGTGACGCTGCACGCCTTTTTCTCCGAGCAGGGCGCGGGCGTGGGCGTGGTCATTCTGCTGGCGGCGGTCATCGCGGCGGTGACGCTTTTCATCGTCTGCGGTATGCAGCACGATCAGTATGTGAAGGAAAACCCCGTCATCTGCTGGCGCTATCCGGAGGAGGAGCTGCGCCGCTTCCGCCGCCGCTACCCGGTGATGATCGCGGCCCCGGTGGCGCTGATTTTGCTGGGCGTGCTGCTGGCGGCCGCGGCCTTCACCGTGCTTGGTTTCCCGGAACAGGAGCCTTATGAGAGTCTGGTGGGAGCGGTGCTGCTGCTCTGCGTGGCGCTGGGCTCCGGGGCGCTGGTCTACGCCGGTATGCTGGAGTCAAAGTACAACATTGAAAAATACAATCTCCTCCATGATCCGGAGGACGTCTCCCCGGAGGCAGAGCACGTCCGCCGGAGCGACCGCTGGGGCGGCGTCATCATGCTGGGGGCAACGGCCCTGTTCCTGATCCTGGGCTTCGGGTGGAACCTCTGGCACCCGGGCTGGGCGGTGTTCCCCGTGGGCGGCATTCTGGTCGCCATCGTGGAGACCGTCTCCCAGCGGCGCTGATACTTCATTCAAACACAGCGACAGGGCAGCGCGGCGTATGCCGCGCTGCCCTGCTTTTTCTTATTCGATTTCGCCGGTTTCCGCCTCCCGGCAGACCCGCTCGAACTCCTCCGACTCCATGGTCTCGTGCTCCAGCAGGTACCGGGCCACGGCCTCCAGCGCCGCTCCGTGGACGCGGAGGATCTCCTCCGCCCGGGCATACGCTTCGTCGATCAGGCGCTTGACCTCCTCGTCGATCTGGCCCGCCACTTCCTCGGAATAGCTCTTGGTCTGGGCCATGCTGCGGCCGATGAACACCTCGTTCTGGCCGGGATCGTACACCACGTTCCCGAGCTTTTCGCTCATGCCGTAGCGCATGACCATGTCCCGGGCCAGAGAGCTGGCCCGCTGCAGGTCGCTGCCTGCGCCGGTGGAGATATCCCCCAGCACCAGCTGCTCCGCCGCCCGGCCGCCGAGACAGACGGCGATCTCCTCCGCCATGTCGGCGCGGCTGCGGTAGCTCCGGTCCTCCTGCGGCAGGTGGATGGTCATGCCGCCCGCCTGACCCCGGGGGATGATGGTGATCTGATGCACCGGGTCCTGCCGGGGCAGCGCCCGGATGACCACGGCGTGGCCCGCCTCGTGATAGGCGGTGAGGCGGCGCTCATGCTCGGGGATGACCCGGCTCTTTTTCTCCGGCCCGGCGATGACCTTGATGACCGCCTCCTTCATGTCCTCGGCGGTGATGAACTTGTCGCTGCGCCGGGCGGCGAGAAGCGCTGCCTCGTTGGCGAGATTCTCCAGATCCGCCCCCGTAAAGCCCGCGGTGGAGCGGGCCACAGTGCGCAGGTCCACATCCTCCGCCAGAGGCTTTTTCTTCGTGTGGACCTGCAAAATTTCCTCCCGGCCCTTGATATCGGGCAGGCCCACATACACCTGCCGGTCGAAACGACCCGGGCGCAGCAGCGCCGGGTCAAGGATATCCGCCCGGTTGGTGGCGGCCAGCACCACCACGCCCTGATTGCTGCCAAAGCCGTCCATCTCCACCAGAAGCTGGTTCAGCGTCTGCTCCCGCTCGTCGTGTCCGCCGCCGAGGCCCGTGCCCCGCTGGCGGCCCACCGCGTCGATCTCGTCGATAAAGACGATGGCGGGAGCGATCTTCTTCGCCTGGTCAAACAGGTCGCGGACGCGGCTCGCGCCCACGCCCACATACATCTCCACAAAGTCCGAGCCGGAGATGGAGAGGAACCCCACTCCCGCCTCGCCGGCCACCGCCTTGGCGAGCAGTGTCTTGCCGGTACCCGGAGGGCCTACCAGCAGCACGCCCCGGGGGATGCGGGCGCCGAGGGCCGTGTACTTCCCCGGGGCGCGGAGGAAATCCACGATCTCGTACAGCTCCTCTTTCTCCTCGTCCGCGCCCGCCACGTCCGCGAAGGTGACCTTGCTCTGATAGTCCTCCTTCGTCTTGGTGCGGGCGGTGCCGAACTTGGCCATGCCGTTGTTGGCTCCGCCGGCCATGCGGCTCATCATCAGGTTCAGCAGCAGGAAAAAGACCACGCCCATGAGCAGGTACGGCAGCAGGCGCAAAAACCAGCCCTCAGACTCGTCGTTCCGGTAGTTGTACTCCCGGATAACGCCCGCCGCGGCCTGCTCCTCCACCAGCTCGTGATAGCTGTCGTAAAACAGCTGGAAGTCGTACAGCTCGTGGTAGACCTTCTCGCCCTCCCGGCCGTCCTCCGTTTTGTACGGTTCATACAGCTGCATCTGCAGCGTGCTTCCCTCGATGGTGAAGCTCTCCACCTGTTCGCCTTCAAACAGCTGCCGCACCTCCCGGTCCGTGACCTCCAGCCCGGCGCGGCCCTGCGTAGCCAAAAACCAGCTGGCCGCCAGGATCACCAGCAGCGGCAGCAGATACAGCAGGCGAAAGCTCTTTCTCTCGTTCAACAGCGCTCACCTCTCTTTCCCGCTTTTCATGATAAGCGAAAGGCGTTCTTTCAAAACGCCTCCGATCCTCAAAAAGGCTTCGGCCCGCCGCAGCGCGCTCGCCGCACATTTGCGGGCCGCAAAGTGTTTTCTCCTGCGTACACGCCGCAGGAGAAAACCCATTTCATTTTTGACGGCCTGCGGGCCGCGAACCCTGTCCTACCCTCAGCCCTCCAGGTCGTTTTCGTACACCTCGGCCTTCAGCACGCCGATGTAGGGCAGGTTCCGGTACTGCTGGGCATAGTCCAGGCCGTAGCCCACCACGAACTCGTCCGGCACCTCAAAGCCCGCGAAATCCGCCCGGATGGGCTTGGTGCGGCGGCTGGGCTTATCCAGCAGCGTGGCGATGGCCACGCTGGCCGCGCCCTTGGCCTTGAAATACCCCAAAAGGAAGCTCAGCGTATTGCCGGAGTCCAGGATATCCTCCACCACGATGATGTCGCGGCCGGTGATGTCCTGCTGCAGGTCGTGGGTGATCTGCACCACGCCGCTGCTCTTGGTGCCGCTCTGGTAGGAGGAGACGGCGATGAACTCGATATCGCTCTTGATGCCCGCAGCCCGCACCAAGTCCGCCATGAAGATGAAGCTGCCCTTCAGCACGCCCAGGAACATGGGGGTCTTGCCCTCGTAGCGCTCACGGATCTGCGCGCCCAGCTCCTGCACGCGGGCATTCAGCTCCTCCTCCGATATCAATACCTTCAGGATATCCTTTTCCATCAAGTTTTCCATGTTTTGCTCCCTCTCAATCCTTTTTGATAGTCAGTACCAGGGCCGCCTCCCCCTCCCCGGGGAGGAAGTCCTCGTCCGCGCCCAGCAGCGCCGCCGCACAGGCCCGCCCGCCGGCATAGAACACCGGCGTCCGCTCCCGCTCCTCGCAGGAAAGACCGGCCTCCGCGAACAGGCGCTTGAGACTGCGTCTTCCCCGTCCGCCGGGCAGCGACAGGCCCTGCCGCCTGTCCCACGGCCCCACGGTCAGGGGTGACAACAACATCATATCATATTTCAGTGCGATTGTATCTCTGTTTTTGAGAAAATTTTCCGCGCATATTTCGCAGCTTATGCGGTAATCGCCCCAGCGCACGGTCTCGCCGGGACCGAGGAGACACGGCTGCGCCGTCTCCTGCCCCCGCCGCCGAATCCAGAAGCTCTCGCCCCGGTTGCAGGCCACATAGCCGCCGGGCAGGCTCAGCTCCGCTCCGTCGCGTCCCGTGAGGACAAGCCGCTCCATGGCTTCGAAATGCCGCCCGGTGATATCCTTCCGCCCCGCTCCCGCGCGCTCCAGCAGCAGCCCCAGCATCCGCGGGATGAGACACGGCTCCGTCTCACGAAAGCGCCGACGCGCCGCGCCGCAGCCGTCCGGTTCCTCCCGCAGCTCGCCCAGCTCCATCTCCGCGATGCGGCTGAGCAGCTCGCTCTCCTGCCGCCGCACCGCCGCCGCCCGGCCTATGGCCTGCGCCGCGTTGGGGTTCAGCTCGGTCAGCACCGGCATCACCTCATGGCGGATGCGGTTGCGGGCAAAGCGGAGGTCCGCGTTGCTGGCGTCCTCGCGGTACGGCAGATCATACGCCGCGGCGTACCCCTCCAGCTCCCGGCGGGAGACCGTGAGAAAGGGCCGCACGAAGGGCCCGCGCACCGGCGGGATGCCGCCCGCGCCCTCGCTGCCCGCGCCCCGGATGAGCTGCAGCAGCACCGTCTCGGCGTTGTCCTCCGCCTGATGGGCGGTGGCGATCCTCTCCGCCCCCAGAGCCTCCGCCGTGCGGCGGAGAAAGTCATAGCGGCAGTTCCGGGCCGCCTCCTCCAGGCTCCAGCCCCGCTCTGCCGCCGTCTGCTTTACCTCGCCCTCTCCCGCCACGCAGGGGACGCCCCAGCGGGCGCAAAGCTCCTCCACAAAGCGGGCGTCCGCCTCGGAGTCCTCCCCCCGCAGGCGGTGGTTATAATGGGCCGCCGCCAGACGGAAGCCCTCCTTTTCCGCAAGTCCGCGCAGAAAATGCAGCAGGCAGACGGAGTCAAGCCCGCCCGAGACGGCGCAGAGGAGCAGGCCGCCCTTTTCCGGCAGCATCTCCCAGCGCCGCATGGCGTCCTCCGCCCGCTCCATGGCCCGCTGTATCCGCTTTATCTCCTGTGCGTCCCGCATCTTACTCCTCGTACCGCTCCTCCAGCGTGCCGAAGGTGGTGTACTCCGGCATCCAGCGCATCTCGATCTTGCCGGTCTCGCCGTGGCGGTTCTTGGCGATGATGATCTCCGCGATGTTGCGCTTTTCGCTGTCCTCTTTATAATAATCGTCCCGGTAGATGAAGGTCACGATGTCCGCGTCCTGCTCGATGGCGCCGGACTCGCGCAGGTCCGACAGCATGGGCCGCTTGTCCTCCCGCTTTTCATTGGCGCGGGAGAGCTGGCTCAGGCAGATCACCGGCACCTGCAGCTCCTTGGCCATGATCTTCAGCATACGGGAGATATCGCTCACCGCCTGCTGGCGGCTCTCGCCGCTGTAGCCCTGGCTCCCGGCGGAGGTCATGAGCTGGAGATAGTCGATGACCACCAGGCCCAGATCATCGAGCCTGCGGCACTTGGCGTTCATGTCCGCCACGGTGAGCAGGGGGTTGTCGTCGATGCGGATATCCGCCCGGCTCAGGACGGAGGCCGCCCGGACCACCTTCTCCCAGTCCGTCTCCCGCAGGTTTCCGGTGACGAGGCGCTGGTTCTCCACCGCCGCCTCGCTGGAGAGCAGGCGGGTCACCAGCTGCTCCCGGGACATTTCCAGGGAGAAAACCGCCACCGTCTTGCCGGAGGTCTTGCCCACGTGCAGCGCGATATTCAGCGCGAGGGAGGTCTTGCCCATGCCGGGACGGGCCGCCAGCAGCAGGAGGTCCGACTTGTTCAGGCCCGAGAGCTTGGTGTCCAGTCCGGAAAAGCCCGTGGAAAGGCCCGGGAGCTGTCCTCCGCCGCCGGCGTTCAGCTCCGCCAGATGGTCCAGCACGCCGGAGAGCACCACGCTCACCGGCACCATGTCCTGGGCGCTGCGGCCCCGGCGGATGGCGTAGATCTTCTGCTCCGCCGCCTCCAGTGTGTCGCTGGCTTCGCCCGTGCCCTCCTGCACCATGGCCGTGATCTCGCTGGCCGCCGCGGCGACGCTGCGCAGCAGCGCCTTATCCCGGACGATCTGCACATACTCCATGACGTTGGCGGAGGTGGGCGTGATCTCCATGAGCTGCACGAGATAGCCCCGGGTGGCGTCCGTGGCGGTGCCGTTTTTCTGCATCTCCTCCGCCACGGTGACGCCGTCGATGGGGCGGGAGTAGATGAACATATGGTGGATGGTCTCAAAGATGTCCCGGTTCTGCCGGTGGTAAAAATCCTCCGCCCGGAGCTTATCCATCACATCCTTGATGCACAGCGCGTCTATCAGCATGGAGCCCAGCACCGCCTGCTCGCCCTCCAGACTGTTCGGCATCTGCCGCAGCAGCAATTCGTCCATGACTTCCCGTCCTCTCCCCGGCGCGGGGACAAAGGCCCCGCAGCGCGTTTATTCCGTCACCAGCACGTACACCGTGCCGCTGATCTCATAGCCCAGCTTCGCCTTCAGCTCATAGCTGCCGTAGGCCTTGATGGGCTCCTCCAGCACGATCTTCTGCTTGGGCAGCTCCACGCCGTGCTGGCTCAGCAGGGCCTCGGAGACCTCCTTGGCCGTGATGGCGCCGAAGAGCTTGCCGTTGGCCCCGGCCCTGGCGGAGATCTTCACCGGGCAGTTTTTCAGCCGCTCCGCAGTCTCGGCCGCGGCGGCGCGGTTTGCCGCCTCCTCCGCGAGACGCGCCTTTTCCTTCAGCTTCATGGTGTTCAGGGCGTCCGCCGTGGCGGGGACGGCCAGCTTCCGGGGCAGGAGGTAGTTTCTCGCGTAGCCCTCCGCCGCCTCGATCATCTGGCCCTTCTTGCCCTGGCCCTTCACGTCCTGCTGCAAAATCACTTTCATATCCGTTTCTCCTTTTCAGTCGTTTATGTCTCCAGATAGCGGTCGATGGACTCGCGGAGCTGCTCCGCCACCACCTGCGGCTCGCCGTCCGGCACAAAGCCGCCGGCCATGGTGGAATTGCCGCCGCCGCCCAGGCTCTCCAGCACCACCTGCACGTTGACCTCTCCCGCGCTGCGGGCGCTGAGGCCCACGCCGTCCTCCCTGCGGTAGACCACGAAGGCCGCCTCCACGCCCCGCAGGCTCAAAAGCTCGTCCGCCGCCTGGGCCGCGGTGGTGCGCTCGGTCTCCTCCTCCGCCACCGCGACGGCCATCTTCTCCCGGTACATCTCCGCGTGACGGATGATCTCGAACTTGGCCACCATTTCCGTCAGGTCTCCCTGGAACAGGCGGTGCACCTCCGTCATGTCGGCGCCGGCGCGGCGCAGGTAGGCCGCCGCCTCAAAGGTGCGGCCGCCGGTGCGCTGGGTGAATTTCTTCGTATCCAGCACCATGCCCGCCAGCAGCGCCTCCGCCTCGGAGCGCAGCAGATCGCCCGGCTCCACCAGGTACTGCAGCAGCTCCGTCACCAGCTCGCAGGCGGAGGAGGCGTAAGGCTCATGGAAGTTCAGCGCCGCGTTTTCGATATAGCTGGCGGCGCGGCGGTGGTGGTCGATGACCGCCACGCGGTTGCAGGCCTCCAGCAGCTGGGGGGATTCCACGAAGTCGGGCCGGTTGGTGTCCACCACCACCAGCAAAGAGCCGGCCTCCGCCCGCAGGAAGGCTTCGCTGGGAGAGACGAACACGCCCCGATACTCCTCCAGCTCCTTGAGCTTCGCCATCAGGGCCTCCGCCGCGTTTTCTCCCGGCTCGATGACGATCTGGGCCTTTTTGCCCAGCTTGCGCGCGATGCACACAAGGCCCGCCGCCGCGCCCAGCGCGTCCATATCCGCGTAGTGGTGGCCCATGACGTAGACGTTCTTCGCGTCGTTTATCAGCTCCCGCAGGGCGTTGGCCATGACGCGGGACTTCACCTTCGTCCGCTTTTCCGAGGTCTTGGTGCGGCCGCCGAAGAACTCAAAGTTCAGGTTGTCCTTCACCACCGCCTGGTCGCCGCCCCGGGACAGAGCCATCTCCACCGAGAGCTGGGCGTTTTTCAGCAGCGCGCCGAAGCCGGAAACGTCCTTGCCCACGCCGATGGACAGCGTCGGCGCCACGCCGCCGCTCACGGAGATCTCCCGCACCTGATCCAGCACGTCGAAGCGGCCCTCCGCCAGCTTCTTATAGTGCTGCTGCTCGATGATGAGCAGGAAGCGGTCCTGGGCGTAGCGGGTCAGCAGGCAGCCCGTCCCCTCCGTCCAGCGGCTGATCTTCTCATAAATCGCCGCCTGGACGGCGGACTGGTTGGACTCGCTGCAGGACTTCATCACGTCCTCGTAGTTGTCGTGGTAGATGAGGGCCACCACGGGCTTCGTGGCCTCCGAGCGGCTGCGCAGCTCGTCGCATTCCGTGGTGTCGATCCAATAGGTGGTGGCCAGCAGGCTCTGCCCCTCGGCGCTCTTGGCATTCTTGGCGTTCTTCGGCGCCGCGTAGGCCAGCGCTCCGTACACCCGGAAGTGCCGGCCGTTCAGCTCCACCGTGTCGGGGCATTCCGCCTTCCCCTCCAGCACCCAGCGGGAGGGAAACGCGGGCACCACCGCGTCCAGCTCCGTCTCAAAGGCGTCCTCTCCCAGGCCCGCCATCTGCAAAAAGCGGTCGTTGGCCCAGATCAGCTCCCGGGTGTCCGCCCGGAACACCATGGTGGGCAGGGGCGAGCTCATGAGCGTGTTGGCGCCCGCCCGCTCCACGCTGCCGGTGAGGGTTTCGATGTACTGCAGGACCTTGTCCCGGCGCAGCCGGTTGGTATAGCGGTAGTATAAAAACAGCAGCGCCGTCACGCCCACCTCCGCCAGGGCCCAGATGGGTTCTCCCACCAGAAAGGTCCCCAGGGCAAAGGCCAGCATCATGACCAGATACAGCTGCAGATTCGGTTCCAGCAGACGCGCGATCTTTTTATTCATGGCAAATCTCCCTTCCCGCTCCATGGGCGCAAGCTCCCATATTTAGTTAAGTATATCACACTTCTCCGCCGCATTCAATGACAAATCCACCGCGCCGGAGGGCAAAAGGGGCGCGGTTTTTTGCACTTTCCTCCGCACAGGGCGGTTTTTTCGGAAAAGAATGTATACAAACCCATATTTTTGTGTTATACTGATTCGAAACACCGGGAATTCTTCCCGTTTTTTGTCGCTCACCGGGCAAAACGCTCTTTTGTCCGGCTTCATATACAGAAACATACATGATGGCAGGGTGGGACGCGAACCGCGGTTGGCGGCGGCCGGAAAGGCCGCGCGCTTTCCGCGCGGCGGCGTCTTTGGTCTTCGTGCGGCCAAACGCCGGCGCCGCAGGCCCTGCCGAGCTGATCCCATCATTGAAAGGAAAACTATATGGCAGAAAAACTGAAAATCATTCCTCTTGGCGGTCTCAACGAGATCGGCAAAAACATGACGGTGTACGAGTGCAGCGGCGAGATCATCGTGGTGGACTGCGGCATGGCCTTCCCCGGGGACGACCTGTACGGCATCGACCTGGTGATCCCCGACGTGAGCTATCTTGTGAAAAACCAGCAGCGCATCCGGGGCCTGTTCATCACCCACGGCCACGAGGACCACATCGGCGCCATCCCCTACGTGCTCAAGCAGGTGAATATGCCCATCTACTGCACCCGCCTGACCGCGGGGCTCATCCGGCTGAAGCTGGAGGAGCACGGCCTGCTTGCCACTACGAAGATCATCACCGTGGAGGCGGGCGACACCATCCGGGCCGGAAAGTTCAGCGTGGAGTTCATCCACGTCAACCACTCCATCGCCGACAGCGTGGCCTTCGCCATTCGCACGAAGGTGGGCACGGTGCTGCACACCGGCGACTTCAAGATCGACTCCACCCCCATCGGGGAGGATGTGATGGATCTCGCCCGCATCGGTGAGCTGGGCAAGGAGGGCATCCTGGCCCTGCTGATGGACTCCACCAACGCGGAGCGCCGGGGCTACACCATGAGCGAGCGGGCCGTGGGCGAGACGCTGAACCAGCTGTTCAACGGCTGCAAAAAGCGCATCATCGTCACCACCTTCGCCTCCAACATCTACCGCGTGCAGCAGGTGATGAACGCCGCCGCCGCCCACAAGCGGAAGGTGGCCGTCAGCGGCCGCAGCATGGAGAACGTGGTGGCCGTGGCGTCGGAGCTGGGCTATCTGAAGATCCCGAAGAACACCCTCATGGACATCAACAAGATCAAGGGTCTGCCCATGGAGCAGCAGGTCATCATCACCACCGGCTCCCAGGGCGAGGAGATGTCCGCCCTGTACCGCATGGCCTACTCCACCCACAAGCAGATCGACGTGGGCCCCGGCGACCGGGTCATCATCTCCGCCTCCGCCATTCCCGGCAACGAGAAATCCATCAGCCGCATCATCAACGAGCTGTTCCGCAAGGGCGTGGAGGCCGTTTATTCCTCCTCCTCTCCCCTGCACGTCTCCGGCCACGCCTGCCAGGAGGATCTGAAGATCATCCACGCCCTGGCCAAGCCCCGCTTCTTCATCCCCATCCACGGCGAGCAGCGCCACCTCCAGACCCACCGGAGCCTGGCCATCCAGATGGGCATGGACCCCCGGAGCATCGCCATCGCGGAAAACGGCGACGTCATCGAATTCACCAGCCGCCACATGAAGCAGGAGAGCTCCGTCCCCGCGGGCGTGCTGCTGGTGGACGGCTCCGGCGTGGGCGACGTGGGCGCGGCGGTGCTGCGGGACCGCAAGAAGATGGCGGAGGACGGCATCGTGGTCATCATCCTGAACGTCAGCTCCTACAACCGGGACATCCTCTCCGAGCCGGAGGTGGTGACCCGCGGCTTCATCTATGTGAAGGACAACGAGCCGCTGCTGAAGGAGCTGGGCGCGGCGGTCATGGCCGCCGCCGCTCCCGTCTGCCGCCGGCGCAGCCGGGATCTGGGCGAGCTTCGCAGCGTGGTGAAGTCCGCCGCCAGCAACTACCTGTACAAAAACACCAAGCGCAGCCCCATGATCGTGCCGGTCATCAACGAACTTTGATCTCGGGAAAGCGGCGAAGCCGCTTTCCCGAGAAAGGCGCGGCGCCGCAGCGCACGAATGAGCCGCCGCGCGGCCATTCGCACGTTTGCGCCGCGAGAAGAATTTTTGCCGGGGCAAAGCTCCGGCAAAAATGATTTTATCAGCCCTCCGGGGGTGCGGCGCACAGCGAAAACCGGGGCCGCGAAACCCCGGGAAAGATGATTTGAAATAACGCCCCTCCTCATGGGGCGTGGGCAAACATACGGCAGGGCGTTCGCGGGAGCGGAGGCCCTGCTTTTTTTGAAAAGCGCCCCTGTTTTTGCCGGGAGCGCGCCCCATCTCCTCCCGCCGACATGGGCCACGCATTTCCTCTTGCGCTTTTTCCTGCCTGCTTTTATAATGAAAAAGACGTATCGACGTTTTTCCCGGGCCGCGCCCGGAATCTTGCTATAAAGGACTTTACGGATATGCTGCAGTTTATGATCCCCTGTCTCTTCGGGCTGGAGAGTCTGGTGGGAGACGAGATCAGGCGGCTGGGCCTGACCGGCGTACAGGTGGAAAACGGGCACGTGCTCTGCCAGGGCGAGTGGAAGGACCTCTGCCGGCTGAATCTGAACCTGCGCTGCGGCGAGCGGGTGCTGCTGCAGGTGGGAAAGGAACGGGCGGAGACCTTTGACGAGCTGTACGAGGCGGCGGCGCGCCAGCCCTGGGAGGATTTCATCCCCCGGGACGGGCAGTTCCCCGTGAAGGGCTATTCCCTGCACTCCAAGCTCTTTTCCCTGCCCAACTGCCAGAAGATCATCAAAAAGGCCGCGGCAGTGCGTCTGGGCGGGAAATACGGTCTGGAGCAGCTGCCGGAGACGGGAGAGCTGTACCAGATCCAGTTCGCCATGCGCAACGACGTGGCGGAGTTCTACCTCGACACCTCCGGCCCAGGCCTCCGCAAGCGCGGCTACCGGGCCGTTTCGCTGGAGGCTCCTTTGCGGGAGACCCTCGCCGCCGCCATGGTGCTGCTGACCCGGTACCGGGGCCGCGACCCCCTCTGCGACCCCTTCTGCGGCAGCGGCACCATTCCCATCGAGGCCGCCCTCATCGCGAAGAACCGGGCCCCGGGCCTGGACCGCCGCTTTGACGCCCAGCGCTGGGCCGTTCTTCCCTCCTCCCTCTGGATGGAGGCGGCGGAGGAGGCCATGGACAAGGAGTTCCACGGCACATACGAGATCTGGGGCGGCGACATCGACCCCCGGGCCGTGGCTCTGGCGCAGGACAACGCCCGGAAGGCCGGGGTGGAGGACACCGTCCGCTTTGAGCAGGCGGACGCCACCCGCTTCCACTGGGGCGGGCCTTACGGCCGCATCGTCACCAACCCGCCCTACGGCGAGCGACTGCTGGACAAGCAGGCGGCGGAGCAGCTCTACCGGGCCTTCGGCGCGGCGGTGCGCAAGCTCCCCGACACCTGGCGCGTGGCGGTGCTGTCCTCCCACACGGAGTTCGAGCGCAGCTTCGGCGCGGAGGCCGACCGCAAGCGCAAGCTCTATAACGGCATGATCAAGTGCGATTTGTTCCAGTACGGCAGAAAATAAAGGCAGAAAGGGAACGCCGCCATGAAACATATCTTCATCATCAACCCCAAGGCCGGCAAGGGCGACGGCGTGAGCCGCATCTATGAGATGGCCGACGCGCTGCGGGAAAAGCACGACCTCGAGTGCAGCTGCATCCTGACCCAGAGCCCCGGCCACGCCACCGCTCTCACCCGCTCCATGGCGGAGACGGGGGAGGAGCTGCGTTTTTACGCCTGCGGCGGCGACGGCACCATCAACGAGGTGGCCAACGGCGCGGCCGGCTTCGCCAACGCTGCCATGACCGCCATCCCCATCGGCACGGGCAACGATTTTCTGAAAAACTTCGGCCCCGATCAGGAGAAATTTCGGGACGCGGAAAACCTCTTTGACGGCCCGGTGACGCAGCTGGACCTCATCGACTGCAACGGCCGTCTGGCCCTGACCATCGCCTGCAGCGGCCTTGACGCCCGGGTGGCGGCGGACGTGCACCGCTTCAGCGCCAACTCTGTTCTGGACGGCAAGAGCAGCTACATCGCGTCGCTGGCGGTGAACTTCCTGTTCAAGGACATCTGCTCCCACTGGACGCTCACGCTGGACGGCGTGGAGCAGACGGGAGCCTTCGCCCTGGCCGCGGTCTGCAACGGCCGGTACTACGGCGGCGGCTTCATGCCGGTGCCGGAGGCCAGCATGACCGACGGCGTGCTGAACACTCTCGTGGTGGGGGAGGTCACCCGCCCCCTCTTTCTCCGCTTCGTGGGGCCGTATTCCAAGGGCGAATACCACCGCTTCTCGAAATATGCCCACTGCCACACGGCGAAGGAGGTGCACATCACCTCCGAGCGGGAGGACATCGTCACCTGCCTGGACGGCGAGATCCTCCGCACCCGGGACGTGCGCTTCCGCCTGTCTGAGAAGAAGCTGAACTTCTTCGCTCCCGCCGGGGCAGACCCCGACGCCACCTGCCGCCGGTGAGCTTTCACGCGGAAAAGGGAGGCGCTATGCACAGCTGTGAGATCGTGAAAATCCGCCGCCATCCGGAGCTGATGCGCCCGGCGGCGAACTGGTTTCATGAAAAATGGCACATCCCCCTCGCCGCCTATCTCGAGAGCATGGAGGCGTGCCAGCGGAATGAAAGCGCTGTCCCACAGTGGTATGTGGCCATGGACGGAGAGGCGATCATCGGCGGGCTGGGCGTCATCGAAAACGATTTCCACGACAGGAAGGACCTGACGCCCAACGTCTGCGCCGTGTATGTGGAGGAGGCGTACCGCCGGCAGGGGCTTGCCGGCAGGCTGCTTCGCTGCGTTTGCCGCGACATGGAGGAAATGGGGATCGGCACGCTGTATCTGCTCACGGACCACAGCGCCTTTTATGAGCGCTACGGCTGGGAGTTTCTCTGCATGGCGCAGGGCGACGGCGAACCGCAGCCCAGCCGGATGTATGTCCACCGGGTGGTATAGCCTGTTTCCCTACGCCCGCTCAAACGAAAAAACGCCATCCGAAAGAGTCCTTTCGGATGGCGTTCGATTTTTTCTCAGGCCGAAATCAGCAAAGGCCGTATTCCTCCGCCAGGGCGCGGAACACCGGCAGCGAGCGCTCGATGCGCTCCTTCGGCACGCAGTAGGCGATGCGGACGTAGCCCGGGCAGCCGAATTCGTCTCCCGGCACCATGAGCAGGTCCTTCTTCATGGCCCGCTGGCAGAAGGCCCCGGCGTCCGGCTCCGGCGAGCGGAGAAAGATATAGAACGCGCCGTCCGGCCGCACGCAGGTGTAGCCCATCTCCTGCAGGGCGTCATACAGGCAGTTGCGGTTTTCCACATAGCCGGAGAGGTCGCTGGTGGAGCCGATGCACTCCGCCGCCGCCAGCTGGTACAGCGGCGGGATGCAGAGATAGCCCATGGTGCGGGCGGAGCCGAACACCGCGAGGCGCACCCGCTCATAATCCTCCAGCTCCGGCGGCAGGGACAGAAAGCCGATGCGCTCGCCCGGCATGGAGAGGGCCTTGCTGAAGGAGTAGCAGCAGACGGTGTTGCGGTAGATTCTCGGGAGGAAGGGGACCTCCACGCCGTAGACCAGGTCCCGGTACGGCTCGTCGGAGACGATGTAGATGGGATGACCGTAGACGCGGGCCTTTTCCTCCAGCAGCGCCGCGAGAGCGCGCAGGCTCTCCTCGGACAGCACCACGCCGGAGGGGTTGTTGGGGGAGTTCACGATCATCACCGCGGTCTTCTCCGTCAGCGCCGCCTCCACCGCCTTCAGGTCGATCTGGAAGGTGTCCGGGTCGGAGGGAGCCTCCGTCAGCACCGCGCCCACGGACTCCACATACAGCCGGTACTCCGGGAAGTAGGGAGTCAGGGTCAGCGCCTCGTCCCCCGCTGAGAGCAGCGCCCGCATCAGAATGGACAAAGCGGCGGAGGAGCCGGAGGTCATGTAGATATCCTCGGCCCGATAGTCCCAGCCGAAGCTGCGATTCAGGTAGTCCGCCATGCTCTGCCGCACGGAGGCAAGGCCCGGGGCGGGCGCGTAGGCGTGCAGCACCTCCGGCGGCACCGTGCGCTGCAGCCGCTCCATGCTTTCGATCACGCAGGCGGGCGGCTCCACGGAAGGATTGCCGATGGTGAGATTGAACACGTTTTCCGCGCCGATCTCGGCGGCGCGCCGTGCGCCGTACTCCGCCAGCACGCGGATGGCGCCGCCACCGCCGCCCCACTGTGTCATTTTTTCAGAAATCATGCCTGTTCCTCCCTCAGCAGTTGTTGTAAGTACAAGATCGCCTGACGGTAGCCTTCAAAGCCAAGGCCCATGTAGGTCTTCACGCAGGCCATGCCCGCGTAGGAGATCTGGCGGAAATCCTCCCGCTTGCTCACGTCGGACAGGTGGACCTCCACCGCCGGGAGGGCCACCGCCTTCAGCGCGTCCAGAATGGCCACGCTGGTGTGGGTGTAGGCGGCGGGATTGATGATGATGCCGTCAAAGGCGCCGTAGGCCTGCTGAATCTTATCCACCAGCGCGCCCTCGTGGTTGGACTGGAAGATCTCCACCTCCGCCCCGGCCTCCGCCGCGGCGGCGCGGACGAACTCCTCCAGCGCCGCGTAGCTGCCGCTGCCGTATATGGCAGGCTCACGCACGCCGAGCAAATTCAGATTGGGACCGTTGAGTACCAGCAGCTTCATGCCTGCATCACCTCCAGAATCTGCCGCGCCGCCTCCTGCACGCTTCCGTTGTTGTCTGTCTCATAGTCCGCGAAGCGCTGATAGCGGGGCAGCCGCGTTTCATACAACGTGTTAAGGTCGCTTTTCAGCGAAACGGGACGGCCCTCTTTCGGGAGCCTCCCCACATCCCGGCGCACCCAGAAGATAAGCCCGTTTTGATGGAGCAGAGGATAATTTTCCTCCCGCAGCACCGCGCCGCCGCCGGTGGCGATCACCGCGCCGCTGCGCTTTCCAAGCTCCGCCAGCACCTCGGTCTCCCGCCGGCGGAACTCCTCCTCGCCGTAGCGCTGAAAAATTTCCGGGATGGACATACCGGCGGCCTTTTCGATCTCCGCGTCCGCGTCCAGCACCTCCCGCTCCAGCGCCCTGCCCAGCCGTGCCGCCAGCGTGCTTTTTCCGCAGCCGGGCATTCCCACGAGAACGATGTTCTGCATGGAGCGGGAGAGAACGCCCTCGATGCGGCCGATCTCGCCGTCGTCGATGGCACAGGACTGAAACAGCTCGCTGCTGCGCTTGGCCTGAGCCACCAGCATATGCAGCCCTCCCGCGTGGGGGATGCCCAGCCGCTCCGCCTGCAGCAGCAGCGCCGTCCGGGCGGGATTGTAGACGATGTCCAGCACCGCCTCGCATCGCGGGAAGGCGGCGAGGTCCACCGCCGCCGCGCCGTTGTTCGGGTACATCCCCACGGGCGTGGTGTTCACCAGAATCTCGGCGTCCCCGTGGCGAAAGAGGTTTTCATAGTTGTCCTCGCCCCTGCGGGAGATCACCGTGACGCTCCCTGCGCCCATATGGCGCAGCACGTCACAGACCGTGACGGAAGCGCCGCCGCTTCCCAGCACCACGGCCTTTTTCCCCGTGGGGTCCACGCCGCTTTTTTTCACCATGCTGGCAAAGCCGAAAGCGTCCGTGTTGTCGCCGTAGAGGCTCCCGTCCGCCCGGCGCACCAGCGTGTTCACGCTGCCGATGCGCTGTGCCGCGTCGGACAGCTCCGCGCAGTAGGGCAGCACCGTCTTTTTATAGGGGATGGTCACGTTCAGCCCGTGGAATTCTCCGTTTGCGAGGAAATCCGCCAGCTCCTCCGGCGTCTTCTCGTACAGCTCATACTCGTAGTCCCCGAGCATGGCGTGGATGGCGGGAGAGTAGCTGTGTCCCAGCTTCTCTCCCAGCAGGCCGCAGCGCATCTCAGATCACCTCGCTGTAGCTGCCGAGGTAGGAGAACTCCTCGCAGAGGTCCTGCATCTCGCCCATGAGCTGGATGAACTGGGGAGAGTAGACGGAGGTATCCAGATCGAAGTAGAACATGAACTCGAAGTTCCGCTCCGGGATGGGGCGGCTCTCCAGCTTGTTCAGGTTGATGCCCAGCGCATAGAAGCGGGACAGCACCTTGTACAGGGAACCGGGCTGGTGGGGCAGCACCATCATCAGGCTGGTGCGGTCCGCGCCGGGATAGATCTCCAGATTCCGGGAGATGCAGATGAAGCGGGTGAAGTTGTTGCCCATGTCCTGCACGGAGGGGGCCAGACACTCCAGCCCGTACAGGCCCATGCAGGCCCGGGAGGCCAGCGCCGCCACGTCCGTCCGCTCGGACTCCGCCACCATCTTCGCCGCCTGGGCGGTGTTCTCGCAGCGGGTGACCTTCACGCCCTTGAGGCCCTGCAAAAAGTCGCCGCACTGGCTGATGGCCTGCTCGTGGGAGTAAATTTCCTTGATATCCGAGAGCTTCGCGCCGCTCTTGGCGAGGAGGTTGTGGTCCACCTTCAGCCGGACGCTGCGGACGATGCGGAAGTTGTGACGCATCATCAGGTCGTAGACCATGTTCACCGAGCCGGCGGTGCTGTTTTCCAGCGGAATCACGCCGTAGCGGCAAAGGCCCTTTTCGATGGCGGCGAACACCGCCTCGAAGGTGGAGAAGTACAGCTGGTTGGGGTGGCGGAACAGCCGCTCGCAGGCGAGCTGGGAGTATGCGCCCTCCACGCCCTGACAGGCCACGGTGGCGCTCTCCGGGAAGAGGGGCGGCGTGTTTTCGATGGCGGAGGAGATCATCTCCGTCAGCTCCGAGCCGCGGCCGAGGACGCGGCTCTGGCGGCAGCGGCTCAGCTCAAAGATCAAGGAATAGAGGGAGAAGGTATACTCCCGCAGCTCCTCCGGGGTCTTGTCCATGATCTCGCGGAGCTTGTCCCGCTCCCGTCCCGCGTCCAGCACGCCCAGACGCTTTTCCTTCTTGCAGCGGGCGATATCCTCCGCCACGTTCATACGCTCGGCAAACAGGCGCACCAGCTCGTCGTCAATGCGGTCGATCCTGCCGCGCAGTTCCTGAAGTTCCATCTCTTTTTACCTCCACTCTTTTTTCCGCGCCAGCAGCGCGTCATATACCGCGACGGCCGCGGCCGCCTCCACGCAGGGCACCGCCCGGGGCACGATACAGGGGTCGTGCCGCCCGCCGATGACAAGGCTCGCGGGCTGCATGGTTTTGAGATTCACTGTTTTCTGCTCCCTCGCGATGGAGGGCGTGGGCTTGAAGGCCGCCCGGAAGACAAGGGGCATCCCGTTGGTGATACCGCCGAGGATGCCGCCGCAGCGGTTGCTCTCCGTCTCCACCTTTCCGTCCCGCAGAACAAAGGGGTCGTTGTTTTCACTGCCCCGGAGCTTCGACGCGGCGAAGCCCACGCCAAATTCCAGGCCCTTCACCGCCGGGATGCCGAAGACCACGGCGGCGATGCGGTTTTCCATACCGCCGAACATGGGGTCGCCCAGACCCGCCGGGAGTCCCGTCACGACGCATTCGATAAGGCCGCCCACGGAGTCGCCCTCAGCCCGCGCCGCGCTGATGCGCGCGCGCATGAGTGCGCCCTGCGCATCGTCCACCACAGGGAAAGGCTTTTCCGCCGTAGAGGCAGCGAGCTCCCCCCGGTCCTCCACGTCCGCGATGGCGGCGATGCGGGAGAGGATCTCTATACCCTCCCGCTCCAAAAGCTGCTTGCAGATGCCGCCCGCGATGCAAAGCGGCGCGGTGAGCCGGCCGGAAAAATGGCCGCCGCCCGCCGTATCCTGGGCCCCGCCGAACTTCACCTCGGCGGTGTAGTCCGCGTGGCCCGGCCGGGGCGTGTCCGCAAAGGGCGCGTAATCGCCGGAGCGGGTGTTGGTGTTGCGGATGACGGCGGTCAGCGGCGCGCCGCAGGTGACGCCGTCTTTCAGCCCCGACAGGAACTCCGGCTCGTCCGCCTCCTTCCGGGGCGTGGACCAGTCGTTCTGTCCCGGCGCGCGGCGGCTTAAAAAGCGCCGCAGCTCCTCCATATCGATGGGAAGCCCTGCGGGCAGTCCCTCCACCGTCACGCCGATGGCAGGGGAGTGGGACTGGCCGAAAATGGTGAAGCGGAGGTTTTCTCCGTAGCTGCTGCTCATCGCGTTTCTCCTTTCAGCGCCGCCAGATCCTCCCAGAAGCGGGGATAGGACTTGGCGGTGCATTCGCTGTCCTCCACGGTGACGCTGCCCGCGCAGGCGCAGGCCGCCACCGCCGCCGCCATGGCGATGCGGTGGTCATTGTCCGGCTTCACCGTGCCGCCGGTGAGCCGGGGCCTGCCCTGGATGATCAGTCCCTCCGGCAGCTCCCGCACCTCGGCCCCCAGGGCGGTCAGCATCTCCGCCGTGCTGCGGAGGCGGTCGGATTCCTTCAGCCGCAGGCGCGCGGCGTTTTCCACCCTCGTCTCTCCCTCTGCCGCGGCGGCAAGGGCGCTGAGGGTGGGGATCAGGTCCGGCACCGGGGCCGCGTCGATGGTAACGCCCCGCAAGGAACCTCTCCGCACGGTGACGGCGCGCTCCGTCTCCGTGACCTCCGCGCCAAAGCGGCGGAGGATATCCAGCACGCCCTTATCGCCCTGAGAGGAGGCAGGGGAAAGCCCCTCCACCGTCACGCCGCTCTCGGACAGCGCGCCCATGCAGAGGAAAAACGCCGCGTTGGAGTAATCCCCCTCCACCCGGCACTCTGCCGGGAGGGCGGGCCGTTGCCCGCCGGGAATGCGGTACGCGCCGCCGCTTTTTTCGAGCGCCACGCCGCCGAGGCGCAGCGCGTCCTCCGTCATGGCGACATACCCCTCGGATTCCCGCCTGCCCGTCACATTCAGGCGGCTCTCGCCCCGAAGCCGCGGCAGGGCCATGAGCAGGCCCGAGATGTACTGGGAGGAGACGTCCCCCGGCAGGGTATAGTCTCCGCTTTGGAGCTGTCCGCCGCAGTAGAGCAGCACCCCCTCCTCCCGGAGGGTCATGCCATGGGCGGTCAGTTCCCGGTCAAGGGGCGCAAGGGGCCGCTCCGGCAGCCGTCCCTCCCGGAGAAAGACGCACTCCGCGCCCAAAGCGCCCGCCACCGGCAGCAGAAAGCGCAGCGTGGAGCCGCTTTCGCCGCAGGGCAGGCGGCAAAGCCCCTCCGGTACCCTTTCGATAGGCCGCACCCGGAGCCGGTCCGGCGCGGCGCGCCGGATGTCCGCCCCGAGAGCGTTTAAGCACTCCATAGTGGCGGCGATATCCTTGGAAACGCCGTCGCAAAGGAGGGTGCATTCCCCTTCGCCCAGCGCCGCCAGGATCAGCAGGCGGTGGGCCTGGGATTTGGAGGCGGGAACGCGGACCGAGCCGCTGCGCGGCCCGGGAGCGATCGTCACGTTCATCGCAGCCCTCCGTCCCGCAGCCAGGAAAGCATTTCCTCCGCCTCGATGGTCTCCACCCGGCAGCGGCCCACGGCCTCCGGCACCACCAGATGCATCTTTCCCTCCGCCATTTTTTTATCGGAAAGGGCCGCGCGGTACAGCTCCTCCGCGCCGCGCTCCGTCTCCGTGGGCAGACCCAGGCGCCGCAGCAGCGCCAGCAGCCGTTCGAGCGTTTCCTCGCCGCAGACGCCGCGCTGCACCGCCGCCCGGGTGATGACGGCCATGCCGATGGCCACGGCCTCGCCGTGGGACATGGCAAAGCCGCTGCAGGCCTCCACCGCGTGGCCCACGGTGTGGCCCAGATTCAGCAAGCGACGCTGCCCGTGGTCGAACTCATCCTCGCCCACGATGTCCCGCTTCATGCCGACGCAGACGGAAATGACGTGCTCCAGCTCCGCCGCCCCGCTCTGCTCCAGCTCGCGGAAAAACGGCTCGCTGCCCAGCATACCGTACTTCACGACCTCCGCGCAGCCGGCGCGAAATTGCTCCTCCGGCAGCGTCCGCAGCACCTCCGGGTCGCAGAGCACCAGCGCCGGCTGGCAGAACGCGCCCACCAGATTCTTTCCCGCGGGAAGGTCCACCGCCGTCTTGCCGCCCACGGAGGAATCCACCGCCGCGAGCAGCGTGGTGGGGATCTGCACGAAATCCACGCCCCGGAGGTAGGTTGCGGCGGCAAAGCCCGCCATATCTCCGGTCACGCCGCCGCCGAGCGCCACCACCACGTCGCTGCGGGTGAGGCGGTTTTCCGCGAGAAAGTTCAGTATCTCGCCGTAGGTGGCAAGGTTTTTCGCCTGTTCGCCGCCCCGGTACACAAAGCTGACCACCCGGAAGCCCGCCGCGCGGAGGGACTCCTCCACCCGGTCGGCATACAGGGGGTAGACCCTTTCGTCCGCCACAAGGGCGGCCGTTTTGGCCCGGGTGACCGCCGCCACATACCGGCCCGTCTCCGCCAGGATACCGGGCTGCACCAGCACGTCATAGGTGCGGGAGGCGGTCACATGGATGGTATTCACCGGCCGTCCACCTCCTCCTTGCGCCTGCGGCCCTCGTCCAGCAGGCGCGTCAGCGTCTCGCCGTCCTCCGCCGCCAGAGCGTCGCGGTACTGCCGGAGGTTTTCCGCCAGAATGTCAAGCTCCGTGATCAGAAAGTCCCGGTTTTCCAGAAACAGCTCCGTCCACATCTGGGGATTCAGCCAGGCCACACGGGTCATGTCCTTGTAGCTGCCGGCGGAAAAGCCCTTATGCTTCGACGCCGTGGGGCTTTTGATATAGGCGTTGGACACCACATGGGCCAGCTGGGAGGTGAAAGCGATCATCTCGTCATGCTCCCGCGCCGTGGTGACGGAGAAGCGGCCGAAGCCCACGGGAGCCAGCAGCTCCTTCACCCGGTCCAGCAGGCGGATGTCGTCGAAATCCGGCGGGACGATGACCATGGGCGCGCCGTGGAACAGGTTGCTCCGGGCGTACTTGAAGCCCGACTGGTGGGTGCCCGCCATGGGATGCCCGCCGAGGAAGGTGAAGCCGTACTCCTCTGCCAGAGGGAAGCAGTCGGCGCACACCGCCCGCTTGGTGCCGCAGCAGTCGATGACTACGGGCCTCGCCCCGATATGGGGGGCCATGCGCCGCAGCCACGCCACGGCGGCCTCGGGATAGATGGAGATGAGGATGAGGTCGCAGGAGGATACGTTCTCCTCCGTCAGCTCGCCCGCCACCACGCCGCTCATCACGGCGAAGTCCAGCACCGAACGGCTCCGGTTATAAGCCAGAACGGTCTCTCCCGCCTCCTGATAGGCCTTGGCCAGGGACCCGCCGATGAGCCCCAGCCCCACGATCCCTACCGTCATTGCGCGATCGCCTCCCGGACACGGCGCACCTTCTTCGCCAGCTCCGCGTACTCCTCCGGCCGGAGGGACTGGGCGCCGTCGCAAAGGGCGCACATGGGATCGTTATGGACCTCGATGATCAGGCCGTCCGCGCCGCAGGCCGCGCCGGCGAGCGCCATGGGCGGCACCAGCCGCGCCACGCCCGTGGCATGGCTCGGGTCCACGATGATGGGCAGATGGGTCAGCTCCCGCAGCATGGCCACCGCCGCCAGATCCAGGGTGTTGCGGGTGTAGTCGTCGAAGGTGCGGATGCCGCGCTCGCAGAGGATGATCTGGTCGTTGCCGCCGGCCATGATGTACTCCGCGCTCATGAGCAGCTCCTTGAGGGTATTGGCAAGGCCGCGCTTGAGCAAAATGGGCTTGCGCAGCTTGCCGAGCTGGGTCAGCAGATCAAAGTTCTGCATATTCCGCGCGCCCACCTGGATCACGTCCACATCCTCGAACAGGGGGATATGATTGGGGCTCATGATCTCCGTCACGATGGGCAGGCCCGTCTCCTGGCGGGCGATCTTCAAAAGCTCGATGCCGGTGGCCTTCAGGCCCTGGAAGTCATAGGGGGAGGTGCGGGGCTTGAACGCGCCGCCGCGCAGCATATTCGCGCCCGCGGCCTTCACGGCCTTGGCCACGCCCACGATCTGCTCCTCCGTCTCCACGGAGCAGGGGCCGGCGATCATGCAGAAATTGCCGCCGCCGATCTTCACGTCACCCACCTGCACCACGGTGTCGTCCGGGTGGAACTTGCGGTTGCCGCACTTGAAGGACTCCGTCACGCGCTTGACGCTGTCCACGATGCCGAGGCTGGCGATCAGGTCCATATCCACGCTTCTGGTGTCGCCGATGAGGCCCAGCACGGTCTGGTACTCGCCCTCGGAGATGTGCACGCCCAGGCCCTGGCCCTTCAGCCAGTCGATGAGCTGCTCCCGCTTTTCCTTCTGTACGCCCTGTTTCAGTATGACGATCATATCTCTCACCCTCCGAATTTAATCAAATTAGTTATCCTTCAGGCGGCGCCATGCGCCCCGGAAAACAAAAAATGCGGCACAGCGTAACCTGTGTCGCATCAAAACCTTCCGGTGCTTTCGTTTTTGCTGCATCACAAATTACCCTTACTATGAGACATAGTAAAGTAGTAATAAAAGCCAGCAAAAACGAAGTTCTTCATAGCGTTCTCCTGAGCCGGGATCCTTGAAAGATAGTATTATGATACGAGCCATTTCGCGGATTGTCAACAGACAAAATAAACAAATTGGGCGTGCTGTAGCGCTTTAACGTGGTGAAAAAGCCGGTTTCCCGCTGGGAAAAAGCCCGCAGGCGGTCAAAAATGCCGTGCCGTCCTGCAAAAGTGGGACGTTTGCGGGGCATACTATGGGCAAACCGAACGAAAGGAGCTGTGGGCTGTGTCTGCTGTACAGCAAATGGATAGCGAGCTTTTTGAGCAAAGTGTGAGGGAGGGCGGCGGAGACGTGCTGGTGGAGTTCTGGGCGCCCTGGTGCGGTTCCTGCCGCCGCATCGGCCCGGCCTTCCAGCAGGTGGCCGAGGAATCGGGCAGCCTGACGGTGGGAAAGGTCAACATCGACGAGGAGGCGGAGCTGGCCCGGCGGGAGAAGATCGAGGTGATCCCGACGCTGGTGCTGTACCGGGACGGCCAGCCATTGGCCGTTCTGGTGGCGCCGGACTCCAAGGCGCAGATCCAGACCTTTCTCCGCCAGCACGCGGCGAAGTAGGGCGCGCCATGGAGCGGACGTATGATGTGATCGTGGTGGGCGGCGGCCCCGGGGGCTATACCGCGGCGCTGTACTGCGCGCGGGCGGGCCTTAAAACGGTGGTGCTGGAGAAGCTCTCCGCCGGCGGCCAGATGGCGCTGACGGAGCAGATCGACAACTACCCCGGCTTCCCAGAGGGGATCGACGGCTTCACGCTGGGGGAGAAAATGCAGCAGGGCGCGGAGCGCTTCGGGGCCGAAACGGTGCTGGCGGAGGTCGGCTCGGCTGAACTTTCCGGCCCTGTGAAAACCGTGGAGAGCAGCGAGGGGACGTTTCGCGGCCGGGCGGTGATCCTGGCCACCGGGGCGGAGCCGCGGCCCCTGGGTCTGCCCGGGGAAAAGGAGCTGGCGGGCCGGGGCGTACACTACTGCGCCGCCTGCGACGGCATGGCATACAGGGATAAGACCGTGGCGGTCATCGGCGGCGGCAACTCCGCGGCGGCGGACGCGCTGCTGCTCGCCCGGCTCTGCGAAAAGGTCTACCTCGTCCACCGCCGGGACGCGCTGCGGGCCACAAAGGTCTATCACGAGCCGCTGCGGCAGGCGAAGAACATCTCGATCCTATATAACAGCGACGTTTCGGCGCTGCTGCAAAGCGGCAGGCTCACCGGCCTCCGGCTGCGGGACGTCCGCACCGGGGAGGAGCGCGAGCTTCTCTGCGACGGCGTGTTCGTCTGCATCGGCAGGGTCCCGGCGGCGGAGCGGTTCCGCTCCC
The DNA here is from genome assembly GCA_051867615.1 of Oscillospiraceae bacterium. Taxonomy (GTDB): domain Bacteria; phylum Bacillota; class Clostridia; order Oscillospirales; family Oscillospiraceae; genus RGIG5472. The sequence goes on along the minus strand of JBJDYU010000046.1, from coordinate 2,218 downwards.
AGCTCACGCTGGACGAGGCGGGCTATATCAAGGCCGATGAATCCACCCGGACCAGTCTTCCCGGCGTTTTCGCCGTGGGGGACGTGCGCACCAAGGCCCTGCGGCAGATCGTGACCGCCGTGGCGGACGGGGCGGTTGCCTCCCACTACACGGAGGAATACCTCTCCGGCACAAAATAAAAAACGACCCTACCCGCCCGCCAGGCTTTGCGGCCTGTGGGACCGGATAGGGTCATTTCATTCAGCTCAGCGAAGCGCTTCGCAGGCAGCGGACAGCGCGGCAGCGTCGGCATAGCCCAGGCTCTGGGCCAGCTCCTCGACGCGCGCGTTCTTCGCTTTCTTCTCAGCAGCCGTGGGGAACAGCGGCGCTTCCGCTTCCACGGAACGCGTCACGCTGCCGTAGGCGGCGCCGGCCAGGGAGGCGGCGTTGAGCAGATGCTCCCGCGCCACGGGGCAGCCGTTCTCCGCATCCTTCAGATAGCGCAGCACGCCGCCCACCGCTTCACGCAGCAGGCCCTGGGTGTACTCGTTGCAGCCCTCGTCCGCATAGGCCCGGATGGACCGGGACAGGGTGTCGAGCGCGCTGGCTCTGACCTGCTCAGCCGTCAGGCTGGCGGTATAGTCCGCGTCCGTCACGGAGATCTCAGGCTGCAGACGAATGCTGGCCAGCACGCAGGGCACGCCCGCGTCGTCTCTCAGCGTGGCGAAGACGGAGTTCTGGCCGCCGCAGGAGAAGTCCGCCGCCAGCAGCACCAGCTTGGACTTGACCGGCTGGGGGATGCGGGAGGGGTCCTTCGCAGCTTCCGCCAGATCCACCTGGGGATCCTCGTAGATGACCTGCAGGGCCTTGGCGGCGCTCATCACGTTGCTGCCGCCGACGCCGATGATCACGTCCGGCTCAAACTCGAACAGCTTGGGCTGGGCGCTGCGGATCTCGGCGAAGGTCGGCACTGCGCTCAGGCCGAAGAATTCCGCGACGCGGATGTTCTGACGGCGCAGCAGGTCCACAACGGGAGCAACGACGCCGCTCTTATAAAGCGACGGGTCCGTCACGAGGAAGGCGCGCTTGCAGTGATACACATCACGCAGCTCTTTCAGCGCCACCGGCGTGCACCCGGTTTTGAAATATACCTTCTTGGGGAAATTCAGCGTATTCATCGGATGATATCCTCCTGTTTCCGAAAAAGCCACGAGGGCCGGCGCCGGCAGGCACCGGCCCTCGTGGGATCATAAGTAAGCGATGGGAACGGGATAAGGAATATCCGATTAGTTGAAGCCGCCGACCTTGTCCAGGCCGATGTCGGCAGCGAGGCCGTTGGGATACGCAGCGTGGGTCTCGGTGGGAACGGTGATCTCCACTTCGAGGACGTCGCCGTACTTCTCAACGAACTTCTTGTTGCCGTAGAAGGCTCTCAGGTAGCAGGCCTTCAGCTCGCCCAGGGTGGGATACACGGGGTTGCAGCCGGTGCAGGCATCGTGGAACGCCCACTCGGACATCTGGTCAACAGCGGCCAGGAACTCAGCTTCCCACTGCTCGGCGCTCTTCTCGGGATGAGCGGCGCACAGCCAGTCGCAGACAGTCTCGGGGATGTCCACGGCGACCTTCAGGTCCTCAGCGGCCTTGATCCAGTTCTCGAAGGTCTCCTCGTCGGTAGCACCCTTGACGCCGATCAGCTCGCCCAGCTGGACGTAGCGCTCGAAGGCCTGGGGATACTTGTACTGGGAGAAGGTGCCCATGTGATAGGGATGCTTCTGCGCGTTGAAGCGGCAGACATAGGGGAACAGCAGGGCGTTGGCGGTACCGTGAGGAATGTGGAACCAGCCGCCGAGCTTGTGAGACAGGGAGTGGTTGATGCCCAGGAAGGCGTTGGCGAAGCCAATACCGGCCAGAGCGGAAGCGTCAGCCATCTTCTCACGGGCGACGGGATCGGGCTTAGCATCCTTGAAAGCGGAACGATAAGCGCGAGGCAGATAGTCGAAGACCATCTTGGTAGCTTCCTTGCAGAAGCCGTCGGTGTACTCGGTGGCGAAGGTGGAGACATACGCCTCAACAGCGTGGGTCAGCACGTCGTAACCGGAGGCCTGGGTGGCTCTGGGAGGCAGCTTCATCATGTTGTCCGCATCGATGATGGCCATCTCGGGCATCATCTCGTAGCCGATCAGAGGCCACTTCATGCCGGTGTTGGCATCGGAAATGATGGTGAAGGGAGTGCACTCGG
>JBJDYU010000045.1:0-10568 GCA_051867615.1 Oscillospiraceae bacterium | reverse complement strand
AGCTTTTTACGGGACACCTCCACCGGCAGAGCCGGTGGTTTCCGTGACCAATGAAAGCTCCGTATGGCCGCATACGGAGCTTTTTCAATTCATTGGCCGGAGCAGGCGCGCGGCAAAGCGGCACAGGCGCAGAACGCGCCTGTCAGGAAAGCCGTTCCCAAGGCAGCTTTCACAGCCCGGCAGATCCGGCGCTACAGTGTCAGGCTGTATGTGAGTAAGGTGTAGTTACCTCCGTCCCGGGGGTCTGTCTTAGGCTCCGAGGCGATGCGCGTAAAGCCCAGCGAAAGCGCCAGGTGGTTGGACGCCGCGTTTTCCGCCCTTGTCGAATAAATAAACTCCCTCGCGCCATGCTCCTCCCGGCAATGCCGGAGCAGGCGCTGCAGGATCTCTTTTCCGAAGCCTTTTCCCACATAATCCGGCCCCAGGCATATCCCTGTTTCCTGATATACATACGGCGCCGTCTGTTTTACGCCCGCAAATCCGATGGCTTGCCCGCCCGCCTTTTCGTAAACCAGATAGGCCTCATGCTCTTTCTGAAACGCTATGGTTTTCATGATCCTTGCTTTGGCTTCTTCTTCGCTGGCGGCGACCTTCCAAAGCATATATCTGGCGCTTTCCGGGCGCGACCACACATTTCGGTACATCGCTTTCCAGTCCGAAAACTTTGCCTTATCAAGAACAAGGCGCTCTGTCTCCAACATGGTTCTGCCTCCGAAACCGTTCATCAGCCGATGACGCCCAGATGCTCCAGCAATATCTTGCAGCCGATGGCGATGAGGATCAGGCCGCCCGCCAGCTCGGCCTTGCTCTTATACTTGCTGCCAAAGTAGTTCCCCACCGCGACGCCCGCGAAGGAGATGAGGAAGGTGGTGACGCCGATGAGGGTCACAGCGGGCAGGATGGAGACGGAGAGGAAGGCGAAGGTGATGCCCACGGCCAGCGCGTCGATGCTGGTGGCGACGGCCATCAGCAGCAGCTCCTTATAGTTCAGCCGCTCCGCCGTGCTGCAGGACTGGCACTCGTCCCCCTTTTCCCGGCTCTCGCGGATCATGTTGCCGCCGATCCAGAGCAGGAGGACAAAGGCGATCCAATGGTCGTAGCGCTGGATATACGAAGCGAAGTGGGAGCCCAAAAACCAGCCCGCGAGGGGCATCAGCGCCTGAAAAACGCCGAAAAACAGCGCGATGACGAAGGCCTGGCCCTTTTGAAAGCGGCGCATACACAGTCCCTTGCAGACCGCCACGGCGAAGGCGTCCATGGAAAGGCCCACGCCCAACAAAAACAGCTCGACAAAACCCATATGCTCTTCTCTCTTTCGTTACAGATCAGCGGACAGACGGTTCCGGCAATAAAAAAGCCCATGTATGGCGGCGAAGCGTCATACATGAGTCTCGTTGATTAAGGCAGACCAGGCCGGGAGACCGGCCAGTATGTTGGCATGCCGCGCGTTGCCGCGCCACTACTCCCTCACGGAATATGTAAGTGTACCTATTATATGCGCCCGCCGGGCTTTCGTCAAGGCGGAATTTGTCGTTTTTCCCTGTTCCACAAAAAGCCCGACGGTACGGCAAAAAGGCTCTCCGGGAACGCCGGCGGCATTCGCCGCCGTATGCCCGGGCGCAGCGCGTGCAATAACTCCGCGCGAATCACTGTAAAGGTATGTTCCATTACATAGAGCAAGCCTTTTTTACGCTACTCGGAAGAAAAAAGCCGGGACATCACAGCCGCACCGGCACGGCCCGGCGGATGAAAAGCTCCTCCGGGCGAACGACGCAGTCATAGGCCTCCACCCGCACGCCCGCCGCCGCGGCCTGCCGCAGCGCCGCGCCGAAAGCGGGATGGATATCGTCCGCAGGCGAAAAGTCCAGCACGTCCTCCATCTGGATGACAAAGACCACCGCCGCCTCCAGTCCGTCCTCCACCGCCCGCGTCAGGCCCCGCAGGTGCTTCAGTCCCCGCTCCGTGGGCGCGTCGGGAAAGGAGGCGTGGCCGCTCCTCTCCAGCGTCACGCCCTTCACCTCCACCAACCGGGTACGTCCCGGCAGGTCCAGGCGGAAATCAAAGCGGGAATCCCCGTAAGTATACTCCGGCCAGAGGGACAGCGGCTCCGGCAGATAACCGCCCGCGGCGGCCCACTCGGCAAAGAGGCGGTTCGGCGCCTGAGAGTCCAGATTGATGAGCCGCCCTCCCTTCTCCGCCGCGATCAGGTCATACGCCGTCCTGCGCTGGGGCGAGGGTTCGTGGGCGCAGTACACCCGGCAGCCCGGCACCAGCAGCTCCCGGCAGCGGCCTGTGTTTTTCACATGGACCGTCTCCGTTTCTCCGTTCAGCTCCACCTGGGCGATGAAACGGTTGGGACGGGCCAGAAAGCGCCCCTCCGCCACGGACGCGTAACGCATGACAACGCTCCTTTCGGGTTACACTTTTTCCTGAGGCGGCCTTTTTTTGCCGCCCGGAACACCGTCAGCATACCACATTCCGCCCGTTTCGGCAATCCGCCGGAGAGAATCTGCGCTTCCGTCATAAAATGCCGAAGCAGTTTTTTCGAAAACATATAATAAATTAATACATTGATTTCTGTTCTTCACTTTGGTAAAATTATTATGTTAGACTATTATAAGGAGGAGCATCCATGTACAGCAGTTTGTTCGTCAGCCTGATGGGCGTCGGCACCGTGTTTTTCGGTCTGACCTGCATCATCCTGCTGACCACGGCCATGAGCGCCATCTGCATCCGCAGCGAACGCAGAAACGCTCCGGCGCCTCAGACTGCCGCAGCGCCCGCAGCGGAAACGGCGCCCGCGGACAAAGCAGCCCTTATCGCGGCTGTCTCCGCCGTCATCGCGGAGGAAATGGGGACCAGCGTCTCCGGTATCCGCATCCTGTCCATGAAGAAAATCTGAGCGGTAGAGAAGAAAGGAATACCAACATGAAAAAGTACAGAGTCAATGTCAACGGCGCCGTCTATGAGGTCGAGGTGGAGGAGATCTCCGGCGCTGCCGCCCCTGCAGCTCCTGTGGCCGCCCCTGCGGCTGCTCCCGCGGCTGCCGCTCCCGCCGGCGGCGAGCAGGTGAAGTCCCCCATGCCCGGCAACATCCTCAGCGTCAACGTCAGCAATGGCGCTTCCGTGAAAAAGGGCGAGGTGCTGATGGTCCTGGAAGCCATGAAGATGGAAAACGAGATCATGAGCCCCTGCGACGGCGTCGTGGCCTCCGTCAACGTGACGAAGGGAGCCAGCGTGGAGACCGGTACGCTCCTGTGCGTGATCAAGTGACCGCGCGGACGGAGGGCTATCCATGGAAGCTATTTTGAATTTTGTCTATGATACCGGCTTTTACCAGTTCTCCGTGGACGGGAACTGGAAATGCCTGATCATGATCGGCATCGCGTTTATCCTGCTGTTCCTTGCCATCAAAAAGGGCTTTGAGCCGCTGCTGCTGATCCCCATCGCCTTCGGTATGCTCATGACCAACCTCCCCGGGGCCGATATGTTCCACGAGGTCCTTTTTGCGGGAGGCCATGTGCAGTGGGATATGTTCCAGGGCGCGGTGGTGACGCAGGAGATGGTGCAGCACATCATTGACGGCGGCGCCGTCACCGAGACCATGGCCGCTCAGCTCACCGCGCTCATCGGCCAGACCGTCACCCCGGGCCTGCTCGACATCCTGTATCTCGGCGTGAAGCTCGGCATCTACCCCTGCCTGATCTTCATGGGCGTGGGCGCCATGACCGACTTCGGCCCCCTGATCGCCAACCCCAAGAGCCTGCTGCTGGGCGCGGCGGCGCAGCTCGGCATTTTCATGACCTATGTGGGCACCCAGATGATGGGCTTTACCCCCCAGGAATCCTCCTCCATCGGCATCATCGGCGGCGCGGACGGCCCCACGGCCATCTTCGTCACCACTCTGCTGGCGCCCCATCTGCTGGGCCCCATTGCGGTGGCCGCCTACTCCTACATGGCGCTGGTGCCCGTCATCCAGCCGCCCATTATGAAGGCCCTCACCACCAAGGCGGAGCGGCAGATCGTCATGCGCCCGCTGCGTGAGGTCTCCAAGCGGGAGAAGATCATCTTCCCCATCGTGGTCACTGTCTTCGTGGCCCTGCTGGTCCCCTCCGCGGCGCCCCTCATCGCCTGCCTGATGCTGGGCAACCTCTTTAAGGAATCCGGCGTCACCGACCGCCTGAGCAAGACCGCCCAGAACGAGCTGATGGGTATCGTCACCATCTTCCTGGGCTTCACCGTGGGCGCTACCGCCACCGCCAGCACCTTCCTTTCCTGGCAGACCATCAAGATCATGTGCATGGGCGTGGTGGCCTTCGGCTTCGGCACCGCCGGCGGCGTTCTCCTGGCCAAGTTCATGAACCTGTTCCTCAAGGAAAAGATCAATCCCCTCATCGGCTCCGCCGGCGTGTCCGCCGTCCCCATGGCGGCCCGTGTGTCCCAGGTGGTGGGCCAGAAGGAGAACCCCGGCAACTTCCTGCTCATGCACGCCATGGGCCCCAACGTGGCGGGCGTTATCGGCTCCGCCATCGCCGCCGGCGTTCTCATGGCGCTGTTCGGTTAATCCACATTAGGAGGTCCCGAAATGGAATTTTTGTCTCAGAAGCCTTTGCTCATCACCGATACCATCCTGCGCGACGCGCACCAGTCCCAGGCTGCCACCCGCATGACCATTGAGGATATGCTCCCTGCGCTGGAAACGCTGGATTCTATCGGCTACTACTCCCTGGAGTGCTGGGGCGGCGCCACCTTCGACTCCTGTATGCGCTTCCTCAACGAGGACCCGTGGGAAAGGCTCCGCACCATCCGCAGGCACGTGAAGCACACGAAACTGCAGATGCTCTTCCGCGGCCAGAATATTCTCGGCTACAAACATTACGCGGACGACGTGGTGGACGCCTTCTGCCGCAAGTCCATTGAAAACGGCATCGACATCATCCGCATCTTCGACGCGCTGAACGACGTGCGCAATCTGGAGCAGGCCATCAAGTCCACCCGCAAGTACGGCGGCGAGGTGGAGGCCACCATGTCCTACACCGTCTCTCCCATCCACAACGAGGACTACTTCGTGAAGCTGGCGAAGGAGCTGGAGCAGATGGGCGCCAGCGCCATCTGCATCAAGGACATGGCGAACCTGCTGCTGCCCATGGACGCATACTCTCTGGTCAAGCGCCTGAAGGAGACCGTCTCCATCCCCATCCACCTGCACACCCACAACACCACCGGCACCGGCGACATGGTGTACCTCATGGCCGCCTACGCGGGCGTAGACATCGTGGACACCGCCCTCTCCCCTCTCGCCAACGGCACCGCCCAGCCCGCCACGGAGGCCCTTGTGGCCACGCTGCAGGGCACGGTGCGGGACACCGGACTGTCGCTTGAGAAGATGAGCGACGCGGCCGCCCACTTCCGGAAAGTAGCCCAGCGGCTGAAGGACGCAGGCTCACTCGACCCCAAGGTGCTGAACGTGGACACCAACACCCTGATCTATCAGGTACCCGGCGGTATGCTCTCCAACCTCATTTCCCAGCTCAAGCAGGCCGGGAAGGAGGACAAATACTACGACGTGCTGGCGGAGATCCCCCGCGTCCGCAAGGACTTCGGCTATCCGCCCCTGGTGACCCCCACCTCCCAGATCGTGGGCACCCAGGCCGTGATGAACATTGTGGTGGGCCGCTACAAGACCTTCCCCAAGGAATCCAAGGCCCTGCTCCGCGGCGAATACGGCGCGGTGCCCGGCGAGATCAACGAGGAAGTGCGCGCCCTCGCCGGCATCAAGCCCGAGGAGGTCATCACCTGCCGCCCCGCCGACAAGCTGGAGCCGGAGCTGGAGAAGTACAAGGAGGAGTTCAAGGACATCGCCAAGAGCGAGGAGGACGTCCTCTCCCTGGCCCTTTTCCCCCAGGTGGCTCCCAAGTTCCTGGCCTACCGCGACGGCCCCAAGGAGCCGCCCAAGGCCGAAGCGCCCAAGGCCACTCCCGCCGATCCCAACGCGGTGCGCGAGCTGTATGTGGACGCCAGCGCCATCTAACCGTTCCATTGATGCAGGACTCCCGGACATTTGTCCGGGAGTCCTGTTTTTTATAAAAATTTTTTTGAGGAAAGTATTGACAACAGCCTCCGTATGTATTATTGTATTAATCACCTAATACAGTAATACAAAGGAGGTGTCTTATGAACGGAAATTTCCGCGGCGACCAGCCCATCTACGCCCAGCTGGTGGAGCAGCTCACCCGCGGCATCGTCTCCGGCAGCTACGCGCCGGGCGAGCGTCTTCCCTCTGTGCGGGAGCTGGCGCTGCAATCAGGGGTCAACCCCAACACCATGCAGCGGGCCTTCGCCGAGCTGGAGCGGATCGGGCTCGTGGGGAGCGTCCGCACCACAGGCCGCTTTGTCACGGAGGATGAGGCGCTGATCCGCCGGGCCAGGGAGCAGCTGGCCGGCGAACAGGTCTCAGACTTTTTGAAAAATATGCGGCTGCTGGGTTTCAGCAAAAAAGAAAGTGTTGCGATGGTAGAATCATATGAAACGGAGGAGAATGAATTATGAGTGTTCTCGAATGCAAACAGCTCAGCAAACACTTCGGCGCCACACAGGCGCTGGACGACGTCAGCTTTGCCATTGAGCCGGGCCGCATCGTGGGGCTGCTGGGTCCCAACGGCAGCGGCAAGACCACGCTGCTGAAGCTGGCCACCGGCCTGCTCACCCCCACCAGCGGCAGCGTCACGGTGGACGGGAATCTGCCCGGCCCCGCGTCCCACGCCGTCACCGCCTTCCTGCCGGACCGGAGTTTCCTGCCCGACTGGATGAGCGTCAAGCAGGCGCTGGACTTCTTTCAGGATTTCTATCCCGATTTCCGCCGGGACGCGGCGGAGGAGATGCTGGCGAACCTGCAGATCCCGCACGACCTGCGGCTGAAGGCCATGAGCAAGGGCACCCGGGAAAAGCTGCAGCTCATCCTCACCATGAGCCGCCAGGCCAGGCTCTACCTGCTGGATGAGCCCATCGGTGGCGTGGACCCCGCCACCCGGGACTACATCCTGCACACCATCGTCAGCTCCTACAACCCCGAGGCCGCGGTGCTGATCTCCACCCACCTGATCGCCGACGTGGAGCAGGTGCTGGACGAGGTCATCTTCCTGCGCAATGGCCGGGTCATGCTTCAATCCAGCGTGGACGACATCCGGGAAAACCGGGGTATGTCGGTGGACGCGCTGTTCCGGGAGGTATTCAAATGCTGAGTAAATTACTGAAACACGAATTCCGGGCCACGTCCCGGGTCATGCTGCCGCTGTACCTGCTGCTTCTCTGTCTGGCTGTCTTTACGCACATCATGATGCGGATCATGGGTTCTGCGGAGCACTGGTTCGTTGCCACCCTGGGCGGCGTCAGCATCTTCGCCTTCGTCGTCGGCATCATCGCGGTCAGCCTCATGTCCCTCATCATCATGGTCAACCGCTTCCACACGAACCTCATGGGCCCCCAGGGCTATCTGATGATGACCCTGCCCACCTCCACCCACAGTCTCATCTTCTCCAAGGTGCTGACCGCCATCGTCTGGTTCGCCGCCACGGCTGTGGCCTGTATCCTGGCGGTGATCCTCGCCACCTTCTCGGGCGATATGTACGCAGAGCTTCTGGACTTCTTCCACGAGGCGTTCTTCTACATGGGGCAGATGGAAACCCTCACCCGGACGCAGGTCATCGTCCTGCTGCTGGAGGCGCTGCTGGCCGGCGTTATCGGCATGGTCTTCTTCTGCCTGGAGGTCTACGCCTCCATCGCCGCCGGCCACAGCTTCAACAAGCATAAGGTGCTGCTGTCCTTCGCCTTCTTCTTCGGCTTCAATTTCCTGCTGGAGATCCTCGGCACCTCCCTGCTGATCTTCGCTGTGCAGCCAGACAACAATTTCTTTCTGCTGGACTTCTGCAACTTCGGCACCCTCTTTTCCAGCGCGCAGGTGTCGATCTGGGGTACAATACTCTGGGAGGTCGTCCTCTGCGCCGTGTTCTACTTCGTCACCTGGTACATGATGAAGAAGCGGCTGAACCTGCAGTAAGCGTAGCAGCGCAGCATCCGGACCTGCAAATCATACTAAAACCTGATAAAAAGCTTAGAAAGCTTTTTATAGCGCAAAGCGCGTCAGGTTTTTATGAGACGTGGTGGCACGCGGTACGTGTGCCACCAGCGTGCAAAGCACGCGGGATTTCAAATAAAGCATTTATTTGAAATCAGTATCAAAGCCCCACAGGAAACCCTGTGGGGCTTTTTACGCGGCCATATGGAAAAGGAAGGGAGCTAAGCTCCCTTCCTTTTAATGCTTTTTCAGCGCGGCTCAGCCGCCGTTTCGACCCAGTAGCGCTCCAGATTGATGCGCTCCTCCGGCTCGAACACGGTACTCTCATACACACCGCCGTTAGCCAGAATGGTCCGACGGCTGCCCTCATTGGAATCGATGCAGGTCACAAGCACCTTATCGAGCCCCAGGGACCGGCAGTACGGCAGGCAATTCTTCAGCATCCATTTGGCGCAGCCCTTCCGCCGCTCTGACGGGCTGACGGAATAGCCGATATGGCCGCCGTATTTTTCGAGGTAGGCGTTGAAACAGTGCCGCACCTGTATCATGCCGACGATTTTCCGGTCGCGCTGGCGCACGCAGATAAACTGCGTGGCGACCACCCGGTTCTCCGGGCAGGTCTCCGGCTTCGACATCGCCTCCGTCTGCCGCAGCCACTCCGCCGCGTGCAGGCGGCGCAGGGAGCCGCAGCCGTCCATGGAATCGCCGGCGGCGAGAAATTCCTCCCGGTAGGCTTCGATCTCGTCCGCATATTCGGCGGAGGGACAAAGCAGACGCAGCTCCTCCATAGGCTTCTCCCCCGCTTAGTGAGATTTGGCGGTGGAGCGGAGCGTCACGTCGTGATAGCCGCCCTCCACAATACTGGTGGCGGAGACGAGGGTCATCTTGGCGTTCTTCCGCAGGTCGGCCAGATTGGTCACGCCCACGTTGCACATGGTGGATTTCACCTTGTAGATGGTCTGCTCCACGTTGTCGTGCAGGCTGCCGGCGTAGACCACATAGGAGTCCACACCCTCCTCAAAGGCCAGACTGTTCTTGCCGCCCAGGTCATAGCGCTGCCAGTTGCGGGCGCGGTTGGAACCCTCGCCCCAATATTCCTTCACATAGGTGCCGTTGACAAAGAGCTTCTCCGTGGGGCTCTCGTCAAAGCGGGCGAAGTAGCGGCCCAGCATGACGAAGTCCGCGCCCATGGCGAAGGCAAGGGTCATGTGGTAGTCGTGGACGATGCCGCCGTCGGAGCAGACGGGGATATAGATGCCGGTCTTTTCATAATACTCGTCCCGGGCCGCCACCACGTCGATGAGGGCGGTGGCCTGTCCGCGGCCGATGCCCTTGGTCTCACGGGTGATGCAGATGGAGCCGCCGCCGATGCCCACCTTCACGAAGTCGGCGCCCGCCTCCGCCAAAAAGAGGAAGCCGTCCCGGTCCACCACGTTGCCCGCGCCCACCTTGACGGTGTCGCCGTACTTTTCGCGGATGAAGTCGATGGTCTTTTTCTGCCAGCAGCTATAGCCCTCGGAGGAGTCGATGCAGAGCACGTCCGCACCCGCGGCCACCAGAGCGGGTACGCGCTCGGCGTAGTCGCGGCTGTTGATGCCCGCGCCCACCACGTAGCGCTTGTCCGCGTCCAGCAGCTCCCGGGGATTACTCTTGTGGGCGCTGTAGTCCTTGCGGAAGACGAAATAGCAGAGGCGGCCGTCCCTGGAGACGATGGGCAGCGCGTTGAGCTTGTGCTCCCAGATGATGTCGTTGGCTTCCTTCAGCGTAGTGCCGTCCGGCGCGGTGATCAGGCGCTCGATGGGCGTCATGAACTCCTTTACCTTCAGCTCCGGAGCCATGCGGCTCACGCGGTAGTCGCGGCTGGTGATGATGCCCAGCAGCACGCCGTTGCTGCTGCCGTCATCCGTCACGGCGATGGTGTTATGGCCCTTGCGCTCCACCAGATCCAGCACGTCCTGCAGCGTATCCTCCGGCGTCAGGTTGGAGTCGCTGACGACGAAGCCGGCCTTGTAGCTCTTGACCCGGGCCACCATGGCAGCCTGACTCTCAATGGTCTGGGAGCCGTAGATAAAGGAGACGCCGCCCTCCTTCGCGAGCGCGATGGCGAGGGTATCGTTGGACACAGACTGCATCACCGCGGACACCATGGGGATGTTCATGGAGATGGCAGGCTCCTCCCCTTTACGGAACTTGACCAGAGGGGTCTTCAAGGTCACGTTGGCGGGGATGCACTCCTCCGAGGTGTAACCGGGTACCAGCAGGTATTCGCTGAAAGTATGAGACGGCTCGCTGTAATAAAAAGCCATGGGAATCTCCTCCTGTTCAGTCTCTCCGGCACGGACGCTCCGGGGCCGGAATGTAAAAATATGTGTAGTGAATTAAATTGTAGTCGAAACCCACCGGAAAGTCAAGAGCCTGCGGCCCCCGCGGCCATTTTCTCCTGTAGGATTACAATAGATGTTGGACAGTTGAATAAAAAGGATGAAGGATAGGG
>JBJDYU010000044.1:0-140928 GCA_051867615.1 Oscillospiraceae bacterium | reverse complement strand
CAAATGGTCTTTCGGTACCAAGCTTTCTGTGTCCACAATTTCTACGATTCCGCGACCCAGCTTCCCACGTTCCAACATCTTTCATCACCCTCTTCATTTTACCGCATATAAGCAAAAAAGCCCAGCAAAAAGCTGGACTTTTTCGACAAGCTGAAGCACCGCATTCATTTGAATGCGGTGCTTTTTATGTGTGATCATAGCTATAGATTGACCGTCACAACATCCTCGAGCGGCCGGGATCAAAATGCCGGCTGTCCTTTATTCGTCCCATTCCCCTGAACCGGAGATGTTCAGCCAGTCTGATACCGGATTCCTGCTATCTCCCATACATTGGTCCAAGGAGATATTCCTGCGGCTGTACAGCGTATGGGATTCCCTGCGCTGCTTTTTCCTGCACGCGATGATTTCGGCTTTTGCCGCGTAAGCAGGATAGCTTGTCCCACTGTTCCAGGCTTTCAGGCAGCAGACGATCATCTCGTGTAACTGCTCCTCGGTGGTCGTTGTATCCAGAAATTCGCATATCACATTCAGATGTTCGGGCGGTATAGCGCTCAGCTCTTCCGCGAAGTGCGGGGTTTTTCTGAGCGCGGCTGCGTAGGGTCCTCCATATGGTCTCCCTGCCAGAAACCGTCGTCTGTGAACCAGACCTCGTACCTTGCCGGAAGTGTGATCTTGTGCTTTTCCAGCAGGTCCGCTACTTCCGCAAGCTTTCTGGAGCCGCTTTTGGGAAAGGTTATCTGCCGCTGAGCGTCCTTCGCCTCCTCCATCATGAAGTGCTTGCCATCCGGAGTAAATTTGATTTCCATGGCCTTGCCGCGGAGCTTTTCCGCGAGTTTGCCGTTCAGATTAAACTTGCCGTCCGGATAAATGTTTACACACATGAGGGTGCATCGATTGTCCGGCGGGCTGATGGTCAGAGTAAATGCCTCTCTGCGGAATACCGTTTTTTCCGCCCTGCCGTCCCGCTTCGCCGCTCAGCCCACCTCGCCCTGGGCGGGGGTGAAGAGCTGCTCCGCCATGGACTGCAGCGCCGCTTCGGAGGCGCCGTGATCCATGCTCAGGCTGTACAGCAGTCCCGGCACCACGTCGAACCAGACGATCTTGCCCTGGCCGCCCTCGTCAAAGGAAAGCCTGGCCGGGCAGTACAGGACCTGACCGCTCAGCTCGCGGAGGAAGCTCTGCTTCATGCCGGAGATGTCGGCAAAGTCCTCCTCAATGACGCCGGTGGCAGCCGTGCGGTAGGAGTACGCCACGCCGTCCAGAGAGAACGCGGTCTCGCCCACCGTCAGGCCGTCCAGCGCAAAGGCGTTGTAGACTACTTCCTGGGCGTTCTCCGGCGCCACGGTCATGTCATAGCCCAGCGCCTCCACGATCTGCTGCGCGGTGTGCAGCAGGGACAGGCCGTCGCCCTCGCCGCCGACGCACCACTGCACGCCGGTCTCCGGGGCGTACCAGCCCACATAGGCGGTGCCGTCCTCCGCCTGGCGCAGCTGCAGCGTAAGCGTTCCCACGTTCCAGTCAAGGCTTTCCGTCCAGTTGGCGTAAATGCCGGAAATGTCCTCCGCCTGGGCGGTCATCAGAGCGCGGCAGTAATATGCCTGACCCTCCCGCTCAAAGTCCACCTCCGCCATGGGCGTTTCACCGCCGCTGTCGATGAGGGAATACACCACGCTTTCCGCGTCCTCGGGCAGGGGGATGTAATAGCCGAGCTGCTGAAGCTCCGCCGCGGTGGACTCCTGTATGGGACTCGGGGTCTGCACATTCTCCCGGGCGTTCCAGTGGGAAAAAGCGAGAACAGAGAGCAGGAGGGCAAAGCAGGCGGCTGTGGCGCCGACGGCATAAAGCCCGCTGCGTTTTTTCTTCATGGGCCGCTGCGCCTCCTCCAGCAGGTCGTCGTCAACAGCCTTCATCCATGTTTCAAAGCGTTTCTGATTCATAGTTCGCTCCTTTCTTTTTCCAGCGTCTGACGGAGCCGTTCCCGCGTGCGGAACAGGGACGATTTTACCTTGGCTTCGCTGACATGGCAGCTTTCCGCGATCTCGCGGATGCTCTCGCCGTACCAGTAGCGGCGGAGGAAGTAGATCCGTGCCTCCGGCGGCTGACCGCGCAGAAAGCGGTTCAGCACCTCCCGCAGCGCCCGGGCGTCTGTCTCAGCCTCCGGGTCGCCCTGCCCTGTGACCAGCCACGGCTCCAGCTCCTCGAAAGCCTCGGTGAGAGCGGTGCTGCGCTGGGCGGCGGCGTTGTAGCTGCATCGGTCCAGCGCCAGATTGCGGGTGACCCGGGCGAGATACGCCTGCAGGGAGCGGGGGCGCTCCGGCGGGATGGCGTTCCAGACGCGCAGGTACACGTCGCTGACGCATTCCTCCGCGTCCCGCGGGTCCGCCAGCAGCCTGCGGGCCACGCTGCGGCACAGCGCGCCGTATGTTGCCTGGGTGCGCGTGATGGCTTCCTCCGCACGCTGGAAAAACAGCTCGATAATGCGCTGGTCCTCCGTGTAGCCGGGTCTTTGCGGCGTGGCCGGGTCAAGCGCTGCAGCAATGTCCGATCTTTTCATAAGTTCTCCTTTGGGGAAATGAAGCGGCTTCGACATCCCTTTCAACAAATAAGACGGCGCGCCGGGGCCGTTGGTTGCGCGGCTGCGAAAATTTTTTGAAAAAAGTGTGGCAATACAAGCGCACGGCGGGCGCGGGAGGCCATACGCAGGCGGCCCGCGGCACGAAAGTTAAAAAAAGAGGCCGGTCCACAGGAATCGGCCTCTTTGTTCTTGACTGCCAGAGCAGTGATGCTGACGCCGCAGTCCAAAACGGATGTTGCGACTAAAACAGAACGAACCGTTGCGTAAATCAGAACCTCTGCCGGCATCATAAGGCTTATCGCGGGCTTTCCGATATGTTTTTAGTCAGTATAATATAAACGCGTAGTCCTGTATTTTTAAAGCCATACTATACCCTTGTATGGCAAAAAGCAACAAAACGTCGAGGCAATATTTGTCACGCGCCAGGGGTAAGACTGGGGTACAGCAAGGGAAAAGCAAAGCGCAAAAGGGCAAAAAAAGTACCGTACTCTATTCGAATACGGTACTTTTTATGGTTGCGGGAGAGGGACTTGAACCCCCGACCTCCGGGTTATGAGCCCGACGAGCTACCAACTGCTCTATCCCGCGATATTTGACTGACACATACCTGTTCTGGTGCCGGTGACCGGACTCGAACCGGTACGGTATTGCTACCAGGAGATTTTAAGTCTCCCGTGTCTACCTATTCCACCACACCGGCGGATATCGGCATAGATTAGAATAGCACATCCCCGAACCAATGTCAATGAGAAATTTTGCGGGCAGGGGAGAGGCAAAATTTTGCGGGCAGGGGGCGGGGCGGAGGGAGCCTCCGCCGGGAGACAGGAAAAAGTTTGTCCGCTTCGGCACGATTCTATGCAACATTTTCGCTTCGGCGCATATACTGTTAGAGTTATCCCCATGCGCGAGAGGAGGAATCAGGGATGTATTCGAAACGGGAACCGGATCTGGATGAATGGCTCTATGGAGATGAGTGGATCATCAGCGAACGATAAAGGCGGCGAAAGCCGGCCCCGGCGGAGGAAGCCTCTGCCGGGGCGTTTTCCGTATTTGGGCCGGAGTGCGGCTCCGGCATCACACCTCCGTGATGGTGCCGCCGCCGGCCACCTCGTCGCCCTGATAAAAGACCACGGCCTGTCCCGCCGTGACGGCCCGCTGGGGCGTATCGAAGACCACGCGGACGCGGTCCTCCCCCAGCGGCTCCACCGTGGCGGCGGCCTCGGTCTGGCTGTAGCGGGTCTTGGCGGTGACGCGCACCGGCGCGTCAGGGCAGGGGATGGAGAGCCAGTTCACCCGCTCCGCCACCAGCGCAGAAGTAAACAGCTCCGCGTCGTCGCCCAGCACCACCGTGCCCTCTGCCGCGTTCTTGCGCAGCACATACAGCCGCTTGCCGCCGCTGACGCCAAGGCCCTTGCGCTGGCCGGTGGTGTAGGCCTCGAGCCCCCTGTGGCGGCCCAGCACCCTACCCTGCGGGTCCACAAAGTCGCCGGGCCGCAGCTCCACGCCGCCGTACTCCTGCAAAAAGCGCACATAATCCCCGTCCGGCACAAAGCAGATGTCCTGACTGTCCGCCTTGCGGGCGTTCAGCAATCCCGCCTCCTCCGCGAGAGCGCGGACCTCCGCCTTGCTTGCAAATTCCCCGAGGGGCAGGCGCAGGTGGGCAAGCTGCTCCTGAGAGAGGAAGTACAGCACATAGCTCTGATCCTTGGCGAGATTTTTCGCCTTTTTCAGCAGCCAGCGCCCCCGTGCTTCATCATAGCACACCCGGGCGTAATGGCCCGTCACCAGCGCGTCGCAGTCAAGCAGCTGCGCGCGCTGCAAAAGCCGGTCGAATTTCAGATAGCGGTTACACTCGATGCAGGGGTTGGGGGTGCGCCCGGCGCGGTACTCCGAGACGAAGCGGTCCATGACTTCCCGGGCGAAGTCCTCCGTAAAATTAAACACATAAAAGGGGATGCCCAGACGGCAGGCCACGCTCCGGGCGTCCTCCGCGTCGGTGAGGGAGCAGCAGGTCTTGCCGCCGTTTGCTTCCTCCTCCGTGCCGGAGCGGAGCTTCATGGTGACGCCGATACAGTCCCAGCCGGCGCGCTGCATCAAAAGCGCGGCGGCGGAGCTGTCTACTCCGCCGCTCATAGCGATCATGGCCTTGCTCATAAAAAGGCTCCTTCCTGCGGCGCTCAGTCCTGCGCCGCCGGGTTCTGCAGAAACGCCCGGAGGGGGAGCGCGTCGGAAAGCTCCACCAGCGCGGGCGGGAAACCGCCGGTATAATCGAAGGGAATATCCCGGACCACGGTGGGGACGGTGCAGATGGGCAGCGCCAGCGTGGCCTTCGTGCCCTTCCCCGGAGCGGATTCCAGCAGCAGCCGGCCGCCGTGGGCCTCCGCCAGCTTCCGCGCCAGAGGAAGGCCCAGCCCCAGCCCATAGGGCTCGGGGTCCCGCCGCTCGGTGTGAAGGTAGCGGTCAAAGAGCAGCGAAAGCTGCTCGGCGCTGATGCCGCGGCCCGTGTCCTCCACCGAGAGCAGCGCCTGGGCGCCGCCGGGGCGGCAGCGCAGGACGATCTCGCCGCCCTGGGGGGTGAATTTGAAGGCGTTGGAAAGCAGCTGGTACAGAATACGGCGCACCGCCTCCCGGTTCAGGGCCGTGAGGAGGTGGGGCGTTTCCGCCGCAAAGGACAGGCGCAGGCCCGCCAGCTCCGCAAGAGGCAGACACTCGCGGTACACCTCCTCCGCCAGAGCCGCCAGATCCGCGTTTTGCCGGGGCAGCGGCGCGTCCTCCAGCAGGCGGGAGGCGCCGGTCAGGTTGCCCGCCAGACGCAGCAGGCGGAAATAATTCTGCTGCAGCAGCGCCGCCTGCCGGTCCAGCTCCGGGTCCTCGGCCCGGCGCTCAGGCGTGGCGATGCGGGAAAAGGCGGCGTATACGTTGCCAAGAGAGCTGCGCAGCTGCGCCGAGACATTGGGCAGCGCTTCCGCCAGCAGGCGGAGCTCCTCCTCCGAATAGGGTGCGCTCAAGGCTTCCGCCTCCTTTCCTGTTATACCATACACATTTTAAATAAAGTCCCGGTTTCGGTCGTCCGGCGGTATCAATTAGCATATCCGCTTTGCCAAAATGCATGGGCGGTAATATTTCCCGGCGGCGTTTTGTCGAAACCTGTCGAATGCTTATAAGAAAGTATAGCAAAACCTGCGGAGAAAGACAAGCCCGAGACTGTCGAAAAACCTTCCGTCCGAAAGTTTCGGAGGGAAAGATAGTGTGAAAGACTGCTCCGCAGAGCGTGCCGGAGCGCAACCGCCCGAAGGGCGGCTCTTGGCGCGAGGCAAACCGTCAGGGTTGTCTTTCGCATTTAATCAAACAACTTTTTGAAACTTTCTGAAAAGTTTCAAAAAGTTCAGCAGCTTGGCGAAAAGCCCTGCGGGCTTTTTCGACAAGCTGAAGCCCCCAAAGGGGCGCGGCGGCTTGGCCGGAGGGCGGAGAGGGGCGCGCAGAGAGAAAAATGAAAAAATTTTTCCGGAATTCCGCACTTTATGATGCCATTTTTGAAAGTACCTGCTATAATGAAGACAGGCTCGGGCGGAAGAAAAGGGTCCTCCGGGCAACTACGTGGAAAAGGGAAGGCAAATACTATGAAAATCAGAGTAGGAATCAACGGCTTCGGCCGCATCGGACGGGTGGTGCTGCGCATCCTCATGGCCCGGCCCGATGAGTTCGAGCTTTGCGCCATCAATCTGCGCAACGCGGACCTGGACTACATGGCCTATATGATCAAGTATGACACCATCTTCGGCGCGTTCAACGGCACCGTGGAGGTGCTGGACGGCAAGCTGGTGGTCAATGGGCATCCCATCAAGGTGTTCAGCCAGTCCGACGCGGCCATGATCCCCTGGAGCGACAGCGGCGCGGAGTACATCATCGAATCCACCGGCGTCTACACCACCAGCGAAAAGGCCTGCCGCCACTTCCGCGGCGGCGCGAAGAAGGTCATCATCACCGCTCCCGCCAAGGATGAGGTCACGCCCACCTTCGTCATGGGCGTGAACCACGAGCTGTATCAGAGCGATATGCTGGTGGTCTCCAACGCCTCCTGCACCACCAACTGCCTGGCGCCTCTGGCCAAGGTCATCAACGACACCTTCGGCATTGAGCAGGCGCTCATGTCCACCATCCACGCCGCCACGGCGAAGCAGAAGGCCGTGGACGCCCGCGCCGGCCGCGACTGGCGCACCGGCCGCTCCGTCATGGGCAACATCATCCCCTCCTCCACTGGTGCCGCCAAGGCGGTGGGCCGCGTGATCCCCTCGCTGAACGGCAAGATGACGGGTATGTCTTTCCGCGTCCCCACCAACGACGTCTCCGTGGTGGACCTGACCGCCCGCCTGAAGGAGAACACCACCTACGCCGAGATCTGCTACGCCATCCGTCAGGCCTCGGAGGGGAACATGAAGGGCATCATCGGCTATACCGCCGACCAGGTGGTCTCCTGCGACCTGGTGGGCAACCCCAATCCCTGCATCTTCGACGAAAAAGCCGGCATCATGCTGGACAACAACTTTGTCAAGCTCATCGCCTGGTACGACAACGAATGGGGCTATTCCAACATGGTGGTGCAGCTCCTGAGCTATATGTACGGAGTAGACAACGCGGAGTAACGCGTACATACCACATAATAAAGGAAAGCCGCCCGAATGGCACGGCAGCCATAAGACAGCTGACAGCCACAGCAGTTCAAACCAAACTGCTGTGGCTGTTCTTGTATTCTTCCCGGCTGTGTGATAACATGGAACCAAACAGACTTGCCAATCGATTTTTATCGAGGAGAGAACAGGGATGCAAATCAGTCAGTTCTTTTTACATGGAGACATAAAAGGCGCCATTGCATATATGCGCGATCACGAGGAATTCAAAGACATTCTTCCTGCGTATGTCGCGATTTTTGAAGATTGTGAATACCGCACGTTTGAAATACCGGACATACTCAACGATATCCTGCGTTTGTATCAGATTTATTTCCGTGATACCTTTTATTGCGCCTTGCCGGAGCCGGAGGCCGCAGACAAGCTGCTGACACAACTGAAAGTGCTCCTGGATATGCCGGATGCAGAGGAAGCGCTTCTGACTGAGCAGCTTCAATCGGTGTTTGAAGCGAAGGGCTATCATGCGCTTTTCGGGAAAACCCAGGGCTATTACGGCCCGTATATCTGGCGGGATACCGTTCCGACTGTCTACCGTGTCGAGCTGCCGGGCGGAACGGCGGAATATACAGTCAACATTCTCAAAGGCTTCGTATTTCGAAGCTGGATGGATTATCTGACCTTCGGCCGGTTCGGAACGGGTGGCTGGGCTTCGCCCGATGGCACGATCAACTGCATTGAGCAGGCGTATGATTTTGAAAGCGAGCGGTTTCTCGTTTCTCTTCTGAAGCACGAAGCACAGCATACCGTAGATATGAAACAGTTCCCGGGAATCACCCCCGCGGAGCTGGAATACCGGGCAAAACTTGTGGAGCTCCATTACTCCGGCGATTTGGGATTGCTGCAAAAGTTTTTATCGGCAGCGGATGAAAGCAAAACGAGCGATAGTCATGCGGTTGCTTCTGTGAGGCTCAAACTCGAGTTTGCGGATACGGACCAAACGAATCTCTCCGGCATCCAGACACGGGCGCTGGAACTGCTTCATGCGCATACGAAAGAAATGGAAGAAAAATACGGGAAGCAAACAACAGTATCCAACGATTGACTGCAGCAGCTTCCGGTTTGTCGAACAGATAAGAGCGCACTTCTATGCGGGTATCTCCCGTATGTGCGCTCTATAAGACGGAACAGCCCGGGCACCTGAATGCCCGGGCTGTTTTGCGTCACTGCGTTCCGAACAAACTGGGGCAGTTCACATTCGTCACGCCTTTTGATTATTTTACTGTCTTACGAACGCCCCGCTGAGGGCGGCTTTTTTGAGCGGGTTACGGCGCCTCCTGGAACAGGTGGTCGCGGCAGAACTCCTGTGCCGAGCGGATGAACGCCTGGGCGGCGTGGCTGATGTAACCGCCGCGCTTGTGGGCGAGGTAGAGCGTGCGCTTGGTGTCCTCCGCCGCCAGCTTGTAGAAAACCACGTTTTTCGTGACGCTGTTGGTCTTCGGCAGGGTGTCGGTGATGAAGGTCACGCCCATGCCGGCCTTCACCGCGTGGTAGCAGGTCATGAGCTGGTCCAGCTGGTAGACGTTTTTGGGCATACAGTGCATGGCGGCGCAGAGAGCCAGGGAGCGGTCGTACATATCGTTGCCCTTTTTCAGCAGCAAAAACGGCTCGTCCTCAAAGAGCTGCAGCTCCACCGCAGGACAGCCGGGGGACAGGTGCCGTCCGGCGCGGATATCCTCCGTGGAGAGCTGACGGTCCTCCAGCTCCCGGTTCACCGCAAAGGAGGCGGGCACCGCCAGCAGGATGCTCTCCTCCAGCAGAGGATAGGCGGTGTAGTCCCGGTCGTCGAACATATAATCCAGCAGCAGCTCGATCTCGCCGCCCAGCAGCTTCTCATGCAGCTCCGCCGAGGGCCCCTCCGTCATCTCGATATGCACCCCGGGATACTGGCGGGAGAAATGCATGATGATGCGCGGCAGGATGAGGGAGGAGATCAGCGTGGCGGCGCTGACGGTGAGATTGCCCACGCGGGAATTCTCCAGATCGCTCAGCTCCCGCAGGAAATCCTTCTGGATGGCGTAGATGCGCTCGGTGGCCTCGATATAGGCCCTTCCGGCGTCCGTCAGGGCGATAGGGCTGCTGTTGCGGTCAAACAGCTCCGCGCCCACCTTGCTCTCCACCTTTTTCACCGCCGCGCTGAGCGCCGGCTGCGAGATGAAAAGATTCTTGGCGGCGGAGGTGAAGCTGCGTTCCTTGTATACCTCGTAAATATAATCCATACTGCGGAACATCGGCGTATCCCCCTGTTTCCTTCGTAAGCTGGCTATATGCTACCACCAAAACAGGCGGACTGCAAGAAGAAAAATCAATAGAATTTATAAGACCTATAAATTTTGGAGGAAAATACAAAAAAGGAGCGGAGCGCACAGCGCCCCGCTCCTGAAACGGTGTTTACTTTTCGTCGCCGGCCTCGATCAGGCCATAGCCGCCGTGCTTGCGGCGATAGACGATGGAGAGCGTGTTGTCGTCGATATTGCGGAACACGAAGAAGTCGTGCTGCAGCAGGTTCATCTGCAAAATGGCTTCCTCCGGGCTCATGGGCTTGACGGTGAAGCGCTTGGTCTTGACGATGTCGAACTCCTTCTCCTCCTGCACGTCGAACACATCCGGCGCCTCGGCAGGGAACGCGTCGCGGCGCAGCTGCTTGGCCAGACGGGTCTTGTTCTTGCGGAACTGGCGCTCGATGGTGCTGACGGCGTTGTCGATGGCGCCGCGCATATCGCCGTCAGGCGAATCGACCTCGGCGCGGAACAGGGCGCCGCCGCCCCGGAGCGTGATCTCGACGACACAGCGGTGGTTCTTCTCCACCGCAAAAACGACAACTGCGTGGGCTTCCTCCTGGAAATACCGGTCGAGCTTGGACAGCTTCTTTTCCGCGTAGTCCTTGATGGAATCGCTCAGCGCCACTTTTTTGCAGGTGAATGTGAACTTCATGATACTTCGCTCCTTTCGTATGCTCCTTTGGACCAGAGGGAAGCAGCCCTCCTTGGACACAGTATAGCAAAAAGACCGGCAAAAGTAAACAGGAACTTGTGAAAAGCGCCAATGGGCCGCCCTCCGGCGGGATCCGGCAAAAGTAGTGCGGAAGCGACAAAAGCTCCTATTTACAAGGCGGAGGGAGTTTGGTATCCTACAGATGGAAGCTTTCCAATATCCCACCCGTTGGGCCGCCCGCAAGGGCGGCTCTTTTTTATTGCCTCGCAAAAGCGGCGGTGCCGCTTTTTGCGAAAACAAAAGGCGCGCGGAGCTCCGCGCGCCTGTACGGTATTCGCTTATCGGTCTACCGGCTCTGGTCGTAAAAGACCTTTTCGCCCGGCTCCACCAGCCCCAGCTCGCTGCGGGCGATCTCCTTGATCAGCTCCTCGTCCGAGGCCCGGCTGATCTCATCGGCGAGAGTCTCGTTGGCCTGGGTCAGGGTCTGCACCTGCGCCGAAAGCGCGGCGGCCTGGGCCTTTGCGTCGCTGATGCGGCCGCCCAGCGCCAGAAGCTGCCAGAGGAGGAGTACCAGCACCAGCGCCGCCAGCAGCACCGGCAGCAGAGAATGGCGCTTTGCCTTGGCCTTGTTTTTCGCCATGGACTGTCCTCCTCCTTTTCACGGCGCGCGGAGCGCCCCTCTGGTAATTTCTAATTATATAGTACTTCTTTTGAAAATGGAAGAGCTTTTTTATGTAAAGTAAAAAATTTTCCGTCTGCCGCCATAAAAAGCGGAAGGGAAGGGCGCAGAGCCGGCAAAAGCGCAGCAGCGCCTCCACCCAGAAATCCCAGATAGGCCGCAGCGGGGCGCTGCAAAGGGAGAAGAAAAAAACCATGCCTCCGGCAAGACCCGCCAGCAGGTACAGCCGCAGCTGGCCGTCTCCCACCTGCAGCGTGAAGAAAAAGACCAGAAGCAGGAACAGCAGCCCATACAGCGCGTCCAGCGCCGAGGAGAGGGAAGCGGAGCGGCTGCGGCGGCGCAGGGCCCGGAGCAGGTCGTATAACAGCCCCAGCACCCAGCCCAGCAGCAGCGCCCGCAGCAGGACGCACAGCTGCAAAAGGCTATCGATCTCCATGCCGCGTGCCGCCCTTTAACCGAACAGCCGCCGCCAGAAGCCCGCGCGGCGCTCCAGCTCCTCATAGCAGAGGGAGTCCACGCGGCCCTCCACCAGCAGCTCGCCGCCGTCGAGGCTGAGCTTGCCGATGTGCAGCTCCTCCCCGCTGATGACCAGCGTGCCGGCGGAGGTGGCGAGGACGATGCCCGACTCGTCGAAGCGCTCCACGTTCTCCACGCCCGTTACGGTCAGGCGGGAGCGCTCCTCCAGCTCCAGCCGGTGGGCCGCGCCGCCGCTTTCATACATCATGGGTGAGCCACCTCTTTCTTGGGGGATGGCTCATTCTATGCGAAAGGGGACGGGATTATGAGCGGCTGACCTCCCGGTACAGGGCGGCAGCTTCCGCCTTGCCCGCGTTTTCGCTGATATTCACGACCTCCACCGTCAGCGTGCGCTCGCCGAAGGCGAGGGTGATGCGGTCGCCCTCGCGCACCTCATAAGAAGCCCGCTGGGGACGGCCGTTGACGCTGACAAGGCCGTTGTCGCAGGCCTCGTTGGCCACGGTGCGGCGCTTGATGAGACGGGAGACTTTCAGATATTTATCCAGGCGCATAGGCCCTCCTTTCTTCCCGGAGGAATGAAAAAATACCGGCGTGAGAATCATCACACCGGTATTTTAGCATGGCGCGTCTTATTTCGCAACGGAGTCCTTCAGAGCCTTGCCGGCCTTGAAAGCGGGGACCTTGGAAGCGGGGATCTTGATGCTCTCCTTGGTCTTGGGGTTGCGGCCGATGCGCTCCGCCCGGTTCTTCACTTCAAAGGAGCCAAAGCCCACCAGCTGCACCTTTTCACCCTCGGCCATGGCGGCGACGATGGTATCCAGGGCGGCGGAGACGACAGACTCCGTGTCCTTCTTGGACATACCGGTTTTTTCAGCGACGGCACTGATCAGTTCAGCCTTATTCATAATACAATCCTCCTATTTTTTTAACCAAACCTGCTTGGTTGATTACTCGCTTTTTGCCTCGGGGCGCTTTGCCTCCGCCCAGAGCCGCTCCAGCTCGCCGCGCGGCAGCCCGGACAGGGCTTGTCCCGTTTCCGACGCGGCCTGCTCCACCCGGCGGAAGCGCCGCAGGAATTTCTCACAGGCGTCGTGCAGCACGGTCTCCGGGTCCAGCTCCGCGAAGCGGCCCACCTTCACTGCGGCAAAGAGCAGGTCGCCCAGCTCCTCGGCCACGTCGCCCTGACCCTCCAGGGCGCGGCGCAGCTCGCCCGTTTCCTCCTCCAGCTTGTCCATGGCGGCGTTCACATCCGGCCAGTCAAAGCCGGCGGCGGCCGCCTTGCTTTGCATCTTCTCCGCCCGCCAGAGGGCGGGAAGGCTCCGGGCCACATGGTCCAGATTGTCGGCGGCGGAGCGGATGCCCTTCTCCTCCTTCTTCAGCGCCTCCCAGTTCACCAGAACCTGCTCCGGGGTCTCGGCGTTGACGTCGCCGAACACATGGGGGTGGCGGAAGATGAGCTTTTTGCAGACGCCGTCGGTGACGTCGTCCATAGTGAAGCGGCCCGCGTCCTCCTCGATGTGGATGTTGAACAGGACCTGCATCAGCATATCCCCCAGCTCCTCGCACATGAGCCTGGGGTCGTCCCGGTCGAAGGCTTCCGCCGCCTCATAGGCTTCCTCCAGGAAGTTGCGGCGGTTGGAGCGGTGGGTCTGCACCTGATCCCAGGGACAGCCCCCGGGCCCGCGCAGGATGCGGAGGATCCGGATAAGGTCCTCCAGATCATAGCGGGACTGATATTCAAAATCTACCATAATTACACTCCTATTGCAAGGAAAATCGGGGAAAAAGTGTCAGCGAATCCGCAAAAAATCGGCGATCCGCTCCCCTTTCGGCAGCAAAACCAGGTCTTCCCGGGTGATGACCCGCAAAAGCAGCACCAAAAGGACGTACACCGCTGCCGCCAGCACAATGGCGCCCAGCACGGAAACGGAGTTTCCGAGGCGCGGCAGCAGCACGCCGTAGGCGGCGCGGGCGGCGAAGCCCATGAGGACGCTGCAGAGCAGGGGCTTAAAGAAAAGGCGCACATAGCGGGGCTTTTCCTCCGTCACCCGGGCCACCGCCGCCAGATTCAAAGCGGAGATCAGCGCGTAGCAGACCAGGGTGCTGATGGGCGCGGCCTTGATGCCGATGGCGCTGTCCGCCACCAGGAAATAGTTCAGCGCCACCTTTACCACGCCGCCGATGACCATGGTCACGATGGGGACGCGCTCCCTGCCGTGGGCCTGCAGGATGCTGTTGGTCAGCAGCATCAGGCAGACGAAGATGGAGGCGATGCCCAGCAGCTGCAAATGGTACGCCGCGGCGGCCGCGGCCTCCTGCTGGGCGGGATAGAGCAGCAGCAGAATCGGCCCCGCCAGCACGGACAGCCCGATGCCCGCGGGCAGCGCGAACAGGGCGATGAGCCGCATGGAGGCGGAGACGATGCGGTTGACCTGCACATGGTCCCGCCGCACCAGAGCGGCGGAGACGGAGGGGATGAGGCTCATGGTGATGGGCGGGATGAAGGAGGAGGGGAGATTGAACAGGTTGTGGCCGAAGGTGTACTGCCCGTACAGGGCCACGGCCTCCTTCTCCGCCATGCCCAGCGCCCCCTGCAGCCGGGCCAGGATCACCGCCTGATCCAGCAGCGTCAGCAGGCTCATGCCCGTGGCGCCGAGGGTGATGGGGATGCCGATGGCGAGGATGCGGCGCAGCAGCACGCCGTCGCTCTCCGGCCGGTCGGCGGAGGGCGGATCGTCCCGGCGGTGGCGCAGCAGCCATACAAGCAGGTAGAGCAGCGACAGCACCGTTCCCACGGTGACGCCGAAGATGGCGCCCGCCGCGCCGATCTCCACCCCGAAGCCCTGCCGCAGCAAATACCATGCCGCCGCCAGACCCACGATGAGCTTGCCCATGGCCTCGATGACCTGAGACCAGGCGGAGGGATACATATTGCTCTGCCCCTGGGTGTAGCCCCGGATGGCGGACATGACGCAGACGCACAGCACCGACACCGACAGCACCCGGATGGACCAGTAGGCCAGCGAGTCATGCAGCGCCAGCGACAGCGGCCCCGGCAGGAAGAACATGATGGCGGTGCCGACGGCGCCCAGCACCACGAACAGCTTCAGCCCCACCCGGAAGTAGCGCCGGGACTGGTTCAGCCGCCCTTGGGAGCGGCTCTCCGCCACCAGCTTGGAGATGGCGAGGGGCAGGCCCGCCGTGGAGAGGGTCAGCAGGAGGCTGTAAATATTGTAGGCGGCGGAGAAGTGGCCCATGCCCTCGTCCCCCAGAATGTTGCCCAGGGGGATCTTGTAGCAGGCGGAAATGAGCTTCACGATGACCACCGCCGCGGTGAGGATGGCGGCGCCGCCGAGGAAATTCTGCTTTTTGACTTTGGACATAGAAAAAACGACCTCGCGAATCTTGAATGACGGAGCATAAGGGCGCGGCGCTTGGCCGCGCGGGGCGGAGCTGTCAGTACTGGTACACGCCGCCGCCCAGGAATTCCCGGATGAGGGAATCCGCCGGGACCAGAGCGGGGTCCAGCGGCTCGAACAGGGAGAAGGCGTCGCGCATCTGCAGTACCTCCTCGCGGCGCTCATAGCCCTCCGGCACGTTTTGCAGCAGACCGGGGACGGCTGTGGCGTAGACGGAGGTCTCATAGGCGAAGGAGGAGTCAAAGAGGATGGTGGCGTTCTCCTTGAAGGGGGAGATATACAGCTTCTCGCCCCGGCGCACGCCGGGCCAGAGCTTCAGCGTGAAGGAGGGGTCGTGGCCCCGCTGCTCGCCGTCCCGCATGAGGCGGCGGGAAAGCCGGATCCAGGTGCCCTTGAACACCGTCTCGCCCGCGTCGTTCTCCACATTGCTGCGGGCGCTGATGTAAAGGCGCACGGCGCTGAGGTTCCGTCCCGTGAAGATGTCGTTCAGGGCATGGATGCCCTCGAACACGGCGATCTCGTCCTTTTTCAGGCGCAGGGGCTGGGAGTGGACGTCGCTGCGCATCTGGCGGGAGAACTCGTACTTGGGGATATAGATCGTCCCGCCCTGCTCCAGCGTGGCCATGTGGCGGTTCAGCAAATCCACGTCCAGACAGAAGGGGGACTCAAAGTCCAGATGGCCGTCCGGCCCACGGGGAGAGGTCTCCGGGTCCACCGTCTCGAAGTAATTGTCCATGGACACCGCGTGGGAGCGGATGCCCAGCGTCTCCAGCTCCTCGCAGATCTTCATGGAGGTGGTGGTCTTGCCGCTGCCGGAGGGGCCGGAGAGCAGCACGATGGCGGAGTTCTTCCGGTTCTCCGCGATCTTCCGCGCGGCGGAGACGATCTTTTCGTGATACGCCGCGTCGCATTCCGCGATGAAGCCCTCAGGGTCGCTGCGCAGCGCATGGTTGATGGTGGTGAGAGAGTATGCCATAGAGAAATTTTCCTTTCTGCCGTGCCGCAGCGCCGGGGGGTCAGCTATCCTTATGCGCCGAAAGCCCCTCGTAGAAGCGGCGGAACGCCGCGTGGTTCTCCGCGATCTTTTCCGGACGGTCAATGTATTCCCTGGGATATTTCAGATTGAACACCCGCTCGATGCGGCCTGCCGCCTGGTCCACCATCTTGGTGGAGCCGCCGGCGCCCAGGGAGAGGATGGTCATCAGTTCTTCCATAATATAGATGTTGTACAGGTTCTCCGCGCCCTCGCGGCACCAGCCCACGTTCTCAAAGCTGCCGGACATATACTTCTGCCGGTAGAGGTAGTAGGGCTGAAAGCCCGCCTTGCGGAGGATGGGGTCGGCGTAGTCCAGCATCTCGCCCACCTCCTCCGCCTCCGGGATGCGGCTGCCCTCGAGAAGGATGCGGCTGCCCTTTTTCAGCGACAGGGTGTGGACGGTGATGTTGTCCGCCCCCATGCACAGCACCCGCTGCAGCGACCGCCGGAAGCCTGCGGGAGAATCCTCCGGCAGGCCCGCGATCAGGTCCATGTTGATATGGGTAAAGCCCGCCTCATGCACCAGCTCCATGGCCCGCTCCACCTCCTCGGAGCTGTGGCGGCGGCCGATGGCGGCCAGCACATGATCCTCCATGGTCTGGGGGTTGACGCTGACCCGGTCCACGCCTCCGCGCTTCATCGCCGCGAGCTTTTCCCGGGTAATGGTGTCGGGCCGTCCGGCCTCCACCGTGAACTCAAGGCACTTCGAGAAATCAAAGCGGGCGCGGAGGTGATTCAGAAGCCCCTCCATCTGCTCCGCAGTGAGAGTGGTGGGCGTGCCGCCGCCCATGTAAAAGGATTTCACCGTCAGGCCCAGTTCATCCACCATCTCCGCCGCGGCGTCGATCTCCCGGTACAGGGCCTCAAGATACGGCTCGATGAGGGCGAAGGACTTTTCCACGCTGTTGCTGACGAAGCTGCAGTAGGCGCAGCGGGTGGGGCAGAAGGGGATGCCGAGATAGAGGGAAATGTCCTTCGGCGCGATGCCGGCCTTGGCGGCGAGACCCGCCTGGGCGGACTCAATGGCGAGACGGCGGCGGGGCGCGGTGACGCAGTAGGGGTCGGCGAGGATGCGGCTGACCTCCTGCGGCGTCTTGCCCTGCAAAAGGAAGCGCTCCGCCAGCTTGCCGGGGCGGATGCCCGTCAGCGCGCCCCAGGGGGGATTCGTCCCCGTGACCTCCCGCGCGGCGCGGAAAAAGCTGAGCTTCACGGCCTTCTGCTTTTCCCGTTCCCGCTCCAGCTCCCCTTCGGCCTCCTGAAGGGATACCCGGGCGCGGCCCAGGCCCTCTTTGCCCCGCCAGCGGATGCGGGTCTCCGCCCGGGCGGCGCTGTCGCTGCAGCGAAGCGAGACCTCCGCCTCGTTTTCCTCCCCGTCGCCCTCGTACACCGGGCGCTCGTCGGGGAAGAAATTCAGCAGGCTCTGCTCCACCGCGTACCGTTCCTCGTGTCCGTGGAATACCAGCTTCATGGGAGGTCCTCCTTTCTGCCGGGGCCGTCGCAGGCCCCGCGGGGTAAAAAGCGGGATCAGCGCAGATAGTAATTGCTGCGGCGCTCCTGCTCCAGCGTGGAGGAGGGGCCGTGTCCGGGGAGAACGAAGTAGTCCCCCTCCAGCGCCGCAAGACGGCGCAGGGAACCGCGCAGGGCGAGAGAGCTGCCGCCCTCCAAATCCGTGCGCCCGCAGGAACCGGCGAACAGGGTGTCGCCGGTGAACAGCACGTTTTCCGCCTGCAGCACCACCGAGCCTGCGGAGTGGCCCGGCGTCTCCATCACGCGGATGGTGAGGCCCCCCAGAGACAGCGTGTCGCCCTCGGCGTAATAGCGCTGGTTTTTCTCCGGCAGGCGCTGCAGCAAAAGCCGGGCCGGCGCGTCGCAGCAGTCCTTCTCATGGATGTAGACAGGAAGCTCCGGGTAAGCCTGCAGCAGCTTCGCCACGGCGGTATAGTGGTCGAAATGTCCGTGGGTCAGCAGGATATAGCGCAGCGCGCAGCCGGAGGACTCCACCGCCTGCCGCAGCTGCGCGGAGTTTGAACCCGGGTCGATGAGGCAGCACTCGCCGCCGTCGCAAAGCAGGTAGCAGTTGGTCTCCAGCGGCCCCACGGGAAAGGTTTTGATGTTCAGCGCAAGCTCCATAAGCAGCTCCTTATTTTAAGTCGTCGGTGTCCACCACCAGCGTGAAGGGTCCGTCGTTGCAGGACTCCACCTGCATATACGCGCCGAAAACGCCGGTCTGCACGGTGAAGCCTTTGTCCCGGCAGTGCCCCACGAAGCTCTCGTACAGGGGCAGGGCCAGCTCCGGCTTCGCCGCCGAGAGAAAGTCCGGACGGCGGCCATGGCGGCAGTTGGCGTAGAGCGTGAACTGGGAGACCACCAGCATCTCTCCCGCCACGTCCGCAAGGCTTTTGTTGGTACGGCCCTCCTCGTCCTTAAAGATGCGAAGGCCGGTGATCTTCTCCGCCAGCTTCGCGGCCTCGGCTTCGGTGTCTGTATGGGTCACGCCCAGCAAAATGAGCAGGCCCCGGCCGATCCGGCCCCGGACCTCCCCCTCCACGGAGACGGAGGCGTGCCGGACGCTTGCGATGACAGCTTTCATGCAAAGACTCCTTTGAAACGGATATGGCTTCTCAGCCCGCGGGACGGGTGACCCGCAGCACGCCGGAGATCTGCTCGATCTTCCGGATGACCTGGCCCAGCTGCTCGGCGTCCTTCACGTCGATATCCACATGGAGGACGAAGAAATCGTCCGGCGTGGTGCGGCCGGAGAGGGCGTCCACACGGGTCTTGGTGCTGCTGAGCACGGCGGAAACGTCCAGCACCAGATTGTTGCGGTCCTTGGCCGTGACCTCCAGCGTGGTGGGATAGTGGTCCCGCAGCGTACCGCCCCAGCTGACCTTCACCCAGCGGTCCTTGTCCTGGGGCCGGATGCGCTCAGGACTGGCGTTGGGACAGTCGCAGCGGTGGACGGAAATGCCTGCGCCCCGGGTGATGAAGCCGATGATGGGGTCGCCGGGCACAGGGGTGCAGCACTTGGCGAACTTCACAAGGCACCCGCCGAGACCCTCCACCACCACGCCCTCGGCGCTGCTCCTGGCGGCGTTGGTCTTGACGGCGCGGTGCTCCGCGCCGCTTTCCTGGGGGGCGGAAGCCTCCTGCACGCTCTCCGCGAGCTTTGAGAAATGGTTCAGCTCATCCCGCATACGGTTCACGGCCTTCTGGGCCGTGAAGCCGCCGTAGCCGATGGCGGCGCAGAGCTCGTCGAGGGAGTTGAAGGCCACGCGCTTGAGCAGCGCCGGCAGATGCTCCTCCGTCAGCACCACCTTGGGGCTGAAGCCGTTGTGCTTCAGCTCCGCCTCCAGCGAGGCGCGGCCGCTGACGATGTTCTCCTCCCGCTTTTCCCGCTTGAACCACTGGCGGATCTTGCTGCGGGCCTCGCTGCTCTTGGCGATGTTCATCCAGTCGCGGCTGGGGCCCTTGGCGGACTTGGAGGTGAGCACCTCCACGATGTCGCCGTTTTTCAGCTTCGTCTCATAGGGCACCATGCGGCCGTTGACCTTGGCGCCCACCATGCGGTTGCCCACGGCGGAGTGGATGGTGTAGGCAAAGTCGATGGGCGTGGCGCCGGCGGGCAGGTTGATGACGTCGCCGTTGGGGGTGAACACAAAGACCTCGTCGGCGAACATATCGATTTTCAGCGTGTGGATAAATTCCTCCGCGTCCGTACCCTCCTGATTTTCCAGCAGGCGGCGGACCCACTCATACTTCCCCTCGGTGCCGGCGCCCTGCCCGTCCTGCTTATACTTCCAGTGGGCGGCGATGCCGTATTCCGCGATCTCGTGCATCTCCTCGGTGCGGATCTGCACCTCGAAGGGGATGGCGGCCTCGCCCATGACGGTGGTGTGCAGGCTCTGGTAGCCGTTGGGCTTGGGGGTGCCGATATAGTCCTTGAAGCGGCCGAGAATGGGATGGTACAGGTCGTGTATCACGCCGAGGACGTTATAGCAGTCCGCCAGGGAGCGCACGATGACGCGGAAGGCGAACAGGTCGAAAATTTCGTCCAGCGGGATGTTCTGGCGGTACATCTTGCGGTAGATGCTGTAGGGGTGCTTCATGCGGCTGGAGATGCGGTGAGGGATCTCCAGCTCGTCGAGCCGGGCGGAGATCTGCTTTTCCACGTTCTGCAGAAAGTCGCCCAGGTCCTTCTGCTTGATGCTGAGGGAGCGCTCGATCTCCTCAAAGCCCACGGGGTCCAGATACTTCAGCGACAGGTCCTCCAGCTCCCACTTGATCTTCTGCATACCGAGGCGGTGGGCGATGGGGGCGTAAATTTCCATGGTCTCCAGAGACTTTTTCCGCTGCTTGTCCGGGGTCTGGTACTCCATGGTGCGCATATTGTGCAGACGGTCGGAAATTTTGATGAGGATGACCCGGATGTCCTTGCTCATGGCGATGAGCATTTTGCGGAGGTTCTCCATCTGCTCATCCTCTTTGGAGGTATAGTGGATGCGGGTCAGCTTGGTGACGCCCTCCACCAGGTCGGCGATAGTGGGGGAAAAGAGCTTGGCGATCTCCTCGTGGGTGGCGCCGGTATCCTCGATGCAGTCGTGCAGCAGGCAGGCGATGATGGACTCGCTGTCCAGCTTCAACTCCTCCGCCACGATCTGGGCCGTGGCGAGGGGGTGGGTGATATAGGGGGAGCCGTCCTTGCGCAGCTGGCTGCCGTGGGCCTTCTGCGCAAATTGGAAGGCGGTGCGGATCAGCGCGAAGTCGGCGGCAGGATTATACTGCCGTATGGTGCTTTCCAGCTTATCAAACTGCTGCTGCACCTGCTGCTGAATCTGCTGTTGCAGCTGCTGTTCCATCTCGGTCATGTACGCTCACCTCCATTTCGGCCGCCCTCCAGCAGGCGGCGAAGATACGGGGACTGTAGCAAATCCACCTTTTCTCCCGCAGCGGTCAGGCGGAAGAAGGTCTCCTCCCCCTGCTTCGTCCACGAGAGCAGTCCCCGCTCCCGGAATACCTCCAGCGCGAAGACGGTTCTTAAAAAGCTCTCCCGGCCGCCCATGGCGGCGGCCAGGTCGCGGAAAAACGGCAGCTCGCTGACGCTCAGCCCCTCCGCCGGCACGGCGGCGCTGAGCGTGCGCCACAGGCGGACGGACTGTTCCCGGCTGAACAGGAGCCGGGCGCTCTCCTGCGCCGTGACGCTCCCGCCCTCCAACAGGCGGCGGCAGAGGGCCATGGCCTCTCCCTCGCTCTTGCTGGGCTGGCGGGAGGGGCGGATGTCGATCATCTGCAGCTGGATGGAGGACGCGCCGCGGAATTCGTTGATCTGCAAATAAAACGCCGCGTCCACCCGCATACCGGCGCGCACGCCCACCGTCTCCTCCGTGACGGAGAAGAAGATGGCGGGGAAGCGGTACTGCCCCTTGGAGAGCTGCATTTTCAAATGCCGGTTCTGGCCCACGTTCTGCATACTGTCCACCGTCATGCCGGTGAGGCAGAACACGGGGCGGCTGTTGCCCGCGCCGTAAGGTTCCAGCATGGAAAGGGACTGGATCTCCTCCATGGTGATCTCGCCGGGACGGGAGATCAGCACGTCGATGTCCAGAGAGGAGACCGGCGGCTCGCCGCCGGAGTAGGCCAGAGCGCAGCGGTTGATGCGCTCCCGGAAGGCGGCGATGTTCTCCTCCCGGATGGTGAAGCCGGCGGCCAGCTCGTGCCCGCCGAAGCCCTCCAGCAGCTCCGAGCAGGACTCTAAAGCCTGAAACAGGTTAAAGCCGCCGTAGCTCCGGCAGGAGCCCTTGCCAAGGCCGTCGCAGAGGTGGATCATGAAGCTGGGGCAGGAGTATTTTTCCGTCAGGCGGGAGGCCACGATGCCCACCACGCCCTGATGCCAGACGGAGCTGGAAAGCACCAGCGCGTGCCGGTGTTCCGCCGGCAGGGCCTCCGTCAGCTCCAGCGCCTGGGAGAAGATCTCCTGCTCCACGCTCTGCCGTTCCCGGTTCAGCGCGCAGAGCCGGCGGGCCAGCTCCTCCGCCTCGGCGGCGTCCTGGCTCAGCAGCAGGTCCACCGCCACGTCCGCCGCGCCCATGCGCCCGGCAGCGTTGATGCGGGGGGCGAGTACGAAGCCGATCTGGATGGAGGTGCAGGGCTTGTCCGCCAGGCCCGCCTCCTTCAAAAGCGCGTGGATGCCGAGAAAGTCCGCGTGATGCAGGCCCTCCAGCCCCCGGCGCACGATGGTGCGGTTTTCGCCGCTCATAAGCATCACGTCTGCGATGGTGCCGATGGCGGCGAGGGTGCAGTAGCGGGAGAAGATGGCCTCCTCCCGGCTCTCGCCCGCCAGGGCCAGCACCAGCTTCAGCGCCACGCCCACGCCGGCGAGATGCTTGAAAGGATAGGGGCAGTCCGGCCGGTGGGGGTCCACCACCGCCACCGCCGCAGGGAGCTGCTCCTTGCACTCGTGATGGTCCGTCACGATGACGTCCATGCCCAGCGTCGCGGCGTAGGCGATCTCCTCCACGCCTGTGATGCCGCAGTCCACGGTGATGAGCAGCGTCACGCCCTGCTTCGACAGAGAGCGGATCGGCTCGGAGCCGAGGCCGTAGCCGTCCTCCTCCCGCCGGGGGATGTAGTGCAGGCAGCTAAGCCCCCGGCTTTTCAGATAGTCCACCACCACGCAGGTGGAGGTGATGCCGTCCACGTCATAGTCCCCGAACACGGCCACCCGCTCCCTGCGCTCGATGGCCTCCTCGATGCGGCGCACCGCCTTGTCCATGTCCTTCATGAGCATGGGAGAATAGGCGAGGTCGCGTTCCTGGTCCAGAAAGACGGAGGCCTCCTCCGCCGAAGCGATGCCGCGGGAGGCCAGCACGGCGGAGAGCAGGGAGGGAAAGCCCGACTCCGTCAGCCGCGCCGCGGCGCCCTCCGGCGCCTGGGCGATATGCCAGCGGCGATATTTCAAGGCCATCCTCTCCTCTCGTCCGGGCGCGCCCGGCAGCAGCTCCGTCGGGGCGCAGAAACCACAGTAATAATGCATAAGTATAACAAACAAAACGCAAAAGGACAAGGGATTTGCCCGCCTTTTTGCCCGTTTGGCAAAAAAGCCTGCGCCGCCGGGAGGAAAACAGGCCCCGTTTTCCGGCGCTTTCGGCCCCGGAGGGCAAAGCCGCCCCGGCCTTTCGGCCGGGGCGGAAGCGGAAAGCGGAACGGAAAAAGGCAGCGTCACGCCGCCGGGGCGTAGAGACCGAAGCGCCAGAGCCGCAGCAGCATCCCCTGCCAGGTCAGCCGTCCCACGGAGGCGGAGGCGAGCAACGGCAATTCTTTTATCAGCTCATCGCCCGCGTAGAGGGAGAGCGTCCCCAGCACCTCGCCCTCGGCCACCGGGGCCTCCAGGAATTCCGGCAGGTCCACCTCCTGCCGCAGCTCCGAGGCCTGCCCCTTTTTCAGCAGCACCGTGTTTTCCGCGAGCACGGGCAGCACCGTGGCTTCCTCTCCCAGCTCCACCGGGATGGCGGCGAGGGGCGTTTCGGGGGTCACGGTCTGCAGGGCGTAGGCGGCGAAGCCGTAGTTCAGCAGCACCTTCGCGTCCTCAAAGCGCTGCTGCCCCGTGGGGGATTTCAGCACCACGGCGATGAGCTCCATGCCGTCGCGCTCGGCGGTGGCGGAGATGCAGTACTTGGCGGCGTCGGTGCTGCCGGTCTTCAGCCCCGTGGTCCCCTCGTAAAAGCGCACCAGCTTATTCGTGTTGGACAGGCCGAAGGCCCCGTCCCGGAGGGAATCCATCCAGATGGTGGTGAACTCCCGGATGGTGGGATGGTGCAAAATCAGCTCCCGGCTCATCAGGGCGATGTCGTAGGCGCTGGTGAGATGGCCCTCGGCGGGCAGGCCCGTGCAGTTGACGAAATGGGTGTCCGCCATGCCCAGCTCCTCCGCCCGCTGGTTCATCCGCTCCACAAAGGCCTCCGCGCTGCCGGCGAGGTGCTCCGCCAGCGCCACGGAGGCGTCGTTGGCGGAGGCGACGCACACCGCCTTCAGCATATCGTGGACGCTCATCTGCTCGCCCTCCTTGAGGTAGACCTGGCTGCCGCCCATGGAGCAGGCGTAGGCGCTGGCGGTAACGGTGTCGTCCATGCCCAGCTCCCCCCGGTCGATGGCTTCCATGACCAGCAGCAGGGTCATGACCTTGGTGACGCTGGCGGGCTCCCGCTGCTCATGCTCCGCCACGGCGTAGAGGACCTGGCCCGTGGTCTTTTCCATGAGCAGGGCGCTTTCCGCCGAGATGGTCAGCGTGGCGGCCCGGGCGGGCAGAGGGAACAGCAGCGCCAGCAGCGCGGCCAGCAGCAGGGGAAAAATCCGTTTCATAAAAAGGCCTCCTTGTTTCCGGCTTTACTTCGAGAGTATGCGCGCCCGGCGGATTTCATGTCCGCCGCCGCCCTTGCAAAGGGGCGGGGGCTGTGATACGATACCCCTGCGGTTTTTCGCGGCGGAAAGCCCAAAGCGCGGCGCAGGCGGCGTTTTCCGGCAGCTTTCCCCCTTTACAAAGCGGCAAAGCTTTGGCATAATAACATAGTTAAGAAATTTTACGTCAGGGAGAAGAAGACCATGGCAGTGATCGAATACGACGAATACAAGCAGAAGCTGCTGGGGATGGAGGAGACCTTCCGGAACCTGCACAAGGCCCTCGGCATCGACGCCGCTGCGGCGGAGATCGAGCGGCTGCAGAAGGAGACCGAGGAGGAGGGCTTCTGGAACGATGTGGCCCGGGCCCAGAAGAATCAGCAGCAGACCAAGCAGCTGCAAAACAAGGTGCGCCGCCAGCAGAAGCTGGTGGCCGAGCGGGAGGACCTGCTGACCCTGGTGGAAATGGGCATCGAGGAGGATGACGCTTCACTTCTGGGCGAGGTGAAGGAGGGCTACGCGGCTCTCGAGAAAAAGGTGGAGGAGGCGCGGCTGGCCACGCTCCTCTCCGGCGAGTATGACAACAGCAACGCCATTTTGGTGTTCCACGCCGGCGCCGGCGGCACCGAGGCTCAGGACTGGGCGCAGATGCTCTACCGGATGTATATGCACTGGGCGGAGGCCCACGGCTTCACCTTCAAGATGGTGGACTATCTGGACGGCGACGAGGCGGGCTTAAAGAGCGCCACGGTGGTCATCGAGGGCGAGAACGCCTACGGCTATCTCAAGAGCGAGCACGGCGTGCACCGTCTCGTCCGCGTCTCGCCCTTCGACGCCTCCGGCCGCCGCCAGACCTCCTTCGCGGCGCTGGAGGTCACGCCTGAGATCGACGACAACGCCGAGGTGGATATCCGCCCGGAGGACCTGCGGGTGGACACCTACCGCTCCTCCGGCGCGGGCGGCCAGCACGTCAACAAGACCGAGTCCGCCATCCGCATCACCCACATTCCCACCGGCGTGGTGGTGGCCTCCCAGCAGGAGCGCAGCCAGGTGCAGAACCG
Organism: Oscillospiraceae bacterium; assembly: GCA_051867615.1. Lineage (GTDB taxonomy): Bacteria > Bacillota > Clostridia > Oscillospirales > Oscillospiraceae > RGIG5472. The sequence continues at coordinate 115,671 of JBJDYU010000044.1, read as the reverse complement.
CGAGGTGGCCATGCGTATGCTGCGAAGCAAGCTGGTGGAGATCAAGCTGCAGCAGCACGCGGAGAAGATCTCCGACATCAAGGGCGTGCAGATGAAGATCGAGTGGGGCAGCCAGATCCGTTCCTATGTGTTCATGCCCTACACGCTGGTGAAGGACCACCGCACGGGCTTTGAAAACGGCAACATCCAGGCCGTCATGGACGGCGAGCTGGACGGCTTTATCAACGCCTACCTCACCGCCAGCGCCAACGGCGAGCTGAAAAAGTAAAGAGAAACAGCGCCGGAGCTTTCGCTCCGGCGCTGTTTTTGCGGAAAGCGGTGGAAATTTTCACATTTTTCTGATATGTTTTGTTCAGAAAAAGCGCCGGATAAATGAGGCTTTGCAAAGGAGGCCTGTTATGACTTATGCAGAGATATTTGACGAAGTGGTAAGCATCATGAAAACGGATTCTGCCACGTGCAAAGACATGGGGGCGGGAGCGTATGATGCATACAGAGATCAGATCCGTGATGATATGACCGAAAGAGACTTTGCGTTGCTGGTAAAGAAATATCTTGCTTCTTTCGGCCTGGAAGGACATTTGGGATTCTTTAACAATAAGCTTGGCAAAATAGACTTTGAGGTGATGCGTTACGGCGACAGCCTCTATGTGACAAGGGCTTCGGAAACGTCAAAATTAAAAGTAAAGGACCGGATCGTTGCAATCGACAGGCAGACGATCCCTGAAGCGGCAGAAGCGAACGCGGTCTTTTTGATGCATGAAACAAAGGAACGTCAGGGCCTTTTGTGGACGCCCATTCTGACGTTTGCCCATGAGTTGACGGTGGTCAGAAATGAGGAGCGGCGCATCGTGCCAATCGAATTGGGGGACGGGATTCCTGATAGTAATAAGTATTTTTGTCGTGCGCTTGGAAATCATACCGTGCTGATGCGCCTGGAAGACTTTGCAGATGAGGATGCAATCAGACAGGTGTATGAGGAGAGCCGGGAGCTTCTTGAAAAGGCTGAAAACCTGATCATTGATGTAAGAAATAACGGCGGAGGCTCTGATACGGCGTTTTTCCCGCTGTTGGCTTACTGTTTTCCGGATGGGAAAATGATAGATGTTTTTCTTCCTGAAACCGAGCCGGTCGCGATCAACTATTCAAAACGTAATTGTGAAAGCCGCCTTGAAATGCTGCGCGCTTTCTTTGCCGCGGGCGTTTCGGATGATATCAGGCCTGTGGTAGAGCAGATGAAAGCCGAACTGGAACAGAATTCGGGAAAAGGCTTTATTGCATACTCTGATGATGAGAAAACCGGGATATACGGTAAAGCATATCCCCGAAAAATATGGATCATGACAGACCAGGACTGCGCCTCATCCGGAGACGCCTTTGTAGAGATCATGTCATGTTCGCCCAAGGTGACCGTGGTCGGGCGTCCAACCAGAGGGATCACAGACTATTCAAACTGTACTCTGGCGGCGTGGGACCATTATGAAATGATTTATCCGACGTCAAGAGCCGGAAGAATAGATAAGGGCATGGGGCTTGAACACCGGGGCGTGCAGGTGGATCATTATATACCGTGGACGCCGGAACATCTGGAACGGGATGTGGATCTGGAATTTGTTATGGGATTGATCGGGGGAACGATGTAATCAGCATAAGCCGATAAAGCCATATTTCGTTCCGAACGGATTCAACAGAGCCGCGCCTGCCGGCGCGGAACATGGCAAGGCTTCCCGCGAAAGCAAAAAAGGCCGCCGCCCATCCGGGCGGCGGCCTTTCAGTTCCTTATGTAGGTATGCGTATCACAGAAACTTCTTCATGGTCTCCGTGGCAAGAGAGGGATCGGCGCTGATGGTCAGCACGAACTCCACGCCGCTGCTGGCGCTGAAGCCATCCAGCCAGCTGAGGAACGCGTCGGTCTCGGCGCTGAAAGAACCGCAGATCTTGTAGAGATTGTCGATGAAGATGTGGGAAATGTCATAGTTGCCGGCATAGAGGCCGGAGATAAAGCCGCGGAACACCTCGTAAGAGTTGATGCCGCATTCCTGGGCCACCAGCAGGCGGACCTGAGGCTTGATGCTGTACGTCATCATGGCCGCAGACTCGATGCAGACCACGTTTCCGGGGACGCTGGCAGCGGTCTGGTTGACCATCTCAATCAATTCCTTGGTCTTGCCGGTACCTTTTTCACCCATGATCAGTTTAACCATAAGAAATCACTCCTGTCTTCAGGGACCTGCCCCATATTCTGGTGTACTTAGAGTATCATGTCCGGCGGGATTTTACAACGCCGAAACGAAAAATTTAAGAAAAAATAACAATTCGGTCAACCGCTCAGCGGCCCAGGCGGCGGCGCAGCGCCTCGCCCATGTCCTCGTAGCCGGGCTTGCCCAGCAGGGCGAACATATTCTTCTTGTACGCCTCCACGCCGGGCTGGTCGAAGGGGTTCACCCCCAGCAGGTAACCGGAGAGGCCGCAGGCGAACTCAAAGAAGTAGATGAGACCGCCCAGCGTGCGCTCGTTTTTCTCCTCCGCCTGCAGCACCAGGTTGGGCACGCCGCCCTCCACATGGGCCAGGTAGGTGCCGTCCATGGCCTGCTGCAGCACGAAGTCCATGGACTTGCCCGCGAGGAAGTTCAGCCCGTCGCCGTTGCCCTCGTCATAGGGGACCTCCAGCTGCCGCGCCGAGGGGCCGAAGCGGACCACGGTCTCCATCAGGATGCGCTCGCCCTGCTGGATATACTGGCCCATGGAGTGGAGGTCCGCGGTGAACTCCACGCTGGCGGGGAAGAGACCCTTGCCCTCCTTGCCCTCGCTCTCGCCGTAGAGCTGCTTCCACCACTCCGTCATGAAGCGGAAGGAAGGCTCGTAGGCCGCGAGGATCTCCACCTTCTTGCCCCGGCGGTAGAGCTCGTACCGGGCGGCGGCATAGCGCCAGGCGGGGTTTTGGTAGCCCTCGGTAAAGCAGGTCTGGCGCATTTCCGCCGCGCCCGCCATGAGCGCTTCGATGTCGATGCCCGCCACGGCGATGGGCAGCAGGCCCACGGCGGTGAGAACGCTGTAGCGTCCGCCCACGTCGTCAGGCACCACGAAGGTCTCATAGCCCTTTTCGTCTGCCAGAGACTTCAGCGCGCCGCGGGAGCGGTCGGTGGTGGCGTAGATGCGTCTGGCCGCGCCCTCCTCGCCGTACTTCTTCTCCAGCAGCTCCCGGAAAAAGCGGAAGGCCACCGCCGGCTCCGTGGTGGTGCCGGACTTGGAGATGACGTTCACGGAGAAATCCACGTCCCGCACCAGGTCCAGGACCTCGCCCAGCGCCTCGGCGGACAGGCCGTTGCCCACGAAGTAGATGTTGGGCGTGTCCTTTGGCAGCAGGTTATAGTTGGGGGAGCGGAGGCACTCGATGACGCCCCGGGCGCCCAGGTAAGAGCCGCCGATGCCGATGACCACCAGGGCCTGAGAGTCGCTGCGGATGCGTTCAGCGGCCCGGAGGATGCGGGCGAACTCCTCTTTATCATAGTTTTCGGGCAGGTCCACCCAGCCCACGAAATCGCCGCCCTTGCCGCTGGCGGTGCGCAGCCAGTGCTGCGCCTGCCGCAGACGGGGGGCCAGCGCTTCCTCATAGGGCAAGGGCAGGAACGTCCGCAGGGAATCCAGCTTGACTTGCAGCATAAAACCACACTTCTTTCTCCAAAATTTTTCCCAAAACTCTCTTGAGAGAAGTATACCATGCTTCCGCAGTCCTCACAAGTCGAATTTCATCGGGGAAAACGAAAAAAACGGCGAAATCAGGCCCACCGCGGATGAAGGACGGAGAAAAGCGGCGGGGAAAAGCTTCCCCGCCGCCTGGCGGCTGCCGTTTCAGGGGAGATACTCGCTGGGGTCCACCAGCTGGCCGTCCTTCATGACGGAGAAGTGGAGGTGGGGCTCGGCGCTCTCGCCGGCGGCGGTGGAGCCCACCGCGCCGATATTCTCTCCCGCCAGCACCTCGTCTCCGGCGGAGACATAGACCTCCGTGCCGAGGCAGGCGTAGGTGGAGACGAAGCCGCCGTCATGCTCCAGCACCACGGTGACGCCCATCAGGGGGTCCTCGGAGACGGAGAGCACGGTGCCGTCGCTGGCGGCGCAGACCGGCGTGCCCTCCTCGGCGGCGATGTCGATGCCGTTATGGGTGCGCCAGTCCTCCAGCGCCTCGTTATAGGTCAGCACATCGGCGCTGAAGGCGGCGATGGTCTTGCCCGCGAGAGGGGAGACCAGCTTAGGGCTGCTTTTCGCCGTGCTCTGGCTGGCGGAAGCGGAGGCGGAAGCCGCCGGGGGCTGCTCCACCTCCACGGAGGAGGAGACCTCCGCCTCCTCAGGGAGGGCGCTCACGGGGTGCTCAGGGAGGGACGTGGTGGGCTCACTGCTTTGGCTCGTGTCCAGCACCGGCTCCTCGGGGACGGGTTCCGCGGGCGCGGAGTAGAGGAACTGATAGCCCAGGACCCCTGCTGCCACCAGACAGAGCGCGAAGACGATGTAAGGCCCGCCGGCGCCGAACAGGGTACGGAATTTCTTCTGCATAAGATCTTCCTTTCGTGTGGAAATTTTCCGGGGATGTACCCTTAGTATGGCCCCGGCCGGAAAGATCTATACAAAAAGAAACGGCGTGCCGGGGCGTTTCGCCCCGGCACGCTGCGCGCGGTATTCCGGTTCCCTTCGCGTCCGCAGACGCGAAGCGGGTGAGTTATTTCACGATCAGGCTCTGTCCGTCCATCTCCGCGGGCTTTTCCAGGCCCATCACGTCCAGAATGGTGGGGGCGATGTCCGCGAGGCGGCCGCTGCGCAGCTCCTGCGCCGCGCCGCAGATGATGAAGGGAACAGGATTGGTGGTGTGGGCGGTCATGGGGCTGCCGTCGGTCTGCAGCATACTCTCGCTGTTGCCGTGGTCGGCGGTGATCATGGCGATGCCGCTCATGCGCAGCGTGGCGTCCACCACATGACCCACGCAGGTGTCCACCGTCTCCACCGCCTTCACCGCCGCGTCAAACACGCCGGTGTGGCCCACCATGTCGCAGTTGGCGAAGTTCAGGATGATGACGTCGTACTTGCCGCTTTCGATGCGCCGCACGCACTCCTCGCAGACCTCCGGCGCGCTCATCTCCGGCTGCAGGTCGTAGGTCGGGACCTTGGGAGAGGGGATGAGGACCCGGTCCTCTCCCTCGAACACGGTCTCCACGCCGCCGTTGAAGAAGAAGGTCACATGGGCGTACTTCTCCGTCTCCGCGATGCGCAGCTGCGTCATGCCGGCGCGGCTGAGGTATTCGCCGAGGCCGTTGGCCACCCGGATGCGGGGGAAAGCCACGGCGACATTGGGCATGGTGGCGTCATACTCGGTGTTGCAGACAAAGCTCAGGGGGAAGAACTCCCGCTTGAAGCCGTCAAAATCCGGGTCCACGAAGGCACGGGTGAGCTCCCGGGCGCGGTCAGGGCGGAAGTTGAAGAAAATGACGCTGTCGTTGTCGGAGACAAGGCCGTCCTTGTCGCAGACCACCGGCTCCACGAACTCGTCCGTGACGTCGTTTTCATAGGATTCCTTCACTGCCGCCACAGGGTCGTCGTTCTGGATGCCCTCGCCGTAGACCATGGCGTCATAGGCCCGCTCCACGCGGTCCCAGCGCTTGTCGCGGTCCATGGCGTAGTAGCGGCCCATGACGGTGGCGATGCGGCCCACGCCGATCTCGGCGCACTGCTGCACAGTCTCCGCCACGAAGCCCGCGCCGGAGGTGGGGGAAACGTCCCGCCCGTCCAGAAAGGCGTGGATATAGACTCTGGAAAGCCCCTGCTCCTTCGCCATGCGCAGCAGGGCATAGAGGTGCTGGAGGTGGGAATGGACGCCGCCGTCGCTCAGCAGGCCGAACAGGTGCAGCGCCGTGCCCTTTTCCCGGCAGTTGTCCATGGCTTCGAGGTAGGCTTCGTTGCGGAAGAAGGAGCCATCGCCGATGCTGCGGGTGATGCGGGGCAGGTCCTGAAACACCACCCGGCCGCCGCCGATGTTGGTGTGGCCCACCTCGCTGTTGCCCATCTGCCCCTCGGGCAGACCCACGTCCAGACCGGAAGCGGAGAGGGAGGTGTGGGCGTATTCCTGAAAGAGCTTGTCAAGAACAGGGGTCTTCGCCGCCCGGACGGCGTTGCCGCGCGTCTCGCCGGACAGGCCGAAGCCGTCCATAATGATCAGGGTAATGGGGGTTTTGTTCATGATGACCTCTCGATTCTTGCCCGTGTGGGGGCGGGGTTAGTCCTGGTTGGCCGCGCTGATGACGGCGGCGAACTTATCCGCCGCCAGAGACGCGCCGCCGATGAGGCCGCCGTCGATATCCTGCTGGGCCAGCAGCTCCCGGGCGTTGCCGGGGTTCATGCTGCCGCCGTACTGGATGGTGACGCTGCGGGCGGTGCGGGCGCCGTGCATACTGCGGATGATGGCGCGGATGGCGTTGCAGACCTCGGCGGCCTGCGCCGCGGTGGCGGTGTGGCCGGTGCCGATGGCCCAGATGGGCTCATAGGCGATGACGCACTTGCGGATCTTCTCGCTGCTGACGCCGGCGAGGGCGGCCTTCAGCTGCAGCGTGATGCGCTCCAGCGTGATGCCCATCTCCCGCTCCTCCAGGCTCTCGCCCACGCAGATGATGGGATACAGGCCCGCTTCCAGCGCGGCATGGACCTTCTTGTTCACGGTGATGTCGGTCTCGCCGAAGTACTGGCGGCGCTCGCTGTGGCCGATGATGACGTACTTCACGCCCAGGTCCTTCAGCATCTCGGCGGAGACTTCGCCGGTGTAGGCGCCGCTCTTTTCATAGAACAGGTTCTCCGCGCCCACGCTCACGCGCATATCGCGGAAGGCCCGCACGGCGGCGGAGAGGTTGCAGGCCGGGACGCAGACCACGACCTCGCAGCGCTTGGCCTTGGGGAGGATGGGCTTGAGCTCCTCCGCGAACTTCTTGGTCTCGGAGGCGGTCTTGTTCATTTTCCAGTTGCCGGCGATGATGGTTTTACGGTATCGGGTATTCATGGCGCTATACTCCTAAATATATATGTTGATTCCCGCCGGAATTCCGGCCGGGTCGGGTTTACTTATCCAGCAGGCAGGCCACGCCGGGCAGCTCGCGGCCCTCCAGGAATTCCAGGGACGCTCCGCCGGCTCGGATTAGCCGTTAGCGGCTCTGCCGCTTACGGATATCACATGGCGGCGGCCTGCTTACTTATCCAGCAGGCAGGCGACGCCGGGCAGCTCGCGGCCCTCCAGGAATTCCAGGGACGCTCCGCCACCGGTGGAGATATGGGTGATGCGGTCGGCGAAGCCCAGCTGCTCCGCCGCGGCGGCGCTGTCGCCGCCGCCGATGATGGTGACCGCGCCGCTCTCCGCCAGAGCCTTTGCCATGGCCTTGGTGCCGCCCGCAAAGGCGGGGAACTCGAACACGCCCATGGGGCCGTTCCAGACGATGGTGCCCGCGCCCGCCGTGGCGGCGCAGAACGCCTCCACCGTCTTCGGGCCGATGTCCATGCCCTGCAGCTCCGCCGGGATGGCCATGGAGTCGTGGACGCTGGGAGCGGCGTCCGCCGCAAACTCCGCCGCGCAGACGGTGTCCGTGGGCAGCAGCAGCTTCACGCCCTTGGCCTCGGCCTTTTCCAGCATCTCGCGGGCATAGTCCACCTTGTCGGCCTCCAGCAGGGAATGGCCGATCTCGCCGCCCCGGGCCTTGAGGAAGGTGTAGGCCATGCCGCCGCCGATGATGATGGTGTCGGCCTTGTCCAGGAGATTATTGATGACGCCGATCTTGTCGCTGACCTTGGCGCCGCCCAGCACCGCCACGAAGGGGCGCTTGGGGTCGTCCAGCGCCTTGCCCATGACCTCCAGCTCTCTGGCCACCAGCAGGCCGGAGACGGCGGGGAGGTAGGCCGCCACGCCTGCCGTGGAGGCGTGGGCGCGGTGGACGGTGCCGAAGGCGTCGGAGACGTACAGCTCCGCCATGGAGGCCAGCTCCTTAGCGAAGGCGGGGTCGTTCTGCTCCTCCTCGGCATGGAAGCGGAGGTTCTCCAGCAGCATGATGGCGCCGCAGGGCAGGGACTTGGCCTTGGCCTTGGCGTCGGGGCCGATGACGTCGGAGGCGAAAAGCACCTCGCGGCCCAGCAGCTCGCCCAGACGCTTGGCCACCGGGGCCAGCGACAGGCTCTCCTTCCACTGGCCCTTGGGCTTGCCCAGATGGGAGCAGGCGATGACCGCCGCGCCGTGGTCCAGCAGATAGCGGATGGTGGGGATGGCGGCAACGATGCGCTTGTCGCTGGTGATCTCGTGGGTCGTCTTGTCCTGGGGAACGTTGAAGTCGCAGCGGAGCAAGACCTTCTTGCCCGTCACATCCACGTCCAGAATGGTTTTTTTGTTGTAGTTCATATACACCTCTCCTTATACAAACAAGCGGCGGGCGCGGCCGGGGCCGCGCATACTCTCGCGGATCTACACGCTATTGTTTTTCGGCCATCTCGCCCTCGGCGCTGAGACCGGGGAAGCCCTGCTGGCGCAGCGCCTCATAGCAGACGATGGCCACGGAGTTGGCCAGATTGAGGCTCCTGGCCTCGCTTTTCATGGGCAGGCGGATGCAGCGCTCCGCGTGGGCGAGCCGGAACCATTCCGGCAGTCCGGCGGTCTCCTTGCCGAAGAACAGCCAGCAGCCGCCGCGAAAGTCCGCCTCCGCGTAGCTTCTCGGCGCCTTGGTGGTGGCGAGCCAGCCCTCCGCGGCTTCAGGGTGCTTTTGGAACAGCTCATCCAGGGAATCATATACGCTCAGGTCCACCAGATGCCAGTAGTCAAGGCCCGCCCGCTTCACGGCCCGGTCGGAGATATCGAAGCCCAGCGGCCGCACCAGATGCAGCCGCGCGCCGGTGCAGGCGCAGGTCCGGGCCACGTTCCCCGTGTTCATGGGGATCTCCGGTTCCACCAGGACAATATCAATCATATCCAAACACCGCCCTTTTCAGCCGGAAAACCGGGAAAACGCAACGGCGGGCGGGGCAAAAACGCCGTGCCGCCGAATGTGAACATTGTAAAGCAAAGTGAAAGGAAACTCAATAGTAAATATGGAGAAAACAGGCGCAAAAAATGCACGGATTTCAGAAAAAGATGCTCCCGCGTCACAAATTGGCGGCAAGCGCGTCCCTCCGCCGGGACAAAGCCGGCGAAAAAAAGCGGACGGGTCCAAAAAAATTTCTTCTGCGACTGGATTTTTTCATAGAGCCTGTTATAATATCATTGAAAATCTACCGCCATGTCCGGCCCGCGGGCCGGAAAACAGAAAGGAAGGATCGCCCATGGAGCAGAAAGCAGCTGCTTTTTGGCTGAAGAAGGAGGCCGTCGGGCCCTCCGGGAAGCCGCTGATGCTGGAGAACGTCATGTTCTGCCCCGTGCTGGAATGGATGGGGGAGGTGCTGGCTGCCTCCGGGATCCAGCGGATTTTTGTCGCCTGTGAAAAGGAATGGGAGGAGCAGGTCCGCGCCTGCTTCCCGGGCCGGGAGATCACCGTGGCCACGGAGGAGCAGGAGGAGGCCGAGCGCCGCTTCCTCGAGGAGAACGGCTCCTGCCTGCGTTTTGAAAAGCCCGCGCTGCCCTTCCAGGGGAGCATCGGCGAGTTTGAGACCTTCAAGCAGCTCATGGACGTGAGCCTTTACTGCCGCGACGATATTATGAAGCAGTACGTCACCAACGGCGTCGCCGTCATCGATCCCGGCAACACCTATATCGACCCCCGGGTGTCCATCGCCCCCGGGGCGGTGATCCTGCCCGGCACCATCATCCGGGGCAGGAGCGTCATCTCCGCCGGCTGTGAGATCGGTCCCAACTCCATGGTGACCAACTGCACCGTGGGCGAGGGCACCGTGGTGAACCAGTCCCAGATCAACGACAGCACCATCGGCAAAAACGTCCGCATCGGGCCTTTCGCCTACATCCGTCCCGGCTGCACCGTGGCGGACGGGGCCAAGATCGGCGATTTCGTGGAGCTGAAGAACTCCAGCCTCGGGGAAAAGACCAGCGTCTCCCACCTGACCTATATCGGCGACAGCGACGTGGGCGCGGGAGTGAACTTCGGCTGCGGCACCGTCACCACCAACTATGACGGCGACAAGAAGTACCGCTGCACCGTGGGCGACCGCAGCTTCATCGGCTGCAACACCAACCTGGTGGCTCCGGTGCGCGTGGGCGCGGGGGCGTACATCGCCGCCGGCACTACCGTGACGAAGGACGTGCCGGAGGACGCGCTCGCCATCGGCCGCTCCGAGCAGACGGTGAAGGAGGGCTGGGCCGCCCGGCGCCGGGCCCTGAAGCACAGCAAATATTGATCCGAAAGGATTGTTATTTGGATAGATATCTTATATCTCTGACACTCGGCTATCATAATCATTATGTAGAAGAAAGATGAGGAAAGTTACCATGATTGCACACGGCAAGGATATCAAGATTTTTACCGGTAATGCCAGCCCTGCGCTGGGCGCGGCCATCTGCGAGCAGGTGGGCGTCAAGCTGGGCGAGGCGGAGGTGAAGTGCTTCTCCGACGGCGAAGTGGCGGTCTCCCTGTTTGAGAGCGTCCGCGGCAGCGACGTCTTCCTGGTCCAGTCCACCTGCTCTCCCGTCAACGACAACCTGATGGAGCTGCTGGTGATGATCGACGCCTGCAAGCGCGCCAGCGCCGGCCGCATCACCGCGGTCATCCCCTACTTCGGCTATGCCCGGCAGGACCGCAAGGCCAAGGCCCGCGACCCCATCAGCGCCAAGCTCGTGGCCAACATGATCGTCGCCGCCGGCGCGGACCGTGTGCTGACCATGGACCTGCACGCCGCCCAGATCCAGGGCTTCTTTGACATCCCTGTGGACCATCTGGTGGGCAATCCCATCTTCGCGGACTACTATGCCAAGAAGTTCGGCTCCAAGTGCGACGACATGGTGGTGGTCTCTCCCGACGTGGGCAGCGTGGCCCGCAGCCGCGCCTTCGCCCAGAAGCTGCATATGCAGCTGGCCATTGTGGACAAGCGCCGCCAGAAGGCCAACCAGAGCGAGGTCATGAACGTCATCGGCGACGTGAAGGGTAAGGAGTGCATCCTCTTTGACGATATGATCGACACCGCCGGCACCCTCTGCCACGCGGCCGAGGCCATCATCAAGATCGGCGGCGCCACCAAGGTCTATGCCTGCGCCTCCCACGGCGTGCTCTCCGGCCCCGCCATCGAGCGACTGAACAACAGCGTCATCACCGAGGTGGCCCTGCTGGACACCATCCCCGACACCAAGAGCCAGCTGTGCGACAAGCTGCGCTACCTCACCGTGGCCCCCCTTTTCGGCGAGGCCATCGAGCGCATCTATCAGGAGATCTCCGTCTCCAAGCTGTTCCGCTGAGGGACAGGCCCCTTTTGCATCATCATTTTCGTATTTTCTCTGGCGCTTCGTGCGCCGGAGAAAATGCTTCTTATGCCGCAAATGTGCGAATCGTCCGCTGAAAGCGGACGATTCGCGCGCTGTAGCAGGCAGTGAAATTTGCCGGAAAAGCGCGGGAAAGGAGAGTTGGGTATGCTGCTTGGAAAATTCGGCGGCGGCAGCGTCAGCTGGCTGCTGGTGTGCCTGGGCAATCCCGGGCGGGAGTACGCGGAGACGCGGCACAACGTGGGCTTTCTCGCGGCGGACCTGCTCTCCCGGGAAAAGGGCGTGAAGGTGGAGCGGCTCAAATTCCGCGCCCTGACGGGCACGGTGACGCTGGGGGGCGAAAAGGTCCTCGTCATGAAGCCCCAGACCTTCATGAATCTGAGCGGCGAGGCCGTGGGCCAGGCCGCCCGCTTTTACAAGCTGCCGCCCCAGCGGGTGCTGGTGATCCAGGACGACGTGGCCCTGCCTTTGGGGAAGCTGCGCATCCGGGCCAACGGCAGCGCCGGGGGCCACAACGGCCTCAAAAGCATCATCGCCCATCTGGGGTCGGAGGAGTTTCCGCGCATCAAGGTGGGCGTGGGCGCGCCCCAGCACCCGGAGCATGAGATGGTGGACTGGGTCATCGGGAAGTTCACGCCCGCCGAGCGGAAGGTGCTGGATCAGGCCCTGCAAAGGGCCGTGGACGCGGCGGAGTGCGTGATCCGGGAGGGCGTGCAGAAGGCCCAGAACCGGTATAACTGAGTCCTCGCGGTCTGTTTCGGGCCGCAAGGCGCATATGGATAGGAAGGCACACCCCTCCCCCTCCGGGGGACGGAGTGGGCCATTTCTGCGTTGAAGCTGCCATATTTTACCATGCTTCGACAAAAAGACGCGGCCCCGGCGGGGCCTTTGCGGAAAAGGAGGGAAACTGCCATGCAGATCTTACGGGACGCGCTGCTGCGGCTGGAGGAAGTGGCGGAGCTGGCCCGGGCGGTGGAAGCGGGGCGCTGCCCCGCGGCCATGACGGGCCTGGGCCCCGTGCACCGTGCCCATGTGACCGCGGCGGTGGCGGCGCGGACGGAGCGGCCCGCCTGCGTCATCGTCAGCGACGAGCGGGAGGCCCGCCGCATGGCGGAGGACTTAAAGACCTTTCAGGGGAAGGAGCCGCTGCTGCTGCCCCAGCGGGAGCTGCGCCTTCGCGGCGGCGCGGCCTCCCGAAACTGGGAGCAGCGGCGCATGGCGGCGCTGTACCGGCTGGCAACGGAGGAAAACCTGACGGTGGTGGCTACGGTGGAGAGCCTTTTATACCGGGCCATCCCCCGCGAGGTGCTGCTGAAAACGGCGGTGGAGCTGCGGCTGGGCGGGCGGTACGATCTCGCGGAGCTTGCGGAGCGGCTGGTGCGGGCGGGCTATGTCCGCACGCAGCAGGTGGAAGGCCCCGGCCAGTTCGCCCTGCGGGGCGGCATTCTGGACGTGTTCTCGCCGCTGATGGAGCAGCCCGTGCGCTGTGAGTTTTTCGACGACGAAGTGGACTCCATGGGCCTGTTCGACACCGGCACCCAGCGCCGGGTGAAAAACGTGAAATACGCCCTGGTGCTGGCGGCGGAGGAGGTGCTGGCGGACTTTGCCGAGGGGGGCCGGGAGGGTCTCGCGGCGAAGCTGGAGCAGCTGGCGGCGAAGTATGAAAAAAAGGAACACGGCCAGGCCCAGGCCCGGACGCTGCAGGGCGACGCGGAGCTGCTGCGCGCGGGCGCGTCCCTGCCCGCGGCGGACCGCTACGCCGCCGCGGTCTACGGCGGCATGGACACGGCCTTTGACTACCTGCCGCCGGAGGCGCTGGTGGTGCTGAGCGATACGCCCCGGGTGCTGGAGCGGCTGCGGGGCGCGCTGCTGGAGTGGAAGCAGGACGTGGAGACGCTGCTGGAGGAGGGGCTACTCGCGGGCGAGTTCTCCCGTTTGGCGCTGGAGAGCGGCGAATTTACAGCGCGTCTCGCGGACTGGCCCGTCTGTTATCTGGACGCGCTGCCCACCTCCCGCTATCCCGCGCCGCCGAGGACGCTGCTGACCCTGATGGCCAAGCAGCTCGCCTCCTACGGCGGCAGTCTCGACACCGCCGCGGCGGACATGGAGCAGTATCTGCGGCAGGGCACGGCGGTGCAGGTGCTCTGCGGCAGCGAGAGCCGGGCGAAGAACCTCCAGACGCTGCTGCGGGAAAAGGGTGTCACGGCGGCGCTGGACTTTGAGGCTAAGCGTCTGCCGGAGCCGGGAGAGGTGCGCATCGCCCTCGGCGCGCTCAGCGCGGGGCTGGAGTATCCGGCGCTGCGCCTCGCGGTGCTGACGGAGGGACAGCTTCTCGCCCAGGGCGGCAAAAAGAAGCGCGCGTCCGCCGGGAAGGACGACAGCCGCCGGCGCATCCAGTCCTTTACGGACCTGACGCCCGGCGATCTGGTGGTGCACGCCCACCACGGCGTGGGCCGCTTCGTGGGCATCCAGCGGATGCCGGTGGACGGCGTGGAAAAGGACTACATCAAGATCGCCTACGCGGGCAGCGACTGCCTGTATGTTCCCGCCACCAGCCTGGACCTTGTGAGCAAGTACATCGGCGGCGGCGAGGAGCCGGAAAAGACCAAGCTCAGCCGCCTGGGCGGCACAGACTGGGCCAGAGCAACCCGCAAGGCCAAGGCAGCGGCCAAGGATCTGGCCAAGGGGCTGATCGCGCTCTACGCCGAGCGGCAGCGCCGCCCGGGCTACGCATTCTCCCCGGATTCTCCCTGGCAGCAGGAGTTTGAGGAGGCCTTCGAGTATGAGGAGACGGACGACCAGCTGCGCTGCATCGAGGAGATCAAGCGGGACATGGAGCGGCCCGTGCCTATGGATCGCCTCCTCTGCGGGGACGTGGGCTACGGCAAGACGGAGGTGGCCCTGCGGGCGGTGATGAAGTGCGTGCTGGACGGCAAGCAGGCCGCCATTCTGGTGCCTACCACGGTGCTGGCCCAGCAGCATTACGCCACAGCCCTCCACCGTTTCCGCAGCTACCCGGTGAACGTGGCGGTGCTGTCCCGCTTCCAGACCCCCAAGCAGTCGGCGCAGATCCTGAAAGACTTGGCCGCCGGGCGCATCGACCTGCTCATCGGCACCCACCGGCTGCTGCAGAAGGGCATTCAATTCAAGGACTTAGGGCTGCTCGTCATCGACGAGGAGCAGCGCTTCGGCGTGACCCACAAGGAAAAGCTCAAGGAGCTGTCCCGGCAGGTGGACGTGCTGACGCTCTCCGCCACGCCCATCCCCCGGACGCTGAACATGGCCCTCTCCGGCATCCGGGACATGAGCACCATCGAGGAGCCGCCGAGGGAGCGCCAGCCGGTGCAGACCTATGTGCTGGAGCATGAGTGGCCGGTGCTGCTGGACGCCATCCGCCGGGAGATCGCCCGGGGCGGGCAGGTCTATTACCTGCATAACCGGGTGGAGAGCATCGACATGACCGCGGCAAGGCTCAAAAATATGCTGGGGGAGGAGGCGCGGGTCCTGACCGCCCACGGCAAGCTCAGCGAGCAGGAGCTTTCCTCCGTCATGCAGAAGATGGTGGACGGCGACGCGGACGTGCTGGTCTGCACCACCATCATCGAAACGGGCATCGACATCCCCAACGTCAACACCCTCATCATCGAGGACGCGGACAGGCTGGGCCTTGCCCAACTGCACCAGATCCGGGGCCGCATCGGCCGCAGCGCCCGCCGGGCCTACGCCTACATGACCTACCGCCCGGCCAAGGTGCTGACCGAGGTGGCGGCGAAGCGTCTGGGTGCTATCCGGGAGTATGTGGAGTTCGGCAGCGGCTTCAAGATCGCCATGCGGGATCTGGAGATCCGGGGCGCGGGCAATCTGCTGGGCCCGGAGCAGAGCGGCTATATGATGAGCGTGGGCTATGATATGTATCTCCAGCTCCTGCAGGAGGCGGTGCTGGAGGAGCAGGGCGAAACGCCGAAGAAAAAGCTGGAATGCTCCGCCGACCTCACGGTCAGCGCCAACATCCCCGAGCGCTACGTCCCCTCGCCGGAGCAGCGTATGGACCTCTACCGCCGCATCGCCGCTATCCGGGGCGCTGCGGACGCGGACGACGTGCTGGACGAGCTGACGGACCGCTACGGCGAGCCGCCAAAGAGCGTGCTGGCGCTGCTGGACGTGGCGCTGCTGCGCGCCGCCGCCGTGGAGGCGGGCGTGGCGGACATCACCCAGAAGGGAGAGACGGTGCTGCTGCGTCTGGGAGAGGTGGACGTGCAGAGCCTTGCCGCCGTGTGCGGCCTTGCGAAATACCGGGGCAGGCTGCGGCTGCTGGCGGGAGAGGAGCCGGGGCTGTCCCTGCGGCTGAGAAAGGGCGAGGACGTGCTGGAGAGCACGCTGGCCCTGGTGGAGGACCTGAAAATGACCCGGGAGGCCGCGGGCGGCGCAGATTGACGTTGCTTTTTCCCTGCCGGAGCGGTACAATAGCAGCGCTTGGCCTGCGCGCGGCGCGGGCAGAGCGCTTATATGAGTTTTGCGCGGCCGGCGTTCCTGCCGGTCGGAAAGGAGAACAAAAACATGAAGTTTGGTAAGAGAGCGGCGGCGTTTCTGATGGCCCTGGCGCTGACGGCGGCGCTGGCCGGCTGCGGCATGAGCCAGGGCAGCCGCACGGACGGCATCTATTACGACGCCACCGGCGTCAGTCCTGACGCGGTGCTGCTGCGGGTGGACGGCGTGGACGTCACCGCGGAGCGGTATTTCTACTGGCTGTATAACGCCGCGTACAACGCCGCCCTGTATGTGGGGGCGGATGCCTTTGACGAGGAGGTCAGCGAGGGGCTGACCTATGCCCAGTCCTGCCGGGATTTCGCGCTGGAGACCGCCAGGGAATACTGCCTGGTGGAAAAGTGGGCGGCGGAGAACGGCCTGACCATCTCCGAGGAGGCCGCTGCCGAGATCGAGGAGGAGATCGCGGCCTACGAGGAGCAGTACGGGGACTTCGGCTTTGACTACATGGGCGTTACCCGGGAGACCATGGAGTACTTCTACACGGCCTTTGAGTACTACAATATGCTGCAGCTTTCCACCACGGAGGAGGGCGGCGCCCTGTATCCCACGGAGGAGGAGCTGGCCGCCTATGTGAAGGACGAGGGCCTGATGAAGGCCGACCATATCCTCCTGGCCACTCAGGACGTTCTCACCGGCGAGGAGCTGGACGAGGAGACCCGGCAGGCGCAGTACGCCAAGGCGCAGGAGCTGCTCCTCCAGCTGCAGGCGGCGGAGAGCGGAGAGCTGGAGACGCTGTTTGCCCAGCTTGCGGACGAGTACAGCGAGGACCCCGGCCGCAGCTATTATCCCGACGGCTATGTGTATGGCCCCGGCGAGATGGTGCCGGAGTTTGAGGAAGCGGCCGCCGCCCTGGAGGAGGGCGAAATCAGCGGCATCGTGGAGAGCGATTACGGCTATCACATCCTGCTGCGCAAGGCTTTGACGCAGGAGGAACTGGTGGCCGACGGCAGCTATTTCTCCTACCTGCTGGAGAAGCAGGCCGGAGAGCTGGAGGTGGAGTTCAGCAGCCTGTACGAGGAGAAGGTGGCGGAGCTGGACGTGGGGCAGTTCTACGCGGATGTGTCCGCCGCGCGGGAGACGCTGTATGAGGCGTACGAGGCGGAGCAGAACACCCCTGCCTCCGACGCGGGAGAGCCGGAGGACGACGAGGAAGCCGTGGGCTGAAGCAAAAAAAGCGGAGCTATGCGCCCCAATGTCATTAAATTAAGGAGCGAATCAGCAGATTCGCTCCTTAATTTTTATTCTGCGATGGCGCATGGGCAGAAGAAGTGCGATACTTCCGCAAGGCAATCATGGAAGAAAGCATGGCCGCCACGGCTGTGAAGAAAGCAGCGGCTCCAATGGCTGCTGTATACACGGCCCACGCCGCACCATTGAACAACAGAAACAGCCGTGTTCTCTGTTCGCCCTTAGCAAAAACCGACAGCATAAGCATCAGCGCGCCAATAATGGGGAGGAGTTCCAGTAAATTGTGCCGATTGATTGCCCACACAAAACCCTCGGAGGTAATCATTCCGTAAAAACCGAAACCCACATAGAGGATGAAAAACAAAATGGTTTCCAGAGAAGATATTCCTGTTCCCCGCCGCTCATGCCAAATGGAGACCATGGATTGAACAATCGCAACCAGACACAGGAAAACCGCAGACCCGGTCTGACCGATCAAAGCAAAATTCAATGCATTCATCGTGTTGACAAGAATACAGCAAATCAATATTTGCTCTTTTTTCTTAAATTGCGGCTGGACGATTGTAATAATTGTCCCGATCACGCCGCAGCACTGTCCTAAAAGATACATATAAAAAGTCTCCTGAATTCATTTCTGCACAAGGCTGCAACATAAATCAGGGAGTCTCCACAAGCAGATACGCCAGGACAAAGCGGATGTAGTCCTGCGTGTCGCTGAAATACAGGGCGATTGGGGCTCGATCCTTTTGGGCGGCGGAGAGCACCGCTTCCCTTTGCGCAGCGGAAAGGAAGCGGAGATCACTGTGCTCCTGATCCGGCAGATAAACCGGAGCCTTGCAATGCAGCAGAGCTGGCCAGAGCCGCTCTCCACAAACACACAGACGCTGAATCATAGGCAGCTCCTATCAACGGAAACTGTTTTCCACCACACCGGGAAGCAGTTCATAAACAGAACGCCCCATTATATCTTCAAAGTGGCGTTTGATATGCAGGACCGCTTTCCACCGGTCAACGGTAGCCGGGTGGGTACCGTAGCGAATCGTCACATCTACAAACCGTTTTTCCAACAGACAAAAGCCTGTGGGCAGCGCCAGCGCATCACAAAGCTGCACGAGATAGTCGTAGTCATCATAGACGGCGTTTTTTACGAACTCAGCCAGAAACGCTTTGTCCTCCGGCGGCATATCAAAGACACCGATGGAAGAAGAAATGCCCTTCACCATAAAGGCGTGGGAAATGCAGATCTGTGCTGCCTTGGTCCAGCCTCTCTCCATGCAGTAACGATAGCCGTCAATCAGATGGCGCTCTGAACTGACGCCCGCGTATCTTCCAATGTCATGGAGCAGTCCCAAGATATAGGCGGTATCTGCGTCCAGATGCGGGCAGTTTTCGGCGATATTCCGGCAGGCCAGCGCCACATAGCGCGAGTGGTCTGCCCAGGGGCCGGGATTGGATGCGTGCGCCTGTGCTAGGGTTTTCTCGGCGACCGAACGGGTAGGCTGCATTTGCCAATCCTCCCTTGCGTAAAAACGAGACTGGTTCACACCAGCCCCGCCAAAGAAGTCAGGAAAAGAGATGAGAGCGGGGCGTTCCATGTTCCTTGTTGACAGTATAGCGCGATAATAGCGCAATCAATATATTATTGGCGACCATTTTTATCACTATCGTGCCAACGCTTACGATATTCTTTGGGGGAACAGCCAAACGCCTCCCGAAAGATCTTGCCGAAATAGCTGCTTGAACCAAGGCTGCAACTGTATGCGATTTGCGCAATCGGCTCTTTGCTTTTGGCAAGCATCTGACAAGCTTTTTGCAGGCGGCAGTTTCGGATATACTCCACCGGGGTCATGTGAAGATTTTCCTGGAACAGGCGGAAACAGGCGCGCTTGCTGACATGGATAGCCTGCGCCAGCTGGGCAACGGAGATCGGCTCCTGAAAATGCTCGTGGATATAGACCATCAGCATCTTGATCTTGTCATCGGAAGCCTTGCTGATGCCGCCTTGTTCCATCATAGGACGGACTTGCGCAAAGAGTTTCAGCCAGATATGGGCAAGGGCCTCCCGCAGCTTGAATTCATAGCCCCACTCCTGTTCAGACAGGTCAAAAGCTTGCCTGATGTCCGCCAAAATCTCTGCCTGTATAGGATCGGCCGGGTACAGAGGAATCATTTCCACGCCGGGTGCCGCAGTCAGCGGCAGGATGTACTTTGATTCCATGCGGCTTCCATGCTCCCCGGACAAAAACGAAGGAACGAACAGATGTAACAGTTGAACCGTGCGATCGTAAGAAGGTACCACCTGGGTGATATGCAGCACATTGGAATTAACAAAGCCGCCAGAACCTGCCGGAAATACCCACTTCCCATTTGGCGTGGTGTATTCCAGGGTTCCGCTTCCCATATAAAACAGCTCCACTGTTCTGTGCCAATGCCAAGGCACGATAGGCCCGGTGTATTTATCCAGTTCCGCACAGGTGGCAATGTAAGGAAAATCCGACGCAAATTCGGGGAGGATTTCTTCTTTGCTGTGTTCATTCAATTCAATGCTCTGTAAATGCTTCATTTCAACCCACCACCAGAAAAGTGCTGTTATTATGCTATCGGTTTGCGGGGAAAAAGTCAATTTGTTCTGCTGCATTATTTAGATTTAATCAAGAGCAGGAAAGGACCCGGCTCATTGGAATGGGGCGGATCCTTTTTTGCGGCTGCTTAAATTCTTAAGTAAAGATACGGAAAGACGGAGGCGTATGAACGCCTCCGTCTTTCATTATAATAGTACAGGACAGGAATGCAGGATCGGGCTTCAGCGGGACTTTTCGGGCGAAGCGCCGCATCAGAAAGGGGCGGCGGAGTCCGGCTGCTTGTACTGCAAAATGCGCTCGCGCAGGCCCAGCTCCGCCAGGCTGCGGTAAAAGGCCAGCAGCACCGTGGGGAAGGACAGCAGCGTGCGGATGAGCACCACCGCCGCGTCGGGCAGGCCCACCGTCAGCAGCGTGTAGTACTGCATATACTGCCAGATGCCCATGGGCAGGGAGCACAGCAACGCCCAGCCGAGAAAGCTCAGGTCCAGCAAAAACAGCTCCGACTTAAAGCCCTTCAGCTCCGCCGCGCTGCGGCGCAGGGCCTCCCGCACGCCTGTCTGCGGGTCCTCGCAGAGGATGTAGAGCGCGAAGCGGTAGCGGTAGAGCAGGATAAAGCCCGGAACGATGAACAGCAAAAAGCCCAGGGCCACCAGCAGCGACTCCAGCACCAGCAGGGCGATGAAGCGGAAGGCGAAGGAGAAGCCGTAAAACAGATCGGCGTAGGCCGACGGCTCTCCCCGGCGGGCGGCGAGACAGTATTCCGCCCGGCCCGCTTCCAGCAGCAGGGAGATCAGTCCTGTCAGGATATAGACGAAAATGCCGATGGGGCCGGAGCGCAGCAGCGATTCATAGGTGGAGCCGGAGCAGAACAGGTCCGCCAGATTCAGCGCCGCGCTGACGAGCAGCAGCAGCGCCGCGAAGCGCGCCACCGGCGGCTGGGCGCGGCGGAGAAGCTCCCGGGCCTCTCTTTTGATCTCGGAACGGATGAACATGGTACGCCTCCTTGCGTGCAGTGATGATTCTCGTGGAATTATAACATTTTTCCAAAGGAACTACAACAATTTCCACAAAAAAGCAAAGAATTTACATTCATTACCGCAGAATGCAGTGAATTACTCCAAAAATACCGGGATAAAATTATTAAAACCTAACAAAAAGAAAGCGAAAGTCCAAAAAGATGGGAGGGAAAGGTGGACTTCAAATTTTGAGTGGTGTATGATAACTGAGTTAAAATACCGGTGGGCGTATGCCCGCCATGATTGTAGTATAAGAGGTGAAGACAATGGCACACGCATTCTTTGGCGGCGTTCATCCCAACGATATGAAGGCCGCCACAAAGGACAAGGCCATCGAGCAGCTGGCGGCGCCGGCGCAGGTGGTCATTCCCATGTCTATGCACATTGGCGCGCCCAGCAAGCCCATCGTCTCGGTGGGCGACAAGGTCAAGGTCGGCCAGAAGATCGGCGAGGCCGGCGGCTTTGTCTCCGTGCCCGTGCACGCATCCGTATCCGGTACCGTGACGGCCGTGGAGCAGCGCCCCTTCAGCATGGGCGGCACCATGCTGTCGGTGGTCATCGAAAACGACTTTCAGGATACCGTGAGCGAGGAGGTACAGCCTCCCGCCGACCCGGAGAGTCTGACGCCGGAGCAGCTCTGCGAGATCGTGAAGAACGCCGGCATCGTGGGCATGGGCGGCGCCACCTTCCCCACCCATGTGAAGATCAGCAGCGGCATCGGCAAGGTGGACACCGTCATCATCAACGCCGCGGAGTGCGAGCCTTATATCACCGGCGACCACCGCACCATTCTGGAGCGGCCGGAGCAGGTGGTGGGCGGCGCGAAGCTGCTGGCGAAGATGTTCGGTCTGGACAAGGTGCACATCGGCATCGAGGACAACAAGATGGACGCGGTGGAGACGCTGCAGCGCGTCATCGCGGAGAGCAAGGCTCCCGTGATTCTGGACGTGTTCCACACCCGTTACCCCCAGGGCGCTGAAAAGCAGCTCTGCCAGGCCGTCACCGGCCGCCAGGTGCCTCCCGGCGCACTGCCCGCGGGCATCGGCTGCGCCGTGTTCAACCTCAACACCACCTGCGCCATCTACCGCGCGGTGTATGAGGGTATGCCTCTGGTGAAGAAGGTCGTCACCGTTTCCGGCTCCGGCGTCATCGAGCCGAAGAATCTGGAATGCCCCATCGGCACGCCTGTTTCCAGGCTCTTCGACGCCTGCGGCGGTTTGAAGGACGAGACCTATAAGCTCATTATGGGCGGCCCCATGATGGGCCTTGCCCAGTATACCACCGAGGTTCCCGTGGGCAAGGGCACCGGCGCCATGCTGGCCTTTGCGGAGGACGAGGAGCGCACGGTGAAGGACCCCGCCTGCATCCGCTGCGGCAAGTGCGTCAGCGTCTGCCCCATGCATCTGGAGCCGCTGTATATGTATAAGTACGGCCAGAAGGATATGCTGACCGAGGCGGAGGCCGCCAACGTCATGGACTGCATCGAGTGCGGCGCCTGCACCTACAACTGCCCGGCCCGCCTGCATCTGGTGCATATGTTCCGCACCTGCAAGCAGAAGATCAATGAACAGCGCCGCGCGGCCAAGGCCAAGGCGGACGCGGAAGCCGCCGCCGCGGCGAAGAAGGAGGCGTAAGCAATGACGGATTACAAGAATTTGAAGCTGATCGCCACTTCCTCCCCCCATATCCGGGAAAAGACCGACACCCGCGCCATCATGCTGGATGTGATCATCGCCATGGTCCCGGCGCTGGCGATCGCCGTGTGGAACTGGGGCCTCCGGCCCCTGCTGATGGTGGCGGTGTCCGTGGCGGGCTGCGTGTTTTTCGAGTGGCTGTACCGTAAGCTCACCAAAAAGCCCCAGTCCATCGGCGACCTTTCCGCCGTGGTCACGGGTATGCTGCTGGCCTATGTCTGCCCGGTGTACCTGCCCTATTGGATGCTTCTCGTAGGCGCGTTTTTCGCCATCGTCGTGGTCAAGCAGCTCTACGGCGGCATCGGCAAGAACTTCTTAAACCCCGCCCTCGCGGGCCGCGCGGCGCTGCTTGCCTGCTACGCCTCCGCCATGACCACCTGGGCGGCTCCCATGACCAAGGCTCCTCTCGGCGCCACTGTGGACGCCGCCACCGCGGCGACTCCCATGGCTATGATGAAGGGCGGCGCCTTCGCGGACCTGACCGCGACCTACTCCCTCGCCGATATGTTCATCGGCCGCATCGGCGGCTCCATCGGCGAGGTCTCCGCGCTGATGCTGCTCATCGGCGGGGCCTGGCTCATCGGCCGCAAGGTCATCAGCTGGCACACGCCCGTTGCGTACATCGCCACCGTCGCGGTACTTACCTTCATCTTCCCCAGGGGCAACGATCCCCTGCAGTGGATGCTGTATAACCTGCTGGGCGGCGGTCTGATGCTGGGCGCCATCTTTATGGCCACCGACTACGCCACCTCCCCCGTGACCAAAAAGGGCCAGCTGATCTTCGGCCTGGGCTGCGGCCTGCTCACCGTTATGATCCGCTACTTCGGCTCCTATCCCGAGGGCGTCTGCTACTCCATCCTCGTGATGAACTGCACCACCTGGCTCATCGACAAGTACGTCAAGCCCGTGCGCTTCGGCGTCAGCCGCGAGGACGCCAGGGCGGCCAAGAAACAGGCAAAGGAGGCGGCGAAATAATGAAGATCCAACCGAAATTCGTGCTGAGGATCGCCGGCACCCTGCTGGGCATCTCCCTCGTGGTGGCGGGCCTGCTGGGCGCTGTCAACGGCGTGACGGCGGAAAGAATAGCCGCCATCAACGCGGAAAACACCGCCGCCGCCATGAACCAGGTGGTGACGGTGGAGGACGCGGAATACGTCCCCGTGGAGGTCAGCGAGGATATGACCGCTGCCGCGGCCGCCTACGGCGCGCTGGACTCCGTGTATGAGGTCCGCGCCGGCGGCGAGCTGGTGGGCTACACCGTGAAGGTCATCGCCAGCGGCTCTCAGGGCAGCATCGAAATGATGGTGGGCACCGATACGGCTCTGGCCGTTACCGGCGTCGCCATCGTGGACAACTCCGAGACCTCCGGTATCGGCAGCAAGGTCATGAACAATGTCAACGGCGTGCTGGACCAGTTCAAGGGTATGTCCGGCGCGGGCAGCCTGGTGGTGGGGCAGAACGTGGATGCCATCTCCGGCGCCACCGTTTCCTCCAAGGGCGTCACCGCCGGCGTCAACGCCGCGCTGGCCGCCGTGGAAGCGCTGGGTTAAGAAAGGGGGACATGAGAAATGAATTTTAAGAAACAGCTGAAGGAAGGTCTCATCACCCAGAACCCCGTGCTGGTGCAGCTGCTGGGTATGTGCTCCACCATGGCCATCAGCACCTCCATTTCCAACGGCCTCGGCATGGGCGTCAGCGTGCTGATCATTCTGACCTGCTCCAACATCGTCATCTCCGCCCTGCGGAAGATCATCCCCGGCGAGGTGCGCATCGCCTGCTACATCGTGGTCATCGCGGGCTTCGTCACCATGGTGGACCTGCTGCTGCAGGCCTTCCTGCCTGACATCGCCAAGTCCCTGGGCGTGTTTATCCCGCTGATCGTCGTCAACTGCATCATCCTGGCCCGGGCCGAGAGCTTCAGCTCCAAAAACGGCATCGCCGCCTCCGCGGTGGACGGCATCTGCCAGGGCATCGGCTACACGCTGGTGCTCCTGGTGCTCTGTGCCTTCCGCGAGCTGCTGGGCAGCGGCACGCTGCTGGGCGTCCGCGTGATGCCCGTGTCTTACACCCCCGCGCTGATGCTGGTGCTGCCCGTGGGCGGCTTCCTCTGCCTCGGCACCCTGATCGCCGTCATGCAGTGGGCGCTTGCCAGGAGCGCGGCAAGAAAAGAAAAGAAGGAGGCTGAACAGGCATGAGTGTGACCAGTTTGCTTGCGATCTCCCTGGGCGCTATCCTGACGAACAACTTCATCTTCGCCCAGTTTTTGGGCATCTGCCCCTTCCTGGGCGTGTCCAAAAAGATCGACACCGCCGTGGGCATGGGCCTGGCCGTGACCTTCGTTATGGGCCTCGCCTCCGCGTTCACCTATTTTGTCAACCAGCTGCTGGTGGCGCTGGGTCTGGAATATATGCAGACCGTGGCGTTCATTTTGGTCATCGCGGCGCTGGTGCAGTTCGTGGAGATGTTCCTGAAGAAGGCCATGCCCACGCTGTACACCGCCCTCGGCGTGTACCTGCCCCTCATCACCACCAACTGCGCGGTGCTGGGCGTGGCGCTGCTGAACGTGCAGAACAACTATAACTTCATCGAGTCCGTGGTCTACGGTATCACCGGCGGCCTGGGCTTCCTGCTGGCGATCTTCCTCTTCGCCGCGGTGCGCGAGAGCCTGGAATTTGCCGACAACCCCAAGTGCTTCGACGGCTTCCCCATCGCCCTCATCACCGCCGGCCTGATGGCGCTGGCCTTCATGGGCTTCAGCGGCATGGTCGTGTGGCAGTAAGGAGGAAAGGCTATGAATGTGACGAATATCCTGTTTGCGGTGCTGGTGCTGGGCGGTCTGGCCGCCGTGTTCGGCATCGTGCTGGCCGTGGCGGCGAAGGTGTTTGAGGTGAAGGTGGACGAACGTCTGCCCAAGATCCAGGAATGCCTGGCCGGCGCCAACTGCGGCGGCTGCGGCTATCCCGGCTGCGCCGGCTGCGCGGAAGCCATCCTGGCGGGCAAGGCCCCCGTCACCGCCTGCGCTCCCGCCGGGGCGGAGGCCGCGGCGAAGATCGCCGCCATCATGGGCATGGAGGCCCCCAGCGGCGAGAAAAAGGTGGCTCACGTCATCTGCAACGGCGGCGAAGCGGCCGTGAAGAAGTATGAGTACCGCGGCGTGCAGGACTGCACCGGCGCGCTGAAGGTGGGCGCGGGCCCGCTGGAGTGCAGCTTCGGCTGCCTGGGCCTTGGCAACTGCGTGCGGGCCTGCAAGTTCGACGCCATCCATCTCAATGAAAAGGGCGTGGCCCAGGTGGACCCCGCCAAGTGCACCGACTGCGGCGCCTGCCGCGATACCTGCCCCCGCCATCTCATCGTGGAGGTCCCCGCCTCCCGCAAGGTGCACGTGAACTGCGCCAACAAGGCCAAGGGCCCCTCAGCCATGAAGGTCTGCAAAAACTCCTGCATCGGCTGCGGTATGTGCGTGAAGAACTGCAAGTTCGGCGCGGTGGAGCTGGTGGACGGCGTGGCCGTCATCGACTACGACAAGTGCAAGGGCTGCAAGATCTGCACCAAGGTCTGCCCCCGCGACGCCATCGAGCCTATCGCCACCGCGGAGGAGAAGGAAAAGTTCAAGGCCGTGCTGAAGGCCCAGGCCGAGAAGGCCCGGGCCGCTGCGGAAGCCGCCAAGGCTGCGGAGGCCGCAAAAGCGGCGGAAGCGCCCAAAGCGGAATAAGAAAAACATATCGGAGACCGGGCCGGCGCGGCAGCGCCGGCCCGGTTTTTCGCGGGGCGAGCAGACTGTTTCGTCCCGGTGAGCGAAAAGGCTCCGATAATGTGACAAGATAATCACAAAGAAAAGTGCGCTTTTTCGGTTGCAATTTCCAAAAGAGATTATATAATGGAAGCAAGCTCAATGGCAGAGTAGGAAAACGCGTGTTGGCGAATTGCCTAAGTGTCGGTGAAACGGGGAGTTGTTCACCGAACGAAAGACCGCAAGGTTTGCAGTGCGTTTTTCGCATCCCGCTGCCGCATACCGAGAAGTGAACCTTCCCTCTGTGCGGCGTTACAGGACCCGGAAGCCACGCCCTTTGGCGGCGCGGCCGGTCGAAACTGCCAAATTTACAGAGTGGAGGGATTTTTTATGTCCAAATGGAACCTGGGCCGCCGCTGGGCGGCCGTGGCCGGCGTGGTCTTGCTGGCCCTTGTGAATGTGCTGGTGTGGAACCGGGTGGACCGGCCGCAGCTCATCATCATCGACGTGGTGGTGGTCTGCCTGCTGGCCCTGCTGTTCTTCGCCAAGCGCTGGAACGGCGGCGTCAGGACGCTGGTGACGCTGGCGTTCCTCTGCGGTCTCAGCGTGGTGCTGAGCCGCATCCTCGCCATCAACACCCACAGCATCCGGGTGAGCCTCGGCAACGTGCCCATTATTCTGGCGGGACTGCTGTACGGTCCGCTGGCCGGAGCGCTGGTGGGCTTCGGCGCGGACCTGGTGGGCGCGCTGGCGCTGTCCTCCTTCGGCTATATGCCGCTGCTCGCCATCTCGCCCATTCTGGTGGGCGGACTGCCGGGCCTGCTGAAGCCGGTGCTGCTGCGTAACGGCGCCACGCCCCTGCGGCTCGGAGCCATCTGCTTTACCACGGCCATCGTCGCGTCCATCGGCTGGACCTCCTACTGCATCTCCCTGCTGTACGGCACGCCGCTGAAGGAGCTGCTGGCCGTCCGCATCCCGCTGTATCTCGGCATGGCGCTGGCGGACACGGTGGTGATCTGGCTGCTGATCCGCACCGGCGCGTTTAAGAGCAAGGGCCTTGTGGCCGCAAAGAAGAACGACGGCGCAGCCCCGGCCGCGCCGGAGAAAGAGGGCAAGTGAGCATGACCTACGCCGAGGCGCTTCGCTATATCCACAGCGTACAGTGGCTGGGCAGCAAGCCGGGCCTCTCCCGCACGCGGGAGCTGCTGCGCCGGCTGGGAAATCCGGAGAAGGAACTGAAATTCGTCCATGTGGCGGGGACCAACGGCAAGGGCTCTACCTGCGCCTGTATCTCCTCGGTCCTCCAGCGCGCGGGCTACAAGGTGGGCTTGAATATCTCCCCGTATATTCTTCGCTTCAACGAGCGCATCCAGATCAACGGCCGGGAGATCCCGGACGGGGAGCTGGCGGCTCTCGTGGAGGAGCTTCGCCCCCACGCGGAAAGCATGGAGGACCCTCCCACGGAGTTTGAACTCATCACGGCGCTGGCGCTGCTGTATTTTCGCCGCCAAAGCTGCGACATCGTGGTGCTGGAGGTGGGACTCGGCGGCGGCATGGACTCCACCAATGTCATCCCCTGCCCCGAGGTGGCGGTCATCACCGCCATGGGCATGGACCACACGCAGGTGCTGGGCGGGACGCTGCGGGAGATCGCCGGGGCCAAGGCCGGCATCATCAAGGACGGCGGCACGGTGGTGAGCTACGGCGGCGCGCCGGAGGCGGACGAGGTGTTCCGTGAGCGCTGCCGGGAGAAGGGCGCGCGGCTCATCGAGGCGGATTTTTCCCGCATCGCGCCCGTCCGCTTCGACCTTGCCGAGAGCGTCTTTACCTGCACGCCCTACGGCGAGCTGCGCCTGCCCCTCATCGGGCGCTATCAGCTGCGCAACGCCTGCGTGGCGGTGACGGCGCTGGAGGCGCTGCGGGAAAAGGGTTGGCGGATCTCAGGCGACGATATCCGCGAGGGCCTTGCCGCGGTGCGCTGGCCGGGCCGCTTTGAGGTGCTGCGCCGCGAGCCGGTGTTTCTGCTGGACGGCGCCCACAATCCCCACGGCATGGCCGCCACGGCGGAGAGCCTGCGCTGCTATTTCCCTGAGGGCGGCATCCACTTCCTGCTGGGCGTCATGGCGGACAAGGACGTTCCCGCCATGGTGGAGCTGCTGGCCCCTCTCGCGGCGGATTTCACCGCCGTGCGGCCGGACAACGCCCGGGCCATGCCGGCGGAGGCGCTGTGCGCGCTGCTTTCCCGCTCCGGCGCGGCGGCCCAAACGGCGGACTCCGTGGAGGAGGGCGTGGCGCGGGTGCTGGCGCTGGCGGGACGGGACGGCGTGGCCTGCGCCCTTGGCTCGCTGTACTTCTCCGGCGACGTGCGCCGGGCGGTGGCGGCGCTGGAAAACTGAACCTTCGCGGGCCGCTTTTTCGACATTCATCGCGGGGCTTTTCTTCGGAAAGGCCCCGCTTTTTTAATGTTCACAAATTATTTAATTTCCCTCGCTTGACATTCCTGTGGCCCCGTGGTACACTCCGTTTAGCACTCGGGGAAAAGGAGTGCTAAGCTCTTGATAAGAGCCGCCGCGAGCGGCTTTGCTGGAAGGATGGATATGGAACTGACGGCCCGGAAAAAGCAAATACTGAAGGTCGTGGTGGAGCATTACATCGACACCGCCGAGCCGGTGGGGTCCAAGACCATCGCCGAGCAGATGGAGGCGAAGCTCTCCTCCGCCACCATCCGCAACGAGCTGGCGGATCTGGTGGAGATGGGCTATCTGGAACAGCCCCACACCTCCGCGGGCCGCGTCCCCTCGCCCAAGGGCTACCGGCTGTACGTCAACGAGCTGATGGAGCAGCATTCCCTCAGCCTTGCGGAGACGGAGAAGATCAACGAAGCGCTGCACATCAAAATGGCGGAGCTGGACGACGTCATCTCCCAGGCGGGGCAGATCATGTCCTTCCTGGTGCAGTACCCCACCTATATGATGGCGGGCGGCAAGGACGCGGCAACGCTGCAGCGGGCGGAGCTGCTGTATGTGGATGAAAACAGCGTCATCGTCGTGCTGATGATGAGCGACAGCCGCGTGAAGAGTAAGCTCCTGAAAAGCGACCTGCCCGTGCGGCAGGAGTGGCTGCCGGAGCTGAAAACGCTCTTTTGCGACCACTTCACCGGCATTACGGCGGAGGAGATGGGCCAGCGGCTCATGGCGCTTTCCGACCAGACGCCGCCAGAGCAGTTTCTGCTGCTCAGCGCCGTGGTGAGCTATGCCACCGAGACGCTGGAGGAGGCGGGAAAGCAGGAGGTCGTCACCGCCGGAACGAACCAGATTTTGAAGCTGCCGGAGTACCGGGACGTGGAGAAGGCCCATGAGCTGATGAGCTTTCTCGACAACAAGCGGAACCTGCCCGTGCCCTCCACGGACAGTCCGGTGCAGATCCTCATCGGCCCGGAAAACGTGGACGAGGCGCTGCAGGACAGCAGCGTGGTCATAGCCAGCTATGACATCGGAGATAATATGAGAGGACTCATCGGCGTGGTGGGCCCCACGCGGATGGATTACGCATCCGTGGCCGCCCGGCTGAGCTATTTTGCCGAGGGCCTGACAAAAATGTTCGGCAAGAACGAGCTGCCGTCGAAAAAGGAGAACGATGATGAGTAACGATACCAACCGCCCGCCGGAGAACGGGCAGGAAAACGCTCCTGTGACTCCCGCTGAGGAGACCGCGCCCCGGGAAACGGAGATTGCGGCGGAAGCGGCGGAGAAGCAGGAAGCCGCCGATACCCCCGGCGGGAAGAAGGCGGAGAAAAAGAAACAGGAGGAGACCTTCACCCTGACCAAGGCGCAGATGGAAAAGCTGGAGGCCGTGGCAAAGGAGCTGGAGACGCAGAAGGAGCAGTTCCTCCGGCTGGCCGCAGAGTACGACAACTACCGCAAGCGCACCGCCAAGGAGAAGGAGGGCATATACAACAACGCCAAGGCGGACACCCTCACCGCCATGCTCCCGGTGTACGACAACCTGGAGCGGGCCATCGCGGGCCTGGCGGAGGGCGACGTCCACCGGCAGGGCATCGAGATGATCCTCAAGCAGTTCAAGGAGAGCCTCACTAAGCTGGGCGTCAGCGAGATGGAGTGTCTCGGCCAGCCCTTCGACCCGGAGCGGATGAACGCCGTCATGCACGTGGAGGACGAAAGCGCCGGGGAAAACACGGTGGTGGAGATCTTCCAGAAGGGTTTTCTGCTGGGCGAAAAGGTGCTGCGCTTCGCCACGGTGAAGGTGGCGAACTGACCGCAGCGCGCATACCATACAGTCAGTAAATAAACTTATCTATATATAGGAGGACAAACGTATGTCTAAAGTTATCGGTATCGATCTCGGCACCACCAATTCCTGCGTGGCGGTCATGGAGGGCGGCGAGGCCGTCGTCATCGCCAACGCGGAAGGTAACCGCACCACCCCCTCTGTGGTGGCATTTTCCAAGACCGGCGAGCGTATGGTAGGCCAGGTGGCGAAGCGCCAGGCCATCACCAACCCCGACCGCACCATCTCCTCCATCAAGCGCGAGATGGGCAGCGACTATAAAGTGGACATCGACGGCAAGAAGTACACGCCGCAGGAGATCAGCGCCATGATCCTGCAGAAGCTGAAGGCGGACGCGGAGGCCTATCTCGGCTCCCCCGTCACCGAGGCGGTTATCACCGTCCCCGCGTACTTCACCGATTCCCAGCGCCAGGCCACCAAGGACGCGGGCAAGATCGCGGGCCTGGACGTCAAGCGCATCATCAACGAGCCCACCGCGGCGGCCCTCGCCTACGGTGTGGATAAGGAGCAGAGCCAGAAGATCATGGTCTACGACCTGGGCGGCGGCACCTTCGATGTGTCCATCCTGGACATCGACGACGGCGTCATCGAGGTCCTGGCCACCGCCGGCAACAACCGCCTGGGCGGCGACGACTTCGACAAGTGCGTCATGGACTGGATGGCCGCTGAGTTCAAGCGGGCCGAGGGCATCGACCTGACCGGCGACAAGGTGGCCATGCAGCGCCTGAAGGAGGCGGCGGAGAAGGCCAAGATCGAGCTTTCCGGCGTCACCTCCTCCAACATCAACCTCCCCTATATCACCGCCGACGCCACCGGCCCCAAGCATCTGGACCTGACGCTGACGCGGGCGAAGTTCAACGAGCTGACCGCCCATCTGGTGGAAGCCACCGCCGGCCCCGTGCGCCAGGCCATGAGCGACGCGGGCCTCAGCGGCAACGACATCCAGAAGGTGCTGATGGTAGGCGGCTCCAGCCGTATTCCCGCCGTGCAGGATATGGTCAGGAAGCTGACCGGCAAGGAAGGCTTCAAGGGCATCAACCCCGACGAGTGCGTGGCCATGGGCGCGGCGCTGCAGGGCGGCGTGCTGGTGGGCGACGTGAAGGGCCTGCTGCTGCTGGACGTCACCCCCCTGTCCCTCGGCATCGAGACCGTGGGCGGCGTCTGCACGAGACTCATCGAGCGCAACTCCACCATCCCCGTGAAAAAGAGCCAGATCTTCTCCACCGCCGCCGACAACCAGACCAGCGTGGAGGTCAACGTGCTGCAGGGCGAGCGTGAAATGGCCGCCGCCAACAAGAGCCTGGGCCGCTTCCATCTGGACGGCATCGCCCCGGCCCGCCGCGGCGTGCCCCAGATCGAGGTCACCTTCGACATCGATGCCAACGGCATCGTGAACGTCTCCGCCAAGGACCTGGGCACCGGTAAGGAGCAGCACATCACCATCACCTCCTCCTCCAACATGAGCAAGGAGGACATCGAGCGGGCCGTGAAGGAAGCGGAGCAGTACGCCGCCGAGGACGCGAAGCTCAAGGACGAGGTGGAGACCCGCAACCAGGCCGACCAGATGGTGTATCAGACGGAAAAGACCCTCAGCGAGATGGGCGATAAGCTCTCCGCGGAGGATAAGGCCAGCGTGCAGAGCGCGGCTGACAAGCTGAAGGAGACGTTGAAGGGCACCGACACCGCCGCCATCAAGGCCGCGACGGAGGAGCTGACCAAGGCCTTCTATGCCGTCAGCGAGAAGCTCTATCAGCAGGCGAACCCGAACGGCGGCCAGGCCGGCGGCCCCGACATGGGCGGCGCGCAGGGCGGCCAGAACGGCCAGGGCGGCGGTCAGGACTACTACGACGCCGACTACAAGGTCGTGGACGACGACAATAAGTAAACATCCCGGCGGGACCGCTTTCCCTCTGCGGAGGGAAGCGTCCCTGCCCCGGGCCGGGGGGCCGGAAACGGCCCCCGCCAAGCGTTTTTCCCTGCGCGAAAGCGGCAGGGAAAAACTGCTTTGTATCCTTCCGGCGAAGGCGCCGGGAAACCATGGGGCAAAGCGGCCCCGCAGGAGCGGAGAATAGACTATGGCTGAAAAAAGAGACTACTATGAGGTGCTGGGCCTGCAAAAGGGCGCCAGCGCCGAGGAGATCAAAAAAGCATATAAGAAGCTGGCGCGGAAGTACCATCCGGATCTGAACCCCGGCGACAAGGCAGCGGAGGAGAAGTTCAAGGAGGTCAACGAGGCCAACGAGATCCTGAGCGACCCGGAGAAGAAGGCCCGGTATGACCAGTTCGGCTTCGCGGGGGTTGATCCCAGCTACGGCGCGGGGGCCGGCGGGTTTAACGGCGGCTTCAATGGCGGCTTCGACTTCGGCGATCTGGGGGACATCTTCGGCAGCTTCTTCGGCGGCGGCTTCGGCGGCGGCACCCGGAGCAACCCCAACGCCCCCCAGCGGGGCGACAGCATCCGCATCGCCCTGACGCTGACCTTCGAGGAGGCGGCCTTCGGCTGCAAGAAGGCGGTGACGGTGGAGCGCATGGAAAACTGCGAGAGCTGCCGCGGCACCGGCTGCGAGCCGGGGACCACGCCGGAGATCTGCCCCACCTGCGGCGGACGGGGCGTGGTGCAGCAGCGCAAGCAGACCCCCATGGGCGTCTTTTCCACCAGCGCGCCCTGCCCCAACTGCGGCGGCAAGGGCAAGATCATCCACCAGCCCTGCCACATCTGCCACGGAACCGGCAGCGAGCGCAAGCGCAAGACCATCCAGGTGGACGTTCCCGCCGGTATCGACGACGGCCAGACCATCTCCCTGCGGGGACAGGGCCACGCCGGGAAGAACGGCGGCAGCAACGGCGATCTGCTCATCGTCATCACCGTGCGGCCCCATGAGCTGTTCCGCCGGGACGGCACCTCCGTCCTCTGCGAAGCGCCCATCACCTTCGCCCAGGCGGTGCTGGGCGCGGAGCTGGAGATCCCCACCATCGACGGCAAGGTGAAGTACACCCTGCCCGAGGGGACCCGCAGCGGCACCACCTTCCGGCTCAAGGGCAAGGGCATCCCCCTGCTCCACGGCCGGGGCCGGGGCGACCAGTATGTGACGGTGTACATCGAGACGCCGCGTAACCTGACCAAGCACCAGAAGGAAAAGCTGAAAGCCTTCAGCGAGAGTCTGGGCGAGGAGAACTACGACGACCAGAAGGGCTTTTTCCGGAAATTCTGGCGGTAACAGCCGCCCCGACAAAATAACAAAGGAGAACAGGACATGAAGATCGCAATGGGCTGCGACCACGGCGGTTACGCCATGAAGGAGGCGTTGAAGGCCTATCTCACGGAGCAGGGCCATGAGGTGCAGGACTGCGGCTGCTACAGCACGGAAAGCTGCGACTATCCCGTTTATGGGGAGGCGGCGGCCCGGGCCGTGGCGTCCGGGGAGTGCGAGATGGGCGTCGTGGTCTGCACCACGGGCATCGGCATCTCCATGGCCGCCAACAAGGTAAGAGGCATCCGCTGCGCCCACTGCGGCGACGTGCTGTCCGCGGAAATGACCCGGCGGCACAACGACGCCAACGTGCTCGCCATCGGCGCGGGCATGGTGGGCCTGAACGTGGCCAAACGCATGGTGGACGTGTTCCTCACCACCGCCTTTGAGGGCGGACGGCATCAGCGCCGGGTGGACCGCCTGATGGAGATCGAAGGGCGCTGACCGCCTCCGCGCAAGATCGGGGAAAGGAGGATGGCCCGTGAAGGGATATCAGAGCTACCGCGGCCGCGTGCCGATGAAGCGGAAAGTGGCGGTGGCGGTCATGGTCGCGCTGCTGCTGCTTTGCGGGACTTACCTCATTCTCAGTGAGCGCGCGGAATTTCAAAGCGAAGGGGGCCGCTCCTTCCTCCTGCCCTGGAGCCGCGAAGACGAAAGCGGCGGCGGGGAAGGGCCGGAGGTGGACCTGATCATCGAGGACCCGGTGGACCCGGTGCAGGAAATGCGGGCGGTGGAGCTTTCCGCCGACGCGCTGCGCGGGCGTCTTGCCGGGGGCGACTGGTGGGAGAGCGAGGGCTATAACGCCGTCTGCGTCCGGCTGAAGGAGGCCGACGGCCTGCTGCGCTATGAATCCTCCGTCGCGCCGCAGGAGCTGATCGGCGGCGGCGCGCTGAGCCTTGGGGAGCTGCAGCAGCTGCTGGACGCGGACGTGTACACGATCGCGCGTATCTCCTGCTTCCACGACAGCGCCTGCGCTCTCGCGGACATGGCGGGCAAGGGCCTTTGCCAAAGCTCCGGGTACATCTGGTATGACGGGCAGAACACCCACTGGCTGGACCCCGGCAAGGAAGCGGCGCGGGCGTATCTCGTCTCCCTCTGCGTGGAGCTGGCGGAGCTGGGCTTTGACGAGATCGTGCTGGACGAGGCCCGCTATCCCACAGCGGGAAGGCTGGAGAAGTGCAGCCCTGTCTCCGATGATAAGCAGGCGGAGATCGAGCGCTTCTTCGCGGAGCTGACCGGGGCGCTGGAGGGCAAAAAGGTCTGCCTGAGCCTGGTGATGGAGGAGGAGACGCTCCTCGCCGGCGGGAATGAAACGGCGGGCTGGGAGCTGCCCCGGCTTCTCGGCGCTGTGCGGCGGGTGTATGTCCGCGCGGCGGACGGCGAGGCGGCGGAGCAGGCCCTGCGCGCCCTCTCCGACAGCGTCATGCTGGTGCGCTATGACGCCGAGGAGGGCAACCGCTGCACGGTGCAGCCATGACAGAATAAAACGATGGACGGTCCGGGAGTTCCCGGGCCGTCCTTTTTGTCCGGAGAGCCAGCCGGAGGCCGGCTCCTTTTGGGGGAAACGCTGATATATTTTAAATAAAATTGACAAGCTGACGTATAAGAGGTATAATAAAAAAGATGGAATATAAAGGAAATTTATGCACGTATAAGCAAACCCTTCCTGCGCCGGGTCCGGCGTCCCACGGGACGGCGACCCGGCTCAGAAATGATGAAAAAGGCGGTGAGATCATGCTGGAAGAAAGCATCCGGACGATCCAGGAGACCGAGACGCGGATGGAGGAGGAAAAGGCCGCCGCCCGCGCCAGCGCGCAGAAAATGGCGCTTGAGGCAGAGAAAGCGGCGTCCGCCACAGCTGCGGCGGCGGAGGAGACGCTGAAGCAGGAGCGCCAGGCGCTGATGGCCCGGGCGGAGGAGGAAGCCGCGCAGGAGCGCGCGCAGATCCTCGCGGCGGCGGAGGAGCGCTGCCGCGCCCTGAAGGCCCAGGCCGCCGCGCGGCAGGCCCAGGCGGTGGAAAGGATTCTGGCGGAGGGAGTGTGAGACCTTGTCTATTGTAAAAATGAAGGCGCTGACCCTGCTGGCCCCCTCCCGGGACGTGAAGCAGCTGCTGCGGACGCTGCAGCACTTCGGCTGCGTGGAGGTGGGCCCGGCGGAGGAGGACGGCTTTACGCCGCTGCCCTCCAAGGCCGACACGCTCCGCGCGTTTTCCCGGGATGTGGAGGCGGCGCTGGGGACCATACGGGAATACGCGCCGGAGAAAAAGGGCTTTCTGACGCCGCGCCCCACGGTGTCGGAGGCGGATTTCTGGGACAAGACCACCTGGCGGAGCGACGTGCGCCTGGCCCGGGAGGTCAACGGACACGCCCAGACCATCCAGACCATCGCCGCCAGAGAGGCGGAGCTGCGGTCGCAGGAGATGAGCCTTGCGCCGTGGCAGGCGTATCCGCTGCCGCTGGATTTCGACGGCACGAAGCAGGCCCGGGTGATCCCCGGCACGCTGCCGGCGAAAACGGAGCTGGAAGCGCTGCGGAGCCGTCTCGCGGAAGCGGCGGAGGAAGCGGAGCTGTTTTTGCTCTCCGAGGATAAGGAGCTGAAATATCTGGCTTTGGTGGTACACCGGAGCCAGGAGAAGGAAGCGCTGGGCGCTTTGCGGGACGCGGGCTTCTCGCTGCCGGTCTGGAAGGACCTTGCCGGCACGCTGGGGGAGAATCAGGAGCGCATCCGGCAGGAGCTGGCGGCGCTGCAGCAAAAGCGGGAGCTGGAAAAGCAG
Organism: Oscillospiraceae bacterium; assembly: GCA_051867615.1. Lineage (GTDB taxonomy): Bacteria > Bacillota > Clostridia > Oscillospirales > Oscillospiraceae > RGIG5472. The sequence goes on along the minus strand of JBJDYU010000044.1, from coordinate 79,150 downwards.
GCCATCGTGGAAAAGGGTGATCTGGCATCGCGGCTCGTGCAGCTGCAGGACAGGATACGGCAGTATCTCGCCCGGGAGGAGGCCACGGAGCGGCTCCGCGCCCGGGGTGCGGTGACGCTGCTGAAGGGCTGGCTCCCTGCGGAAAAAGAGGAGGAGTTCCGCGCCCTTATGGAGAGCACGGACTGCGCCTGGGAGCTGCGTGAGCCTGCGGAGGAGGAGTATCCGGACGTGCCGGTGTCGCTGAAGAACAACAGCCTGACCCGGCCGCTGAACATGGTCACGGAGATGTATTCCCTCCCGGCCTACAACGGCGTGGACCCGAACCCCCTCATGGCGCCCTTTTTCATTTTCTTCTACGGGTTTATGATGGCGGACATGGGCTACGGCCTGCTGATGATGCTGGCGTCCTATATCATCATGAAGCGCACCAGACCCAACGGCCCCACCACCCGGCACATGGTACCCCTGCTGGGGCTTTGCGGCTTCAGCACCTTTGTGGTGGGCGCCATGACCGGCGGATTTTTCGGCGATCTGATCCCGCAGCTCATCCGGCTGTATAACCCGGACAGCACCTTCGCCCTGCCGGCGCTGTTCAGCCCCCTGGACGACGCGCTGATGGTTCTGGGCGGCTCGCTGGCCCTGGGCGTGATACAGATCTTTACCGGTATGGCCGTCAGTATGCGGATGAAGTGCAGGCGCGGCGACGTCATGGGCGCACTGATGGGGGAGGGCGCATGGTTCCTGGTCTTCCTCTGCATCGGCCTCGGCGCGGCGCTGAGCGCGTGGAAGCCGGCCCTCCTGGCCGCGCTGGCTATCATTGTCCTGACCCAGGGCTACGGCAAGAAGGGCGTCATCGGCAAGATTCTGGGCATCGGCGGGTCGCTGTACAACAACATCACCGGCTATTTCAGCGACATTTTGTCTTACTCCCGCCTCATGGCCCTGATGCTGGCGGGCGCGGTCATCGCCCAGGTGTTCAATACCCTCGGCAACATCACCGGCAATATCGTCACGTTCTTCCTCATTTCCATGGTGGGAAATGCGCTGAACCTGGCGCTGAACCTGCTGGGCTGCTATGTTCACGATATGCGCCTGCAGTGTCTGGAATTCTTCGGCCGGTTCTATGAGGACGGAGGGAAGCCCTTCTGTCCGTTGGAAGTGAAAACACAATTTGTGGATATCGTAAAAGAATAATTTGGGAGGTACAGAAAATGAGTTTCTTCGAAGCGTTTGGCGGTATGGCTCTGGCATTGTTTGGTTCCGGTCTCGCGGTGGGTCTTTCCTGCGTGGGCAGCGCAAAGGGTACCGGCATCGCCGGTGAAGCCGGCACGGGTCTGCTCAGTCAGGACCCCTCCAAGTCCGGTAAGGTCATGGTGCTGCAGCTGCTGCCCGGCACCCAGGGCCTGTACGGTCTGGTGGTCTGGTTCTTCGCCCTTATCCGCATGGGTATGCTCAGCGGCGCCGCCGCGGACCTCACGGTGATGCAGGGCCTGCAGTACTTCGCGGCCTGTATGCCCATGGCGCTGGGCGGTCTGCTTTCCGCCATCGCCCAGGGCCGCGTGGCAGCCGGCTCCATCAACATCCTCGCGAAAAAGCCCAACGACTGGTCCAAGGGCCTGATCCTCTGCGGTATCGTTGAGTTCTACGCCATCTTGTCTCTGCTGGCCTCCATGCTGATGCTGCTTTGGATCTGATCCCAAAGAAAGGTGACGCACAATGAACGGTATCGAAAAGATCACGCAGCGCATTGAGCGCGACGCCCGCGCCGAGATCGACAGCCTGCTGCAGGAAGCCGGAAAGAAAGCTGACGGCGTCCGGGCGGAGGCTGAGCGGCAGGCGGAGGAGCGGCTGCGCCTTGGCCGCGCGCAGAACGCCGAGGCGGCCCGGTTCTACCGTGACCGTCTGGTGAGCGCGGCGGAGATGGAGGCGCGGCAGATGCAGCTGGCGGCGAAGCAGGAGATGCTGGAGGAGACCTTTGCCCGGGCGCTGGAGAAGCGTCTGGCCCTGCCGGAGGCGGAAATGGTGGAGCTGCTGGCGTCCTTCGCGGCGAAAAACGCCGAGGACGGCCGGGAGGAGCTGATCCTTTCCGCCGCCGCGAGAGCGGCCATCGGCGAAAAGGTGACGGCCCGGGCCAACGCCCTGCGCCCCGGCGCGGCGTTCACCCTGTCGCAGGAGACCCGGGAGATCGACGGCGTTATCCTCCGCCGCGGCAATATCGAGATCAACGGAAGTCTGGAGATCGGCATGCGGGAGCTGAGACAGCGCCTGGCCCCTGCCGTGGCGGACATCCTGTTTGCGTGAGAGTTCCGCAGGAAGGGAGGAGACCTGTTTGGCAAAGAAAACGGAAAATGAGCGCTGGCTCTGCGTCTCCGCCTATGTCCGCGCGCTGGAGGCAAAGCTGCTGACCGCGGCGGATTACAGCCGCATGATCGAGGCAAACGATATGGGCGAGGCGCTGCGGGTGCTGGCGGACCACGGCTACGCCGTGGCGGAAGCGACGCAGGCCAATGTGGAGGAGGCGCTGCGCCGGGCGCGGGAGGAGCTGTTCGCGGACTTCGCGGGCTTCTCCATGGACGAACGGCTGCCGGACCTCTTTCGCCTGAGATATGACTATCACAACGCCAAGGTGGTGCTGAAATCCGCCGCGGCGGGCGTGGCGGCCGACCATCTGCTGATGGAGGGCGGCCGCATGGAAAAGACGGCGCTGGCCAGCGCCATCCGCGAGGAAGAGGAGCAGCTGCTGCCCTCCGTGATGGAGGGCGCGGTGCGGGAAGCCCGGGCGGGGATCTCCACAACGGGAGATCCCCGGAAGGGCGACTTCATCCTGGACCGGGCCTGCTATGAGGAGATGCTGGCCCTGGCGGAGGCGCTGGGGAGCGATTACCTCGTGGGCTATGTGCGGCTGATGATCGACACGGAAAACGCCAAGGCCCTGCTGCGGGTGCTGCGCATGGGCCAGGGGCCGGAGCTGCTGGCCGAGGCGCTGCTGCCCGGCGGCACGGTGGACACGGACGCGCTGCTGGCGGCGGCGCAGAACGGCGCCCCGGCGGAGCCGTTCCAGGGTACGGAGCTGGCGGCAGCGGCGGAGCATATCGCTCAGGCCGTCCGCGGCGGCTCGGTGACGGCGTTTGAAAAGGCCTGCGACGACGTGCTGACGCACTATCTGCAGGGGGCCGCGCTGGTGTCCTTCGGCCCGGAGGCGGTGCTGGCGTATATCGCGGCAAAGGAGCAGGAGCTGCGCAACATCCGCATCATCATGAGCGGACGCATGGCGGGCCTTGGGGCGGACAGGATCCGGGAAAGGATGCGTGAGAGCTATGTCTAAAATCGCCGTGCTGGGCGACCGGGACAGCGTGCTGGGCTTCCGGGCGCTGGGTCTCGAGACAGTGTTCGCGGAGCAGCGGGACGAAGCGGCCCGCCAGCTCCACCGTCTGGCCCGGGAGGATTACGCCATCATCTATATCACGGAGCAGCTGGCCCGGCAGATCCCGGCGGAGATCGCCAAATACAACGAAAAGCTCTCACCGGCGGTGATCCTCATCCCCGGCAAGGGCGGCAGCCTCGGCGTGGCGCAGGCAGCGCTGCAGAGCGCCGTGGAACGCGCCGTGGGCGCGGACATCTCTTAAAGAAAAGGAGATAGCGAATGAGCGGTAAAATCATCAAGGTATCCGGCCCGCTGGTAGTCGCCGAGGGGCTGGAGGACGCCAACATGGCGGACGTGGTCCGCGTGGGCGAACAGCACCTGATCGGCGAAATTCTGACTATGACCGGCGGCCGGGCCTCCATTCAGGTATACGAGGAGACCTCCGGCCTTGGCCCCGGCGCGGTGGTGGAGAGCACCGGCGCGCCGCTGAGCGTGGAGCTTGGCCCGGGCCTGATCGAGAATATTTACGACGGCATCCAGCGCCCGCTGGAGGAGATCATGAAGGTCAGCGGCGCGAACCTGGCCCGCGGCGTGCAGGTCCCGGCCCTGAGCCGGGAAAAGAAGTGGCGCTTCGTCCCGGTGGCCAAGGTGGGCGACCGCGTGAAGGGCGGCGACGTTCTCGGCACCGTGCAGGAGACGGCGGTGGTGCTGCACAAGATCATGGTGCCGGTGAAAAACAGCGGCGTCATCACCTGGCTCGCGGAAGAGGGCGAGTACACCATCGAGGAGTGCATCGCGAAGCTCGACGACGGCAAGGGCGGCGAGACCTCCCTGACCATGGTGCAGAAGTGGCCCGTCCGTGTGGGCCGTCCCTATGAGAAGAAATATCCCCCCATCCGGCCCCTGCAGACCGGCCAGCGCATCATCGACACCATGTTCCCCATCGCCAAGGGCGGCACCGCCGCGGTGCCCGGCCCCTTCGGCAGCGGCAAGACTGTGGTGCAGCACCAGCTGGCCAAGTGGTCGGACGTGGACATCGTCATTTACATCGGCTGCGGCGAGCGCGGCAACGAGATGACCGACGTGCTGCGGGAATTCCCGGAGCTGACCGACCCCCGCACCGGCGAGACGCTGATGAAGCGCACGGTGCTGATCGCCAACACCTCCGATATGCCTGTGGCCGCCCGTGAGGCTTCCGTCTACACCGGCATCACCATCGCGGAGTATTTCCGCGACATGGGCTACGACGTGGCGGTCATCGCGGACTCCACCTCCCGCTGGGCGGAGGCCCTGCGCGAGATGTCCGGCCGTCTGGAGGAGATGCCCGGCGAGGAGGGCTATCCCGCGTACCTGGCCTCCCGTCTGGCGCAGTTCTATGAGCGCGCCGGCGTGGTGGAGTGCATGGGCAGCGACGAGCGGCAGGGCTCCCTGACCGCCGTGGGCGCCGTGTCCCCTCCGGGCGGCGATTTGTCCGAGCCGGTCTCCCAGGGCACCATGCGCATCGTGAAGGTCTTCTGGTCCCTGGATTCCTCTCTGGCCTACCGCCGGCACTTCCCGGCCATCAACTGGCTGAGCTCCTACTCCCTGTATCTTGACAGCATGAAGCCCTGGTTCGACGAGCATCTGGGCGCGGAATTCATGCAGGGCCGGCACAAGGCCATGAGCCTGCTGCAGGAGGAGGCCGAGCTGCAGGAGATCGTGCAGCTGGTGGGCAAGGACGCCCTGAGCCCTGCGGACCAGCTGACCTTAGAGACGGCGAAGATGGTGCGGGAGGACTTCCTGCAGCAGAACGCCTTTATGGATGTGGACTCCTATTCCAGCCATGAGCGGCAGAAGAAGCTCATGGGCATGATCCTTGATTTTGACCGTCTCGCCCGGGAGGCCGTGCGCCGCGGCGCGGCGCTGAATGACCTGCTGGCCATTCCCGCCAAGGAAAAGATCGGCCGCGCCAAGTATGTGGAGGCGGACCAGTACGCGGAAGTCTACGCTTCCATTTCCCGGGAAATGGAGGAGGAGATCACCGCCATCGCGGAGAAAGCAGGTGAGGACGAATGAAAGAATACCGGACCATACACGAGATCTCCGGCCCTCTGATGGTGGTGGAGCAGGTCAGCGGCGTCACCTACGACGAGCTGGCCGAGATCGAGCTGCCCGACGGCAGCATTCGCCGCTGCAAGGTGCTGGAGGTGAACGGCGACAAGGCCGTGGTGCAGCTGTTTGAAAGCTCCGCCGGCATCAACCTGAAGGACTCCAAGATCCATTTCCTGGGCCATCCGCTGGAGCTGGCGGTCAGCGGCGATATGCTGGGCCGCGTCTTTAACGGCATGGGCCAGCCCATCGACGGCGGCCCCGAGATTCTGGCGGAGAAGCGTCTGGACATCAACGGCCAGCCTATGAACCCGGCGGCCCGGGACTACCCCAACGAGTTCATCCAGACCGGCATTTCCACCATCGACGGCCTGAACACGCTGGTCCGCGGCCAGAAGCTGCCCATTTTCTCCGGCTCCGGCCTGCCCCATGCCCAGCTGGCGGCCCAGATCGCCCGTCAGGCCAAGGTGCTGGACGGCGAGAGCAAATTCGCCGTGGTCTTCGCCGCCATCGGCATCACCTTTGAGGAGGCGGAGTTCTTCATCTCCGACTTCCGCCGCACCGGCGCCATCGACCGCACGGTGCTGTTCACGAATCTGGCCAACGACCCTGCCGTGGAGCGTATCGCCACGCCCCGCATGGCCCTGACCGCCGCGGAGTATCTGGCCTTTGAAAAGGGGATGCACGTGCTGGTCATCCTGACGGATATCACCAACTACGCCGAGGCCCTGCGGGAGGTTTCCGCCGCCCGCAAGGAGGTCCCCGGCCGCCGCGGCTATCCCGGCTACCTCTACACCGACCTTGCCACCATGTACGAGCGCGCGGGCCGCAAGCTGGGCCAGGAGGGCTCCATCACCATGATCCCCATCCTGACCATGCCGGAGGACGACAAGACCCATCCCATCCCTGACCTGACGGGCTATATCACCGAGGGCCAGATCATCCTCTCCCGCGACCTCTACCGCAAGGGCATCATGCCCCCGGTGGACGTGCTGCCGTCCCTGTCCCGTCTGAAGGACAAGGGCATCGGCAAGGGCAAGACCCGGGAGGACCACGCCCCCACGCTGAACCAGCTTTTCGCGGCCTACGCCTCCGGCAAGGAAGCCAAGGAGCTGATGACCATTCTGGGCGAGGCGGCGCTGACTCCCACCGATCTGCTGTACGCGAAGTTCGCCGACGAGTTTGAAAAGCGCTACGTCTCCCAGGGAAGCGAGGAAAACCGCAGCATCGAGCAGACCCTGGACCTGGGCTGGGAGCTGCTGCGCATCCTGCCGAGAAGCGAGCTGAAGCGTATCAAGCAGGAGATGCTGGATCAATACTATCCCGAAAAGAACTGAGGTGAACGCCCATGGCAACCGCCACCATCAACCCCACGCGCATGGAACTGACCCGGCTGAAGGGCCGGCTCAAGACCGCCACGCGGGGCCATAAGCTCCTGAAGGACAAACGCGACGAGCTGATGAAGCAGTTCCTTGACGTGGTGCGCCGCAACCGGGAGCTGCGCAGGCAGGTGGAGGAAGGGCTGGAGCAGGCCAACGCCGCTTTCACGGTGGCCTCCGCCGTCATGTCTCCGGAAATGCTGGAGCAGGCGCTGCTGTACCCGAAGCAGAGCGTTTCGCTGGGGGTCGGCAGCCGCAATATCATGAGCGTCACGGTGCCCGTTTACCGCTTCCGCACCCGCAACGAGAATCCCACGGAGATCTATCCCTACGGTTTTGCCCAGACCTCCGCGGAGCTGGACGCGGCGCTGGAGAGCCTGAGCAGGGTCTTTCAGGATATGCTGGAGCTGGCCCAGGTGGAAAAGACCATGCAGCTGCTGGCACAGGATATCGAAAAGACCCGCCGCCGGGTCAACGCGCTGGAGTACGTCATGATCCCGGAGCTGCAGAAGAACATCCGCTACATCTCCATGAAGCTGGATGAAAACGAGCGCGGCAACATCACCCGCCTGATGAAGGTGAAGGACATGATGCTGGCCGAGGCCCACGACTTCAAGCAGCCCTCATAAACAAAGAAACGCCCCGCCGTCAGGCGGGGCGTTCGTATAATAGTTGATCCTCCGTATGGGTACCATCATACGGAGGATTTTTCTGCAGTATAGAAGTGCGTCTTTAGTTTGTATACAATTAATTCCTTGGCCCATAAAGTATTTTATTTTGTCAGCATGAAGCCAATGAGTAAGCGAAAAAGTTTTAGGCTCTCCAAATGGTATATTTGATTTATGTCTTCCAATGTACTCACGTTATATCTAAGTATGACGGCAACAATTACAAAAAACAAAATACCAAATATACATTCCAAAAGAGCTTTTCCATGGAAATAATTGAAAAATTGTAAGACTACAATAGCGCCAATACTGACAAGCAGAGTAAGTGTAAACTCTACAAAGCTGCCAAAACTTCCTTCACCCTCGATTACACAAGGGACGGCATATAATAGAGTTATATGAACGAGAGATAGGATAGACAAATAGTTTCCAACAAAGCTCAATAAGAAGGTGCTTCCATGATGCTGCTTTCGTTTTGTGACTGCATAGCAGATAAAAATGGAACATATTGCATACCCAAAGAAAATTACATACGGATGCGCTGCTATCCACTCAATAAGAAATACGCCTAATGTCCATAGAAAGATAATTGGTAAAGACAGCAAAAATCCGGCACCCAATATAGCTCCGGTTGCCGATGGGGTGCTGACTCCTATTGCAGTTCCGGACGATCGCAGATATTCTTTTCCGTCGTAGAAGCTATCACCCGGGCTGCGAAAATAGCCCTTACTATCATAAAAGCCATCACCCGGGCTGCGGAAATAGCCCTTACTATCATAAAAGCCATCGCCCGGACTACGAAAATAGCCTTTGGCATCGTAAAAGCCGTCCCCATCATTGCACCAATAACCCTTGCTATCATAAAATCCCATAACGGATCAACCCTTTTTCTTTTTCAGAACCATAAATCTACACAACCCTATTACAGCAACAATGGCTCCGCCAATATACCCGACCAAAAGGTAGATGAGGAAAATAATTACACCTAACACCACATTATTTGAGAAGAGCACCCCAATAGATGCTATTCCAAACAATCCTCTTAGGATTGCCCATCCAAATACCCACAATGTAATTACCAGTATTACTTCTCCAAGGCCCAAAAAAACACTCGCAATATCAAGACCGGCAGCTTGCAAGATTGCGCCAATAACACAGCAGATAATTGCGGCAAGAATTGCTAAAAGTCTTGGCTTTAAGTACCGAATTTGATCTTCTTCTGTTTCCCCAAATAGTTTTTGCATCATTTTGCTTTCCTCCCTAAATCGTGAATTACATAAGCGATATAAATAATATCTATAGTTTATTCATCACATTACCCCTCCTTGGTACAAAGCTGTACTTTTCTGTCAAATCATTTTCTTTCAGGCAGTGCGGCCCAGTGTGATAAGTTTTTTGCCTGCGGCCGATGGACACCTACAATCGTTGGTATATTTTGCATTATACCCTCCTATACTGTTTGTGTCAAGAACGATTGTGGGTGTTACTTATGCGGGATATACTTTCAAAACGGTTAAAAGAGTGCAGAAAAGAGCGGGGGGTATCACAGCGTGAGGTCGCGATCTTCTGCGACATTACCGAAAAAGCCTACCAGAACTATGAGCTGATGACACGAGAGCCAAAGCTGGAGATTCTGATCCGCATCGCGGACTATTTTGAAGTATCCCTGGACTATCTCACGGGAAGAACAGACAAGAAGGAATGGTAAAGCACCCGCTGTAAGGCGGGTGCTTTTCCATCTTCGCGCAAAAAAACAGGGAGCGCCAGCTCCCTGTTTTTGGCGGTACTTACCGCGGTGTTTCCCTATGAACCGCTGTCCTCAGCCGTAGGTCTGGATGATGCCCCGGGCGATCTCGCGGCGGGTCTCGCAGCGGTCCATGGCCTGCTTTTCGATGTAGCGGTGGGCCTCGGCCTCGGTCATGCTCAGACACTCGATCAGCAGCCACTTGGCCCGGTTCACCAGACGGATCTCCTCCATCTTCTCGTTGATGCTGGCGGCCTTCTGCTCCAGACCCCGCAGCCGCTCCCGGGTGCAGATCATCCACTGCAGGCCCTGCAGCAGGGCCTGGGGAGAGGTGGGCTTGGCCAGCGTGAAAACGCCGCGCTCCTGTACGCGGGTGTTGGTCTCCTCCAGCGCCTCGGTCTTTACCAGCAGCAAAACCGCCGTACTGCTGCTGCCGCAGACGTCCATGGCCAGCTTGGAGCCAAAATCGTCCGGCAGGGGAGCGTTGATCAGCAGCAGGTCGTAGGAGCGCTCCAGGAGCCTCCGCCGGGCAGCGGCCACGCTGGCGGCAAAGGTGACGGGACCGTACAGGTTCTCGGGGAGCAGCCTGGTCAGGGCGTCGTTGAACTTTTGAGAGGCGGAGACCACCAGGACGCTGTATACGCGGGACTGAAAGACCATGCCGTTCCCTCCTTTCCGGGCAGATTGCGGAGAAGTTATTCGCCGCAGTAGCTCCGGATCAGAGCCTGAGGCAGATGGGCGCGGATGAACTCGCTGGAGCGGGCCTTTTTGGCGGCGGCGGTGCGGGACTGGGGCAGAGTACGCAGGCCGGACAGAGTCTCATAGTCCGCGGTGAACAGGTTCACGTTGGATTCCTCCGGCAGCTCCAGCCGGTTTTCGATGCCGTAAAGCCCCGCGTAGATCAGCAGGGCGAAGGCCACATAGGGGTTGGCGCTGGGGTCGGGAGAGCGCAGCTCCACCCGGCGGTACTGCCCCTCGGCGGCGGGAATGCGGATGAGCTGGGAGCGGTTGTTGTTGGACCAGGAGATGTATTTGGGGGCCTTCTGCACGCCCAGGCGGCGGTAGGATTGCTCCGTGGGGTTGAGGAACACCGTCATGTCCGAGACGAAGTGCAGGATGCCGGCGATCATGTACTGCATATTCTCCGGCTGGCCGTTGACAGAGAGGTTGATGTGCAGGCCGCTGCCGGGATGGTCAGGCAGGGGCTTGGGGGAGAAATCGGCGCACAGGCCGTTGCCGGCGGCGATGGTCTTCACCACGGTCTGGAAGGTCATGGCGTTGTCAGCGGCGGAGAGGGCGTCGGAGTAGCGGAAGTCGATCTCGTTCTGGCCGGGGCCTTCCTCGTGGTGGGAGGATTCCGGCTGGATGCCCATCTTCTCCAGCGTCAGGCAGATCTCCCGGCGCAGGTTCTCGCACTTGTCGTCGGGCGCCACGTCCATGTAGCTGGCACGGTCGTATGGCTCCGTGGTGGGCTCGCCGTACTCGTCCTGCTGAAACAGGTAGAATTCCATTTCCGCGCCGAAAGAGAAGGAGAGCCCGGCCTCTTTGGCCTCGGCCACGGCCCGGCGCAGAATGCTGCGGGTGTCGTTTTCAAAGATCCGGCCGTCGGGGTAGGTGATGGTGCAGTACATCCGCACCACCTTGCCGTTCTCGGAGCGCCAGGGCAGCTCCGACAGCGTGGCGGGGTCCGGGTGCAGGAACAGGTCCGAGTGGGCCTCGTCGGCGAAGCCGAGAATGGCCGAGGCGTCGATGGCGATGCCGGGGCCAAAAGCCCGGGGCAGCTCGGAATACAGGATGGAGATGTTCTTGGGCTTGCCGAAGACGTCGCAGAAGGCCAGCCGGACGAATTTCACATCCTCCTCCTGAATGAATTGCATGACTTCTTGAGCCGTATAGTTCATTGCCTTACCTGCTTTCTCTGGTGCTGATTGGCGGTGTGCGTCCGGGGCCGCGCGGCCCGGACGTCCCACATTAATTTTACAAGTATACCACAGTTTTCCTGCGGATTCCACAGTTTTCTTTGCCGAATATGCCGCAGGCGGCAAACTTGGGCAGAAGCGCAAAACAGGGGAGAGCGCCTTCGTTATCCTGCATAAAACGACAAGGGTCCGCGGCGGGTGAACATCGGGAAAAGTATCAAAATGACGGATTTAGGGAGGAAATTTTGTGCAGGCTGTTGACAAGACGGAAAAATGAGTGTATGATGCGCTCGTGCAAAGGCAAAGGCGTCTTTGGGCAGTAGCTCAAAGACGCCTTTGCCTCTTTTTTTATTTGAATTCCGAAAAGGAGTGTTTGAGATGGGAACAGTTTCCGAGTATTTCGGCTCTTTGGTATTTGACGACCGCGTGATGAAGGCCAATTTGTCCGCCGGCGTGTATCAGTCCCTGAAAAAGACCATCGACGAGGGCGCGCGGCTGGACCCCTCCGTGGCGGACGCGGTGGCGGCGGCCATGCGGGACTGGGCGGTGGCCAATGGCGCGACCCATTTTACCCACTGGTTCCAGCCCCTGACCGGCATCACGGCGGAGAAGCACGACAGCTTCATCGCCCCGGCCCCCGACGGCGGCGTTATCATGGACTTCTCCGGCAAGGAGCTGATCAAGGGCGAGCCGGACGCGTCCTCCTTCCCCTCCGGCGGTCTGCGGGCCACCTTTGAGGCCCGTGGCTACACGGCCTGGGACCCCACCTCCTACGCTTTCATCAAGGGGAAGACCCTGTGCATCCCCACGGCCTTCTGCTCCTACGGCGGCGAGGCGCTGGACAAGAAGACCCCGCTGCTGCGCTCCATGGCGGCGCTGAATAAGCAGGCCATGCGCATCCTGAAGCTCTTTGGCAACGAGGATGTCAAGTGCGTGCGGACCTGCGTGGGGCCGGAGCAGGAATACTTCCTGGTGGACAGGGCTCTCTACGAGCAGCGCAAGGACCTGATGTTCACGGGCCGGACCCTCTTCGGCGCCAAGCCCCCCAAGGGTCAGGAGATGGACGACCACTACTTCGGCGTCATCAAGCCCCGGGTGGCGGCCTTCATGGCGGACCTGAACGAGGAGCTGTGGAAGCTGGGCGTGCTGGCCAAGACGGAGCACAACGAGGTGGCTCCCGCCCAGCACGAGCTGGCCCCCATCTACACCACCACCAACGTGGCCACCGACCACAACCAGCTCACCATGGAGATCATGCAGAAGGTGGCCGCCCGGCACGGCCTGGTGTGCCTGCTGCACGAAAAGCCCTTCGCGGGCGTGAACGGCTCCGGCAAGCACAACAACTGGTCCATGGCTACCGACGCCGGCGTGAACCTGCTCTCTCCCGGCGAAACGCCCTATGAAAACGCTCAGTTCCTGTTGTTTTTGTGCGCCGTCATTCAGGCCGTGGACGATTATCAGGACCTGCTGCGGATCTCCGTCGCCACCGCCGGCAACGACCACCGTCTGGGCGCTAACGAGGCGCCGCCCGCCGTGGTGTCCATCTTCCTGGGCGACGAGCTGACCGGCATTCTGGACGCCATCGAGCGCGACGCGCCCTACGAGGGCGTGGAAAAGACCACCATGAAGCTGGGCGTGGACGTGCTGCCCCGCTTTGCCCGGGACACCACGGACCGCAACCGCACCTCTCCCTTCGCTTTCACGGGCAACAAGTTTGAGTTCCGGATGCTGGGCTCCGCCAACTCCATCGCCTGCGCCAACATCATGCTCAACGCCGCCGTGGCCGAGTCCCTGCGCCTCTACGCCGATGAGCTGGAGCAGGCCGGGAACTTCGAGGAGGCCCTGCACGACCTGATCAAGAAAACCATCGCGCAGCACAAGCGCATCATCTTCAACGGCAACGGCTACGACGACGCCTGGATCCGGGAGGCCACGGAGAAGCGGGGATTGCTGAACTACCGCACCACCCCCGACTGCATCCCTCACCTGCTGGACGAGAAGAACGTGCGGATGCTGACGGCCCACAAGGTCTTCAAGGAGTCGGAGCTGCGCTCCCGCTGTGAGATCCAGCTGGAGAACTACTGCAAGACCGTGGTCATCGAGGCCAACACCATGGTGGACATGGCCCGCAAGCAGATCATCCCCGCGGTGGAGGCCTATGCCGCCGCCGTGGCCGGCGCGGCGTCCGCCAGAGCGGCTCTCGTGCCGGAGGTAAGCTGCGGCTACGAAAAGAAGCTGGTGAAGAAGCTCTCCGGTCTGGTGGAGCAGATGGACAGCTATACCGACGAGCTGGCCGAGGCCGTCCGCCGGCTCCATGACCTCAGCGGCGTGGAGGAGGAAAGCTGCGCCATCCGCGACAGCGTCATCCCCAGGATGAACGAGCTGCGGGCCGTGGCCGACGAGGCCGAAAGCGTTACCGCCGAGGACTACTGGCCCTTCCCGACCTACGGCGAGCTGCTGTTCGCTGTGAGATAAACAAAAGATACGGACCGCATTCCCGGGAGAGCCGCGCCGCGGCTCTCCCCCGAGGTCGTACCGGAGACTTTGGCTGACCGCCGCAGGCGGCAGGGGAGAGAAAAACAGAACGGGGCTTCGCTGCGGCAGCCCGCGGGCGCGCAGCGCGGAGAGGAGAAAAAATATGTGTTCGATCATTGGATATTGCGGCCCTTGCGCCGATCAGGAAACATTCATGCAGGGCTTTGCCCGGACCAAGTCCCGCGGCCCGGACGAGAGCAGAGTGGTGGAAGTGGGCGGCGGCCTGCTGGGCTTCCACCGGCTGGCCATCATGGGCCTGACGCCGGAGGGGATGCAGCCCTTCGAGCTGGACGGCAGCTATGTGGTCTGCAACGGCGAGATCTACGGCTTTGAAAAGATCCGGGAGAAGCTCTCCGGGAAGTATGACTTCCAAAGCGGCAGCGACTGCGAGGTGCTGCTGCCCATGTTCCGGGAGTACGGCACGGAAATGTTCGCCATGCTGGACGCGGAATTCGCCCTGATCCTCTATGATGCGGTCAGCGGCCGCTTTCTGGCGGCCCGCGACCCCATCGGCATCCGGCCGCTGTACTACGGCTACGACGCGGCGGGCGTCATCGTCTTTGCCAGCGAGGCCAAGAACCTGGTGGGTCTGGTGGGAAAGATCATGCCCTTCCCGCCGGGACACTACTATCTGGACGGAGAGTTCGTCCGCTACTGCGATATCGCCGCCGTGGAACGGGTCTGCACCGACGATCTCAGCACGGTCTGCCGGAACATCCGCGAAAAGCTGACGGCCGGTGTGGAGAAGCGGCTGGTGGCCGACGCCAAGGTGGGCTTCCTGCTCTCCGGCGGTCTGGATTCCTCCCTCGTCTGCGCCATCGCGGCGAGAAAGAGCGACAAGCCCATCCGGACCTTTGCCATCGGCATGGAGAAGGACGCCATCGACCTGAAATACGCCCGGCAGGCGGCGGAATTCATCGGCGCCGACCATACGGAGGTCTTTATGACCCGGCAGGAGGTCCTGGACGCGCTGGAGACCGTCATCGAGCTGCTGGGCACCTATGATATCACCACCATCCGGGCCAGCATGGGTATGTATCTGGTCTGCAAGGCCATCCATGAGCAGACCGATATCCGCGTGCTGCTCACCGGCGAGATCTCCGACGAGCTTTTCGGCTACAAGTACACCGACTTCGCGCCCTCGGACGAGGCGTTCCAGCAGGAGGCACAGAAGCGCATCCGGGAGCTGCATATGTACGACGTGCTGCGGGCGGACCGCTGCATTTCCGTCAACTCTCTGGAGGCCCGCGTGCCCTTCGGCGATCTGGACTTCGTGCGCTACGTCATGGCGGTGGACCCGGCGAAAAAGCGCAACGTCTACGGCAAGGGCAAGTATCTGCTGCGCCGCGCCTTCGCGGAAGGCGGCTACCTGCCGGACGAGATTCTGTGGCGGGAGAAGGCGGCCTTCTCCGACGCCGTGGGCCACTCCATGGTGGACGATCTGAAGGAGTACGCCGAGGAGCGCTATACCCAGGAAGAATTTGAGGAAAAATGCAAACAGTATACCCATGCCCGGCCCTTTACCAAGGAATCGCTTCTGTACCGGGAGATCTTTGAGAAGTACTATCCCGGCCAGGCGGAGATGGTGGTGGATTTCTGGATGCCCAACCGCAGCTGGGAGGGCTGCAACGTCAACGATCCGTCGGCCAGAGTGCTGGCCAACTACGGCGACAGCGGGAAATAAAGGAGGAAAGAAAGATGGAAAAAAGAGAACAGCTTTATGAGGGCAAGGCCAAGAAGGTCTACGCCACCGACGACGCGGAGCTGCTGATCGTGTCCTACAAGGACGACGCTACGGCTTTCAACGGCCTGAAAAAGGGTACCATCACGGGCAAGGGCGTCATCAACAACCGCATGAGCAACCGCCTCATGCAGATGCTGGAGCGCTCCGGCATCCCCACCCACTTCGTCCGGGAGCTCAGCGACCGGGAGACGCTGGTGAAAAAAGTGAGTATCGTCCCGCTGGAGGTCATCGTCCGCAACATCGCCGCCGGCTCCTTCTCCAAGCGCTACGGCGTGGAGGAGGGCGTGGTGTTCGCCGAGCCTACCATCGAATACTCCTATAAAAACGACGCGCTGGGCGATCCGCTGCTCAACAGCCGTCACGCGCTGGCTTTGAATCTGGTCACCAGAGAGGAGCTTCAGACCATCGAGGAATACGCCTTCCGCATCGACGCGCTGCTGCGGGACTTTTGGAAGCAGTGCGGCGTGACGCTGGTGGACTTCAAGCTGGAGTTCGGCCGTCTGGCGGATGGGACCATCATTCTCGCCGACGAGATCAGCCCCGACACCTGCCGCCTCTGGGACGCCGAGACCGGCGAGAAGCTGGACAAGGACCGGTTCCGCCGGGACCTGGGCGGCGTGGAGGAAGCCTACGCCGAGATCATGAAGCGCCTGGAAGCGCATATTTGAGGGGGAAGCAACGTGGGACACTGTGCCATTGTGGGAATCAACTGGGGCGACGAGGGCAAGGGCCGGATGGTGGACCTGCTGACGGAGCATTATGATATCGTGGTGCGCTATCAGGGCGGCGGCAACGCCGGCCACACGGTGGTGAACGAATACGGGAAGTTTGCCCTGCACCTGCTGCCCTCCGGCGTTTTCCGCCGGGGCGTGGTGAATATCTTAGGCAACGGCGTGGCGCTGGATGCGGAGAACCTGTGGCGGGAGATGCAGACGCTGGCGGAGCAGGGCGTGGAAATCACGCCGGAGAATCTGAAGATCAGCGACCGGGCCAGTCTGCTGCTGCCCTGGCACCGGGAGCTGGACGGTCTGGAGGAGGCGCGCCTCGCGGATAAGAAGTACGGCTCCACCAAGCAGGGCATCGCGCCGTTTTATTCCGACAAATACCAGAAAAAGACCATCCAGCTGGGCGAGCTGTTCTATCCTGAAACGCTTCGGAGCCACCTGGCGGATCTGCTGGAGTGGAAAAACCTGACCCTGACCCGGGTCTACGGGGCGCAGCCTTACACCATGGAGCAGATGGAGAAGTGGATCGACGACTACTGCGGCAAGCTCATGCCCTACATCTGCGACACCGGCGCTTATCTGAAGGAGGCGCAGGCGCAGGGCAAGCAGATCCTCTTTGAGGCCCAGCTGGGTTCCCTGCGGGACCTCGATTACGGCATCTATCCCTACACCACGTCCTCCAACACCACCGCGGCCTACGCGCCCATCGGCTCCGGTCTGCCGTCGGCGAAGATCAGCGACGTGGTGGGCGTGGCGAAGGCCTACTCCACCTGCGTGGGCGAAGGCCCCTTCGTCTGCGAGTGGTTCGGCCCGGAGGCCGACGCCTTGCGGGAGGCGGGCTTTGAGTACGGCGCAAAGACCGGCCGTCCCCGGAGGGTGGGGCCGCTGGACCTGGTGGCCACCCGCTACGGCGTGGAGGTGCAGGCGGCCACGGCTGTGGCCCTGACCAAGCTGGACGTGCTGAGCTACCTCGACAAAATCCCTGTCTGCACCCACTACCGGCTGGACGGCGCGGTGACAGACCGCTTCCCCTTCCCGGCGGCGCTGGCCCACGCGGAGCCGGTGTACCGGGAGCTGGAGGGCTGGAAGTGCGACATTTCCGGCGTGCGCCGGTGGGAGGACCTGCCGGCAGCGGCCCGGGCCTATGTGGAGTTCGTGGAGAGCGCCATCGGCTGCCCCATCGCCTATGTGTCCGTGGGGCCTGAGCGCGACAGCATCATTTACCGGTAAGGAGGCGGCGTTATGAAAGACCGTTATGAATCCCCCCTCAGCAGCCGCTACGCCTCGGCGTATATGCTGCATCTGTTTTCCCCGGATCAGCGCTATCAGACCTGGCGCAGGCTCTGGGTGGCTCTGGCCCGGGCGGAGCACGAGCTGGGCCTGCTGGTGACGGCGGAGCAGGTGGCCGAGCTGGAGGCCCATGTGACGGATATCGACTACGATGTGGTGTCGCAGCGGGAAAAGGAAGTGCGCCACGACGTGATGGCCCACGTCTACGCCTACGGCAAGGCGGCCCCCGGCGCGGCGGGCATCATCCATCTGGGGGCCACGAGCTGCTATGTGACCGATAACGCCGACCTGATCCTTTACCGGGACGGCTTACAGTATCTGCGCGGCGAGCTTTTGAAGGTCATTGCCAACCTGGCGGACTTCGCCGAACGCTACAAGGCCCTGCCCACCCTGGGCTACACCCACTATCAGCCCGCCCAGCCGGTGACGGTGGGCAAGCGGGCCTGCCTGTGGATGCAGGACTTTCTCTCCGATCTGGAGGAGATCGATTTCGTGCTGGCGCATCTGCGCTTCCTGGGCTGCCGCGGCACCACCGGGACGGAGGCCAGCTTCATGGACCTGTTCGACGGCGACGCGGAGAAGATCGAGGAGATGAACAGGAGACTCGCGGCGGAGTTTGGCTTCGGCGCCTGCTTCGACGTCTGCGGCCAGACCTACCCGAGAAAGGTGGACAGCCGGATTTTGAACTGCCTCTCCGCCGTGGCCCAGAGCTGCTGCCGCATGGCCAACGACATCCGCCTGCTGCAGCATGACCGCCAGGTGGAGGAGCCCTTTGAGAAGAACCAGATCGGCTCGTCGGCCATGGCCTACAAGCGCAATCCCATGCGCTGCGAGCGCATCTGCTCGCTGGCCCGGTACCTGATGGCGGACGCCATGAACGCGCCCCTGACCGCGTCGGTCCAGTGGCTGGAGCGGACGCTGGACGATTCGGCCAACCGCCGCATTTCCCTGCCGGAGGGCTTCCTCTGCGCCGACGCCATTCTGCGTCTGGCCCAGAACGTCACCGACGGCCTGCACGTCAACGAAAAGCTGGTGGAAAAGACCATCCGGGAATACCTGCCCTTCCTCGCCACGGAGAACCTGATGATGGAGGCCGTCAAGCGCGGCGGCGACCGGCAGGAGCTGCATGAGATCATCCGCCGCTGCTCCATGGAGGCCACGGCCCGGATGAAGGAGGGCGAAGACTGCGATCTGCTGCGGCGGCTGGCGGCGGAGCCGGCCTTCGGCCTGACGCAGGCGGAGATGGAAGAGCTGCTGGAGCCGGCGCTGTATATCGGCCGCTGCCCGGAGCAGGTGGACGCGCTGCTTGCGAAGGTCCGTCCGCTGCTGGAGGGTGTCAGCCGCGAAGCGGCACAGATCAACCTGTAATACTATTTTCCAATAAAAAGTAGAACTTTTTATTGGAAAGGCGCCGCTGAAAGCGTCGCCCATCTGCGCTAAGAGCGCAGATGCCGTCTACTGTGCATGGATATCCGTAAGGCGGCAAAGCCGCCAACGGCTATCGCATTATGCAGACTCCGACGTGCTGACGCGCTATGAAAAGTAGACTTTGTCTACTTTTCATGGGAGTCTAGTATAACAGAAAGCTTTTTTGGAAGAAGCCACTGGTTCTGCCCTTCGGCGGAGAGTACGACCGGCCCGCCGCCCGGAGAGCGCGGGGGCCGGAGGAGTATGGGGAGGAGAGATCGACCATGGCAAAGTATATTTTTGTGACCGGCGGCGTGGTGTCCGGCCTTGGCAAGGGCATCACCGCCGCCTCGCTGGGACGGCTGCTGAAGGCAAGGGGCCTGAAGGTGGCGGCCCAGAAGCTGGACCCCTATATCAACGTGGACCCCGGCACCATGAGCCCCTACCAGCACGGCGAGGTCTACGTCACCGAGGACGGCGCGGAGACGGACCTGGACCTGGGCCACTATGAGCGCTTCATCGACGAGGATTTGAACCAGTATTCCAACCTGACCACCGGCAAGGTCTACTGGGAGGTATTGAACCGGGAGCGCCGGGGCGAATACCTGGGCTCCACGGTGCAGGTCATTCCCCACATCACCGACGCCATCAAGAGCTTCGTCTACCGGGTAGGCAAGGAGACCGACGCGGACGTGGTCATCACCGAGATCGGCGGTACCATCGGCGACATCGAATCCCAGCCCTTTCTGGAGGCGGTGCGCCAGATCTCTCTGGAGGTGGGCCGGGAGAACAGCCTGTTCATCCATGTGACGCTGGTGCCGTACCTCAAGGGCAGCGGCGAGCATAAGTCCAAGCCCACCCAGCACTCCGTCAAGGAGCTGCAGGGCATGGGCATCAACCCGGATATCATCGTCCTGCGCTGCGACGAGCCGCTGGAGGCGGATATTTTCCGTAAGATCGCCCTGTTCTGCAACGTGGAGAGGGACTGCGTCATTGAGAACATGACCCTGCCCATCCTCTATGAGGTGCCGCTGATGATGGAGAAGGCCCATTTCTCCGCCATCGTCTGCCGGAAGCTGGGCCTTGACACGCCGGAGCCGGAGCTGGGCGAGTGGGAGCGGCTGGTGGAGGCCATCCGCAACCGGAGCGACACGGTGCGCATCGGTCTTGTGGGCAAATATGTGCAGCTCCACGACGCCTATCTCTCCGTGGCCGAGGCCCTGCAGCACGCGGGCTACGCCCTGGGCCGCCGGGTGAAGATCGATTGGATCGATTCCGAGCGCCTGACGCCGGAGAACTGCGACGGGCTTCTCGGGGGGCTGGACGGCATTCTGGTGCCCGGCGGCTTCGGCAGCCGGGGCGTGGAGGGCATGATCCTGGCGGCGCAGTACGCCCGGGAGCGGCAGATCCCCTATCTCGGCATCTGTCTCGGAATGCAGGTGGCCGTCATCGAGTTCGCCCGCCACCGGGCGGGACTGAGCGACGCCGACTCCGGCGAGTTTTCGCCGCTCTGCGCCCACAAGGTCATCGACTTCATGCCCGGCCAGAGCGACGAGATCGACAAGGGCGGCACCCTGCGGCTGGGGAGCTACCCCTGCGTTATCCGGCCCGGCAGCACCATGGCGGCCTGCTACGGCGAGGAAAACATCCGTGAGCGCCACCGCCACCGCTACGAGTTCAACAACGACTACCGTGCGCTTCTGGAGCAGGCGGGATTGTGCATCAGCGGCGTGTCTCCGGACGGGCGGCTGGTGGAGACCGTGGAGCTGACGGAGCATCCCTTCTTCGTGGGCGTTCAGTTCCACCCGGAGTTCAAGAGCCGGCCCAACCGGCCCCATCCGCTGTTTTACGGCTTTGTCAAGGCAGCCTCCGGCCGCGGCGCGGGAGGGAACCAATGAGCATCCATGAGGAGTGCGGCGTCTTCGGCGTGTACAGCCCCAAGGTGGACGACGTGGCGCCGCTGGTGTACTACGGCCTGTACGCCCTGCAGCACCGGGGGCAGGAGGGCTGCGGCATCGTGGTCAACGACGACGGCCTGTTCGTGTCCCACAAGGACTTAGGACTGGTGGGCGAGGTGTTCACCGCCGGCGAGCTGGCGCGCTTTCCCAAGGGCAGGCTGGCCGTGGGCCATGTGCGCTACGGCACCACCGGCGGCAACGACGTGGCAAACTGTCAGCCCGTTCAGGTGAACCACCTCAAGGGCAGGCTGGCGCTGGCCCACAACGGCAATTTGAGCAACGCCCTGCCCCTGCGGCAGGAGCTGGAGCTTTCCGGCGCCATTTTCCACAGCACCAGCGACACGGAGACCATCGCCTATGTGGTCATCCGGGAGCGGCTGCGCGCGCCCTCCATCGAGCAGGCCGTGAGCCGGGCCATGGACAAGCTGGAGGGAGCCTATTCTCTGGTGCTCATGTCCGCCACGAAGCTCATGGCGGTCCGGGACCCCTACGGCTTCCGCCCGCTGTGCTATGGCCGGACGGAGGACGGCACCTGGGTGGTGGCTTCGGAGAGCTGCGCCCTGCAGGCCGTGGGCGCCCGCTTCGAGCGGGACCTGCTGCCGGGGGAGATTTTGACCTTTGACCAAAGCGGCGTCACCTCGGACCGGAGCCACTGCGGCCGGGTCCCCCGAAGGCTTTGCATTTTTGAGTATATCTACTTCGCCCGGCCCGATTCCGTCATCGAGGGCGTCAGCGTTCACGACGCACGGGTGAAGGCCGGCGAGCTGCTGGCCCGGGCCCATGGCGTGGAGGCGGACCTGGTCATCGGCGTGCCGGATTCGGGTCTGGACGCGGCCCAGGGCTACGCCAGAGCCTCCGGCATCCCCTACGGCATCGGCCTCATCAAGAACAAATACATCGGCCGGACCTTCATCGCGCCGGGACAGGGCCATCGCCTGGATCAGGTGAAGATCAAGCTCAGCCCCGTGGAGAGCGAGGTCCGGGGCAAGCGGGTGGTGCTCATCGACGATTCCATCGTCCGCGGCACCACCGCCGGGCGCATCGTCCGGCTGCTGCGGGCAGCGGGAGCGAAGGAGATCCATATGCGCATCTCCGCGCCGCCCTTCCTGCACCCGTGCTACTACGGCACGGACATCGACTCGGAGGAGCATCTTATCGCGAGCAAGCACACGGTGGCCGAGATCGCGCAGATCGTGGGCGCGGACTCTCTGGGCTTTTTGCCGAGAGAGGCGCTGGGCCAGCTTGCCGGCGGCGGAGATTACTGCGGCGCCTGCTTCAGCGGCGATTATCCCACGCCCATCCCCAAGGACACGAGAAAAGACCAGTTCGAGCAGCGGCTTTCCTGCAGAGGAAAGACCTGAGCTGCGGCGGTAGGGCCGCCCTGCTTTTGCAGGGCGGTCGTCTCTTTCTTGACGGAGGCGGCGCTTTGCGTTATGCTTTGCCTGAGCGAAAGGAGTGGTCACGGCATGGCGAAGATCAGACGGGCGCGGGCAGGCGACGCGCAGGCCATACTGGAATTCTGCAAGGCGGTGGGCGGAGAGAGCGATAACCTGACCTTTGACGGCCGGGGTCTGCCGGTCACGCCGGAGCAGGAGACGGAATTCCTGAAAGCGATGGAGGAGTCCGACAAGCAGTTTTTCCTCATCGCGTGGGAGAACGGTGAGATCGCCGGCACCTGCAGCTACACGGGCTTCACAAGAGAGCGGCTGGCGCACAGGGGAGAGATCGCCATCTCCGTCAGGAAAGCCCTGTGGGGCCGGCACATCGGTTCGCAGCTGATGGAGGCCGTGCTCGCCATGGCGAAGGACATCGCCGGGGCGGAGATCATTTCTCTCGAAGTGCGCAGCGACAACAAGCGGGCCATCGCGCTGTATGAAAAGTACGGCTTTGAGAAAATAGGCTGCTTTAAGGGCTTTTTGAAAATACACGGGCAGTGGGTGGACTGTGACCTCATGAACCTGTATTTGTGACGGCGCGGCGGCGCAGAGGAGAGAGACGGTTATGATGACCCATCGCTGTTTGACCGAGGAGGACAAGCGGGAGATCTGCGCGTGGAAGTACGGGGGCGAATACGCCGTCTATGACCTGCCGCCGTATGAAGCCATGCGTCAGGCGGGCCTCGGCTTTGCTGATCCCGGAAAGGCAAAGCAGTACCTCGGCTTCTGGCGGGGCGATGCTCTGATAGGCTTCGTCAACATACTGGAGGAAGCGGCGGAGGTCTTTATCGGCCTCGGCGTGCGCCCGGACTGCTGCGGAAAGGGCTATGGCTGCGAGATACTGCGGGAGGCATACCGGATAGCCAAAGCCCGGTATCCGGCGAAGCCCCTCTATCTGGAGGTGCGGACCTGGAACCGGCGGGCCATCCGCTGCTATGAAAAGGCGGGGTTCGCCATAGACGGGGAGCCGTACGAGCTGACGACCCTGAGCGGAAAGGGCCTCTTTTACAGAATGACAAAGAATTGAAGCGTTTCTGGCACGACAAAAAAACGGCAAGGTATGGAGCATACCTTGCCGTTTTGATCGTTTTATTCGGGGTTTCGCCCGGTTTACTGCGCCGCAAGGGGGGAGGCGTCCTGCCCGGAGGGCTGGTTCAGCTCCCGGTAGGTGGCGACGATGACCACCACGGACACCAGGAAGGTCAGCGCGTCGGAGACCGGCATGGAGTACAGCACGCCGTCCAGACCGAACCAAAGGGGCAGCAGCAGCGCGAAGCCCACGCCGAAGACCACCTCACGCAGCATGGAGAGGAAGGTGGAGATCCAGGGCTTGCCCAGGGACTGGAGGAAGATGAAGGAGGCCTTGTTGACGCAGGCGGGAATGATCATGCAGAGGTAGACGCGGAAGCAGCGGATGGCGAAAAGGGTGTAATGCTCGCTCTCGCCGCTGGCGCCGAAGATGCCGATGATCTCGCGGGGCAGCAGCTCCACGATCAGCAGCGCGATCAGGCCCAGAATGGCCTCCGCGGTCAGCAGGCGGGTAAAGAGGGCCTTGGCCCGGTCGTTCCGCCCCGCGCCCACGTTGTAGCCCACGATGGGGATGCAGCCGGCCGCCATGCCCACCACGATGGAGATGACGATCTGGAAGAATTTCATGACGATGCCGATGACCGCCATGGGGATCTGGGCGAACTCCGCCTGGCCGAAGACGGGGTCCAGCGCGCCGTATTTGCGCACCATGTTGTTCACCGCCGCCATGGCGGCCACAAGGGAGATCTGGGAGAGGAAGCTGCAGATGCCAAGGGGCAGGTAGTGCTTCATCAGTCCCGGATGGAAGCGGAAGCTGCCGCGCTTAAGCCGGATGGACTTCATGCGGAAAAGATAGCCCGCGGAGAGGACGGCGGTCAGAACCTGGCCCAGCACCGTGGCCACCGCCGCGCCCATCATACCCCAGCGCAGGGGGAAGATGAAGATGGGGTCCAGCACGATGTTCAGCGCCGCGCCCGCGAGGGTGGAGGCCATGGCGAACTTGGGGCTGCCGTCGGAGCGGATGATAGGGTTCATGGCCTGGCCGAAGACGTAGAAGGGAATGCCCAGGGTGATGTAGAAGAAATACTCCTGGGACTGGCGGTAGGTCTCCTCGTTCACCGTGGCGCCGAAAAGGGTCAGCAGCGGCTTTTGAAAGACCAGATACGCCGCCAGGATCACTACGCCGGCGAGAACGGAGAGCAGCACGGCGCTGCCCACGCTGTCGCCGGCCCGCTTGGTCTCCTTCGCGCCGAGGCTGATGCTGACGTAGGCGCAGCAGCCGTCGCCGATCATGACCGCGATGGCCAGGGCCACCACCGTCAGCGGGAAGACCACGGTGTTGGCGGCGTTGCCGTAGGAGCCGAGGTAGGAGGCGTTGGCGATGAAGATCTGGTCCACGATGTTGTACAGCGCCGCCACCAGCAGCGAAATGATGCAGGGTACGGCGTACTTTCGCATGAGCCGCCCTACCGGCTCACGCTCCAGAAAGTCGTTTTTGTGTTCCATGGGAAAATGCACCTCTTTCTCAAGATGGGCCTGCCTCCGCCGCAGCTGCGGCGGATGGCATACCGTGTTTTTATACAGCAAAAAAAGAAATGCGTAAGCCCAGAGACTTGGACTTACGCATTTCGCAACTCAGTATTCTTATTTTGCCAGAAAACGCGGCGGTTTGCAAGGGGAGATTTTCACAAATCTTGCCCGCCGGCGGAGGGCTCCGCACAGGCTTTTTGGCGGAGAGGGCGGCTCTGTCCCGCAAAAGGCCGGGAAGCCATGGGGCGGGCAGGAGCCGCCCGGGGAAGTTTTTTGCCATTTCGCTTTTCTTTGTAACATTTTTGTGCTAAACTTTGTTGCATTGATGTGAGCCTTGACGGGGAGGGGAGAGAGCGCCATGCTGAAACGGGCCTATGTGGAGATCACCAACGTCTGTAACCTCCGCTGCGCCTTCTGCCCCGGCACCCGGCGGGAGAGCCGCTTCATGCCGCCGGAGGAGTTCGCCGTCATCACCGCCCGCCTGCGGGGATATGTGGGCTATCTCTATTTGCACGTCATGGGCGAGCCGCTGCTGCACCCGGCGCTGGGAGAGCTGCTGGCTATCGCGGCGGCGCAGGGCTTTCGCCTCTGCGTCACCACCAACGGCACGCTGCTGCCCTCGGCGGGAGAGACCCTGCTGGCGAGCCCCGCGCTCCACAAGGTCAGCGTCTCCCTCCACAGCTTCGAGGGAAACGGCTGCCCGGGTGAGCTGGAGGATTACCTCGCCTCTGTCTGGGCCTTTGCGGAAAAGGCGGCGGCGCGGGACGTCATCGTGTCCCTGCGGCTCTGGAACGAAGGCGGCGCGGCGGCGCGAAATGAGGACATCCTGCGCTTTATCCGGGGAAAAACCGGTGAGGAAGTCTGGGAGGAAACGCGGCGGGGCGGCTTTACCCTGCGGAAAAATATCTATCTGGAGCAGGCGGAGCGGTTCGACTGGCCGGACCTCGCAGCGGCGGAGAGCGGCGCGGAGTTCTGCCTTGGGCTGCGACAGCAGATCGCGGTCCTCGCGGACGGCACGGTGACGCCCTGCTGCCTGGACCACGAGGGGGACATCCCTTTGGGGAATCTGCTGCGGCAGGAGCTGGGGGAGATTCTGGACGGTCCCCGGGCCAGAGGGGTCTATGACGCTTTTTCCGCCCGGCGTCCGGCGGAGGAGCTGTGCCGCCGCTGCGGCTATGCCGCGCGCTTTAACCGGCGGGGGTGAGGAAGGATGGAAAAGCTGGAACGCCTGCGGCGGCTGACAGAGCCGCTGCTTGCATGGTATGATGAAAACCGGCGCGTCCTCCCCTGGCGGGAGGAGGTCTCGCCCTACCGCACCTGGGTCTCGGAGATCATGCTGCAGCAGACCCGGGTGGCGGCGGTGCTGCCGTATTTTGCGCGTTTTATGGCGGCCTTTCCCACGGTGGAGGCTCTGGCGGGGGCGGAGGAGGAGCGCCTCTTGAAGCTCTGGGAGGGACTTGGCTATTACAGCCGGGCGCGGAACCTGCAAAAGGCGGCGAAAGTCGTGGTGGAGCGCTGCGGCGGCGAGCTGCCCCGGAGCTATGAGGAGCTGATTGCCCTGCCCGGCATCGGGGACTATACGGCGGGGGCCATCCTCTCCATCGCCTGCGGCGAGCCGGTCCCCGCGGTGGACGGCAACGTGCTGCGCATCGTCGCCCGCATCACCGGGGACGAGGGGGACGTGCTGGACGCCGCCGTGCGGCGGCGGAGCCGCGAGTGGGTGGCGGAGTGTATGAGCCGAGAGCGCCCCGGAGCCTATTCCCAGGCGCTGATGGATCTGGGGGCCACGGTCTGCCTCGCGGCGGGAGAGCCGCTTTGCGCCGGCTGCCCCGGACGGGAGGTCTGTGCGGCGTATGAGCAGGGCAGGACCCGGACGCTGCCGGTGCGCGCGAAGAAAAAGGCCCGGCGGGTGGAGGAGCTGACGGTGCTTTTGCTGCTGCGGCAGGGCAGGACCGCCCTCCGCAAGCGGGAGAGCCAGGGGCTGCTGGCGTCCCTCTGGGAATTTCCGAACCTGCCGGGAACGCTTTCGGAGCGTCAGACGGCGGAGGCGCTGGCGCGGATGGGTCTCACGGTGCGGGAGTGGAAGAAGTCCCTCGCGGCGAAGCACATCTTCACCCATGTGGAGTGGCATATGCAGGGCTACGCGCTGGAGGTGGCGGGGGACGGCCCCGGCGATCTCGTCTGGATGGACGCGGAGGGGCTGCGCGCCCACGCGGTACCCTCCGCCTTTGAGAAATACAAGCGGGAAGCGGAAACGCTGCTGGGATAAAGAGAAACAGGGGAGAGAGAAAAATGGCACAGCTTTACTTCAAATACGGCGCCATGGGCTCCAGCAAGACGGCGAACGCCCTTATGGCCCGGTACAATTACGACGAGCGGGGGCAGAAGACGCTGCTGGTAAAGCCCCGGCTGGACACCCGGGACGGAGACCACATGGTCTACTCCCGCATCGGCCTGACGCACCCTTGCGTCTACTTCGACGAGATGCGCCTGATGCCGGAGGCGGCGCTGCGGGAAAACGCCTGCATCATCGTGGACGAGGCCCAGTTCCTCACCCGGGAGGAGGTGCGCTACCTCGTCCATCTCGTGGACGACTGCGGCATTCCCGTGATCTGCTACGGCCTCAGGGCGGACTTTCGCGGAGAGCTGTTTCCCGGCAGCTACGAGCTTCTCGTCATGGCGGATAAGCTGGAGGAGGTCAAGACCATCTGCTGGTGCGGCAAAAAGGCCACCTTCAACGCCCGCTTCGACGCGGACGGCAAGGTGCTGAAGGAGGGCGAGCAGGTGGTGCTGGGGGCCAACGACAAGTACATCGGCCTTTGCCGCCGGCACTGGATGCGCGGCGATCTGGGCCCGGATTTCAAGGCGGGGAAGGGCGAATGATCTGTACCCTGTGTCCCCGGCGCTGCGGCGCGGAGCGGACGGAAGAAACGGGCGGCGGCTTCTGCGGGATGCCGCTGCTGCCGGTGGTGGCCCGGGCGGCGCTGCACGAGTGGGAGGAGCCCTGCATCAGCGGCTACAACGGCGCAGGAACGGTGTTCTTCTCCGGCTGCAACCTCGGCTGCGTCTACTGCCAGAACGCCCCCATCAGCCGCGAGGGCTTCGGCGCGCCCGTGTCCGTCGCCCGCCTGCGGGAGATCTTCCGGGAGCTGAAGGCCCAGGGCGCCCACAATCTGGACCTCGTGACCCCCACCCACTTCACCCCTGTCATTGCGCAGGCGCTGGAGGAGGACCCGGGACTGCCCGTGGTCTGGAACAGCGGGGGCTATGAGTCGGTGGAGACCCTCCGGCTGCTGGAGGGAAAGGTGCAGGTCTACCTGCCCGATCTGAAATACGCCCTGCGCGAACCGGCGGAGCGCTACTCCCATGCGCCGGACTATTTCGAGGCCGCCACGGCGGCCATCCGGGAGATGTTCCGCCAGACCGGCCCCTATGAGCTGGATGAGGAGGGGCTGCTGCGCCGTGGCGTGCTGATCCGCCATCTCATGCTGCCGGGGGAGCTGGAAAACACCCGCCGGGTCATCGACTGGGTGGCGGAGACTTTCCGCCCGGGTGAGGTGCTGTTCTCCCTGATGAACCAGTATACGCCTCAGGCGAACGCGGCGGGGCCGCTGCGCCGGCGGGTATCCGGCGCGGAGTACCGCGCGGCGGAGGCCTATCTTGTCAACTGCGGCGTCACGGACGGCTATCTTCAGGACAGGAGCGCCGCCGAGCGCCGTTATACCCCCACCTTCGCCCTGCAGGGCGTGCTGGGAGGAGAGGAAGGAAAGGAAGCGAATACCCATGAGGAACAAACCACCTAAACAGCGCGGCGACCGGAAGGACGCCTATCTGGTGCGCGAGACCGACCCCATGCACGTCCTTATGGCCCGGATGCTGGGCGACAGGACGGATAACGAGGCCGTCATGTCGGACCGCGTGGACCTGACGGCGGCGGAGGAGTACCTCCGGCGGCGGAACGAGGAAGGTCCGGAGCACAAGTATACCCTGTTCCACCTGATTCTGGCCGCCGTTGCCAAGGTCTTTGCCCTGCGGCCGAAGATGAATTATTTCTACCAGAACGGCCGGCTCTATGAGCGCGCGGACATCAGCTTCGCCTTTGTGGCGAAGAACAAGTTCGCCGACAACGGCGAGGAGTCTCTGGTCATCATGAAGATCGACGAGTCGGAGTACGCTCCCTCGCCTCTCGAGCAGGTGCATGAACGGGTCTGCCGGGAGGTATACAAGGTGCGCCACGAAAAGCAGGTGGACGGCACCACGGACTTCATGACTACCCTTGCGAAGCTGCCGACCTTCGTGCTGAAGCTCGCGGCGGCGTACCTGCGCTGGGCGGACCGGACGGGACATATGCCCGCGGACATCAGCGCCATCAACCCCTACGAGGTCAGCGTGTTCGTCACGAACCTCGGCAGCATCAAAATGTCCGCGGATTACCACCACCTCTCCAATTTCGGCACCAACTCCGTCTTTGCCATCATCGGCGAGAAAAAGCCCACCCCCTACTATGACGAGGCGGGGAACATGGAGATGCGCACGGCGGTGGACCTTGGCATCACCATCGACGAGCGCATCGCCGACGGATTCTATTTTGCAAGAAGCATCAAACTGCTGAACTATCTGCTGGGCCATCCCGAGCTGCTGGAGCGGCCGCTGTATGAGCCCGTCGCATGGGAGGAGAACGTATGAGCGAAGAATTGAAGACCCCCTGGATGAAATGCTACGGCGAGGTGCCGTTCCATCTGGACTATCCCGATATCTCCATGAGCGAGGCGGTGTTCCGCACCGCCCGGAAGAACCCGGACGCCACGGCCCTGTCCTTCATGGGCCGCCACACCAGCTACCATGAGATGACCGCCATGATCGAGATCGTGGCCAAGTCCTTCAAGGCCATGGGCATCCGGGAGGGCGAGCACGTGACGCTGTGCCTGCCCAACGTTCCCCAGGCCATCTACTGCCTGTATGCCCTCAACCGCATCGGCGCCATCGCCTGTATGATCCATCCTCTCTCCGCCGTGGGCGAGATCGTGTTCTACCTGCAGGAGACCGGCAGCCGCTGTGTGGTGACGCTGGACCAGTTTTACGACAAGTTCCTGGAGGTCAAAAAGCAGGTGGAGATCCCCCACCTCATCATCGCCAGCGTCAGCGACGAGCTGACCGCCGCGAAAGCCATCGGCTATAAGTTCATCAACCGCAAGCAGACCGGCCGCAAGTACGCCGGGGAGGCGGTGAGCTGGAAGAGCTTCCTCGCCGCAGGCAACAACTTCTATGAGCCGTATTTCATCGAGAAGAAGGGGAAAGACCCGGCGGTGATCCTGTTTTCCGGCGGCACCACCGGCAAGACCAAGGGCATCCTGCTCTCGAACCTGAACTTTAACGCCCTGGCCATGCAGACCATCGCCATGTTCCACGGCGAGGTCTGCGGCGCGAAGATGCTGGCGGCCATGCCCGTGTTCCACGGCTTCGGCCTCGGCGTCTGCATCCATACCATCCTCTTTGGCGGCGGCATCTCCATTCTGGTGCCGCGCTTTACGGTGAAGGAGTACGCCAAGCTCATCAAGAAGCAGCGGCCGAACCTGATCGCCGGCGTGCCCACCCTGTTTGAGGCCCTGACCCGCAACCCCTATCTGGAGGGCGCGGACCTGAGCTGCCTGCGGGGCGTGTTCTCCGGCGGCGACAGCCTGCCCGCCGAGCTGAAGAAGCGCATCGACAAGTTCCTTTTCAGCCACGGCTCCTCCGTCCACGTGCGGGAGGGCTACGGCACCACGGAGTGCGTCACCGCCTCCTGCCTGACCCCCTACCATGAGGAGCGGGAGGGCAGCATCGGCCTGCCCTATCCGGATACTTACTACAAGATCTGCCGTCCCGGCACCGAGGAGGAGGTCCCCTACGGCGAGGACGGCGAGATCTGCCTGACCGGCCCCTCCGTCATGCTGGGCTATCTCAACAACCCCGAGGAGAACGCGGAAGCCCTGCGCACCCACGCCGACGGCCATGTGTGGCTTCACACCGGCGACATGGGCTATATGGACGCCGACGGCTTCATCTATTTCAAGCAGCGCATCAAGCGCATGATCGTCATCAGCGGCTACAACGTCTATCCCACCCAGCTGGAGAACATCATCGACCAGCATGACGCGGTGCATCTGAGCTGCGTCATCGGCGTGCCGGACAGCTACAAGATGCACAAGGCCAAGGCCTTCGTGGTGCTGAAGGACGGCTACAAGCCCTCTGAGAAGCTGAAGGAGAGCATTCTGGAGCATTGCAGCAAGAACATCGCCAAGTACGCCATGCCCTACGACATCGAGTTCCGCACGGAGCTGCCCAAGACTCTGGTGGGCAAGATCGCCTACACGGTGCTGGAAAAGGAAGAGGAAGAAAAGATGGCGAAGGCGGCGGAGGAACAGGCCGCTAAGGAAAGGGCCGCGGAGATGGCGCGTCTGGAAAAGGCCGCCGCCGCGGAGGAGAAGAAGTCCGCGAAGAAGAAATGAGCGCGGTAAACAAAGGGCGTCCTCCCGCGGGAGGACGCCCTGAACGTGTCAAAAAAGTGGCTTTGCCACTTTTTTGAGAAGGTTACGGCCCGCTGCAGCGCACGTTTGCGGGCCGAGAAGTGTTTTTGCCACGTACACGCCGCGGCAAAAAACGGATCTTACTCTTTTTCGCGTCTGCGGACGCGAACTCTGCGAGGCTTTTCGACGAGCAAAGGGCGTCCTCCCGCGGGAGGACGCCCTGTTTTTTGTTTGGTTACTTTTCCGCTCAGCGGTTTTCCAGCATCATGTAGAGCATCTTGCACATCTGCGCCCGTGTGACGTTGTTCAGAGGCCGGAAGCTGCCGTCCTTAAAGCCACCCATGATGCCCAGCTCCACCAGCGCGCCCACATAGGGCGGGGCGTAGGAGGGGAACTGGTTCAGATCCGTGAAGCTCAGGGCCGTATCAGAGGAGACGCCCAGCGCCCGGGCGATCATGGCCGCGGCCTGGGCCCGGGAGACCGTGGCGTGGGGATAGGCCCAGAGCTTGCCGCCGCTCTCGGTGCCATTGAAAATGCCCATGGCGTACAGGGCCTTCACCGGCGTGACGGCGTAGCTGCTGAGACTGTCCGCGTCCGCGAAGGGCAGGGACACGTCCGCGTAATCCGCATCCTTCAGCCCCAGAGCGCGGTAGAGCATGGCGGCGAACTGCTGGCGGCTTATGCTGGCGTCGGGCTGGAAGGAGCCGTCGTCCTTGCCGGTGACCACGCCCCTTTCAGCCATGGCGTTGATATACTCCCGCGCCCAGTTGTCGTAGATGTCGGTGAAGTAGTCGCCGCTGGTGACGGTCACGGGAATGGAGACGGAAGTATTGCCCGCGCGCACCGTCAGCTTGCCGCTGATGGTGCGGTCGGCGGCGGTAAAGAGGCCGTTTTCATCCACCGTACCCAGCCCCTCGGAGACGGACCAGCTGTAGCAATCGTTCTGGCTCAGCAGCGTCAGATGGTTCGACACGGCTTTGGCGCTGAGCTGCACCTGCTCGCCGGCGCGGAGATTCAGCGAGGAGACGGCCTTGCCCGATTGCAGCACGGTGACGCTGTCCGGGCTTTCCACCACCTGAACCGTCACGCTGCTCCGCTTTCCGCTGCCGGCGGCGGTGAGGGTGACGCTGCCGGCCTTGGCGGGAGCGTGGAACACATTGCCTTCCACCGTGCCGGCGCTGGCGCTGAGGGTATAGTCGCCGCCGGTGGGGAAGAAGGCGCTGTCATAGGGGGTTACGGAGAGCTGTACCGAGGCGCCCGCCAGCACCCGGCGGCTCTCGGGCCGGATCAGGAAACCGCCGCCGGAGCCGGTGGCGTTGCTGTCCTTGGTCACGAGGAAGATCTGGTTGGTGACGGCGCGCTCATAGCCGTCGGAGGGACTGTTGTACAGGGCCGCGCCCTGACCGGGCAGGGACAGCAGCATACCCGTGGAGCCGCCGCCGTCCATGGCGAAAGCGGTGGTGCAGCCAAGCTCGATGAGGCGCTTGGCCACCATGGCGTAGCTGGCGCCTACGCTGTAGCCCGACTGGCGGCCGTCTATGGTGTAAAAGAGGATATCGCCGTTAGGCTTGATGCCCACGGCGGTGCGGGGCGCGCTGCCGGAGACAAGAGCGGCGTCGGAATGTACCTGCCCGTTTTCCACCAGCTGGTATAAGGTACCCACGGTGTATACCGCGCTCTCCCACTGCCTATCCTCGGCGCTGACCTGAATGGTGATCTGCATACCGGGAGTCAGCTGCTGCAGCGCCTCGCGGTACACGGCGGGCGAGCTGTTGTTGGCGGAGAGCACGAAGGTCTCCGGCGTCAGGGAGACGGCGGTGGTGTTGTCCGTCAGGACCTGCTGCACCGTCAGCGTCACCGTGCCGCCGATGGAGAGCCTGCCGCTGTCCACGGTCAGGACCACGTCCGTGCCCGCCATGGTGGTGCCGGTGGTGTGCTTGGCGTTGAAGTCATAGGTATAGAGGTAAACGCCCTTGTCGCCCCGGTCCTTGTTGATGTCCTGCACGACGATGTCCCCCACAGGGGTGTGGGCCATGGTGGTCAGGTTGGGCGTGCCCCACATCACGCGACCGTCCGCGGTGAAGCCCAGAGCGTAATAGTAGGACGAGCCGCTGCGGATGACGCCGTCCGTCACCACCAGCCCCAGCGGCACGCCGTTGGCGGTGTTGTAGAAGTCGCCGTTGATGCCGGCCACCACCCGGTAGCCCTGCTGCTCCAGCTCCGCCGCTATGGTGGTGAGCTTCGTCCGTGAGGTGACGGCGGCGCCGTAGGTCACGATGGGCGTGACGCGGCTGTTGGGGGAGTAGGTGACGTAATTTTCCGTCCTGAGGTCGGAAAGAGAGTTGCTCCAAAAGACGCTCTGGGTCCAGCTCGTGCCCTGGCCCAGCTCCTGGGTCATCGCGTCCAGATCGTCACCCAGGGCGGGAGACGCGGCGGCAAAAAGGGGAAGGGACAGAGTCAGGGCCAGCGCCAGCAGAAACGCCAGGGCTTTGCGGGGGATAGCTTTCATGGGATACCTCCTGTGTGGGTCGCGTGGATTTCGTGGGATAAAAGAACGCCGGCGCCGTCCGGCGGCGCCGACGTCTGAAAGCATTGTAGCACAGGGGCGAAAAAAGGTAAACCGTGGGAGAGGAAATTTGTGCCTGACAGATTATTCCTCCTCCGCCGCCACGCGGAAATCGCCGCGTCCCGCGGCCTCTGCCCGCCGGCGCTGCTCCTGCCGCAGAGCCTCCAGCACCTGCAGAATGATCTCGTTGGAGACCAGAAAGCCCTCCGGCGTGAGACGCCAGCGGCCCTCCTGCCGCCGGGCGTAGCCCGCGCCCTCGCAGCGGAGCAGCACCTGCTCCGCTGGCGCGAAACGGCGGCGGAAGCGGTTTTCAAATTCCCGACGCTCGATGCCGCGACTTGTGCGCAGGCCCAGCATGAGGTACTCCTCCGCCCGCTCCCGCAGAGGGATATGCTCCGATTCAGACAGGCGCAGCTCTCCCCGGAGATAGGCCCCGAGGTCCCGCTCATAGGCGTAGCGCACCTGACCGAAGTCTGAGTGCGCGCCGGGGCCGAAGCCTGCGTACTCCATAAGCGTCCAGTATTTCATGTTGTGCCGGGAGTATAGCCCGGGTCTCGCAAAGTTCGAGATCTCATACTGGGCGTAGCCCGCCTGGTCGAGAAAGCGCACCGCCGCGAGATACATCTCCGCCTGAGCATCATCGTCCGGCAGGGAAAGCGTGTCCCGTCTGCTGTACAGGGGCGTGCCCTCCTCCAGCTTCAGCGCGTAGCAGGACAGGTGCTCCGGCGCGAGGGCCACCGCGTCCGCGAGGGTCTGCCGCCACTGCTCCAGGCTCTGGCCCGGAAGACCGTACATGAGGTCGAGGCTCAGGTTCCGGATGCCCGCCGCCCGGATGGCCGCCACCGCCGCCTGTACGTCGCTGAAGCTGTGGACCCGGCCCAGCGTCCGGAGCAGGCCGTCGTCCGTCGCCTGCACGCCGAGGGAGACGCGGTTGAAGCCCGCCCGCCGCAGGGCGCGCAGCTCTTTGACCTCCCGGGCGCTTTCGGGGTTTGCCTCCAGCGTGATCTCCGCGTCCTTCGCCACATGAAATTGCCTGCGGATGAGCTTTAAGAGCTTTATAAGCCGCGCCGCGCCGAAGACTGTGGGTGTGCCGCCGCCGAAATAGACGGTGTCCACCACTTGGCCCGCCGCCTGTGGGGCGGTCTCCGTGAGATGGGCGGAAAGGGCGGCGAGATAGCCGTCCATCTGCGCCTCCTGCCCCGGCAGGGAGTAAAAGTCGCAGTAGGTGCACTTGCAGCGGCAAAAGGGGATATGGATATACAGGCCAAGCGGCCGAAGCTCCTGTTTCATATTGTCACCTCGCCGCCATTGTACCCGATTTTCCGCCCGCTGGCAAGCGGCGGAGGGCATGAGGGTTGCGGGGCGCAAAGCGCCGTGGTAGGATGAGGGGAGAAAGCGTAAAGGAGGGAGAGCATGGAACAGCGGTTTTCCATCGGCCATATCCCGGCGGCGCTGTATGGCCCGGAGGGAGAGCAGGT
The DNA here is from genome assembly GCA_051867615.1 of Oscillospiraceae bacterium. Taxonomy (GTDB): domain Bacteria; phylum Bacillota; class Clostridia; order Oscillospirales; family Oscillospiraceae; genus RGIG5472. Next base: position 43,784 of record JBJDYU010000044.1, on the reverse strand, counting down.
CTGGCTGTATCTCCACGGCCAGGGCGGCCACAAGGAGGAGGCGGCGGCCCTCTGCGCGCCCATGCTGGAGCGGGGCGTGCAGGTGCTGGGCGTGGATCTGCCGGGCCACGGCGAACGGGCGGGCGAGCCGGGCTTCGACCCCTGGACGGTGACGCCGGAGCTGCGGGAGGTGCTGGCGTATGTGAAAGGCAGGTGGACGCGGCGGTCGCTTTTCGCCGTCAGCATCGGCGCCTGGTTCAGCCTGCTGGCGTTTCCCGATGAGCGCTTTGCGCGCGCCCTGTTCCTCTCCCCGGTGCTGGACATGGAGGGGCTTATCCGCAGGATGATGGGCTGGGCCGGAGTCACGGAGGAGCAGCTGCGAAGGGCAGGGGAGATCCCTACGGACTTCGGCCAGACCCTCTCCTGGCGCTACCTCTGCTATGTCCGGGAGCATCCGCTCCGGCACTGGGAGTCTCCCACCGCCATCCTCTATGGAGAGAGGGATCAGCTCACGGACTATGCCACGGCGGAGAGCTTCGCCTGCCGTTTTGGCTGCGGGCTCACGGTGGTCCCCGGCGGCGAACACTGGTTCCACACGGCGGAGCAGCTGGCGGCGCTGCGGCGCTGGGAGGAAGCGCAGCTCATATAGGACAAAAAACCCGGGGAAGCATCGCTTCCCCGGGCCACTGTTATTTTCCGCGTTTTTTCTGAAAGCGGGCCTTTTTCGCCGCGCTCATGGGGGCCTTGGCCCCGCTGCTGCCGCTGCGGCGGGCGGGAGATACGTTTTTCGACTGGCCCCGTCCTTCCGCCTGCCTGCCCCGGCTGGGAGCGGCCTTGCCGTGCCCGGAGGAGGGCTTTGCGGGAGCGGCCTTGCCGCCCCTGTCGCCTCCCGGCGCGCTCTGCCGCTTGTCCGCATTTCCGCGATGCGGCTCCGCCTGGGGCCTGCCGCCGCGGGGAGATTTTTTCTCAGGCTCCGCTGTCGGGTCCTTCTTATAGCTCGAAAGCGGGCGGATGAGACAGTTCTTGCCGTAGCCGATCAGATCCTCCCGGTGGGCCTTGTACAGCGCCTCCGTCACCAGTCGCCGCAGCTCCGGCCGCCGCCATTGCAGCAGCGCACGCTGCAGGGCCTTTTCGTGGGGGTCGCGGGCCACATACACGCTCTCCATGGTGCGGGGGTCGATGCCCGTGTAGTACATACAGGTGGAGAGGGTGCCGGGGGTGGGATAGAAGTCCTGCACCTGCTGGGGCTGGTGGCCCGTCTTGTGCAGGAATTCCGCCAGCGTCACCGCATCCTGCAGCGTGGAGCCGGGATGGGAGCTCATGAGATAGGGCACCAGATACTGCTCCTTCTCATTCTTGTCGTTGAGACGGCGGTACTTGTCCCAGAATTTTTCAAACACGTCGAAATGGGGCTTGCCCATGTAGTCCAGCACGCTGTCCACGCAATGCTCCGGCGCTACTTTTAACTGTCCGCTGATGTGATACTTCACCAGCTCCGAGAAAAAGGCGTTGTTCTTGTCCTCCAGCATATAGTCGTAGCGGATGCCGCTGCGGACAAAGACCTTTTTCACCCCGGGGATGGCCCGCAGGCGGCGCAGGAGCTGAAGATAGTCCGAGTGATCGGCGTTCAGGGCCTTGCAGGGGGTGGGGGAGAGGCAGTTGCGGTCCTTGCACATACCGAGCTTTTTCTGCTTTTCGCAGCTGGTGTGCCGGAAGTTGGCGGTAGGGCCGCCCACGTCGTGAACGTAGCCCTTGAACTTTGGGTCGTGGGTGAAGCCCTCCACCTCCCGGATGACGGACTCCTGGCTGCGGCAGGTGATCATGCGGCCCTGATGGAAGGCCAGGGAGCAGAAGTTGCAGCCGCCGAAGCAGCCCCGGTTGTGGGTGACGGAGAAGCGCACCTCCTCGATGGCGGCGACACCGCCGAGGGCGTCGTACATGGGATGGACCTCCCGCATATAGGGCAGCTCCGCCACCCGGTCCAGCTCCGCTGTGGAGAGGGGGAGCTGGGGCGGGTTTACCACCAGCAGCTCATGGCCGTGGCGCTGCAGCAGCGCGTGGCCCCGTATGGGGTCATGCTCCTCGTATTCCAGCCGCGTGGCGATGGCGTACTCCATCTTGTCCGCGCAGATGCGCTCATAGGAGGGGCACTCCACCGCGTCGGGAAAGGCGCAGTCCGCCGCGTCCCTGCCGATGAAGGCGGTGCCGCGCACGTCCCGGATGGTTTTGACGCTCTCGCCCTTGGCAAGGCGCTTTGCGATCTCGCAGGTGGCCCGCTCGCCCATGCCGTAGGTCAGCAGGTCCGCCGGCGCGTCCAGCAGGATGCTGCGGCGCACCTTGTCGTCCCAGTAGTCGTAGTGGGCGAAGCGGCGGAGGGAGGCCTCCAGCCCGCCGATGATGATGGGCGTGTCGGGAAAGGCCTGCCGGGAGAGGTTGGAATAGACGATGGTGGGCCGGTCGGGACGCAGGCCCATGCGCCCGCCGGGGCTGTACAGGTCCTCGCTGCGGCGCTTTTTCGCCGCAGTGTAGTGGGCCACCATGGAGTCGATGTTGCCGCCGCCGATGAACACGCCGTACCGGGGCTTGCCCATGGCGAGAAAGTCGGAGGGGTCCTTCCACTGCGGCTGCGCCAGCAGCGCCACGCGGTAGCCCTCGCTCTCCAGCAGGCGGGCGATGATGGTGGTGCCGAAGCTGGGATGGTCCACATAGGCGTCCGCCGTCACCACCAGATAGTCGTAATAGTACCAGCCGCGCTCCACCATCTCCTCACGGCTCACAGGCAAAAACTGTCTGAATTCCATCGTGTCCCCCATAAAAGTGAATACAAATAGTATATTATGAGCAAGATATTACAATTCGGACGCCTCCGGCACGATCCCCAGACGGCAGAGCCGCCCTTCCCGGGCAAAGCCGTAATACTGGAGATAGTCCGCCACGGCGTCGGTCTCACAGTAGGAGCGCAGCTCCATCTCGCCCCGGCGGCGCAGCACCGCCACGCCCTCGCCGATGAGCTGGATGCCCAGCCGCCGGCCCCGCAGCTCCGGCAGGAGGTAAAACCAGCAGCTTTCCGTCATGGGAATGACCAGACCTGCCGGCTGGTCCCGGAAGATGGCCAGGCGCACGCCGCCGGGGTCCTCCCGCAGCAGCCGCTCCGCCGCCGAGAGATTATCTTCCGGGCTGAAATGATCCAGCGGGTCGTGGTTTTCCTCCCAGGCGCGGCGCATGAGGGAGAGAAACAGCTCGCCCTCCTCCGGCAGGGCCGGGCTGCGGAAGCGAAGCGATGGCTCCGGCCCGCCGTTTTTGTCCCGCCACCAGGACTGCTTGGCAAAGGTGGAAAGCGCCCCCAGATGGCTGTTGTCGTCCCGGAAGACCACCCGGGCGGCGTCGCCCTCCACCTCCACCAGGGAGACGGCGGTGTTGTCGCTGTGGGCGGTCTGGCGCATTTCGGGGAAGGAGAGACCCTGCAGTGTGCCCAGCAGGATGCGGATGGCCATGCCGTGGCTGACGATGGCGATCGTTTTTCCCTCGTTCTCCCTTGCGATGCGCCAGAAGGCGGCGGTGATGCGGTCGCGCACCTGCTCCGGCGTTTCGCTGCCGGGAGCGGAGAAGTGGTCCAGCGTGTTGAACGCCGTCATGGAGGCGCTGTCCCGCGCCTGCCACTCCGCCCAGGGCACGTCCTCCCACTGGCCGATGGAGAACTCCCGCAGCGCCTTATCCAGCCGCAGCGTCAGCCCCTTGGGCTCCGTGATGGCGGCGGCGGTGAGCCGGGTGCGGAGCAGGTCGCTGGCATAGACCGCCTCCACGGGGACGGAGAGAAAACGCTGCCGCAGCGCTTCGATCTGGCGGCGTCCCGTCGCCGTGACCATGCCGTTGAACTGGCCCTGGGCCCGGCGGAACAGGTTGCCCTCCGCCTCTGCGTGGCGCACCAAATAGACTCTTGTCACGCGAAGTCCTCCCATCGTCAAGAAAATTTTTATGAATAAATTATTATACCGCAGCTTCGTGGATTTGGCAAATCTCCGGCGCGCTTTTTTTGCGCCGCCCGGGCCATACTAAGGCGAGGACGCAAGAAAGGAGGAGCGCTTATGAAAAGCTGCGATATGATCTGCGGCCTTGTTCTGGGCATGGCGGTGGGCGCGGGCGTGGTGCTGATGCTGCCCGCCCGGCGGACGGCCTGCGTCAAGAAGCAGATGAAGCATACCCTGCACGATGTGGAGGGCGTGCTGGAGGACGCCATGGACGGCATCCACAACATCCTGAACACCTGATACGGCGAAAGCGGCGCGCGGCCCGGCGGGAACGCGTTTTCCCCGGGCCGCGCGCCCCGGCATCGGAAAAAACGGGACGAATTCTGTTTTTTCTCTTGACGGGCGGCAAAATTCTGGTATAATAACTTTTGCTGTTGTATCGGATGAGCCTGTCCGGCCGCAGCATAATTGCATATGAGTTATGGAGCAGTATCGAAGTGGTCATAACGAGCACGACTGGAAATCGTGTGTACCTCAAAAGGGTACCGAGGGTTCAAATCCCTCCTGCTCCGCCAGAATCGGACACCCATTTTGATACTATGAATGGGTGTCCGATTTATTTTGCACGGAATACGGAAGTGGTATGACTTGTTGGTGGAGGATATGGTATGCCGGAGCGAAAATATTATGAAGCCTACGATGACCGTTACCGCCAGGTACATGAGGAAAATCTGCAGTGGTTCCACAAAAATCCATCGGCCATTGTGGCTGAGACCATGAGCGCTTTTTCCGTTTCGTCCCGGGATAAAATTCTGGAGATCGGGTGCGGAGAGGGACGGGACGCCTTCCCGCTGCTGGAGCAGGGCTTCGACCTGCTGGCAACCGATGTGTCCCCGGAGGCGATCCGTTTTTGTCAAAGCGAACGCCCTGATTTCGCAAAGCATTTTCAAACGCTGGATTGCGTGTCTGAAACGCTCGGCTGCAAATTCGATTTCATCTACGCGGTGGCAGTCGTACATATGCTGGTCCCGGATGAGGACAGAAACGCCTTTTACGGCTTTATTCGTGCGCATTTGAAATCTACAGGAATTGCCCTTGTTTGTACCATGGGCGACGGCAGCTGTGAGCGCCGGACCGATATTCACACCGCCTTTGACAGGCAGGAGCGTGTTCACGAGCAGACGGGTAAAACAGTCCGAATTGCGGGTACCTCCTGCCGGATGGTCAGCTTTCGGACGTTTGAGCAGGAATTGGAGAGGAACGGACTCGTCGTCATCAAACGCGGCGTTACCTCCGTTGAGCCGGATTTTTCTCAGATGATGTACGCGGTGGTCAGGATGCGGTGAGACTTCTGCGCGAGAAAAAGCCCTGCGGCCGCTATGGCCGCAGGGCTTTCGTTTTTTCTCATAAAAGCGGCACGGCCGCTTTTTTGGTTATTCCCCCAAAGGGCAGAGCGCCGGACCCTTGCGGGTCAGGACCACGCACTCCCGAAAGCCCGCGGCCCCGGCCCATGCCGCCGCCGCGCCGTAGCCAAAGACCACGCCGTCGGTACTGTGGGCGTCGGCGGTGAGGATGACCTGTCCGCCCATGTCCTGCCACTCCCGCAGCAGAAACTGTGCCGGGTAGGGCGACGTCCGGTATCCCCGGGCCATGGCCCCGGTGTTGATCTCAAGCAGCGTCGCCGTAGGGTCCGCGGCGTGCAGGGCCTCCAGCGCCGCGCGGCGGTAGCGCGGGTCTTCTTCCTCAAAGAGCGCGCCGCCCTCGTTAAACTTGGTGATGAGGTCGATGTGGCCCAGAATGGTGGGCTTTTGGGCGGCTATGGCCGCGACGTCGGCGTAATACCGCTCCGTCAGGGCGAAAAAGTCGCCGTGGAACAGCTCCTCACGGCAGACGGCGAGCTTTTCCAAGTCCCAGTCGACAGCGTGGTATTTCCCCGTCTCCCGGTCATAGAGGTTGTGGACGGAGCCGATCCAGTACTCCGCCCAGTCCGGCACCGCCTGCTCGCCGCAGCTGTCCTGCTCGATGCCGAGCAGCACCTCCATGCGGCCCTCGTATTCCCGCCGCAGGCGGAGGACCTCCTCCCGGTAGGCCGTCATGTCCGCCGCGAGAACGTTGCCCACGTCGTGAGGAATGGGCGTGGGGCTGTGGCCGGAAGCGCCGAAGTACCGGACGCCGGCGGCGCAGGCCGCCCGGGCCATGTCCGCCAGCGTGTCTTTCCCGTCGCAGAGGGTGGAGTGGGTGTGGACGGAGCAGGCGAAGGGCATCGGGCTCATTGCATCCGCTCCTGCTTGACCTTGTGATCCACCACGTGGCGCTTTTCCAGCTCCCGGGTGATATCCTCCACCGTGATGCCCATCTGCACCATCAGCACCATGACATGGTAGGTCAGGTCCGCGATCTCGTAGATGGTCTCCTCCTTGTCCTCCTTGCGCCCGCCGATGATGACCTCGGTGCATTCCTCGCCCACCTTCTTCAAGATCTTGTCCAGACCCTTTTCAAAGAGGTAGGTGGTGTAGCTGCCCTCCTTGGGGCTGGTCTTGCGCCCGCGGATGAGCTGGTAAAGCCCCTCATAGCTGAACTTTTTCAGCTCGTCGGAGAGGTAAATTTCGTTAAAGAAGCAGCTCTCCGCTCCGGTGTGGCAGGCGGGACCGTCCTTCACCACCTCCACCACCAGCGCGTCGCCGTCGCAGTCGGCGGTAATGGACACCACGTGCTGCACATGGCCGGAGGTCTCGCCCTTGCGCCACAGCTCCTGACGGCTGCGGCTCCAGAAGCAGGTCCGCCGCTCGTCGATGGTGATGGCAAGGCTCTCACGATTCATATAGGCCAGGGTCAGGACCTCCTTGGTGTAGTGGTCCTGTACGATGGCGGGGATCAGGCCCTTTTCGTCAAATTTCAGTTCCATAGTTTTTACTCCCTTATACCCGCATTTCCACGCCTTTGGCGCGGAGAAAGCGCTTTAACTCCCGGATATCCACCTGCCTGGTGTGGAAAATAGAGGCGGCGAGGCCAGCGTCGATGCCGCTGTGGGTGAAAAGCTCCGCAAAATGCGCCATATTCCCGGCGCCGCCGCTGGCGATGATAGGCACGCTGACCCGGGAAGCCAGCGCGTCCAGCATCTCCAGATCGAAGCCGCCCTTCACGCCGTCGGTGTCGATGGAGTTCAGCACGATCTCGCCCGCGCCGTCTCCCACGCCCCGGACCGCCCACTCCATGGCGTCGATGCCGGTGTCTACCCTTCCGCCCTTGGCGAAGAGACGGAACTCGCCGTCCACGCGCCTCACGTCCATGGACAGCACCACGCACTGGTCGCCGTACTTCTTCGCCGCCGCGCCGATGAGGGACGGGTCCGCGATGGCTCCGGAGTTCACGGAGACCTTGTCCGCGCCGCATTTCAGCACCCGGTCAAAGTCGTCCAGCGTCCGGATGCCGCCGCCCACGGTCAGGGGGATGAAGATCTCTCCGGCTACACGGCGCAGGATATCGGTGAACAGGTTCCGCCCCTCCGCGGAGGCGGTGATGTCGTAAAACACCAGCTCGTCCGCGCCGGAGTCGTTGTAAAAATGGGCCAGCTCCACCGGGTCCGCCATGTCCCGCAGCCCCTCGAAGTTGGTGCCCTTGACCACCCGCCCGTCCTTCACGTCCAGGCAGGGGATGATGCGTTTTGCCAGCATGGAGACCGCCCCCTTTACGCCTGCACGGCCTTGATGGCCGCCTGCAGATTGAGCCTCCCGGTGTACAGGGCCTTGCCGAGAATGGCGGCGTGTACGCCCATGTCCCGCAGCGTCCGCAGCTCCTCCAGAGAGCTGACGCCGCCGGAGGCGGTGACGCGAAGACCCGCGATTTCCGCCAGCTCCCGGTAGACCGCGAGATTGGTGCCCTGCTCGGCGCCGTCCCGGCTGATGTCGGTGTAAATGACGGTCCCGACACCCGCCTCCGCCAACCGACGGCAGAAGGCCACGCCCCTTTCTTCGGACAGCTCCTTCCAGCCGTTCACGGCCACATAGCCGTCCCGCGCGTCCACGCCCACGGCGATCTGCTCGCCGTACTTTTGGGCCATGCGGGCGGTGAAATCGAAGTCCTTCACCGCCACGGTGCCGAGGATGCACCGGCCCACGCCCAGCTCCAGATATTTCCGGATGCGATCCTCGGTCCGGATGCCGCCGCCCACTTCTATGTACAGCCCGCCCTGCCGGGCGATGGCGGCGATGGTCTCAAAATTGGCGAGAGTCCCGTCCTTGGCGCCGTCCAGGTCCACCACATGGAGGTACTTGGCTCCAGCGGCAATAAAATCTCTCGCCACGGCGCAGGGGTCCGCGCCGTAAACGGTCATTTTGTCGTAATCGCCCTGATACAGGCGGACCACCCGGCCCTCCCGCAGGTCGATGGCGGGGAAGATCTGCATAGTCGTTCTCCTATCTTTCTTGCGGCGCGTTTACAGCTCCGCGAAGGCTTTCAGCAGCCGCAGGCCCGCGTCGCCGGACTTCTCCGGGTGGAACTGCGCGCCGTAGACGTTGCCGCTGCGCACCACGCCGGTGACGGCCACGCCGCCGTACCGGGAGACGCCCAGCGTGCTGGCGGCGCAGTCCCGGGCGTAAAAGCTGTGGACGTAATAGACATACTCGCCGTTTTCAAAGTAGCGGAACAGCGGGTCGTCCTTCACGACCTCAAGACTGTTCCAGCCCATGTGGGGGACCTTCAGCGTCCTGTCCGTGAGATCGCGGCGCAGGTCCACCACCTGTCCCGGCACCAGACCCAGGCCGGGATGCTCGCCGTACTCAAAGCTGCGGTCAAACAGCAGCTGCATCCCAAGGCAGATGCCCAGCAGCGGCTTGCGCAGGGCCTCCTGGCGCAGCACCGGCGCGAGGCCGGTGGCGTCCAGCTTGGCCCGCGCGTCGCCGAAGGCGCCCACGCCGGGGAGGATGATGCGGTCCGCGGCGCGGAGCCGCGCCGCCTCGCGGGTGACCTCCGCCTTCAGCCCCAGGGCTTTCAGGCTGGAGGACAGGGAAAACAGGTTCCCTACCCCATAGTCAACGATCGCGATCATTTACAGCACACCTTTCGTGCTCGGAATTTCGTCCCGGTGTTTTTCATCCACCGCCACAGCGGCTTTCAATGCCCGGCCCGCGCCCTTGAACGCCGCCTCCAGAATGTGGTGGGTGTTCTCCCCCGCAAGCTCGCGGAAGTGGAGCGCCCCCGGGCAGCTGCGCACAAAGCCCAGCCAGAACTCCTTCGCAAGCTCCGTGTCGAAGTCGCCCACCTTTTCCGCGGGCAGCTCCACCGCCCAGCCCAGGTAGTCCCGCCCGGACAGGTCCACGGCCACCAGCACCAGCGTCTCGTCCATGGGAAGCAGCGACTGGCCGTAGCGGGCGATGCCGCGCTTGTCTCCCAGCGCCTCGGTGAAGGCTTTGCCAAGGCAGATGCCCACGTCCTCCACGGAGTGGTGGTAATCCACCTGCGTGTCGCCCTGGCAGGTCACGCGCAGGTCAAAATCGCCGTGGCGGGCAAACAGAGTCAGCATATGATTGAAAAAGCCGCAGCCGGTGTCCACGGCGGCCTTGCCGGAGCCGTCCAGCTCCAGCGTCAGGCGGATCTTCGTCTCGGCGGTGTCCCGCCGGATCTCTGCGGTACGCATGGCGTTTTCCTCCTTACTCTTGCAGCAGCTGCCGGACGGCGTCCACCAGCTGGCGCATCTGCTCCATGGAGCCGATGGTGATGCGGCAGTAATCGGCGATGCGCTCCGGCGCGCCGAAGTGGCGCACCAGAATGCCGCGCTCCTTCAGCTTCCGGTACAGCTCACCGCCGGAGATGCGGTCCGACTTTGCAAAGATGAAATTGGCCTTCGAGGGCAGTATGGTGAAGCCCAGGCCCGTCAGCTCCTCCACCGTCCAGGCGCGGTTTTCCCGGATGGCGGCGGTGCACTGCTGAAAATAGTCCTCGTCCTCCACCGCTACCGCACCGGCGAGCAGGGAGAGACGGTTCACGTTATAGGGGTTAAAGCTGTACTTCACGCGGTTTAAGTCCGCGATGAGCTCGGCGCTGCCGAGCGCGTAGCCCACCCGGCCGCCCGCGAGGGAGCGGCTTTTGGACATGGTCTGCACCACCAGCAGGTTATCGTACTCAGGGATGAGCGGCACGCAGCTCTCCGCGCCGAAGTCCACATAGGCCTCGTCCACTATCACCACCCGGTTCGGGTCAGCCGCCAGCAGCCGCCGGATCTCCTCCCGCGGCAGCGCCATGCCGGTGGGGGCGTTGGGGTTCGCGATGACGATGGTGCCGGGGAAGTCCATGTAATCCTCCACCCGCAGGGAGAAATCCTCCCGCAGGGGGACGACGGTGGCGTTCAGGCCGAACAGGGCCGTCTGGGCCTTGTAAAAGCTGTAGGTCACGTCCGCGTAGGCGACGCCCTTTCCTGTGCCGCAGAAGGCCCGGAAGGCGAAGGCCAGGATCTCGTCGGAGCCGTTTCCGGCGATGACGTTTTCCTCCTTCAGCCCATAGCGCTTCGCAAGCGCTCCGGTCAGGCCCGCGCAGGTGGGGTCGGAGTACAGCCGCAGCTTCCGCGCCTCCTCCCGGCTCAGGGCCTCCAGCACCCGCTCAGAGGGCGGAAAGGGACTTTCGTTGGTGTTCAGCTTGTTATAGGGGATGTTCTGGGGCTGCTCGCCGGGGGTGTAGGGCTCCAGCGCGGCGCTCTCAGGAGATAGAAATCGGCTCATTGGGGGTCCTCTCCCTTCTCGTTTTCTTCGCAGCGGATCATGACGCTGCGGGCGTGCCCGTGCAGCCCCTCACGCTCCGCGAAATCCGCGATGCGCGGCGCGGCCTTTGCCAGCGCGTCCTCGCTGTAGTAAAGGAAGCTGGACTTCTTGACAAAGTCGTCCACGCTCAGGGGGCTGGAGAAACGGGCGGTGCCGGAGGTGGGCAGGGTGTGGTTGGGGCCGGCGAAGTAGTCGCCCAAAGCCTCCGGGGCGTGCCGGCCGAGGAAGATGCTGCCGGCGTTTTTCACCTTGCCCAGCAGCTTAAGCGGCTCGTCCACGCACAGCTCCAGATGCTCCGGGGCGATGAGGTTTGCGGCCTCCACGGCCTTTTCCAGATCGTCTGTGACGATGATCCTGCCGTTGTCCTCGATGGATTTCCGGGCGATTGCCTGCCGGGGCAGGGCAGAGAGCTGCGTTTCGATCTCCGCCTGAACGGCTTTTGCCAGCGGCAGACTGTCCGTCACCAGCACGGCGGAGGCCAGCACGTCATGCTCCGCCTGGCTCAGCAGATCCGCCGCCACCCACCGGGGATCGGACTTTCCGTCCGCCAGCACTAAAATCTCGCTGGGGCCGGCGATCATGTCGATGGCGACAGCGCCGAAGACCTTGCGCTTGGCCGTCGCCACGAAAACGCCGCCGGGGCCGACTACCTTATCCACCTTCGGTATGCTTTCCGTGCCGTAGGCCAGGGCCGCCACCGCCTGGGCGCCGCCAACCTTGAAAATCTTCGTCGCGCCGGCGATTTTGGCCGCCGCGAGGGCGGCGGCGCTGACGCTGCCGTCCGGCTCCGGCGGCGTCACCAGCACGATCTCCCGCACCCCGGCGATCCGGGCGGGGATGACGTTCATCAGAATGGTGGAGGGGAAGGCCACCGGACTGCGGGGCACGCAAATGCCCACCTTTTCAATGGGGGTGTAGCGCTGCCCCATGACGATGCCGGGGCGGTCCGTCAGCACAAAGTCGCGGTGGACCTGCTGCTCGTGGAAATGCCGGATGTTCTCCGCCGCCATTTGCAGCGTCGTGATAAACTCCGCGTCGAGGGACGCCCAGGCGGCCTCCATCTCCGCTTCGCTCACCTGCAATGCGTCCAGCGCCACGCCGTCGAACCGCTCCGTGTACGCCCGGAGGGCCGCATCGCCGTGGGCTTTGACCTCCGCCAGCACCGCGTCTACCGCCGCGCTGACGTCCTCCTCCGAGCGGATATCCCGGTTCAGAATCTCCTCCGGCCGCAGGCCGTTAAAGGGCAGGATCTTAATCATGGCCGATCACCTCCACGAGCTTTCCGAGCAGCGTGTCGATCTCCGCGCGCTTGAACTGGTAGCTGCCCTGGTTTGCGATGAGCCGGGCGGAGATGGGCATGAACTCCTCGATGACTTTCAGATCGTTCTCCCGCAGGGTGGAGCCGGTCTCCACGATGTCCACGATGACGTCGCTGAGCCCCAGAATGGGGGCCAGCTCGATGGAGCCGTTGAGCTGGATGATGTCGATGTCCCGGCCCTGGGCGGCGTAGTGGTCCTTGGCGATGCCGGTGAATTTGGTGGCCACCCGCAGGGTGCGGCCCGGGTCGTCCTCAAAGTCCTTGGGGCCCGCCACGCACATCCGGCATTTGCCGAGGCCGGTGTCCAGCAGCTCGTATACGTCCGCGCCGGACTCCGCCAGAATGTCCTTGCCCACGATGCCGATGTCCGCCGCGCCGTGCTCCACATAGATGGCCACGTCGCTGGGCTTCACCAGGAAGTAGCGGATGCCGGCCTCCCGGTTCTCCACCACCAGCTTGCGGGTGTCGTTATAGTTCTCCGGGCAGCCGTAGCCGACGCTGGCCAACAGGTTATAGACCCTGTCGCCCAGACGGCCCTTGGGCAGCGCCACGTTGAGCATGACCTTTTCCGCCGGCGCGTCGGACTCCACCGGAGCCGCCGGAGCGCTGAGCCGCTCCAGCTCGTCTAAGTACACGCCGAAGCCGATGGCTCCCGCGCCGGGAGTGAACTGGCGCATCAGCGGGTCGTACCGTCCGCCGCGCAGTACCGGGCGGGGCAGCCCCGCCAGATACCCCTGGAGCACCAGACCGTTATAGTAGGCGATATCGTTCACGAGAGACAGGTCCAGCCGCAGCGACGCCGCCTTGCCCGCGCGCTCCAGCGCCTCCGAGACGCTGCGAAGCTCCGCCAGCGCGTCGCCCATGGGCGCGTTCAGCGCCAGCGGCTCCGCCGCCGCCAGCACGGTCTGCCACGGGCCGGAAAGGGCGGTCAGCCGCCGCAGGGCGTCGATGCCCTGGGGGGACAGGCCCGCGCCCTCGGCGATGGCCTGCAGGTCGTGGGCGTTCTTGTTCCGGATGCAGTCAAGCAGCTGGGGCCGGACGGTCTCCGACGCGCCCACCGCGTCCAGCAGCCCGGTGACGAAGCCCATATGGCTCAGCGCCAGAGCGCAGTCCTCGCCGCCGGAGAGCCGCAGCGTGTCCGCCGCGAGGGAGACCACCTGCTGCGTGGCCGCGCCGTCCACCGCGCCGATGCACTCCACGCCCATCTGGCTGATCTCCTGAAACGTATGGCTCGCGAGATTCGGCCGGTAGACGTTTTCCGAGTAGTAGTACCGGACGCACTCGCCCGGCGCGGGCTGGGCGTTTTTCGCGATGGAGAGCGTCACGTCCGGCTTCAGCGCCAGCAGACGGCCGTCCAGATCCGTAAAGGTGATGACCTGCTCGCTGGAGAGGAAACGGCGGTTTTCCTGATACAGCCCGTATTCCTCAAAGCGGCCCATGTGGTACTTGCGGTAGCCCGAGCGCTCATACAGATACCGCAGCTGCAGCGCGATCCGCTCCTGCGGCTTGAGAATATTCATGTCAAATTCCATATTGATACAGCCCCTTGCCTCTGTGCTGAAATATATACTGTGATAAAGACAGGATACTTCATTTTGCTAATAAAGTAAAGCACTAATTTGCTAACGCGATAAATTCTCTGCCTTGCACAAAATGAAGCCCGTTTTCTTCCGCTTCCCCCACGATTTTACCACGCTTTCCCACGGAATGTAAATAACCCTCTCCGCACGCCGCGCTCCGCCGCCGCATAGCATAGGGGCAGAGCCGCCCTTGCGGGCGGCGGAACAGGAGGGAAGCGACTATGGTGATCCATGTGGTGGAGCGGGGAGATACGCTGCGCTCCATAGCGCAGCGGTACGGCGTTTCGGTGCAGCGGCTGATGGCGGACAACGGGCTGACCGCCGTCTCCACGCTGGCGGTGGGGCAGGCGCTCATCGTGGTGCTGCCAATGGAGACGGTGACAGTACAGCCGGGCGACACGCTGTTTTCCATCGCGGCGGCGCAGGGCGTTTCGGTGCTGACGCTGCTGCAGAATAACCCGGAGCTGACGGCGGAGACGGCGCTGCGGCCGGGGCAGACGCTGACCGTCTCCTTCAAGGGCGGAAAGCGGCGGACCATCCTCACCGGGGGCTACGCCTATCCCTTTATTGACAAGGACCTGCTGAAGCGGACGCTGCCCCTGCTCACCTTTCTCTGGATCTTCTCCTACGGCTTTGAGGAGGATGGGAGCCTGCTCCCCACGGACGACGAGGAGCTGATCCGTCTGGCCCGGGAAAACCGCGCCGCGCCCATTCTGGTCCTGACCAGCATCACCCGGGAGGGGGAATTTTCCTCCGATAAGGCCCAGCGGCTGCTGACGGACGAAGCGCTGCAGGATAAGCTGCTGGAGAATCTGGTGGCGCTGCTGCTGGAAAAGGGCTATGCCGGGATGGACATGGACTTTGAGTACATCCCGCCGGAGAACGCGGCGGAGTATGCGGCCTTTCTGCGCAAGGCGGGGGAGAAGCTCCGGGCCAGTGGTCTGCTGCTGACGGTGGCCCTGGCCCCCAAGACCTACGCCGGGCAGCCGGGGCTGCTGTACGAAGCCCATGACTATCCCGCGCTCGGCGCGGCGGCGGACTATGCCTTTCTCATGACCTACGAGTGGGGCTACGCCTACGGCCCGCCCATGGCGGTGGCGCCGCTGCCCCAGGCGCGGCAGGTGGCGGAGTACGCGGTGCAGGAGATCCCGCGGGAGAAGCTGCTGCTGGGAATCCCCAATTACGGCTACGACTGGACGCTCCCCTGGGTGGAGGGGAGCCGGGCCGTGACCATGGGCAATGAGGCGGCGGTGCGGCTGGCGGCCCGGATGGGGGCGGAGATCTACTACGACGAGACAGCCCGCGCGCCCTACTTCTACTATCTCGCGGAGGGACGGGAGCATCTGGTCTGGTTCGAGGACGTGCGGAGCGTGGAGGAGAAGCTGCGGCTCAGCGACGAGCTGGGTCTGGCGGGAGTGGGCTACTGGAACCTGATGCGCCCCTTCCAGCAGAACTGGACCCTGCTGGCGGTCCGCTACGAGATCAAAAAGCTGCTGTAAACCGCGCCTTTGGGAAAGAAATTTGACAAAGCCGCAAAAAAGCGGGTATAATCAAACAACCAACGAGGGGAGAGGTCCGCGGGACTTCTCCCGGCAGACCAAAGGAGACGCGGATATGAACCAGAGACGAACGAAGATCGAAAACCTCGTCAACCGGGAGGGAGCGGTCAGCTTTGCCCAGCTCAAGCAGGCCTTCCCCGACGTGTCGGAGATGACGCTGCGCTCCGACCTCCGGGCGCTGGACGAGGAGCGGCGCATCGTCCGGGTGTACGGCGGCGCCCGCTCCCTGGGCAATCTGGTGGGGCAGGACGTGGCCTTCGACCTGCGCGCCTCCCGCAACACGGAGGAAAAGCGGCTCATCGTGAAAAAGGCGTTGAAGCTGCTGCGGCCGGGAATGTCCGTGTATCTGGACTCCGGCTCCACCGCCATCCATATGGCCAGCCAGTTCCCGGACGATTCCTACATGGTCTTTACCAGCGGCATCAACTGCGCGCTGGAGCTGGCGAAGCTGAAAAACGTGCGCTCCCACCTCATCGGCGGCGAGATCAACCGCAACAGCCTCAGCGTCAACGGCATCCGAAGCATAGGTGAGATCGAGCGGCTGAATTTCAACATGGCCTTCCTCGGCACCACGGGCTTCGGCGAGCGTGTGGGCTTCAACAGCGCCGTGGAGGCGGAGGCGGAGCTGAAGCGCGCCGTCATCCGCAAGACGGAGCGGGTGGTGGTCCTGATGGACTCCCAGAAGGTGGGCCGGGTGAACCCCTTCACCTTTGCCGAGCCGGGAGACGGCGGCGTGAACACCGTCATCACGGACGGAAAGCTGGATCCGGAAACGGAGGAGCTGTTCCGTCTCTCCGGGATAGAGGTTTTATAAGGGCCGTGGAGGGCGCCGGGGCGGAGGTCGCTTTTTGATTTGACAAAAGAGCGACAACCGCCCCTGTTTTGCGCCTCAAAATTGTTGAAACAACAAAAAGGTTTTTTCGAAATAACAGTTGACAGGAAGAAAACTTGTTGCTACAATAAAGCCGGAAAAGAAAAGAACAGACCGGAAAGGATGATTTTGTATGAAGAAGATCAAGGTAGCGATCAATGGCTTTGGCCGCATCGGGCGGATGGTGTTCCGCGCATCGAAGGATTTTCCTGAGATCGAGATCGTGGGCATCAACGACCTCTGCACGCCGGATTATCTGGCATATATGCTGAAGTACGACACCATGCACGGCCGCTTCCGGGCGGAAGTGGGCCACAAGGAGAACGCCATCGTGGTGGACGGCCGGGACATCCCCGTGTTCGCGGAGAAGGACCCCTCCCGTCTGCCCTGGGGCGAGCTGGGTGTGGACTTCGTGGTGGAATCCACGGGCCTGTTCCTGACGAAGGAAAAGGCTGCGGCGCATCTCGCCGCCGGCGCGAAGCACGTGGTCATGTCCGCCCCCTCCAAGGACGACACCCCCATGTTCGTCGTGGGCGTGAACGAGGATAAGTACACCCCCGATATGACCATCGTCTCCAACGCCTCCTGCACCACCAACTGCCTGGCGCCCATCGCCAAGGTGCTGCATGAGCGCTTCGGCATCCGGGACGGCCTGATGACCACCGTGCACGCCGTCACCGCCACGCAGAAGACGGTGGACGGTCCCTCTGCCAAGGACTGGCGCGGCGGCCGTGCGGCCACCGGCAACATCATTCCCTCCTCCACCGGCGCGGCGAAGGCCGTGGGCAAGGTGATCCCGGAGCTGAACGGCCGGCTCACCGGTATGTCCATGCGCGTGCCCACCCTGGACGTGTCCGTGGTGGACCTGACGGTGAATCTGGAGAAGGCCGCCACCTACGAGGAGATCTGCACCGCCATGCGGGAGGCCTCCGAGAGCGAGCTGAAGGACGTTCTGGGCTACACGGATGAAGCCGTTGTCTCCTCCGACTTCCTGGATGACACCCACGGCAGCATCTTCGACGCCAAGGCCGGCATCGCCCTGACGGACACCTTCGTCAAGGTCGTGGCCTGGTACGACAACGAGGTGGGCTATTCCTACCAGCTCCTGCGTCTCATCGGCCATATGAACGCCGTGGACCACGCGGGCAAGTAATTTTAATACGTTTGCAACTTCCTTTTTTCATCCTTATCCTGTTGGATTCACCCGTAGCCAACCTGTTTGACTGTGATTGCCTCCCTTTTCCAATCCGGGTGATGACATAGGGAAACCGGCCGGTGGAAAGCGGCGCTGCCCCAAAAGCAGCTTCGTTTTCTGCCGGTTGGTTTTTTCTGCTTTTTTGCGCCCTGCGCCGGGGCGGGAGGAAAGCCGCCCGGAAAGACAAAACGTAAGGAAACGCCCGTGATACGGTAGAATTTTTCCTGTTTTTCTGCTATGCTTTGGTCAGTGCGAATCAGATGATAGGGGGGCGATGACATGACAGCGGAAGAAATGTGGAGCAGATTCTGCTCTGAAAACCATATCGACGAAGCCACGCCCTATGAAGCGTGGGCGTTTTGCGGCGGCGGTCCTATCGCGGACGAGCTGGCAGCCCTTGTGCTGCGCGGGGTCAAAACCGCCACGGCCAGCGCGCTTATCGCCTATGAATCGGAGGGGGACCCATTACCGGAGCCGGGCTGCTTCAGCGTGTTTTTATATGACAGCGGGGAAGCGGCGGGCGTGATCCGGGATACCAAGGTATCGCTTGTCCCTTTTAACGAGGTGTCGGAGGAACACGCCTATCAAGAAGGCGAGGGCAGCAGAACGCTCGGGGAATGGAGAGAGGTCCACGAAAAAGCATTTGCCCCGGATTATCTTGCCGCCGGGAAAGCGTTTGATGAGAATGGGCTCTGCGTATTGGAGGAATTTGAGCTTGTCTATCCGAAGGCATAAAAACGGCACATTCTATTTTTCACTTTTGCATAGCAAAAAGCATCCGTATGAACGTCGTCATACGGATGCTTATCTGTTTGATGCGTATGTATGTCCCGCTCAGGACAGCAGCAGCTTGTCGTCGGCCTCGTCGGAGCCGGTGGCCTGACCGAACTTGGCCAGCAGGTCCTCCACGGTGAGCTTCTTCTTGGCCTCGCCGGAGATGTCCAGAGCGATGCGGCCCTCGTACATCATGATCAGGCGGTTGCCGTGGGCGATGGCGTCCTTCATGTTGTGGGTGATCATCAGGGTGGTCAGGTGATCCTTGCTGACGATCTTCTCCGTGGCATCCAGCACCTTGGCCGCCGTCTTGGGGTCCAGAGCGGCGGTGTGCTCGTCCAGCAGCAGCAGCTTAGGTCTCACGAGACTCGCCATCAGCAGGGTCAGCGCCTGACGCTGGCCGCCGGACAGCAGGCCCACCTTGGAGGTCAGCCGGTCCTCCAGACCCAGATCCAGGATCTTCAGCAGCTCCCGGTACTCCTCCCGCTCCTTTTTGGTGATGCCCCAGCGGAGGGTGCGGCTCTGCCCGCGGCGCTTGGCCAGCGCCAGATTCTCGTCGATCTGCATGGTGGCGCAGGTGCCCGTCATGGGGTCCTGGAACACGCGGCCCAGGAACTTGGCGCGCTTGTGCTCCGGCAGGCCGGACACGTCCTGCCCGTCGATGAGAATGGCGCCGCAGTCCACCGGCCAGACGCCGGCCACGGCGTTCAGGAGGGTGGACTTGCCCGCGCCGTTGCCGCCGATGACGGTGACAAAGTCGCCGGGTTCCAGCCTGAGGGAGACGTCGATCAGGGCGCGCTTTTCATTGATGGTGCCCGGATTAAAGGTTTTGGAGATGTTTTTCAGTTCCAGCATTTTATTTCTCCTCCTTTGCACGCTTGGCGTTCTGCCGGACCAGATGGGAGAAGGACGACCTGGACTGGCCCTTCAGATAGGGGACGGCCAGGAAGATAGCCACCACAATGGCGGTCAGCAGCTTCATGTCGTCGGCAGGGAACTTGAGCCAGAGGACAAAGACGTAAACCAGATAGTAGATCACGCCGCCCAGCACCACGAACGTCAGCCGGAGGAAGAAGTTCAGGCGCTTGCCCACAAAGGCCTCGCCCAGCACCTCGCCGATGATGACGGCGGCCAGACCGATGACGATGGCGCCGCGGCCCATGTTGACATCGGCAAAGCCCTGATACTGGGACAGGACGCCGCCGGAGAGCGCCACCAGCCCGTTGGACAGGGCCAGGGCGAGGACGGTCATCAGATTGGTGCTGATGCCCTGGGCGCGGGACATATTGGGATTGGCGCCGGTGGCCCGGATGGAGGAGCCCTGCTCGGTGCCCATGTACCAGTACAGCGCCGCGATCAGCGCCAGGCAGCACACGGCCACGAGCAGGATGGTCCGGGGCAGGAGCTTGGCGTTGGAGGTGAAGTGCAGCGTGACGCTGTTCACGTTGATGGCCTGATTGGCCTTTCCCATGATATTCAGGTTAATGGAGTACAGCGAGATCTGCGTCAGAATGCCTGCCAGAATCGAGGGGATGCCCAGCAGGGTGTGGAGCAGGCCGGTGACGATGCCGGCCAGAATACCGGCGAGGAAGGAGACGAGCAGCGCCAGCTCCGGGTTCCAGCCGCTCATGATCAGCATGATACACACCGCGCCGCCGGTGGCAAAGGAGCCGTCCACGCTCAGATCGGCAAAGTTCAGCAGGCGGAAGGTCAGGTATACACCCAGCGCCATAATGCCCCAGATAAGACCCTGGGCAATACCGCCGGGACAGGCGCGCAGCAGCGCGGCTGGATTGAGGGAAGCGAAATAGGCTAACATAACTCTCATTCCTCCGGTTTCTTTCTGGACAAAACTATCCAAGTTACATTATAACAAAAAATACCGGCCAGGGAAAGCCCCGGCCGGTATTTTTTTGAGGAAATTTGGGGAATTATTCGCCGATGACAGCGAAGCCCTCGGGCATCTCGAAGCCGATGGCCGCGGCGTAGTCGGCATTGTACTCCTTCACGGGGTTGGCAGCGTAGCCGATGGGCATGGTGGAAATGTCGGCGCCGTTGACCAGGACCTCATAGGCCATCTTGCCGCACTCGTAGCCGATGTCATAGTAGCTGATGGACACGGTGGCGAGACCGCCGTTGCCGCACATACCTTCCTCGCCGCAGATGACGGGGATGCCGGCGGGCGCGCAGACGTTGGAGACGATGGTCATGTTGGAAGCGGCGGTGTTATCGGTGGGGATGTACAGGGCGTCGCAATCCTCGATGGCGGCGGTGGTAACAGACTGGATGTCGTTGGAGTCGGCGAAGGTGTAGACGGTGCAGGTCACGCCCATGGCGTCCATGCACTCGATGAACTGGTCAGCCTGGAGGACGGAGTTGGCCTCGGCGGAGCAGTAGAGGATGGAGACCTTGGCGGCATCAGGCACCAGCTCCTTCACCAGGTCGGCGTACATCTGAGCGGGAACGCCGTCGGAGGTGCCGGAGACGTTGATACCGGTGCCCACGGAAGCGTCCATGGAGTCGTCAGCCAGAGCGGTGGCATAGTCGGTGACGGAGGTGCCCAGGATGGGGATCTCGGTGGTGGCGGCAATGGCGGCCTGCAGGGCGGGGGTGGCGTTGGCCATGATCAGGTCATAGCCGTTGGCCACAAAGCCGGTGACGATGGTGGAGCAGGTGGCGGAGTCGCCCTGGGCGTTCTGCACGTCGAAGGTCACTCTGTCGCCCAGCAGCTCGGTCAGAGCATCCTGGAAGCCCTGGGTAGCGGCGTCCAGCGCGTCGTGCTGCAGCAGCTGGCAGATGCCGATGGTATAGGTCTGCTCCGCAGCGTCGCCCTCGTCGGCACCGTCGTCAGCGGGCTCACTGGAGCTGCCGCAGGCGGTAAGCGCCAGCAGCATACAGGCCGCAAGGGCCAGTGCAAGCAATTTCTTCTTCATGATGTTTTCTCCTTTTCATTCAATAGCATTCCAAAGATTTGATATAAAAAAACAGCTCCGCTCCCGCTGGCCGGGAGCAAAGCCGTTTCTTCCGGATCCACGGGTCCCATGGGACCTCAGCCGGCCAGGCCCAGGCGATACGCGCAGGGGGGCCCGGCTCTCTGATGCTTCATCAGTATACGGCTTTAAAGGAATAAAGTCAAGAGCTGCGGGGCGTAAAATGTAAAAAAACCATGGGAAAAAGCGCGAAATGCGAAAAGACCGCCTCTCCCCAAAGGGCCGCAGGTATGGTATGATAGAAAAAAGTTCCGGAGGAGAGGCAATATCCACCGCCGGAATGCGACGGACAGGGTAAAGGCCTTTTGTTGTAAAGAGAGATGCAGGGGGGGGACCATGGAGGACCGGGAGATCGTGGCGCTGTACTGGGCGCGGGAGGAGCGGGCCATCGCGGAGACGGAACGGCGCTACGGCGCGGTGCTGCGGCATCTGGCGGAGAATCTGCTGGGCCGCCGGGAGGACGCGGAGGAATGCGTCAGCGACGCGTACCACGCCGCCTGGCGCAGCATCCCGCCGGAGGAGCCGCAGTCCCTGCGGGCGTACTTAGGGCGCATCGTGCGGAACCTGGCGGTGAGCCGCTGGCGGGCGGAGCACGCCCAAAAGCGCTTCGGCGGCATGGAAACGCTGCTGTCGGAGCTGTCCGACTGCGTCCCCGCCCGGGACAACGTGGAAGCCGAGCTGGAGACAAAGGAGCTGACGGCGCTGATCGCGCGCTGGCTCAGAGGTCTCGACGCGGAGAGCCGGGCGCTGTTCCTCCGCCGTTACTGGTACGGCGAGACGGTGCAGGCCCTTGCGAAGGAATGCGGCGTTTCTCCGTCGCAGATGGCCCAGCGGATGCTGCGGCTGCGGCGGAAGCTGCGCGCGGCGCTGGAGGCGGAAGGAGTGACGGTATGAACAGCGAACAGATCTACGAGGCCATCACCAACCTGCCGGAGGAGCTTCCGGAGGAGGCGGCGGCCCATACATTTATCAAAAGAAAGCGCTCATATTGGCGCTGGGGCGCTGTCGCGGCGGCGGTGGCGCTGATCCCGCTGGCAGCAGCGGCCATCCTTTTCTCCGGCGGCATGGGCGGCATGAGCAGCGACGGCAGCGGCGCCGAAATGGCGCAGGACAGCGAGGCCATGGAGGATAATTCCTACGGCTTCAGCATCAGCTATATGGACTACGCCGGGCCGGTGTTCCCGCTGGCCACCCTCGGCGGGGCGGAGGACCTGACAGCGGATCGCATAGTCACCTTCGACTTCTCCCCCTATGAGACCCGGCAGGAGACATACGAGACCTCCTCGGAGAGCTACAGCTACGACCGCTACGATACGGAGGTCAAGGTGACGGATGCGTACGTTCTCGCGAATCCCACGGAGGAGCACGTGACCGTGACGGCGGTATACCCCTTCGCCGCCGCCTTTTCGGACCCGCTGGACCTTCTCCCGGTCATCACCGTGGACGGTACGGCGGTGGAGACGGCGCTGTACGCCGGGCCGCAGGGCGGCGAAGCGCCGGAGAGCTGGGAGACCTACCGGGCGTGGCTTTCGGACGGCAGCTACCGGGAGGCGGCTTTGGCTTCTGCCACAGCGCTGGACGTGCCGGTGACCGTCTATGAGTTCAGTGCCCTCACCGCCCCGGAGAGCGACGCGCCGAACCCCACTCTCAGCGTCCGCATGACGCTGGACTATGACCGCACCACCGTCCTGAGCCTGGGCTTTGACGGCGGGAGCTGGGACCGTGAAAACGGCGCCATGGTCCGGGAGTGCAGTGTGCCGCAGGAGGAAGAAGCGGGCTACGGCACGAGCAGGTACCTCATCGTCCTGGGGGAGGACGTGACGGACATGACCCTCCGGGGCTGCCGCAGCGGCGGCAGCTGGGAGGAGGGCAGCGAGGAGCTTCCCGGCGTTACTGCCGGGGTGCGGCGCTATACCTCCACGCTGCAGACGGCGCTTGAAGATCTGGTGGGTGAGCTGTACGACGGAAAGATGCTCTGGCGCAGCGGCGGCGAGGTTCATCTGCTGGCGGAGATCCCCCGGGAAACGTGTCTGGACGCGCTGACGGAGGCGCTGCTTTCCTATGGCATCCTCTCCGACGACCCGGCGGAGCGCAGCCGCTGCGAGATTCTGGAGGACGTGATCTCCCAGGTCTGGAGTGAGAAGCGGGTGCTGTACCTGACCTTCCCGGTGACGGTCCCGGCGGGGAGCAGCGTCACGGTGACGGCGGAGCTGATAAAGGACGCGAGCACGGACTACACAGGCGGCGGCGCGGCGCGGGAGGGCTATGATCTCGTGACCCGGCTCGGCAGCGACCTGACGTTTGCCTCCCAGACCGCCCGCCTCGCGGGGGCGGAGTATGTGGAGATCCTCCGGCAGAACTTCGGCTTTGACCCGGAGCGCGGCGTCACGGAGGTGACGCTGGACGCGGCGGCGGAGCATTACTTCATCGAGGTGCGCAAGCGGGAAGGCTGAAAACAGAACAAAACAGCAGGGCGGCCGAAAGGCCGCCCTGTGCTTATATTATTATATGTATCATATGTAGCAGTATCAGAACGTGTCCACCACGTCGTAGGCGGAGCCGTTCCAGATGGCGGGCCGGGTCTCGCAGGCGTGCAGCTCCGCGATGAAGTCCGGCAGAGTCGTTACCCGCTCCGGCAGCCAGGTCACGTACTTTCCCACCTGCCCGGGGGTGTGGGCGTCGCTGGCGCCGATGGCCTTCAGCCCCAGCTCCCGGCAGTAGCGCAGGGCGGTGCGGTTGGCCTCCAGACTGGCGCTGCCGTTGAGCACCTCCACGCCGTGGAGACCGCGCACCTCCCGCAGGTGGTCCTCCAGCCCCCGCTTGTTGTTGCGGAAGGGGTGGCAGGAGACGCAGAAGCCCCCCGCGGCGTTCACCTGGTCGATGAAGGGCTGGACGTCGATGCGCTGGGGCGGATAGGTGTCGATGCCCCAGGCGGTGATGTCCCCCTGCAGGGAGTAAAACTCGATGCCGACGAAAATGGGAAAGCGCAGCAGCCGGGAGTACTCCTCCGCCTGCTCCCGCAATCCCATGCTGTCGTGGTCCGTGATGCAGATGGCGTCCAGTCCCCGCTCCTTGGCGATGCCCACGATCTCGGGCAGGGACAGGAGGCTGTCCTTGGAAAAGGTCCGCTCGTGCAGATGCATATCAATGAGCATTTTATCCCTCCTGCGCCGCAGCCGGCGCTGCTTCGCCGCCGCGGCTGATGATCTTCATCAGCCCTCCGTCCTCCGTCCAGATCAGGTCGTCCAGATGCAGAAAGCGGCGGACAAAATCGTTCGCGGGCGCTTCGCAGATGCGCCGGGGCGCGTCGCACTGGATGAGCTTTCCCTGCTCCATGATGGCCATGGAGTCCGCGAGGAGGATAGCCTCCTCCTGGTCATGGGTGACGAAAACCATGGTCATATGCAGCTCCCGCTGCAGCTTTTTCAGCTCTCCGCGCATCTTCACCCGCAGCGCCGCGTCCAGATTGCAGAACGGCTCGTCCAGCAGACAGAGCTTCGGCTCCACGATCAGCGCCCGGGCCAGGGCCACGCGCTGCTGCTGGCCGCCGCTGATCTGGTGGATGGGAAAGTCCGCGTAGTCCGCGAGACCCACCAGCTCCAGATACTCCATGCCCTTTTTCCGGGCGGCGGCCCGGGGGACGGAGAGAAATTTCAGCCCGTAGATCACATTTTCCAGCACTGTCATGTGGGGAAACAGGCCGTAGGACTGGAACACCGTGGTGACGGGCCGCCGCTCCGGCGGCATACGGGTCAGCTCCTGCCCGTCCAGCCGGATGCTGCCGCTGTCGGGCTGGAGGAAGCCGCCGATCATGTTCAGCGTGGTGGTCTTGCCGCAGCCGGAGGAACCGAGAATGCACATGAGCTTGCCCCGTTCCAGCGAAAGGGACAGGTCCGACACCACCGTTTTTTGATCAAAGGTCTTTTTCAGATGGGATATTTCCAGATACATGATGATTCTCTCCCTTCCACGAGATGAGCCAGACCAGTCCCTCCACCGCCAGCACGATGACGATGATCAGCGAGGCGATGAGGGAGGCGGTGGCGTATTCGCCCTGATACACGGAATCAAACAGCTTGAAGACCGCCAGCTTCTTGCCGGGATTGATGAGGAAAATGATGGCGCCGGCGGTGGTCATGCTGCTGGAGAAGTTGTAGGAAAAGCAGCTGAGAAAGGCCGGGCGCATACTGGGCAGGATCACGTCCCGCAGCACGGCGAACCTGCCGCCGCCCAGGTCCCGGGCGGACCACTCCAGCGTGTGGGGCACCTGCGTCAGCGCGGCGGAGCAGATCTTGGTGGTGGTGGGCAGCTGCTTGAAGAGCATATTGGCGATGACGATCAGCGCCGTGCCGGTCAGCATCAGGGGCTTATGGTTGAAGGCCAGAATATAGCCGATGCCGAAGCAGGTACCCGGCAGCATATAGGGAATGGTCACGAGACAGTCGAAAAAGCGCCGTCCGGGGACGCTGCGCCGGTCCATGTAGTAGGCAAAGAGCATGGCGAACAGCGTACCCACCAGCGAGACGATGAGGGCGTAGACCACGCTGCGCACCATCATGGTGGAGTCATAGCGCAGCAGCTGCTGCAGATACTCTGTGGTGAAACGGTAGACACCCTTGCTGGATTTGAGAAAGCCCGTGAGGAAGATGCAGAGGTACTGCAGCACCATCATGACGGAAAACACCAGACTGAGCGCAATGGCGAAAAAGCCGCCCACGCCGCAGCGGCTGAGACGCAGCTCCAGCGCCGCCTGCCGGCCCCGGCTGCCGCCGGTGAGCAGGTCTGAGCGGCGCATCAGCTCCCGGTAGAGGAAGAACGCGCCGATGGAGGGCAGCAGCAGGAACATATTCATGGCGGAGGCCTTCTCCAGATTGGAGTAGCCGATGAGCTGGAGATAGATATCGGAGGCGATGGTGGAGAAGCGGCCGCCGATGATGGTGGGCGTGCCGAAGTCCGCCGTGGAGCGGACGAAGGACAAAAGCAGCGACACCCAGATACCGGGCCGCATGAGCGGCAGCACGATATCCCGGAGAATTTTCCCCGGGCCGGCCCCCAGATCCCGGGCGGCCTGGACGCTGGCGGCGTCGAGCTTCGAGAGGATGCCGCTGAGAAACAGGGCGTTCAGCGGCACGAAGGAGATGCTCTGCATCAGGATCACGCCCCAGCGGTTATAGGGGTCGAGAGACAGCCCCAGCAGCCGGTAGGTGATCCAGCCCCGCCGGCCATAGAGCTGGATATAGGCCAGAGAGGAGACGAAGGGGGGCGAGACCATGGTGATGAGCAGCAGGCCCATGAGCAGCGCCTTCCGCCAGCCCCGCTGGGTGGCGATGAGCAGCGCCGTGGCCACGGAAAAGGCCGTGCAGAGCAGCGCCGTGAAAACGCCCACGAAGACGCTGTTCCAAAGGCTGCCGCGGTACTGCCGCCAGACCTCCCGGTAAAAGGAGAGGGTCAGCCCCTCCGCGCCCTGAAAGCTGCGCAGCAGGATGCAGAGCAGGGGATAGAGGACGAACACGCAGAGGGAGGCCAGCAGCACGATCAGCAGCAGCCGGTCGGCGCCCTCTGAGCAAATGCGAAAAAGAGCATCGGAAGATGCTCTTTTTCGGTCCGGTAAACGGGCTTGCTTATTCATCATTCAGTGGCGGCCTTGTCGCCCATCAGGGGCTCGAAGCGCTCCAGAATGGCATCGCGCTGCGCGCCGAACAGGGACAGGTCTTCTTCCATCAGAATGGCGGTGTCATAGCCCAGCTCCACGCCTTCGAGGGAGGGCTTGATGAGCTTCAGGCCGTCCTTCTGGTCGATCTCGGCCAGCATACGCAGGTTCTCGTCGCTGCTGAACAGCCACTCCACGAAGTACTTGGCGGCGTCCACGTTCTCCGCGTTCTTGAACACGGCCACGCCCTCGGGCACCCAGGGAATACCGTCGGAGGGATAGACGATGGAGACGGGATAATCCTCAGTCACGGCCTCCACGCCGCGGTCGATGTAGGAGATGCCGATGGCGAACTCATCGGCGGTGACCTTGTTCAGAGGATCGGAGCCGCGTCTGCCGTAGTAGGCGATGTTGTTGTTCAGGGACTCGAAATACGCCCAGCCTGCATCCTCGCCCAGCACCTGCAGCAGGGCGTTGACCACGGCGTAGTTGGTGCCGGAGATGGCGGGGTTGGACATGACGATCTCACCGGCGTAGGCGGGGTCCAGCAGGTCCTGCCAGCTGGTGGGAGCGGTCAGGTTCAGCTCCGCCAGCAGGTCGTCGTTCACCAGGAAGCCCACGATGGTGATGCCCTTGGAGAACCAGTAGTTCTCGCTGTCCTTGAACTCGGCGGCCAGGTCGGCGGCGGCGTCAAAGTTCACCTGCTCCAGCAGGCCGTCGTCCTTGGCGCTCATAAACGAGTCGATGCCGCCGCCGAACCACAGGTCAGCGGAGGGAGTGCCGCCCTCGGCGCGGAGCTTGGAAAGCACTTCGCCGGAGGACATGGACAGCAGCTCCACCTTCACGCCGGTCTCCTCGGTAAACTTGTCAAACAGCGTGACATAGCTTTCGCTGGTGGCGACCACCTTCATGGTGCCGGAGATCTCCGGCGCGCTGCTCTCATCCGCGTCCGCGGAGGGCTCCTCGCTGCTGCCGCAGCCCGCCAGCAGGGACAGCGTCATCATCAGAGCCAGAAGCAGAGACAAAAACTTCTTCATGTCGTACTCCTCACATACATTGTTATTTTTTCGGCTTTTGAGCCGAGGGACATTATAGCCTGTCCGCCGGGGCCTGTAAAGCGGAAATTTCCGATATAAAAGGACGGTTTTTCAATAAGAATTTGCCTGACAGGACAAGGCCGGAGAGATTTTCAAAGATGGGAACATCTGGAAGAAAAAACGCGGAGCGCCCCATTGGGGCGCTCCGCGGCGGTATTGGCACTCCCGGCGCGATTCGAACGCGCGACCTTCCGCTTAGGAGGCGGACGCTCTATCCTGCTGAGCTACGGAAGCAAGTGCAGAAGTATTATACGGCGTTTGCCGCCGCTTGTCAATGAAGGATGCGGGGCCGCTCTCCCAAAGCGCGGCGGAAGAGTTGTTTAGCTTATTAACAAAGTTTATGGATTATTAGATGGGCCTATAAAAGGCAAAGACCGATTCGAATTTACAATTTGCAATCTTTTGGCCTGTATAGTATCCTAACACTTGCCAAAAGCGACAAAAACCCACAAAAACTTCGAAAAATGACAAACGGGAGGAAACACGAATGAAGAAAAGAATCCTGGCCTTCCTGATGGCCGCCGTCATGACGCTGGCCCTGGTGGCCTGCGGCTCCGGCAGCGGCCAGACGGACGAAGGCGGCGACGCGCCGCAGGAAACTACCAGAGACACCTTCACCATGGCCATCAGCTATATGCCCAATACGCTCGTTCCCCAGGGCGCCAGCGATGACTACACCACCATGACCCGTCCCCTGTATGATCGCCTGCTGGTCGAGAACAACGAAGGCGGCATCGATTACTATCTGGCCGACAGCCTAGAGATCTCCGAGGACGGCCTGACCTACACCATCCACATCCGTGACAACGCCAACTGGTCCGACGGTACGCCCATCACCTCCGCCGACTTCAAGTTTGTCTGCGACTACTACACCGCCAAGTACGGCTACAACCCCTACTGCCGCGTCAACGGTGTGGAAGGCTCCGTGAACTACCCGGATGACAAGACCATCGAGGTCGTGCTGCCCGAGCCCTACTCCTACTACATCGTGACCCTGTCCGGCATCCAGCTGATGCCCGCCCACGAGTTTGAGAGCCCCGAGGCGCTGATCGACGACCAGAGCTATTACACCACCACTGACATCGTTACCTCCGGCGCTTATACCGTCAAGGAGATCAACGAGGACAGCCTGGTCTTCGAGGCGAGAGACGACTATTACCGCGGCACGCCCGAGGTCAAGTACATCGTCATGAAGGTCATCGGCTCCGGCTCCACCAAGGCCATCGCCTTTGAGAACGGTGAGATCGACTATATGCGCATCACCACCGTGGACGAACTGGAAAAGTACTCCGCCCAGACCGATAAGTACAACATCTACACGGTCTCCGAGGCCCGCCTGAACTACCTGCAGGTCAACCCCTACGGCCCCGCCAACCTGACCGACGCGCAGCGCGAGGCCCTGTTCTATGCCATCGACGGCGACGAGGTCATCCAGGGCGCCTACGGCTCCACCGATCTGGCCACCAACCCCAACTCCCTGCTGACCCCCGACCAGTCCCTGTACAACGCGAATACTCCCGATTATGTGTATGACCTGGAGAAGGCCAAGGAGCTGGCGGAATCCAGCGGCCTGGCCGGCATGACCCTGACCTATATCTACAACGCTGACCGCGCCAACATGGAGGCCGTCGCGGTGGTGCTCCAGCAGCAGCTGCAGCAGATCGGCGTGACGCTGGACATCCAGGGCCTTGACTCCAACACCTTCTTCACCACCTTCTTCGGCGTTTCCTACGGCACCGGCCTGGAGACCACCTGGGATCTGGGCACCAACGGCTGGGACTCCATGCGCGGTTCCACCCTCAACCAGGCTTACAGCTACATGAACAACGCCGCCAACGCCTGGGGCCTGACCCCGGTCTGCGGTGAGCTGGCCGCGAAGGTCAACTCCACCACCGATCCCGCGGAGGCGCAGCAGCTGGCTGATGAAGTCGTGGAGCTGGCGCTGAAGCAGTACCGCATCTATCCTCTGACCTACACCAACTATGTCATGGTCTCTCAGAAACATGTCACTGGTCTGGACTGCAGCGGCATCGTTCCTGAATTCATCGACTGGCTGGGCATTTCTGTGAACGGCTGATTATTAGCCTGTCTTTAAAAACTGCCCTCGCCAGAGGGCAGTTTTTATATGGAAAGGAAACCACCATGCTGAAACTGATTTTGAAAAAAGTGGGCCAGCTGGCCATCGTCATGCTGCTGATTTCCGTCTTCTCCTTCGCCATCATCGACCTTGCCCCCGGCGATATTTCCTCCATGTACATCACGCCCGATATGACCCCGGAGGAGCAGGCCATGATCATCGAAAGGCTGGGCACGGACAGGAGCCTGCCGGAGCAGTACTGGTCGTGGCTGCAGGAGGTCCTGAAGGGCAATTTCGGCACCTCCCTGTCCTATAAAATGCCGGTCATGCCCATGCTGCTCAAGCGTCTGCCCTCCACCCTGCTTCTGATGGGGACCTCCATGCTGCTGTCGCTGGCGCTGTCGATCCCGCTGGGCCTGATCGCCGGCTACAAAAAGAACACCTGGGTGGACAACGCCATCAGCACCTTCGCCTATATCGGTATGTCCATCCCGTCGTTCTACTTCGGTATGCTGCTGATCATTCTTTTCACCGCAAAGCTGGGCTGGCTGCCCTCCTCCGGTATGCATACCTACGGCGTGAACACGGTGTGGGACACCGTCAAGCACATGATCATGCCGATGCTGACGCTGGCTCTCAGCTCCATGGCGTCCAAGGTGCGCTATGTCCGGGCCAACACCATCGGCCAGCTGTCGGAGGAATACGTGCTGGCGGCCAAGGCCAAGGGCACGCCGCCGAGGAAGATCCTTTTCAAGCACGTGATGAAAAACACCCTGCTGCCGATCATCACCATCGTGGGCATGAACATGGCCTCGCTCGTGTGCGGCTCCTTCATCATTGAGAGCGTCTTCGGCTGGCCGGGCATCGGCAGCTTTGCCATGGAGGCCATCGGCAAACGCGACTATCCCATCATCATGGCCTATGTGATGCTCTCCGGCTTCATCCTGGTCATCGGCAACTTCATCGCGGATATCCTGTATTCCTTCGCGGACCCGAGAATTAAAAGGGGGGTGGACGCAGCAAATGGAAAATGAGATCATTTTTAACGAAAGATCCTTTCAGCGTATCGAAAAAAAGGCGAAGGACCTGGGCGCCGTTTACCGCCGCAGCCTCTGGAAGGACATCAAAAAGGAGATCACCGCCAACCCGGCGGCGGTGTTCGCCTGCATCTTCCTCGCCGTCATCATCGTCGCCTGCCTGCTGGCGCCCCTGAGCCCCTACGACCCGAACAAGCTGGATATCGCAAACAAATTCCTCTCGCCGTCCCTCCAGCACCCCTTCGGCACGGATGAATACGGCCGGGACTATTTCACCCGCGCGCTCTACGGCGGCCGTGTGTCCCTGATGGTGGGTTTTTCCGCCATGTTCGTCACCGTCTGCATCGGCACCACCATCGGCATCTTCTCCGGGTATATCGGCGGCAAGCTGGATATGCTCCTGATGCGCTTCACCGATATCTTTCTGGCCCTGCCCAGCACGCTGCTGATGGTCGTGCTCAACACCATGCTGAAGCCCGGCATGGGCACTCTGATCCTGGTGCTGAGCCTGTTCTCCTGGGCCTCCGTGGCCCGTATCACCCGGGCGGAGACCATGTCGCTGAAGGAACGCGATTTCGTCATCGCCTCCAAAAACCTGGGCATCAACAGCATTCAGATCGCGGTCAGGCACATCCTGCCGAATATCCTCGGCCCGCTCATCGTCTCGGCCAGTCTGGGCGTCGCCAGCGCCATCCTGACCGAATCCTCCCTGAGCTTCCTGGGCCTCGGCATCTCCATCCCCCACGCTTCCTGGGGCAGTATGCTGCAGGGCGCGCAGGCCGTGATTCTCGATAAGCCCATGATGGCCGTCTACCCGGGCCTGCTGATTTTGCTGACGGTCCTGAGCTTCAACATCCTGGGCGACGTCCTCAGAAGCGCCCTGGAACCCAAGATCGTAAAATAAGGAGGGAATCATGAACACACTGGTAGAGATCAAACATCTTTCCGTCTCTTATTTTACCTACGCCGGCGAGGTGCAGTCCGTGCGCGACGTCTCTTTCTCCATTGAAAAGGGCAGGACCACGGCGCTGGTGGGCGAGTCCGGCTGCGGCAAGACCGTGACCTCCAAATCCCTCATGGGCCTGATCGAAAAGCCGGGCGTCATCAAGGAGGGAAGCCAGATCCTCTACGGCGGGAAAAACATTCTGGAGTTCAGCGACGACGAGTGGAACGAGTTCCGCGGCAGAGAGTGCGCCATGATCTTTCAGGACGCGCTGGTGTCCCTGAATCCCACCATGGTGGTGGGCCGGCAGATCATGGAGAATCTGGAAAACCACAACCACACGGGCCTCTCCAGGGCGGAAATGCGCAAAAGGGCGAAGGAGATGCTGGAGATGGTGGGCATCCCGGACGCGGAGGCCTGCCTGAACAAATTCCCCCATGAGCTCTCCGGCGGTATGCGGCAGCGCGTGATGATCGCCGCCGGGCTCATCACCCATCCCAATCTGCTCATCGCGGACGAGCCCACCACGGCGCTGGACGTGACCATTCAGGCACAGATCCTGGAGCTGATGCAGGACCTGCAGAAGAAAATGGGCATGGCCATCATTCTCATCACCCACGACCTGGGCGTGGTGGCCGATATCTGCGACGATATCGTGGTCATGTATGCCGGTAAGATCGTGGAAAAGGGCAGCAACGAGGACATCTTCTACAATCCCCGCCATCCGTATACCTGGGCGCTGATGAACTCCGTGCCGCGTCTGGATCTGGACGACAACAAGGCGGAGCTGGTGACCATCGAGGGCACCATCCCGGACGCCATCCATCCGCCGAAGGGCTGCGCCTTCTGCAGCCGCTGCCCCTACGCCATGAACGTCTGCGCGGAGCATACGCCGCCGGTGCTGGACCTGGGCGGCGGCCACGAGGTCTCCTGCTGGCTCACCGACCCGCGCGCCGACGTCAGCGGCGTGCCATTCCGGACAGGAGGTGCCGACCATGAGTAACAGACCGGTTGAACTGGAAGTGAGGAACCTGTGCAAATATTACCGCGCCGGCAAGCACCGCGTGCTGAAGGCGGTGGACGACGTTTCCTTTGAGATCTACAAGGGCGAGACGCTGGGCATCGTGGGCGAATCCGGCTGCGGCAAGACCACCTGCGGCAAGACCTGCATCGGTATGCTGCATAAGACCTCCGGCGAGGTAAAGTATCAGGGCCGGGACGTCCACACCCTTTCCCGGAAGGAGCGCTTCGACTTTACGGGCAAGGTGCAGATGATCTTCCAGGACCCCTACGCCTCTCTGGACCCGCATCAGAAGGTGTACGATATCGTGGCCGAGGGCATCCGCGCCCACAAGCTGGCCGCGGACAGGGCGGAGGAGGAGCGCAGGGTTCTGGAGCTGCTGGATCTGGTGGGCCTGAACGCCGAGCACGCCATGCGCAACGTCCATGAGTTCTCCGGCGGCCAGCGCCAGCGTATCGGCATCGCCCGGGCGCTGTCGGTGGACCCGGAATTCCTGTTCTGCGACGAGCCGATCTCCGCGCTGGACGTTTCCATTCAGGCGCAGATCATCAACCTCCTGATGAAGCTGCAGCGGGAGAAGCATCTGACCATGCTCTTCATCGCCCACGATCTGGCCGTGGTGAAGCATATCTCCGACCGCATCGGCGTGATGTATCTGGGCAATCTGGTGGAGCTTTCCGCCTCGGCGGAGCTGTACAGAAAGCCGCTGCACCCCTATACCGAGGCGCTTCTCTCCGCGGTCCCCATCGCCGACCCGAAGGCGTCCCGCGAGCGGAAAAAGATCATGCTCAGCGGCGACGTGCCAAGCCCCGTGAACCCGCCTGCCGGCTGCCGCTTCAGCGGCCGCTGCAAGCAGTGCATGGCCCAGTGCCGGGAGGTGAAGCCGGAGCTGCGCGAGGTGGAGCCGGGCCATTTTGTGGCCTGCCACCTGTACGATGAAAAATAAGCGCTACTGCCAAAAACGAAAGCGCCCCGTCAGGCCAGCCTGACGGGGCGCTTTGTTGATTTTTGAGAGGGTTTACTTTTCGCTCAGCTCCGCGATGATACGCGCCGCGGCAGTTTCCACGTTCTCCCGGCTGGTGGCCAGATTGAAACGCACCCACGCGTCGGCGCCGCCGCCAAAGCCCGCGCCGTAATTCACGGCGAGCCTGCAGCGCCTTGCGAAGAAATCCTTCTGCTCCTCGGGCTTCAGATAAGCGCCGAAATCCACCCACATGAGATACGTGCCCTCCAGCGGCGCGACCTGCAGCTCAGGCAGCGCGCCGAGGAGCTTATCGCGCAGCAGGTGGTAGTTGCCGCGGATGATCTCCTTCATCTGATCCAGCCATTCACCGCCGTGCAGGTAGGCCGCCTCGCCTGCCAGATCGCCGAAGCTGTTGCCGGAGCCGATGTGGAGACGCTTGGTAAAGGCCGTCCACTTCTCCCGCAGATCCTCCTGCGGGATCACCGCCACCGCCGTGCTCAGACCGGCCAGGTTGAAGGTCTTGCTGGGGGCCGTCAGCATCACCACATTCCGCTCCGTTATCAGGCCCATGGGGATGTGCCTGTTCTCATAGTCGTAGTCCTGATGGATCTCGTCGGACACGATGATCACCTGATGCTTCGCGCAGATCTCCGCCAGCCTTTTCAGCTCCTGGCGCCGCCATACCCGGCCCACCGGGTTGTGCGGGGAGCAGAAGAGCAGCATCTTCACGTTCTCCGAGACGATCTTTGCCTCGATGTCCTCAAAGTCCATGGTAAACGCCTGACCGTCCCAGCGCAGGCGGCTCTCCACCAGCAGGCGGTCGTTGTCGGTCACGGCGCCGGAGAACGGGCCGTAGACCGGCGGCAGTATCATCACATGGTCTCCCGGCTCCGTCATGGAGCTGACGCACCAGTTGATGGCGGGGACCACGCCCGGGGAGAATTTGACCCAGGAGGGGTCCACGCTGTAGCCGTGACGCTCCCGCTCCCACTGAACGAAGGCGTCAAAAAAGCGCTTGCCCGTGGCGGCGTAGCCGTAGGCGCCGCATTTCGTGTATTCGAGGATGGCCTCGTTCACACAGGCGGGGCAGCGGAAGTCCATGTCCGCTATCCACATACCCAGCATATCGGGATAGCCGTAGATGCGCTCCAGAAAATCCCACTTCAGGCTGTCCGTTCCGTGCCGGTCAACATATTGTACAGTTTCTGCCATATATCTTTCGTCTCCTTTTCCGGCCATGGGACACTTGGCCCATGGCCCGCAGTGCGGGGCGCGTCAGGCCCGCTTTCTGCCGTCCCGGGCGATGAGCGCGGCGCCCAGTGCGCCCGCGTAGCGGCCCAGAGGGTCGGCGTAGACCTTCACGCCCAGCTTCTTCGACAGGCTGCCGATCAGGTACTCGCACTCGCTGAGCCCCCCGGTCAGCAGCACGTCGCCCCGGATGGAATGGCGGGCGCAGAGCCCGGCCACCTTGTTCACCACGGAGTCCACCACGCCCGCGGCGATATCCTCCCGCGGCTCGCCGGAGCCGATGTGGCTGATGACCTCGCTCTCGGCGAAGACCGTGCACATGGAGCTGATGGCGAGGGGCGTGCCCCTCGCGGCCAGCTCGAACATCTCGCCCAGGTCCACGCCCAGCCGGCTTGCCATGATCTCCAGGAATTTTCCGGTGCCGGCGGCGCACTTGTCGTTCATCAGGAAGTTCACCGACATCCCGTTTTCCACGGTGATGACCTTGGTGTCCTGCCCGCCGATGTCCACGATGGTGCAGTTGCGGCCCAGCAGCGAGTAGCCGCCGCGGCCATGGCAGGTGATCTCGGTCACGACCTTGTCCGCGTAGTCCACGGCCACCCGGCCATAGCCCGTGGCGATCACCCGCATCTCCTCATCTACGGGCATACCGTCCTCCGAAAGCCGGCGGGCGATCTCCCGGGCGGTGTCCTTGCTGCTCCAGCCGGTGGGGAGCACGAAATGCGACACCATGCTTTCGTTGTCCAGCACCACCACCTTGGAGGCGGTGGAGCCGATATCTATTCCGGTAAAATATTTCATTTGTCGATGGTCTCCAGGAAGGCGGCGAGACGGGTGTTGATCTGGCCCTTGTCGGACTGGGAATAGTCCGTCTCGATGTTCAGATACGCGATGCCCTTTTCCTCCACCATGCGCTTGATGAAGAACGCCTCCACATCGTAGGTGTGGCAGGACTGCAGCACGATCTCGATGACGCCGTCCGCGTGATAGCTGTCGATCATCCGGGCAAGATATTCCCGGCGGCCGTCGTTGGGGCTCATGACGGAGCAGTTGGTGTTGAGGTACTTGACAGCCAGCGCCTCGTAGACGTCGGGGTTGTTCTCATCCACCAGCTCGATCTTGTCGCGGATGCCGCTGCAGGTGTCGAAGGCCACGATATCCGCGCCCAGCTCCTCCACCGCCAGGATGACCTTTTCCCGGACGCCGGCGTTGGGGCAGCCGGTGACGATCAGGCGGGGACGGGTGCTGGGCTTGCCCTTGAAGTTGGCCTCCCAGTCCGCCAGGATCTCGTCGGTGCGCTTTTCCACCACGGCGCAGCGCTGGTCCAGATCGAAGGAGAAGCTGCCGGCGTCCAGCCGGGTGCCCATCTCATAGCCGCTCATGGGCGCGGGGTCCAGCTTGCCCAGCTCCAGATACCGGCGCATGACTTCGCGCTCGTGGTTCTTTTTGCGGATGGCCGCGCGGATGTCGTCCTCGGTGATGGTGATGCCGTAGAAGCTCTCCAGCTTCTTCTTCAGCTCGATGATCTGGTTTTTCCAGAAGGCCAGGGAAACGGCGTCGCGGCTGTGGGGAAGCTGCATGACGTAGGTGTCCTTCAGCTCGTTCAGCAGCTCGAACATCTTCTTCTTGCCGTCGCAGGTGGTCTCGCCCACCACGAAATCGGAGAAGTAGAAATAGGGGCAGGTGTCGGTCAGGGCGAAGCCGTAGCTGGCCTTGATCAGGGGGCAGAGGTTGCGGGGCAGATTGGCCTCCGCCGCGGGAATGGGCTCATCCGTGAACGCGCACAGGCCCACGGGCAGGGCCCCGGCGGCGTACACCAGCTCCACCGGCACGAAAGAGCAGAACAGGCCCACCACCCGGGCGCCCTTGTCCTTCAGCTCCTTCATGCGCATGAAGCCGGCCTTCCGGGCCTCGGAATAGGTCTCAAAATGAGCGGGGAGTTTCACTTTACTCGTTTCCATTTCGGCAAATTCCTCCAAAATTAGCTTACTTACATTATTATATCGACGGCACTTTTTGAAGTCAATCGCGCTTGCCAATGGATTGATATGGATTTCCGATAAAACGGGGAGGACACATTCTGTTTGATAATAATATGCAGCGCTTTCGGAAAGCGGCGCTTTTTGCGCGGGACGCGGCGGGCTGCCGGAACAATATTTTCGGAAGATCGCAAGGAAAAACTTGAAAAGCGGCGAAAAAAAGCATATACTATTTCAGTTATTGTATGCTGAGAGAAAGAAGGAGCCTTCATGAAGAATGAAAAGCTGAGAAACGTAGCTATCATCGCCCACGTGGACCATGGCAAGACCACTCTGGTGGACGAGATGCTCAAGCAGGGCGGCGTCTACCGCGAAAACCAGGAGGTGGTGGAGCGCGTCATGGACTCCAACGCCCTGGAGCGTGAGCGCGGCATCACCATCCTCGCCAAGAACACCGCCATCCAGTACGGCGACACCAAGATCAACATCGTGGACACGCCGGGCCACGCCGACTTCGGCGGCGAGGTGGAGCGCATCCTCAAGATGGTCAACGGCGTTATCCTGCTGGTGGATGCGGCGGAAGGCCCCATGCCCCAGACCCGCTTCGTGCTGAGCAAGGCGCTGGAGCTGGGCCACCGGGTCATCGTGGTTGTGAACAAGATCGACCGCCCCGACCAGCGCATCCATGAGGTCATGGACGAGGTGCTGGAGCTGCTGATGGACCTGAACGCCACGGAGGAGCAGTTCGATTCCCCCACGCTGTTCTGCTCCGGCCGGCAGGGCACCGCCTCCTACTCTCCCGACGTGCCCGGCACCGACCTCAAGCCCCTGTTCGACACCATTCTCGAATATATTCCCGCCCTGGAGGCGGATGTGGACCAGCCCTTCCAGATGCTGGTCAGCGCCATCGACTATAACGAGTATGTGGGCCGCATCGCCATCGGCCGGGTGGAGCGCGGCACCCTGAAGCAGAATCAGGAGATCGCCGTTTGCAACTATCACGACGCGGAGGCCGCGCCGAAGAAGGCCAAGGCCGTGGCGCTGTTTGAGTTCGACGGTCTGGCCCGCAAGCCCATCACCGAGGCCTCCGCCGGCAACATCATCGCCATGAGCGGCATCGGCGACATCACCATCGGCGACACCATCTGCGACCCCGCCGCGGTGGAGCCGCTGTCTTTCGTGAAGATCTCCGCCCCCACCATCGAGATGACCTTCTCCGTCAACGACTCCCCCTTTGCCGGACGGGAGGGCAAGTTCGTCACCTCCCGCCAGATCCGTGAGCGGCTGGAGCGGGAGACGCTGAAGGACGTGTCCCTCCGCGTCAGCGAGCTGGAGGGTTCCACCGACGCCTTCAACGTGGCGGGCCGGGGCGAGATGCACCTGTCCATCCTCATCGAGACCATGCGCCGGGAGGGCTATGAGTTCCAGGTCTCGCCCCCGCGCGTGCTGTACCAGACCATCGACGGCAAGCTCTGCGAGCCTATGGAGCGTTTGGTGGCGGACGTGCCTGCGGACGCGGTGGGCGCGGTCATCGAGAAGCTCGGCAGCCGCAAGGCCGACCTGCTGGAGATGAACCCCGTGGGCAGCCGCATGAAGCTGGAATTTCTGGTGCCTGCCCGGGGCCTGTTCGGCTACCGCAACGAATTTCTGACCGACACCCGGGGCGAAGGCATCATGGCCTCCGTCTTCGACAGCTACGCCCCCTTCCGGGGCGAGGTCAGCCGCCGCAGCAACGGCTCCCTCATCGCCTTTGAGACCGGCGAGAGCATCACCTACGGCCTGTTCAACGCCCAAGAGCGCGGCGCGCTCTTTATCGGCCCGGGCGTGGACGTGTACGCCGGTATGGTGGTGGGCGTCTCCCCCAAGAGCGAGGATATCCCTGTGAACGTCTGCAAGAAAAAGCAGCTGACCAATATGCGCGCCAGCGGCAGCGACGAGGCGCTGCGTCTGGTGCCGCCCCGGCAGATGAGCCTGGAGCAGTGCATGGAGTTCCTGGCGGACGACGAGCTGCTGGAGGTCACCCCCAAGAACCTCCGCATCCGCAAGCGCATTCTGGACCACGAAAAGCGCATGAAGGCCGCCCACGGCAAGAAGCAGTAAATAAATGAGTCCCGGCAGCGCAGGCTGCCGGGACTTTTTTCATCATTGCCGCTCGAGATAGGGGAAGCGGTCCAGCTCGTCCTCCTCACAGTCGGGGCAGCAGCCTTCCGCCGCGCCGCAGTCATGGCCGCAGGAGGCGCAGCCGCCGCCGCAGACAGGCGGCGGCGTGAAGGCCAGCTCTCCCGAGAGAAATTTCGCCGCGCAGTCCTCACACGCCCCTTCGGCCCCGGCGAAGACCGGGATGCCCGCGTCGGAGAGCAGCGAGCGCAGCTCGCTGCCGATGGCGCCGCAGAGGACGGCGTTGGCCCCGCTGTTTACAAGGCAGCGTACCAGCGCGTTTTTCCCCGCTTCGTCCACAGGGACGGAGGAACGGCCCTGGACCTGTCCCGCCTGAATGTCATAGAGCCAGAACGCCCGGGTCGCGCTGAAGTCCGGGCACACGCGCCCGTTTTCCTGAGAAACCGCCAGGATCATAACCACATCGCTCCTGTTCTGATTATCCTGTCTTACTCCCCGTCGCCCTCGAAATCGGCCCGGGCCAGCTCCTCCAGCCGCGCCGTCACGCCGCTGAGCCACTCGCCCTGAAACTCCTCAATGCGCCCCTCGTCCGCGAGAGCCGCGAGGGCCGGGTCGATGGGCATTTTCGCGAGACATTCGAGCCCGTGGCGGGCGGCGGCCTCGCCGGTCTTGCCCTCGCCGAAAAGGTAAATCTTCTTGCCGCAGTCGGGGCAGGTGAGATAGCTCATGTTCTCCACCAGACCCACGATGGGAATGTGCATCATCTCCGCCATGTTCACGGCCTTTTCCACCACCATGCCCACCAGGTCCTGGGGGGAGGTGACGATGATGATGCCGTCGGGGACGATGGACTGGAAGACGCTCAGCGGCACGTCGCCGGTGCCGGGAGGCATATCCACGAACAGGTAGTCCGCGTGCCACACCACGTCCGTCCAGAACTGCTGCACCACGCCGCTGATGATGGGGCCGCGCCAGACCACCGGCGCGGTGTCGCTCTCCAGCAGGAGGTTGATGCTCATGATCTCGATACCGGTGGCGCTCACCGCCGGATAGAGGGCCTCGCCGTCGCTGCCGCCGGCCTCGGTGACGCCGAAGGCTTTGGGGATGGAGGGGCCGGTCACGTCCGCGTCCAGCACGCCTACCCGGTAGCCCAGACGGCGCATGGCCACGGCCAGCTGGCTCGTCACCATGGATTTGCCCACGCCGCCCTTGCCGGAGACCACGGCGTAGACCTTGCCGATCTCGCTTTTGGCGTTGGGCTGCTGGATGAGGGACTTGGGCTCGCTGCGCTCCGCGCAGTTGGAGCCGCAGCTGCTGCAATCATGCGTACAATCGCTCATGGGAAGGACTCCTTTTCTTATTCGGCCTTGTCGGCTTTGTCGGTTTTATGGTTCTTTTTCCGGCCCTGCTCGATGCGCCGCTTCAGCGCGTCGCGCAGCAGCTCCAGAGAATCGCTGCGCTGGTAGGTGCGCAGGTGGGGGTGGGAGAGGAGCAGGCGCCGCTCAAAGAGATCTTGCCCCTCGTGGAGGGAATCCATGTACTGCTGCAGCGCCGCCTGCCGCTGCTCAAACAGCCGCATCTCGCGCTGATAAAGCTCCTCCGCGGCCCGGTCGCGCTGCTCCTGTCGTTCCTCCCGCCAGAGACGGGCCTTCTCCTTCTGCTCGTCCAGCAGGTCGCGGATTTGCTCCTTCGCCTCCTGCAGCTTGTTCAGGCGGTTGTCCAGCTGGACAGCGCTGCGGATGGAGAGGGCGGTGTCGCAGACGAAAATGCCCAGCAGGAAGAAGGCCAGCGGCTCTCCCGCGCCGGAGCCCACCAGCGCCTCCGCCGCCCGCAGCAGGGGCGGGTGGATCACATGGCGCAGCAGGACGCTGGCGAGACCGAAGAGCGTGGAATTCACGAGGCAGATGCGGCCGTGGAGCTGGAACCTGTAGTGGGAGTAGTCCCACCAGCGCATATGGAAGGCCTTTTCCATGAGCCAGCTCGTGAAGTATTCCAGCGCGGAGGTGAGCACCAGCCCGCCGAAAAAGGTCAGAACGACGCTGTCACCGACAAAGCGCAGGGCCAGCAGCACCAGCAGCGCGCCGAAGCCATAAATGGGGCAGATGCAGCCGTTGAGAAAGCCCCGCTTTTCGCAGAGCCTGCGCTGCCCGGCGGAGCAGTAGATCATCTCGCCCACCCAGCCCAAAAAAGAGTAGGCGAAAAACAGCAGGGTCCATACGGTGAAAGAAGAAAGATTCATAGGCATTGTCACATCATATAAAAGTCCGGGGGTTCGGTTACTTACGATAGAGAATATATGCGGCTCAGAGGGAGCGAAGCACGGTCACGCCGCTTTTTCCCTCGAGGAACGCGCGCTCCCGGCTCTGGCAGGTGAACAGGAGGATCTGGCGGCTGCGGCTCTCCTCCAGCAGATAAGCAAGCGCGTACTGCAGGCGGGTATCGTCGAAGCTCACCAGCGCGTCGTCCAGAACGAGGGGGACGCTGTGCTCCTCCGGCAGCACCAGATGGCAGATGGCGAGACGCAGGGCGAGATAGAGCTGGTCCACGCCGCCCTGGCTCAGCAGCGCGGCGCTGCGGGGGACGGCTTCGCCCCGCTCCGTGGCGGCGGCGTTCAGCGAGCGGTCCAGCAGGATGTTTTCATACTTGCCGCCGGTGAGGGCGGAGAAAAAGCGGCCCGCCTCACGGCCCAGCTCCGGGGAAAAGCGGCTTTGCAGCTCCGCGTTGGCGTCGCTGAGCGTCTCCATGGCGAGGGCCAGCGCGTCATACTGCTCCTGCAGCTCCTGACGCCGGCTCCGCAGCGCCTCGCGCTTCGCCTGCAGCTCGCCGTAGTCGCCCATGGCGCGAAGACGGCCCTCCGTCCGGCTTTCCTCCCGGCTGGTTTCGGCAAGCGCGGCGGACAGGGCTTCCAGCTCCTGCCGCAGCGCGGCAGGGTCGCTGTCCGGCCGGGAGACTGGCTCTGCCGGCGGCTCTCCGGCGGGGGCATTTTGCCGAAGGATATCATACCGCAGTTTCGCCTCCCGCGCAAGAGCCTCCGCCTGCCGCAGCTCATCGCGGCGGGAAAGGGAGCTTTGCACGGCGCTCTCCGCCCCGGCGAGATCCCGCGCGCCGGGCGCGAACAGGGAGACCGCGCCCAGCAGGGCGTGCAGCGTCTCCCGCCGGGAAGCGGATACGGCGGCGCAGGCGGCGGAAGCCTGTTCGTGGCGCTGGCGCGCCGCGGCGGCTTCCTTATATAATGTGGCGTAGGCCGCGAGATCGGCTTCGCGCTCGGCCTCCAGACGCGCCTGCTCTGTCTCCCAACGCGCCCGGAGGCGATTGACGCGCAGCCCCGTGAGGAGCAGCAACAGGCCGGTCAGACCGAGCCCTCCGCCGATGGCGGGGAGAAGCTGATGGGAGAAGTAAACGACAACGCCCATAAAGGCCGCGCCCAGCACGGGAAACAGGCAGGCACACCAGACAGGGAAACGGGGCCGGGG
The DNA here is from genome assembly GCA_051867615.1 of Oscillospiraceae bacterium. Lineage (GTDB taxonomy): Bacteria > Bacillota > Clostridia > Oscillospirales > Oscillospiraceae > RGIG5472. Next base: position 1,191 of record JBJDYU010000044.1, on the reverse strand, counting down.
GCCTGTGGGCAGGGGCTTCGCCGCGGCCTCCTCAGGGGAGAGGGGCGCCAGCGGATGGGCTGCCAAAGTCTGTTCGGCCTGCAGATACGCGTCCTCCGCCTGCCGGCGGCGCTCCTCCGCCTCCGCCTCGGAAGCGGCGGCAAGCCGCAGGGACTCCGCTCTGGCGGCCAGCTGCCGCAGGGCCTCCTCCGTGGGGAGATTCTCCCGGCGCAGAGCCTCGTCCAGCGCCGCGGCTTGGGCCTCCGCGTCCTCCGCCGCCTGTTTGGCTGCGTTGAGACGTTCCCAGCTCTCCGCCGCGTCCGCCTGGGCATGGCGACGCAGCTCCTGCCGCAAAGCGCTCTCCCGGGCGCGGAGCTGTTCCGCCTCCGCCCGGTATTCGCCGAGACGGTCCTGCAGCGTATCCGCCTGCCGCAGCTGCTCCTCCAGCGCGGAAAGCTCGCCCTCCAGCGTGGGCAGCAGGCCGGTCTTATAGTGGCGGCGGCGGTTGAGCTGGGCCTTCAGCGCGTCGTAGACCTGGGAAAAGGAAGCGCGTTCCTCTCCGGTAGAGAGCAGGGCGGCGATGCGACGCTCCAGTTCCGCGTCCTGATCCACGGCGAGACCCGTCTGCCGGATGAAGGCGCTGCGCTCAAAGACCTCCTGGGGGACGCCCAGCAGCGTCTCGCCGCAGCCAGCGGCGGTCAGGCCGGGGACAGGCTCGGATGTGCCGGTGTAGACGGCGGAAAAGCGGCCCATGGGGGCGTTGGCGCGGGCGGTGTCCCGGGTGATGGTGACGGAGCGGCCCTGCGCCGTCAGCTCCAGCACGCCCTGCATGGGGCTGCCGTCCCAGGGGGCGTAGCGGTTCTTGTCCGCCAGGGCTCCGCGCTCCCGGGTGGAAAGCCCGTAGAGCATGGTGCGGAGAAAGGCGCACCAGGTGCTTTTGCCGCTTTCGTTGGGCGCTTCGATAATGTTGAGTCCCGGGCCGAGGGACAGCCCGGCTTGCTTCAGCCGCCCGAAGGTGGCTGTCATTTTGTCAATACGCATGGTATTTGGCTCCCATATCTGGTGTGTGTTTTCCGTTTTTCTCATTATATCATGTGCCTGAAAAAGCGCCACAAAAAAATTGAACAAAAACAGGTTTTTTGTCTTGACAAGGGCGAAAAAGCCTGATATATTAAACGAGCTGTCCGGCGGGACGGTGAGAGAGAAGGTTTC
>JBJDYU010000043.1:0-2584 GCA_051867615.1 Oscillospiraceae bacterium | reverse complement strand
CCTCATATAAGCAAAAAAGCCCAGCAAAAAGCTGGACTTTTTCGACAAGCTGAGACACGCCCTCTCGGGCGTGTCTTTTTTTCTTCTCCTTTACACCGGCAGCTCGTAAAGGCCGTCGGTAGCCAATCCCTCGCTTTGCACCAGCGCTTCGATCTCCGGCCGGTTTTCCGTGGGCGCGCACCAGGAAAGGCCGCAGCCCGCGGTGATGGCCCGGGGCACGGGGATGAGCCGCCCCGGCACGCCGCGCTCCTTGCAGAGCGTCTCCATGGCCATGGCGGCGGTGGTGGTGTGAAAGGTCACGATGAGTTTTACCGTCTTTTCCCGCATACGTCAGTCCTCCGCGATCTCACGGACGGCGGCGATGGCCGCGTCCGCCTCCTCCGCCGTATTATACCAGCCGATGCTGAAGCGCACAAGCCCGCGCTCCGCCGTGCCCATGGCCTGATGGAGCCGGGGCGCGCAGTGGCCGCCGGGCCGGGTGGCGATGCCGTAGACGCTGGAAAGCTCGTCGCTGACCTCGCCGGAGTCGTAGTCCCGAACGCTGAGCGAGACGATGGGCGCGCGCTTTTCCGCGCCGAAGTCGCCGTACACCGTCACGCCGGGAATGTCCCTGACCCCCTCATAAAAGCGGCGGGCCAGCTCCTCCTCGTGGGCGTGGATGGTCTCCACCCCCACCTGTTCGAGATAGCCGAGGGAGGCCGCGAGGCCCGCGAGACCGTGGCCGTTCATGGTGCCGGCCTCGAGCCGGGTGGGATACTCCTCCGGCTGGGTCTCGCTGTAGGTCTGCACGCCGGTGCCGCCCACCTTCCAGGGGCGGATCTCCACCCCCTCCCGGATGCAGAGCCCGCCGGTACCCTGAGGGCCCATGAGGCTTTTATGTCCCGTGAAGCAGAGCACGTCGATGCCCATCCGCTCCATATCGATGGGAAAGGCCCCGGCGGTCTGGGAAGCGTCCACCACCAGCAATGCGCCGGCGGCGTTGGCCAGCCGTCCCACCCGGGCGATATCCACCATATCGCCTGTCAGGTTGGAGGCGTGGGTGCAGACCACCAGCTTCGTCTCCGGCGTGATGAGCCGCTCAAAGTCCCTGTAGTCGATGCGGCCCTGCCGGTCCGCCGGGACGAAGGCCAGCTCCGCGCCGCGCTCGTCCCGCAGGCGGTACAGCGGGCGCAGCACACTGTTATGCTCCAGATCGGTGGAGACCACCCGGTCCCCCGCGTCCACCAGACCCATCAGGGCGATGTTCAGCGCCTCGGTGCTGTTGGCGGTGAAAACCACATGGTCGGGCCGCCTGCAGCCAAACAAAGCCGCCGCCCGGCTCCGGGCCTCAAAAATAGTGCGGGAGGTCTGGAGCGTCCCCTCGTGAGCGCCCCGGCCGCTGTTGCCCATAGACTGCAAGGCGGTCACCATGGCCTGGGTGACCGCCTCGGGTTTGTAAAGGGTCGTAGCCGCGTTGTCGAGATAGATCATGTCCTTACGGCTTGATGACCTTGCTGGCGCCGGCCAGCTTCTCGACGATGGTGTACATATTGGTGACGCTGCCCACGGCGAGCTTGTCCGTCAGCTCGTAGAAGTTCAGGCAGGTGCCGCAGGTCAGGATCTCCACGCCCTTGGCCTCCAGGCCCTTCAGGTCCTCCAGAGAATCGGAGCCTTCGCAGGTCAGGCGGGCGCCGCCGTTATAAAACAGCATGGCCTTGGGCAGCTTCTCCAGCTGGGAGATGGCAAAGATGCAGCCCTTCATCAGGGCGCGGCCCAGCTTGTCGTCGCCATGGCCCATGGCGTCGCTGGCGCAGACCACCACGATATTCTCGTTGGGGTCGCCCGCGCAGCAGGCCGCTTCTTCGCTCTCCGCCGCGCCCACGGTCACGTCCATGGTGACGGTATAGAGCTTTTCTTCCTTCTTCTCGCTCCGCACGGCGAAGCCCTTCTGCTTCGCCAGGCGGGTCAGGTTCTGCACGGCGGTCTCGTTGTCCACGCGGACCTCCAGCTGACCGGCTTCCTTCATCTCGCGAATGGCCTGCGTGGCCTTCACCACGGGCAGGGGGCAGGCGTCCCCTACGGCGTTCACAACAACATGAGCCATGTTTTTCCTCCTGATTTCGCCGCAAAGCGGCAGTTTTTCCGTCCCTATTATACGTCCGCTGCGCCCCTCCGTGCAAGCCGCGTCCCGTGCTATTGTGAACGTTTTTCGTGAAGGTTTTATCGCTCCTTGCGATTTTATATCGCCGCTCCACACGGAAGCCGGGGACTTCTTCCGAAAGGCGGGCGGAAGCGCCGCTTTCCGGCGCTTTTCCCGCTCCGGCACGAAAAGAGGGCGCCCCGGCGGGACGCCCTCTTTTCGGAATCATTTCAAAAACAAGGTTTGCAGATCAGCCGCCGATGGGCAGCTCGATATGGATACCCCTGCCTTCTTCGATGTTGATGCGCAGGATGCCGCCGGAAATGCTGACGGACGCGCCGGACACGGAGCTGGCGGACATGGGAACGACTTCCGCCTCCACAGCCTCCTCAGCGGGGGCCTCCTCCTTAAGACCGCCGCCCTGGACCTTGTCCTCGGTCAGCGGGGTCAGGGAATCGAACGTGC
>JBJDYU010000042.1:0-50406 GCA_051867615.1 Oscillospiraceae bacterium | reverse complement strand
CTTTTTACGGGACACCTCCACCGGCAGAGCCGGTGGTTTCCGTGACCAATGAAGCAATGCGCCAAAAGGGGGTTCCCCTTTTGGCGCATTCTTTTGGTCTTTTCTTTTCGCCGTAAAACGCGGCAGCCTGTCTTACCAGCCCTTCTTCTCCCCGGCGCTGTCGTGCCGGGTCCTGCGCTCCTCCACCATGTGGACGAACCATTCCACCATGGCGGGGTCCTGATGGGAGAAGAAAGTGCTCTCCCCCTTGTCCAGCGCGGCGATGGCCCGCATTTCCTCCTCCGTCAGCGTGAAGTCGAAGACCCGGAAGTTTTCCTCCATGCGCTCCTTGTGGGTGGACTTGGGGATAGCCACCACGCCCCGCTGGATATGCCAGCGCAGCATGACCTGGGCGGGCGTTTTGCCGTGCTTCGCGGCGATGCCCGCAACCACCGGATTTTCAAAGGTGCCGCCCCGGCCCTCGCCGAAGGGGGCCCAGGCCTCGATCTGCACGCCGTACTTCTCCATCCACTCTTTGGCGGTCTTCTGCTGGTTGAAAATGTGCGTCTCCACCTGATTGACCATGGGTCTGATGCGGTTGAAGCTGGCGAAGTCCACCAGGCGGTCGGCGTAGAAGTTGGAAACGCCGATGGCCCGGAGCTTTCCCTCCTCGTACAGCTCCTCCAGCGCCCGCCAGGCGCCGTAGGCGTCGGAGAAGGGCTGGTGCAGCAGCACCAGGTCCAGATAGTCGGTCCGCAGCTTTTCCATGGAGCGCAGCACGGAAGCCTTCGCCGCCTCATAGCCGTAATGCTCGATCCAGACCTTGGTGGTCAGGAAGATCTCCTCCCGGGGCACGCCGGACTTCTCTATGGCGCTGCCCACCTGCTGTTCGTTAAAGTAGCTCTGGGCGGTATCGATGGAGCGGTAGCCCACCTCCAGCGCGTCCAGCACGCAGCGCTCGCACTCGCTTTGCGTCACCTGATACACGCCGTAGCCGAGGATAGGCATTTTGACGCCGTTGCTCAAGGTCACATATTCCATGCTCACACCCCCTTGCCCATCTCGTAGGCTTCCTGCATATAGCGGGTGCCTTTGACCGCTCCGGCCTCGTACACGCCCTTGCCCTCGATGACGCCCCGTTCCTGCGCCCCATGCAGGCAGGCGGCGAAGCCCCGGAAGCACGCCAGCGTGCAGTCCATGACGGTGGCGCTGTCCTCGGCGGCGGTCATGATGTAGTAAAACTCCTTGTCCGGAATGTTCGTCCACCGGGCCACGCAGCGGTCGATGAGCGCCTTCATCTGGGCGTCGATGGAATAGAAATAGACCGGGCTTGCCATGACGATCACGTCGGCCTCCTGCATCTTATCGAGGATCTCCGCCATGTCGTCCTGAATGGCGCACTTACCGCCGCTCGTTGTGCAGTAATAGCAGCCGTTGCAGGGGGCGATCTTTTTGCTCCCGAGAAAGATCTTTTCCGCCCGGTTCCCGGCCTCCATCGCGCCGCGTAAGAATTCGTCGCACAGCAGATCGGAGTTGCCGCCCTGCCGGGGACTGCCGGATAAGATCAGCACTTTTTTACTCATGTTCGTTCCTCCCTATTGCAAAGTTGACAAATTTGCCGTCACACGCTATCCTTTTCTTAAACTTCGTATCGATTATAAAAGTTAAAGCCAACTTTAAGTCAAGAGCTTTTTGAAAAAGATTTTGGAGGGCGTTTACCGATGCTGTACACAGTGGGAGAGATGGCAAAGCTGCTGGGGGTCCCCGCCTCCACCCTACGCTACTATGACAAGGAGGGGCTGCTGCCTTTTGTGGAGCGCTCTCCCGGCGGGATGCGAATGTTTCAGGAGAAGGATTACGAGTGGCTGCAGGTCATCGAGTGCCTGAAAAAGACGGGAATGCCGCTGAAGGACATCCGGACCTATATCGACATGGCCATGCAGGGAGACGGGACCATCGAGCAGCGTCTGGAGATGATTTACCGGCAGCGGGAGGCCGTGCGCTCACAGATGGCGGAGCTGCAAAAGACGCTGGACACGCTGGACTTCAAGTGCTGGTATTATGAGACGGCGAAAGCGGCGGGGACCACCTCCCTGCCCCGCGACCTGCCGCTGGAGGAGGTCCCGGAGCAGTACCGCGCCGCCAGGATCACCCTGCGCCGCCTGCCCACGCAGGACGAGGGGCAGTCATAAGCGGCAGCGCGACACCGCAGGATAAAGGCAGACACATGGAAAACATCCATGGTCTGCCTTTTCTTTTCGTTATATCGCTCCGGCGGCTGAAGCGCCGCCTGTTTTCCTGTCAGCAGCCCTGCCCGCGCAGCAGCTTCTCCACGTCGGCCGCTTTCAGGAGCCTGCCCATGGAAACGACCTTTTCATTGACCACGATGGCGGGCATGGACATGACGCCGTAGCCCATGACCTTCTCCATGTCCGTGATATACTCCACCTCCACAGAAAGCCCCAGGGCTTTGACGGCGGCCTTTGCGTTCTCGTACTGCTCGTGGCAGGTCTTGCAGCCCGCACCAAGGACCTTGACCGAGCGGACGCCCTCCGCGGGCGCGCCGCAGCAGCAGTCGGCGCTTTCTCCGATCTGCGCCTCCGCGCCGCAGCAGCAGGCGGGAGCCTTCTTTTCTTCTTCCTTCTTGCCGAAATGAAACAGTGCCATAGTGAATTCCTCCTGATTTCAGATGATAAAAGGTTGAACCGCGTTGAAAAAGTAACCGACGATGATGATGCCAACCGTGCAGATCGCAGCGAAAATGCCCAGCAGCTTCGGCTTTACGGCCTTGCGGAGCATGATCATGGAGGGCAGGGACAGCGTGGTGACGGCCATCATGAAGGACAGCACCACGCCGAGCCGCGCGCCCTTTGCCAGCAGCGCCTCCGCGATGGGGATGGTGCCGAAAATATCGGCGTACATGGGAACGCCGGCAAGGGTCGCGAGGAACACGCCGAAGGGATTGCCGGTACCGAGGAGCTGCACGATCCACTCCTCCGGGATCCAGTTGTGTATCACCGCGCCGATGGCGACGCCGATCAGCACATAGGGCGCGACTTTTCTGGCGGTGGATACCACCTGCTCCCAGGCGTAGCGCATCCGGTCTTTGAAATGCAGTTCCTCCTGCGGGACCTCGATGGCCTTACCATTGCGGATGAATTCCTCCACCTGATTTTCCAGGTGCAGCTTTTCAATGAGCGTACCGCCGGCAACCGCGATCACCAGCCCCAGCGCCACATACACAACGGCGACCTTCCAGCCGAAAATGCTCATCAGCAGCACCAGGCTCCCTAAATCCACCATGGGCGACGAGATCAGGAAAGAGAACGTCACGCCCAGCGGCAGGCCCGCGCCGGTAAAGCCGATGAACAGCGGAATGGACGAGCAGGAGCAAAAGGGCGTCACCGTGCCGAGCAGCGCGGCGGCGCAGTTGGCCCCGACGCCCCGGAAACGGCCCAGGATGCGTTTTGTACGCTCCGGCGGAAAGTAGCTCTGGATGTAGGAGATGAGAAAGATCAATACGCCCAGCAGGACCATGATCTTGATGATGTCGTAGAAGAAAAAGCGGATGCTGCCGCCGACCCGGCCCGCCGTATCGAACCCGGCGGCCTCCACGGCGCTGCCGATCAGCCGGTTCAGCCATTGCATACCAAGAACTTCGCTCTGGAAAAAGTCCCATCCGGTTTTGACGGCTCTCATGGAAACCCTCCTCGTAAAATCGTTACATTCAAATATGTCGATATCGCGGGCGCTGCGTAAGCCGTGCGGAAAAGCAGTGAATTACCTTTCACAGCACGGCTTGTCTGCCTCCGGGCAGGCGGCTTGCGTCAGCTCCCGCAGGTATTGCGCGGCAGCCGCCGAACCCTCCGGGGATATGGAATAGTGCATCCACTTCCCCTCCCTGCGGCCTGTCACGACCCCCGAATCACAGAGGATCTTCATATGATGGGACAGGGTGGGCTGGCTGATGTTCAGCTCATCCAGCAGCTTGCAGGCGCACTTCTCGCCGCCGCACAGCAGCGTCAGAATACGGATGCGGTTTTCGTCGCAGAAGGCTTTGAACACCATCGCGGCTTTCTTCTCGTCAAGCGCCATACGCTGCGCCTCCCATCGATGTTTGTCTATATTATAAGTATCACATAGATGTTTGTCAATGCGTTTTTTGAAAAATCTGCGCGCTGCGGCTGTCTCCCTCTGCCGGTCAGCGCAGGGCCGGCGGAGCCGCTCCACGCGGCGCGCATGAAATAGCCGCCGCCTGTGGCGGGCTGCACAGGCGGCGGAGGGTATGCGCGGGAGGCTCTCATCTGTTCTTCTGCACATCCTGCCAGTTATCGTTTCGCAGGATCTCGGCTTCCGCCCCGAAAAAGACCGTCCCGGCTTCTTCCTCGCCCTGAAGCCAGTACAAAAACCACGCCGTCATGTATCCGTCCGCCATGGCGAGCATATCGCCGTGATCCGCGTCCGCCCGCCTTGCAAGCACTTTTACCACATCGTCGGAAACAGCGCCGTAGTTCTCCTGCAGGGACGACAGCGGCGCGATGCCCGCGTCCTTTTCATTGCCCGCGTCCGCCTGCTTTGTCCCGGCGGTCATGAAATACGGGACGCCCACCCGGCTCACGTCATAAGGCCAGCCGAGCAGCTGCGCCAGGGCTATGTGGGTGGTGCTGGCGGTGTAAACGGCCTTGTACACACCGCCGTTTTCCTGGGCGGTCACCGCGTTGATCGCACCCACGCCGCCCTGGGAATGGCCGGCGACGCCGATGCTGTCCGTATCAATCTTCCCGAAGAAAACACTACCGCTGTCCCCGTTCAGCCGCAGAAGCAGGTCCAGACACGCCGCGGAGGACGCGCCGTCCCAGGAGCCTTCGTCCTCGTTGCCGATGACGATGAAGCCCCAGGAAGCCAGATGGTCAAAGACCGCGCTGTATTTCGACGCCGGGACCCCGGTGCCGTTGGCCATGACCACAGCCGGATAGGTACCGCCGGCTGTTTCCATCGGCGTGGGATACCAGATTGTAAATTTCCCGAGCTTTTCATCCTCCGCGTCCTGCTCCCAGGTCGATACGCCGAAGGCGCCCTTTTGCGTGTATTTTTGCTCCAGCGGAGCCGCAGCCGTTACCTCCGCATAGTAGTTCGCCGCCACCGCGGGCTGCTTCGACATCCAGGACAGCAGCAGGATAAGCAGCAGCGCCAGCGCGGCGATGACCGCCAGCACGACGGCTGCTATCTTGAGTAGTTTCTTCATATTTTCCCTCTTTCTGTTGACTATTTTGCGAGACATTTGTATCATGCAGAAAGGGGAAATGCAACAGGCGGAAGCAAAATGAGACAAAGACGAGGTTTTGTATCATGGCAGAGGAAGTAAAGCTGACCTATGTGCAGGAGCAGGTCACCCGGGCGCTTTTGAGCCTGATGGAGCAGTATCCGTTTGAGGAGATCACCGTCACGCAGGTCGTCCGGTGCGCCGGCGTGGGCCGCGCTTCGTTTTACCGCCATTACAAAAGCACCGGCGATGTGATCCGGTACTACATGACCGTATTGATCAGGCAATGGGGCCGGGAGTTTGAAGCCGCCGGAGACCCGGACTGGGCCCTCAGCCTGCTGCGGCATTATTACGGGCAGCGGGACTTTTATATGCTCCTGTACCGCTGCGGGCTGTCCCACCATATGCTCGCTATCATCCGGGAAACCGTCGGCGTGGAGGCCGAAACGCAGAATGTTCCGGCTTATATGAAAGCGTGGTTTGCCGGAGCGCTGTTCGGCTGGATCGAGGAATGGATCCGCCGGGGAATGCGGGAAACGCCGGAGCAAATGCAGGAATTGCTTCGCCAGTACAGTAAAAAAAAGAGCCGCCGGTTCTGACCGTAAAGCCAGCGCCGGCGGCGGTTTTTCTGTTGCTGCTTTGCCGGACGCCCGGCACGGGCGTTCAGCGGCGTTCCTTTTCGCACGCCAACCCAGATATACCGAAGTATGCAGCCGTTCACGGCTTGGGGCAGGCCGCGCTCTCTTTGGTGAGGAGCTTCTGATAACTCCCATCCATCCCGATGGCACCCAGCGGCGCGGTGATCAAAATGGAGAGGACCGCAACGGATAAAACGATATTGCCGCAGGGCAGCCCCAGCGACAGCGGCACCGCGCCGATGGCCGCCTGCACGGTGGCTTTCGGCAGATACGCGATGACGCAATACAGCCGCTCTTTCGTGTTCAGGCCGGTGCCCAGCATACACAGCCACACGCCCGCCGAGCGGAACAGGAGGCCGACGAAAATCATCAGCACCGCGCCCGCTCCCGCCTCCACGGTGTAGCGGATATCCACCGCCGCGCCCACCAGCACGAACAGAATCACCTCCGCGGCGAGCCACAGCTTGCCGTACTTCTCCCGCAGCCGCGTTGTCACCTCCGGAACGCTTCGCATGGCCAGCACCATCGCCATACTCATAATAGCCAGCAGCCCGGAAACCGCCACGACGCCGTCCAGCCACTCCTCCACCGCCAGCAGCAGGAACGCGGCGCCAAGCACGATAATGACTTTCATGCTGTTCCGCACGAGATGCTGATGGGAGTAGTTCGTCTCAAAAAACCAGCTCAGCCCATAGCCCACCGCCGCGCCGAGCAGCAGCCCCAGAACGATGGAGACGGGAATGTTGACAAAGCTTATGAGGTTCGCGGCTTCTCCCCGGGCCATGCCGACAAAGGTGGTGAAAAGCACGATGACAAACACATCGTCGAGAGAAGCGCCGGCAAGGATCATCTGCGGAATGCTTTTCCGTGTGCCGTACCCCTCCTCCATCAGCTGCACCATTCTGGGCACGACCACCGCGGGAGACACCGCGCCGAGAACGGCGCCCATAATGGCGGCCTCGATCCGGTCAACGCCGAGCACCGCCGGCGCAAAGAGGACAAAGGCGAGGATCTCAAACACCGCCGGCAGAAAGGACATCAGGACAGCCGGACGGCCCACTTTTTTCAGGTCGCTGATGTTCAGCGACAGGCCCGCCTTGATCAGGATGATGACCAGGGCCATCTGGCGCAGGTCCGCGGATATCCCAAGGATGGACGGGTCCAGCAAGTCAAGGACATACGGCCCCAGGACAATGCCGGTGACGAGCATACCGATGATCCTCGGGAGCCGGATCTTCTGGCAGATGGCGGCAAGGCTCAGGCCCACGAGAAAAATGAGCGCCAGTGAAGTCAGCATAAAAATTCCTCCTGATACGCGCAGAAAAGCTGACGCCCCCTGCGACGCAAGATCACAGAAGTCATCAGCTAAAAAAGCGGTTTAGGTTTCCCAGGGGAGCACTTCATTCCCGTGAAAAGTATACGCCTTGGGCAGGAGAAAAGCAAGAGGGATTCAGCGCATATTGAAAAAGCGGATGATTCCTGCGCGTTTCCGGGCAAGGGCGTGTTGACAGCGAGGCGTTTCCTGCTCCAGCGAAACGGTGCGGGCCGCGGCTTTTATAACATCAGGAAAACTTTTCCGGGGGCAAACGCGGCGCTTTCAGCCCTGCTCCTCCAAAAACCAGTTGAAGGGCAGCTCCCGGTCCTCATAGCGCAGCGGCTCGGGATAATCCACGCCGAAGGTCTCCACCGTGACGCTCTCGATGACCTCAGGCGTGACGGGCTCGTTGATCTCCAGCTGCTGGCGGGTGGGCACCGGGCGCAGCGGCACCTTCTCGATGCGCTCCACCTCCTCCCAGCCGCTCAGCACCTTGCCGAAGGCGGGATAGCGGCCGTCCAGATTCTCGCTGGTATAGGGGAAGTAAAACTCGCCTCCCGCGATCTCGTCCGGGGCGTAGCCGCCCATGGCGATGACGCCCGGCTCCACCTTCAGGTGGTTGGGAAAGCCCTGAGAGGGGGATTCGTTGGGGATGAGATACTTGCAGATGTCTTTGCCGAAGGCGGTGTAGCTCACGTCCAGCACCCAGCCCGGGACCACGCGCTGGATGGCGTAATGGTCGAATGCGCCCTGCTTTGCGAGATAAATAAAGCTGTTTACCGTATTGGGCGCCTCCTCCGGGTACAGCTCCACCACGATCTTCGCGCCGTTCGCCATGGCAATGGTGGCGATGGGATGTCTCTTTTCCATAGGCTGTTCCTTTCTCCCCTGCTACGGGGCCGTCATCAGTCGCTTAAGTCCACGGTGCGCAGGCCCGCCACCTCGTCCAGCGGCAGGGAGAAGGCCACGGCCTGGGCCTTGGTCTCCATGCCCGCCCGGGCCATGATGGCCTGCATGATGGCGTTTTTATCCTCCGCGGAGGCCACGATGAACAGCATCTCCCGCTCCTCCGCGATGGACATACCGAAGAATTTGCTCTCTCCGTCCGCGCCGGTGCTGCGGGCATGGATCACCGTGCCGCCGCCCGCGCCGGCGGAGCGGGCCGCCTCCATCACCTGGTCGGTATAGCCGCGGTTCGTCACGGCGATGATGAGCTGATAGGCTGGGTTGGACATGGTCGTTCCCTCCTCTTTGTCGTCCTCCGGCAGCGGCACGTCCCCGGCGCTGCCGGACAGAAGATAATTCATGGCGGTCCTGCCGCCGATGCTGCTCATGGGCAGGCTCATGGCGATGCCCCGGCCCGGTGCGGCGATGTGCAGGGTGCGCACCAGCTCCTTCAGCAGGAGCTTTTTCTTCTCCGGCGTGACCACGGAAAACAGCACCGCCTTTTCCGTGGCCTCCAGGCCCAGCGTGCTCAGGATATCGTCGCTGGCGGTGCCGCGGCCCAGCGCCGTCAGCACCACAGGCACGCCGTAGGCCTGATAAAAATCAAGAAAGCGCTTGGCGCCGGCCACCCGGCTGGTGACGGTGATCATCAGATACAATCGGCTCATAACGGCACCTCCTTACATCAGCTCGATGATCTCCTCCGCCGGGACAAGGTCCGCGGCGGAGGGAGCATGGGCGGGCGCGCGGCGCAGGGCTCGCTGATAGCGCAGGCCCAGCAGCTGGATGGTGAGCAGCGGCGTCATGGCCACCATGGCCACCACGCCGAAGGCGTCCGTCACCACATTGCCGCCAAGGGCCGCGCAGGCTCCGGTGGCGAAGGGCAGCAGGAAAGTGGCCGTCATGGGACCGGAGGCCACGCCGCCGGAGTCGAAGGCGATGGAGGTGAAGATCTTCGGCACCCGGTAGGACAGCAGCAGGGAGAGCGCGTAGCCCGGCAGCAGGAACCACATGACGGAAATGCCCGTCAGCACCCGGATCATGGCCAGAGCCAGAGAGACGGAAACGCCGACGGAAAGCGCCGTTTTCATGGCGCCGGCGGGAATGGCGCCGGAGGTGATCTCCTCCACCTGCCGGTTCAGCACATGGACCGCAGGCTCCGCCGCCACGATGAAATAGCCGATGACCATGGCCACCGGGAGCAGCACCCAGTTGCACTCCAGCAGAGCCAGACTCTGCCCGAGAAAGCTGCCCACAGGCATGAAGCCCACGTTCACTCCCGTGAGAAACAGCGTCAGCCCCAAATAGGCATAGAGCAGGCCCACCGCCATGCTCAGGACCTCCTTCCGCCGCAGGCGGCGGGTCACGAGCTGAAAGAGCACAAAAAACACCGCGATGGGCGCGAGGGCCGAGAACGTCTCATAGGCATAATGGGGCAGGCCCGAGGTATAGGTCCCCCACATCTCCGCCGTGTTGGCCGCGTCCGGTATGGCGGCCAGCTCATAGGCGCTGCCATCCGTTGGGTACAGCAGGCCCAGCACCAGCACCGTCAGAATGGGGCCGATGGAGCAGAGGGCCACCAGACCGAAGCTGTCGTTGACGGCGTGCTTGTCGTTTCGCACCGCGCTGACGCCCACGCCGAGCGACATGATAAAGGGCACGGTCATGGGGCCGGTGGTGACGCCGCCGGAGTCAAAGGCCACGGCCCAGAAATCCGGCGAGACGAAAAACGCCAGGGCGAACACCGCGACATAGAACCCCACCAGCAGGTGGGCCAGCGGGATGCCCAGCAGGATACGCAGCAGGGCGATGACGAGAAAAATGCCCACGCCCAGCGCCACCGACCAGATGATGACCCGGTTCGGGATGGCGGGCACCTGGTCCGCCAGCACCTGCAGATCCGGCTCCGCCACGGTGATGATGACGCCGATGAGGAAGGCCATGCCCACGATGACCGAGACCTTTTTCGATTTGGTGATCTCCCGGCCCACCGCCTCGCCCAGCGGGATCATGGACATCTCCGAGCCGAGCGTGAACAGGCCCATGCCCACGACGAGCATCACGCCGCCGGTGATGAAGGCCATCATGGCGTTGTTGGAGATGGGCGTCACGGTAAAGCAGAGCAGGATCACGATGCCCATGATGGGCAGCACCGAGCGCAGCGACTCCCCCACGGGTTTTCGGAAAATGCCAAAGACCTCCCGGGCCTGCGGGCGTCTCGACAAAGACAGCGCGCGGGATGCGGAAACGGCGTTTTCAGCAATGCGGCGCAAGGCGGCGCCCTCCTTTCAGAAAGGTATGCAGAGACGTTTTATGTGCATTTTTATGTACATTTTCAGTGTATCACAAAAGCCGGGTCCGCCGCCACTCTCCATCCGGCGCGCGGAGAAAAAACAGGAAGATTTTTACATCGGCTCCAGCCAGAGATCCAGATCCACCGGCGTGCTCACGCCCCGGACGCTGCCGTGGTCGCTGTACTGCCAGAGGGTGAAGCCGTAGTAAAACGAGGGCCAGGTATCGTACTCCGCCAGCCAGAAGCGGCAATCCTCCAGGGCGGAGAGATCATACATCCGGTAGGCCGTGTCCTGGTTGAAGTAGACCATGGGCTCATAGCCCGCGGCGCGAACCTCGCCGCAGAAGACTTGAGCGAAGGCGGTCAGCTCCTCTCCCGTCACCTCCGCCGTCCGGGCGGTGTCCGGGCCGGTACGCTCCCAGTCAAAGGCCACCGGCAGCGTCAGCTCCACGCCGCTGAGCAGCTCCAATACAAAAGTTGCCTCCTCCCGGGCCTCCTCCTCGGTGACGGCCTGGGAGAAAAAGTAAACGCCCACCCGCAGGCCCGCCGCGAGCGCGCCCGCGAGATTCTGCCGGAAGCGGGCGTCCTCCCGGATGACCCCGGTCTCGCTGCCGTAGCCCCGGTAGCCCAGGCGGAGCATGGCGCCCTCCACGCCGTCCGCCGCCGCGGCCTGCCAGTCGATCTGGCCCTGATAGGAGGAGACGTCGATGACCGTCATGGCGCGAAAGTCCTCTCCCGTATAGCGCAGGCGGCCCTCCTCCGAAACAAAGTCCTCCGCCGTGAAGGGGTTTTTCGCCACGCCCTGCTGCACGATAAGCTGCTCTCCCCTGTATGTGATGTATTCCACCGGCTCCTCCCAGAGGCCGCAGCCGCTCAGCAGCAGCGCCGCCAGCAGGAGGCACACGGCGGCCCTTCTCTTTCGTTTCATGAAGCTCCCCCGGTCTCTGTGCTTTTCTCTGATTATCAGTATACCGGTTTTGCCGCCGCCGCGCAACCGCGGCGATGGAATGTTTACATTTCGTTCACCCGCATGGCCGCTTCGCTATTGCATTTTTTTGCGGCGTGTGCTATCATGGCTGTATTCTGAACTGGAAAGCGAGTGTGAAAGATGGACGCAGATGCAAACCCCCGAAGTAGTGTCGTGACCACTTCCGCGGTTTCCCGCGCCGTCTCCGCCTGCTATGTAATAGCGCAAGACAGAGCCTGATCTTCCCGTCAGGTTCTGTCTTGTTGTTCTTTCCGGCCAAAACAAACCCAATCTTTTTACATGAAAGGCAGCAACGATACCATGTCTGATTTACCCGGCCAACTACTTCTGCAGCTCTTCCTCATCGCGCTGAACGCCTTCTTCGCCGCGGCGGAGATCGCCGTCATTTCCCTCAACAGCACCCGCCTCAAGGCCCAGGCGGAGGAGGGAGACAAAACAGCGGAAAAAATGCTGATCCTGGTGGATGAGCCCACCGGCTTCCTCTCCACCATCCAGATCGGCATCACCCTCGCGGGCTTCCTCGGCTCCGCTTTCGCGGCGGAGAACTTCGCCGGTCTCCTCACCCGCTGGCTGGTGGAGGAGGTGGGC
The DNA here is from genome assembly GCA_051867615.1 of Oscillospiraceae bacterium. GTDB lineage: Bacteria > Bacillota > Clostridia > Oscillospirales > Oscillospiraceae > RGIG5472. The sequence goes on along the minus strand of JBJDYU010000042.1, from coordinate 38,397 downwards.
GTCACCGCCGTCTCTCCCCGCGTCATCAGCAGCGTCTCTGTGGTGCTGGTCACGTTGATCCTCTCCCTGTTCACCCTGGTCTTCGGCGAGCTGGTGCCCAAGCGCGTGGCCATGCGCAAGGCCGAGCAGCTGGCCCGCCGCTGCTGCGGCGTCATCCTCTTTCTCTCCAAGGCGCTCAAGCCGCTGGTCTGGTTCACCTCCGTGTGCACCAACGGCGTGCTGCGCCTGATGGGCATCAACCCCCACGACGACGGAGAAAGCGTCTCGGAGGAGGATATCCGCATGATGGTGGACGCCGGCGAGGAGCAGGGCGCCATTGAGACCATGGAGCGGGACTTCATCGAGAACATCTTTGAGTTCAACAACATCGACGCCTCCGAGGTCATGATCCCCCGCACCGCCGTCACCTTTATCTGGGCGGACGCCACCAAGCAGGAGATACTGGATACCATTTCCTCCAGCGGCTTCTCCCGCTTCCCGGTCTGCGGCGAGGATTCGGACGATATTCTGGGCATCCTCCGCACGCGGGAGTTTCTGCTGGCGCTGAACGACGAGGACGGCGAAAAATTTGACATGAAAAAGCTGGTGTTCCCCGCCGCCTTCTTCCCCGAGACCATCAAAGCCGACGCCCTGTTCCGGGAGATGCAGAAGCGCAACACCCAGATGAGCATCATCGTGGACGAGTACGGCGGTATGTCCGGCATCGTCACCATGGAGGACCTGCTGGAGGAGCTGGTGGGCAACATCTACGACGAGTCCGACAAGATCACGCAGGAGATCTCCCTCATCGGCGAGAACACCTGGCGCGTCTCCGGCGACATCGCGCTGGAGGATCTGGACGAGGTCCTCGGCACGGAGCTTGACAAGGAGGACCTTGACTACAACACCCTCGGCGGGTACATCTTCGACCACATCGGCTACATCCCCCAGGACGGCAGCCATGAGGAGCTGACCGCCGACGGGCTGCATATCCGCATCGAGACCATCGAGGACCGGCACATCGACTGGGCCGTCGTCACTAAGCTCCCCCAGGAGGAGGAAGCGGAGGAGGACGCTCACGACCGGCGCCGTCAGGACAGCGGAAGATAAGTAAACGAAAAGAGGAGGCCATCCGCAAGGATGGTCTCCTCTTTTTTCGCTCTGCCGTATATGGCCCGGCCCGCCTGAAATCTCTGTCCGCTGTTTTTTATAACTCCGTGTTCAGGCGGGCCGCCGCAGGCTTTACACATCCACCGCCACTGAAAAGCTCTCCCAACTGTGTGCCTCGTCCTCCACCCGCTTCCAGGTGTAGCCCTTGCGCTCGCAGATGGCCCAGGTCATAAAGAGGAAGGCGTATTCGATGGCCAGATGGCAGGGAATGATCTCCTCAATGATGACCTTTTTCCGTGCAAAGTCCTCCGGCACGCCGGCGGTCCCCGGAAAGCTCACCCGCACCGTGCCGTAAGTATCCGTCTCCTCCACCACGCAGGAAATGCCGCAGCCGCTGATGGTGGCGTTGATCGCCTCCGGGGTAAAGCTGCCCTCGCCGATCAGCAGCAGCGCGGCTATGGCCCGGCGCAGGGCTTCCGTGTCCTCCGCCGCCGGCGGATGGGTAAAGAGCCTGGCCCAGCGGGAGAGTGACTGTTCCGCCGTGGCGAGCTGACCCTCCTTCTCGGTCAGGTCCATCTCGCCGCTGGCGCCGTCCAGCGCCGTGCCGATGGCCTCCGTCTCGCTGTAGTTCAGATTCCCCGCCTGCAGGCGGTATACGCCGAGAGGCCGCAGCAGGGCGCGCATATATTCGCCGTATCCCATGGCTCACCTTAGCCTTCCTGCGTCAGTGACACCGTGCCAAGCACCGGCAGCGCCGTGGCGCCGCCGGGCACATCCGCCGCCGGAGAGAGCAGCGCGTAGTTCTCCACGCCCTCCACATGGTACAGCACGTCGCTGATAGCCGCCCGGGTGATCCCCCGGCCCAGCAGGTCTGCGGAGAAAAAGGCGGCCAGCGCCTCCTCCGCCCGCTCCGCCACCTCCGAAAAAGCGTAGCCCTCTCCCACGGTCAGCGCAGCCGTCACATCCACCGCCGTCGGGGCAGGAGAAAGCACCTGCAGATCCACCGCGATCTCCCGCTTGGCGTTCAGATCGTCGTAGACCTCCTGCAGCAGCGTCTGGGACGGCACGCCGCTTTCCGCCGCGATATACACGTCCACCGTGCCGATGCCCCGCGCCCGGCCCACCGCCTTCGCGGAGCGGACGCCCGGATGGTTCTCCGCCTGCAGCTCATAGTACGCGGCGTTGGCGCCGTTGGGAAGGCGGCGGAAGCTCTCCAGCACGCGGCTGCGGAACTCCTCGTCCGTCTCCTCGTCGGCGCCGCCGGAAAAGGCCGCCTCATTCACGCACTTCTCCACGCCCACCGGCGGTACGCTCATGCGTGTCACGCTGCCCGCCGCCGCGTTGCCGCTCCTGCCCGGCTCCACCGCCTCCGCGGCCACGGTGCAGCTGCTCTCGCCCGCCGCAATGACACCTGCGGCGGTGGTGATGAAGCGGACGCCGCCCGCCGTCATGCAGACCGTCCCCACCGGGATCTCTCTGTCCTCCGCCGCAGGCGTGGTGACGGAAAACGTCAGCGCGCCCGTGGCCTTGGCGCTGCTGCGGCGCGTCAGGTTCCGCAGCATACCGTGGCCGTCCAGGGCTTCGCCCCTGGCCGTCTGGGGGAGACACTGCTCCAGCACCCATTCCGCCTGACAGTACAGTGCCTGTACTTCGGCCGCCGCCGCATAGAGCCGCACCGCCATGTCGCAGCCGTCGCCGATCTCCACGCCCGAGCGCTCCGTAAAGACGCGCCGCATTTCCTCATAGATTTCCTCTACGCTTTTCATGGCTCCTCCTCTACTGAATATCCGCTTCCAGCGTATAGCTCTCGCCCTGGTACTGCAGTTCCACGCGCACCGTGCTGAGACTCTTTTCCGTCCCCTCCAGGTAAGTCACGTCCGTCACCGTAACGTCCCGTTCCTCCTGCAGGGCCTCCGCCACATACTGCTTCGCCGCGGCGGCGCGCTGTCCCCGGCGCACCTGCCCCAGCGCATACAGCCGGCTGCCCATATCCGGGAGAAAGGGGAAGGAATCCCGGCGGGCGGTGAGACGGAACAGTACCCGCTGCAGCAGCGCTTCGCTGCCCGTCAGCACCTCCGGCCCTTCGCCGCCGGATACATAGTCTCCATCCCGTATTTTCAGTTCTCTCATATCAGGCTCCTTCCGTACAGCCGCCCTCACAGCACGGCGCGCCGTTGATGCGCAGGCTCCCGGTCACCTGCACGCTGCCGCGCAGCAGGATGCTTTCGCTCTCCACTTCCACTCCGGTGGCGGAGAGCTTCAGCCGGCTTTCGCCGCTTTTCACCGTGACGCTCCCGTCATTGCGCAGGAAGACCGAGGCCCGCTCCGTACAGATGCATACCTCGCCCGGCTGCATCGCCTCCGGCGGCTCCTCCGGCGCCCGGGCCAGCACGCAGCGCTCCTCGCCCGCCGTGCCGCCCTTGATGACCAGCACCTCGTCGCCCTGTCTCGGCCGCCAGAGATAGCCTCCCGGGGTCCAGGTCTCCAGCTCCCGCAGCTCGCCCCGGGTCACCACAGCGGCCAGCTCTCCGCTGATGGAGGTCCTGCCCATGTCCGCCGCCGTGTACTGGGATTCGTCCCGGCGGTTCAGTCGTTCACCCATCCACATATGTTTCACCTCTCCGTCAAGAGCAGCGTGCAAAGCTCGCCCGTCTCGCCGCCCCGGCTCTCCGCTTCGCTCACGCGGAACTCCCCCGAGATGCCGCAGTCACTGAGGGACAGCCGCACCACGTCCCCCGGGACCGCCAGAAACGCGCCGGGCAGCTGCAGCTCGATCTGCAGCTGTTCCTCCTTCGATTTCATGATCTGGTACTCTCCGGTATAGCGCATGGCGGCGTAGCTGCTTTTGCGCGGCATATAGATCACGCGGCGGCAGCTGCCGCCCCGCCGCTTCAGTTCCTCGTTTTCCACCAGAAGGCTGGCGCCCCGGGCTTTGTCCTTCACCAGCACCTCAGAAAACACGCCGTAACGGTTTTCCGTGTAGCTCAGGGCCAGCACCGGCGCGTCCTCGCCGATCTTCAGCCGCTTTCCCTCCGCTCCGGCCGAGAGGATCAGCTCTCCCGTGGGGGTGAAGCGGGGCGAAAAGCCGCCGTAGTACTCCGTGAAGCGGCTCAGGGCTTTCCATTGGCTGCTGCCGCTCTCCACGACGTACTTTGTCCCCCGCAGGGCGTCCATCGTGCCGCAGGAAAAGCCGTAGGGCGCGGCGTGATTGCGGAAGATTTCCCTGAGGTCCGCGCTCTCATAGCTCATGGCCTCGCTCTCGTTGTCCACCAGCAGCGCCGCCATGCCGCGCCCTGTCAGCGTCAGCGTCCGGCCTTGGCGGTTCTTCGCCGCTATGTATTCGTCCACCACGCCGAAAAACACCCGCTGTCCCTCCTGCACGGCGTAAAAGCGGGTAACGTCCGGCAGCACCGCCAGCATGGCCGGGTCATACGCGCAGGAGACGGAAAAGCTGTCGCATGGCACGCTTCCCGTCAGGTCCACCTCCCACTGCAGCAGCGTGGGCAGCTCGTACTCCCTGCCGTCGTAAGTCCTCAGATATCCCTTCACGGCAGCACCACCTTGTCTCCGGGATAGATAAGGTTGGGGTTCTTGATGCCGGGATTCGCCGCGATGAGGTCAGAGAGGGCCACGCCGTAGCGCTTGGCGATGCCCCAGAGGGTGTCGCCGGAAACCACGGTGTGGATGCGCGCGGCAGATTCACTCTGCCCGCCGCCCTGAGCCTCCGCAGTCACCGTCTCCCGCAGCCACGACGCGTATTCACCGCTGTCCTCCCAGAAGGCAAAGCGGTAGCGCACATAATCGCTCCTCGGCTCCTCCGTCAGCTCCAGCTCCGCGAAGTGAGCCCGCTCCGCCCGCCAGACGGGGTGGACCAGCAGTCCCGCGCCGCCTTCGCTGAATACCTCCAGCAGCTTCCGGAACTCCTGATACGCCTCCGCGCCCACGAATTCTCCCTCGCCCTCCATGACCCGGTATGTGGTCCCCAGGTCCTGCATCACCGTACCGCCGAAGGGCACCTTGTGGGCCGCCAGCTGGCGCTTGAAGCTCACCCGGTAGCGTTCGGGGTTGTGGGGCCACACATAGTTCTTATAGCGCATGGCGCTCAAAGGCATACCATTCTCTCCTCTCAGTAGAATATGAAGCCGCCGTCATAGCGGCGGGCATCCCGCTCAAAGCGGCGGGAGATCGCCCGGGCGTCTGCCGTCTCCAGATCGCCGCGTCCCTGTCGGAGCGCGGCCTCCGCCTGCCATTGGGCGGTCTCTGCCGCAAGCGCTTCGCCGCTCCACGCCGTCTTTCTGTTAGCAGCTTCCGCGCCCTCAACCGTCTCGGACGCGTCCGGAAGGCTCATTTCCGTGAGCAGCCGTTCCCGGCTTCGCCGCAAAAGCTCCTGCTCCGCCGCGCTTTCTCCGCTCTCACGCTGCGCCGCCGCCTCTCCGGTGTCTGTTTCCGCACCCATCGGCGTGACCTCCGGGGCCGCCGCCATTGCGCTCAGAGTCCTCGCCGCGCTGCCCATCGTCTCCGCAGCCGCGCCGTTTCCCGCCGTGGAAAAAAAGTCTTCTTCCTCCCCTGCGGGGGCGGTCACGCTTTGGCGCTCCGCATCCTCCTCCGCGGTCATACCGCTGCCGCCGCCGGAAAGCAGGGCCCTCCAAAGGGCGCTTTGCCGCTGCAGCGTCTCCTTCACATAGTCCATCAGCCGTCCTCCTTCAGACGCAGGAACCGCTCCTCGTCAAAGCCGCTGTTCGCCGCCCGCTCCGCGTCCTCCGTCTCCGTGGGGCAGGCCTGCCGGTCTTTTTCTGCATAGAGGCGCAGCAGCCGTTCCATCTGCGCGGCGGTCAGGCGGTCCAACACCGCCTGACCGTCCGCAAACACTTCCCGGCCGTTTTCCACGCAGCAGGCCGCCAGGACCATGGCGTTGCCGTAAAGGCTCTGCTCCAGCGCATCCTCCAGCCCCATGGCCGCCACCTCCCGGCGAATGGCCAGCAGCCGGGAGGCCGGGAGCAGCCGCATCTCCGGCACGCTCCATCCGTCCTGCCGCGCGCTCATGCCGTGGTCTCGATGCGCTTGGCGGCAAGGAGGGTAATCTTTTCCGCCACCATGGCGTTCAGCACGCCCTCCTCCGCGATGCTGCTCCAGTGGCAGCCGCTGTAGATGATCTTGCGGTCCGGCTTACAGATCACCAGAGAGAAGTCCGTAAGCTCATAGAAATTGATGCCGTCGCTGATGGCCTCGTCCGTGGCGTACAGCCGCTCCAGCTCCACGGTATACTTGGCCTGGCCCTGAATGGTGGCCACCGGCTCGTCCTGGCCGAAGGCCTCCACCGTCAGGCTGCTGCGGGTGACCTTGGCCTTGTAGCCCTGCACCACGGCGATCTTTTTTCCGTTCAGCTCCAGATAGATATCGGAGCTGGTGGGAAAGCCAGAGATCTGCATATCGTCTTATCCTCCTTATACCGTAATGTGGGCGGTGAGATAGATGCGGTTGAGACCGTGAGCCACGGTGAAGCTGAACTCCACCACGCAGGCGGTGGGGTCCTCCTCGTCCATGTAGACCAGCACGTCGCCGTACCCGTCGATGACTTCCGCCGTGAGCTTTCTCTCCAGCTGCACAATGGTCTCGCTGCGGACAGCGCCACGGGTCTGGGCGGTGTTCTTCGCCCGGGCGAAGCGCCTGCGCAGCGTGTCGCGGATCTCCGGGATCACGTCGTCCACGATGAGGATGGTGGTCAGCTCCCGCCAGGTGCTGTCCTCGATGCCGTCGGTGGTGGTACGGGTGGTCACAGCCCGGATGGGGCTCACCTCGCCCGACACGCTCTCCAGCGGCGTCACGCCGCCGCGCACCAGCGCGTCCACCTCCGTCTCCTCAAACTGCTGCCCAACGCCGGTCAGGCCCTTCAGCACCGCGCCGTTCAGCGGCACGGCGCTGTCGCGGTTCACCGCGATGGCCGCCGCCACCGCCGCCGCAGCGATCCTGCCGGGAAGCTCGCCGCCGCTCTCGTCCAGCGCGTCCGGCCCCACCAGCACCATGCGTTCGGAGTTCAGCGCCGCCGCCCGCGTGATGAGCTGCTGCACAGACTCGTTCTCTGCGCCCACCACGGCGATGCGCTCCCTGCGATTGGCCGCGCAGCTCTCCACGCTCTCGCGCAGGGCCTGCTGCACCGTGGTCTCAGCGCTGTCGCAGACCACCACCGCCACGTCCTCCTCCAGCGCCAGCGCCGCGAAGGCGGCGGTATAGTCGGGGCTGTCCCCGCTCTGGTCCGCCGCGGCGGCCACCACCGTGCCCGCGCCGCCGAGGAACAGCAGCCGCAGCATGGCGGCCATGCCGGGCTTTCCCGCTTCGTCCGCGCCGAAGGCCGCGAGGCCCTCGCTGTAGCTGTGGAGCGTCACCGCCTGGCCCGCCGTGCCCTTCACCGCGCAGGCCGCGACGCCAATCACCTTCTCCGCGCTTCCGCGGGAGATCACAGAGGATGCGTCGTAGGAGGAATACACCCCCGGACGCTCATGCAGTGTCCCGTTCAATCAGACATCACACCTTTCAAAATAAAATCAAGGATGAGGCCGCTCTCCTCCTGGCTCCTCTCCGCGATGAGCAGCGCGTGGCACTTGAGCGTACCGCGCCGGAGGTACATACCGCTCAGCTCATCCCAGCACACTTTTTCCCAGACTGCCTTGCTGACTTTCAGTCCGGCGGGCAGTCCCCGGGTCAATATCTCCATGGCGCGCTCCATGGCGCGCTCCGCCTCGGCGGCGCCGGCACTTTTCGGCGCGTAGATGTCGAGGGACAGCGTCGCCTCCATGCGCCTTGCATAGCGCTCCACCACCGCGCCGGTTTTCTCGTCCAGCTCCTCGCCAAGATAGCTCTGATAGCCCAGCGTCCCGCTCTCCGCCTCCGCCAGGCCCACCGCCGCCACCGCTTCGCTGTACGCCTGGGCCATGCCCGGCTCGTACTCCGTCACTGCGTTCATACCAGCGGCGCGAAGGGTCTCCGCCACCGCCGCCTTGATCTGCTCCAGGTCCGTCACTGCGCCGCCTCCTTTTCCTTTTTCAGCTGCGCCCACCAGTGACAGATCTCACCGCCGAGCCAGACCGGCTCCGCCTGCTGGGCGATAAAGCTTTCGCCGCCGAACAGTACTCGGTCCCCTACGGAAAGCGCCGTCTCCGCCGGGCCGATGTAGATCCACCGCCGCCTGTCCACCACACCCAGAGGCGTGACGCTGCGGGGCGGCTCCTCGTTTTTCTCCAGCTTCTCCTGTAGAAAGGCCCGCACCTGCGTCTCCTCGCCTTCGTGGCACACCGTCACCGGCTGGCCGTAGCGCCGCAGGGCCTGCTCAAAGGGGCGGATCATCCCCGCACCCCCTGAAAGGCGAAGCCGTCGTCCTCTATCCGTCCCGACAGCAGACGCCTGGCCTGACGGCGCAGCATGGCGGCGCTCTCCGCCCCTCCGGTGCTGACGGAAACGCTGCCCGCGGTGAAGGACACAGGCTCGCCTCCGGCAGTAAGGCCCGCACGGAAATCCGCCGCGGCCAGGAGAGCCGCCGCGCAGGTAAACGCCTCGCCGCAGTCCTCCGCCGTGCAGCCCTCCTTCAGCTTTGCCGTAAGCTCGCTTTCCGCCGCGGCGCAGAGGAGCCGCAGCAGCTCCTCCTGCTCCGCTGCAGGGTGACAGAGCGAGGCGGCCAGCATCCAGATCGCATCCGTCATAGCCTCACTCCTCCCTTTTCTCTCAGATGGTCAGCACGCGGGAAGCGTCCTGATAGAGCTTCGCAAAGCCGGAAATGCTGGTGATAGCCGCGCGCTCCAGCTGGCGGTCGATGAGCTTGTCGTACTCCACGGCGATCTCGCTGCCGTTGATCATCTCCAGCGCGTAGTTGCGGTCCAGACCGATGAGCTTGCCCGCAGGCACGGCGGAGGTGCGCAGCAGCGTGGCGCCCAGAGGGGTGGTGAGAGTGCCGGTGCCCTGGAAGTTCAGACCCGTCATGGGGTTCTGGAACTCGCTGAGCTGCAGCATCTGCAGCATCACGTCGCTGGGGACCAGAATGGTGTTCATGGTGTAGGGGTCGAACTGGGCCCAGAAGGCCAGCAGCGCGGCGTAGGAAAGGGTGCCTGCGGTGCCGCCGATGGTGCTGTCGCCCACGGTGTAGGCGGCCGCGGCGTTGTTGTTGCCGTCGCCGTTCATGATCACACCGATGGCGTCCTCCAGGTGCATCCGGGCGATGTACGCGCCGATCTGGCGCAACGTCACGCTGAACAGGTCGAGGCGCTGGAAGCGGATGGCCTCATAGGACGCCACCAGCATACGGCCGCGCTTGTGCAGGCGCACCAGATTCTCCCGGGTGACGATGGTGGTGGCGGGGATCAGCGCTCCCTCCTCCACGCGCTTGAGTTCCTTGTCCGCCTCGTCGGGAACGGAGGCGATGGAGCGGTAGTCCATGCCGTCGAAATTGGTGACGGTGGCGGTGATGTTGGGCAGGATGTTTTCCTCCTCCATGCCCTGACGCACCACGCGGGAGACGAACTCAGGGAACAGCACGGCGGAGGATGAGTTGTGGAAGAACTTCTCCACCATGTCGCTGCCCGCGCCCTTGACCTTGATGTCAAAGCGCTTGAGCTGTCTCTGGAAGGCATCCAGGCCCTCCAGCGCGGTGCCGCGGTAATTTTCGCTGGGGTCCAGAGACTCCAGCACCTGGGTAAAGGTCTTGCCGCTCTGGCAGTACATCCCCTTCTCCAGGGTCAGATTGTCATAGTGATAGGTCATGTTTTTCTTCCTCCTTTATCACAGTACGATGACGGCCTTGCCCGCGGCGCTGTCCACCGCGAGGACCAGACGCTCCTTCGCGCCCGCACTCACTTTCACACCGCCGCTGCCGTCGGCAGCCAGAGCCGCGTAGCCCACCGAGGGGGCCGTGCCGCTGTAGGGCACCTCCACCGCGCCGCCGAGCTGCACCGTGCAGGCGTCGCCGGTCCTGGCCTTGGCGAACACCACGCCGCAGAACGCGTCGTCCGCGCTGCACGCCGCCACGGTGTCGTTTTCGCTGACTTTCACCGTCTCGCCCACGCCCACGTCGCCGCAGGCGAAGGTAGCGGCCCACTGGCCCATGCCTTCATAAGAGATCTTCATTCCTTCTGCTCCCATCTTTCAAAATTTTCTGGCGCCGCCGCTTGCGCGGCGGCGGACCAAACACAGCTTCCATCGGCCTTATACGAGGAAGGCCGTTTCCTCCTTTGCGCCCGGGTCTCTTTCCGGACGGCGCAGCTGGGGCGAGATGCCGAAGCGCTTCGCCGCCTTGGCCTCGTAGGCCTTACGAAGCTCCCGCAGCTCCGCCTCTCCCAGCTTCTCCGTAACGGCCCGGAGCGTCTCGCCCTCCAGCTCCCGCTCCGTCATCAGCGCCAGACGCACCACTTCCTTTCGCAGCTCGGAAAGGTAGCTCCTGCCCAGCTCCGCCAGCTTCTCCAGCTCGTTAAGCTCCTGCTGAAAATCCGCGCAGCCCGACTGCTCCACATACTTTTGCAGCGAGTCGCAGCCGCTTCCCAGTCCGAAGCGCTTTTTCATCACGCCGGCGCTCCGCTGGGCGGGTACCGCCACGAAGGACCACTCGTATGCGTCCACCGGCTCCTGCAGCTCCGCATAGCAGAGCCTGCCGTCATACTCCATGCCCTTGTGGTGGGGACATTCGCCGCCGCCCATCTCCCGGCCGCAAATGGAGCAGACGCTGCGCCGCACGCTGCAGCCCACGCTGACTTCCTTCTTGATGCCGCCCTCGATCTCACGGATCAGCTCCGCGTTTTTCTCGCTGCGCAGCATATAGGCGTAGCCCTTGAGATAGCAGTAGCCGTCTCCGGCCTCGGTGCGGATGGCGCTCTCCGCGCAAAGCTCAGTCTTATAGATGCGGGCGGTCTGTCCTGCGGCGGACCAGTTGTGGTCGAAGATACCGCTCTTGCCCACAAACAGCTCCCCCAGCTTTTCCAGCGCCGCGACGCTGAAGCGCTCATAGTCCCGGTCCACCTCGTTGTCGCAGAGCCGCACCGCGAAGGTGTAGACCTGCTCCGCCTTAAGCTCGCTCTTGGCGAGCCGGTTGATCAGCGCCAGGTCCTCCTCCGTGACCTGCGCCGCCTGCACGCCTGCCAGTTCCTTTCTGATCTCCATCCGTTATTCCTCCCCGATTTCCTTCTGCAGCTTCCTCGCCTGCTGGCGGTAAAGCTCGGCTTTCGCTTCCTCCACCTGATCCTGGAGGTTGATCTCATCCCAGACCACCTCAAAGCCGCAGCCATAGCCGTGCATCCGCAGCCACAGGCTGCAGATGCGCTCCACCACCGGCGACAGCATCCTGCGGATGGCCGTCAGCTCGCTGGTCAGCATATCCGCCTGCTGGGAGCTCATGCGCTCGGTGGTGGACCAGCTCATGCCGAGCAGGAAAGGCGGCAGGCCGGTCTTTGCCACCAGCTGCTCCATGATCTGCCGCACCGGCACCTCGCTGTCCAGTATCTGGTTGTCCGCGCCGATGACCCGGATCTCCACATCGCCCACGGCCACGAAGTCCCGCACGCTGCCGTTTTTCGTCTCCTGCATGGCGCTCTGCCACTCCCGGGCGATCTCGCCGCAGCGCTCCCGGGCCAGGCCCTCGCCCAGCTCCTCGCCGCCCTTGCAGATGACCGCGTAGCGTGCGTTGCCGCAGCGCTCCCAGTTCCGCCCCATGGTCTCATAGATCTTCAGCAGCAGCTCGCCGAAGGCGGGCAGAGACCGCAGCAGCGACACGCCGTAGGGGTTTTCCCCCTCGGGGTGGAAGGGCGTGAACAGCAGCAGCTCCTGATAGGGCAGCTCCACGCTGCGGCCCTTTTCGTCCCAGCCCCAGACGGAGAAATCCAGCGGCGTTTTTCCCTCCTGCACCGAGATGTCCTCCGGCCGCCCGCAGAGCAGCGCCCGGATGTCCCTGCCGTCCCACTGCGGCACGATCTCGCCGATGGCCTGCCCGCAGATCAAGAGCGAATCCATATATTCGTCCAGAAACGCGTTGACGCCCCGGCGGCCCCGGCCCACGTCCACCGTCCGCAGGAAGCTCCGCAACTCCCGCTCTGCGGCGGGGTCGGCGCAGCTCACGTCCACGCCGCCCGCCAGGCGGATGATCTTGTAGATAGCGGCGTCCACCACCGGCACCGTGCTGCGCAGGGCGCGGTAGAGCCGCAGCTCCCCGCTGTGGGCGGCGCGGCTGCAAAGCGTCTCAAAGGGCAGCGCCGAGCCGGAGCGCAGCTGCGCCGCCTGGGCCGCCCGCCCCGGTTCCTTTTTTCTGAAGATTCCCATAGTCAGTCCCTTTTCCTTTCCACCACGCCCGCGCAGAAGGGCTGCCGCCGCTGTCCGCGGGCCGCCGCCATGACGAAATAGCGCATCTCGTCCATGGCGTGGTCGTGTTCCTTTTTCGGGGCGTCCCGCCCCGTTTCGCCCTCCTCCCAGGCGTAAAGCTCGATCTCCCGCAGGCAGTCCGCGCAGCCCTCGCAGAGAACGATCTTTCCCTGCTTGAGCCAGTCCGACGTGAGCCGGATGCCGTCCAGCACCCGGTTGTCCGCCTGCTCCACCCGAAAGCCCGCCTGCCGCAGGGCGGTGATGAAGCTGGCGGCGGAGGGGTCCACGATGACCTTTTCCGCCCGCCTTCCGCCCAGCAGCCGCCGCAGGGCCTGCACATATTCCGCGTCGGTGAGCTGCCGTCCCTCCCGGCGGGAGTCGTAGTAGTACTCCTCCACCCGGTACCAGACGCCGCCGTACTTTCCCCAAAGCCCCATGGAGGTGGGGTTGGCGGTGCCGTAGTCCACGGACACCCACCACCGCTCCGCCTCGCCCGTGGGGGGCGGAGCGCAGAATTCCTCCCGCCGGAAAAAGTCGTATACAAGGCCCTTCGCCGCCGTCCACTCGCCCAGAATGAAGCGCCTGTAAAACACGCCGGAGTAGGAGCGGCGGTACCGCGCCCGTATTCTGGGGGTGAGCGAGGGATTGTCCTCCATGGTGAAGTGGAGCCGCAGGGCGTTGCGCTCCTCCGCTTTCAGGATCCACTCCCGGTAAAACCAGTGCTGCGGCCCCTCGGGGTTACAGTTGAACCACAGTCGGCTCCCAGCCACACTGCACCGGGCGCAGGCCTGCTCCACGAAGGAGCGTGGCATCAGCGCCGCCTCGTCCAGCAGCACCCCCGCAAAGGTGATGCCCTGGATCAGCGCCGCGCTGGATTCATCCCGCCCGCCAAAGAGGTAAAAGCGGTTCTCCCGCCCGCCGAAGCGCACCGTCAGCAGGTTCTCCGACCGTTTTTCCTCGCAGCGAAAGCCCATGGAGCGGAGCCTCGGCAGCACCTCCTGCAGCACGTTTCGCCTGAGAGAAGAGATGGTCTTGCCGCAGACGCCGAACTGCTGCCCACTGAAGCTCTTCATGGCCCAGCAGAAGAAGGAGATGCCCATGGCCAGGGTCTTGCCGCTTCGCACGGCGCCGTCGCAGATGATGGCGTCCCTGTCCCGGTCCGCGCCGCACCACCAGGTGAGTACCCTTCTCTGCTTCTCAGAAAAATGCCAGACCTGTATTCCGCTCTCCCCCTTCCGCATCGTTCATTCTCCCGCCTCCTGCAAAGCGCGGAAGAACGCCTCCGCTCCGTCTCCCTCGCCGCTGCCCAGCAGCTCATACAGCGTGGCCAGCGCCTTGATGCGGTCCACGAAGCGGAGCTCCACGATGCCGGAGCTGCTGCGCTTCACCTCGGCCACTGCCGAAAAGTCTATCCTGCCTGCCGTCGCTTCCTCGCCGGGGAGCAGCAGTCCGTCCACTCCCTCCGCCGTGGAAAAGGCCAGCCGCGCCAGTCCCCGCAGCACGTCCTCCCGCCGGATCTCCCGGTGCATGGCCTGCCGCATCCGCTCCAGCTCCTGCTGTACCTCCGCCGTCTCCAGCAGCGCGTACCCGTCCTCCACCCGGCACTCCTCTGCGGCGAGCTTCGGGTCCATGCACCGCAAAAAAGCCCGGCAGAAGGCCTTTCTCTGCTTTCCGGAAATCTCCTTCACAGCTCTCTCCTTTCCGCTCCGCGTCCTGCGGAGCGCAGCTTTCATCCTTACCTGCCCCGCCGCCTTTGTGGCACTTCGCGGTGCAACGCCCCCAAAAAGTTTCTCCGCCGCCCGACAAAAAACAGCGCGGAGGGCTTTCCCCTCCGCGCCGCTTTCCCGGCCCGTTTCATAATAAAAAAGAGAAGACCGCTTTCGCAGTCTCCTCTCGATAAATATTGTTTTTTACATCCGCTCCGGCGCCGAGCAGCCGATCAGTTCCATGCCGTTTTTCAGCACGCTCCGCACGGAGTCCGCCAGCTTCAGCCGGGCCGCCGCCACGGCGCTGTCCTCGCCCTTGATGCGGCAGACGGTGTAGAACTTGTGGAACGCGGAGGCGAGGTCCACCAGATAGCGGTTGACCTGGCTGGGGTCATAGTCCCGCGCGGCGATCCGAAGCACCTCGCAGTAGCTTGCAAGCTGCTTGATGAGGGCCTTTTCCGCCTCGCCCATCAGCAGAAACACGTCGATCTCCTCCGCTTCGGGAACGCGCATCCCCTCCTCCGCCATCATGCGCAGCAGGCTGCAAATGCGGGCGTGGGCGTACTGCACATAGTACACCGGGTTCTCGCTGTCCTGCCGCACAGCCAGACCCAGGTCGAATTCCATCTGGCTCTCGGGCTTGGTCATGTTGAAGAAGAAGCGGCAGGCGTCCACCGGGATCTCGTCCAGCAGATCGGTCAGGGAGATGGCCTTGCCGGTACGCTTGCTCATACGCACCAGCTCGCCGTCCCGCACCAGCTTCACCAGCTGCATCAGCACGACCTCCAGCCGCTCGCTGCCGTCCAGGCCCAGCGCGTCCAGGGAACCCTTCATGCGGGCCACATGGCCGTGGTGGTCGGCGCCCCAGACGTTGATGCACTTGTCAAAGCCCCGGGCGAACTTGTTGCGGTGATAGGCGATATCCGCCGCGAAATAGGTGTAAAAGCCGTTGGCCCGGCGCAGCACGTCGTCCTTCAGCTCCAGCTTGTCCACATCCGCCTGCTTCTTGCCGGCCCGCAGGAGGTTTTCCCGCATGATCTCCGCGGTCTTGAGCCACACCGCGCCGTCCTTTTCATAGGTGTAGCCCCGCCGCTTCAGCTCCTCCACCGTCTCCGCCACATAGCCGCTCTCATGCAGCTCCGACTCAAAGAACCAGCGGTCATAGCGGATGCCGTAGCGCTCGAGGTCGCTCTTCATCTTGGGGATGTTGCGCGCAAGGCCGAACTGCGCCAGCGCCTCATGCCGCTCCTTTACTTCGCAGGCGTCGTAGTCCGCGCCGTGCTCCTCGTAAAACGCCCGGGCCAGCTCTTTGATGTCGTCGCCGTGATAGCCGTCCTCGGGGAAGGGCACCGCGTCCTCGCCGTGGATGAGCTGGAGATAGCGGGCCTCCAGCGAGCTTGCAAACTTTTCGATCTGGTTGCCCGCGTCGTTCACATAGAACTCCCGGGACACCTCCGCGCCGCAGCGCTGCAGCACCGCCGCCAGAGTGTCGCCCAGCACACCGCCCCGGGCGTTGCCCATGTGCATGGGGCCGGTGGGATTGGCGGAGACGAACTCCACCATGATCTTCTGGCCCCGCAGCATATCGCTGCTGCCGTACGTGCCGCCCTCGGACTCCACCGCCCGCAGTACGTCGCCGTACCACTTCCCGCCCAGCCGGAAGTTGAGGAAGCCCGGCCCCGCGATCTCCACCGAGGTGAAGTAGCTGCCCGTAAGCTCCATCCGCACCGCCAGTATCGCGGCCAGCTCTCTGGGGTTTTTCCGCATGGCCTTGGCCGCCGCCAGCGCGAAGGTGGTGGTGTAGTCGCCGTTGGCGGTGTCCTTGGGGATCTCCACCGCGGCGTTCACTTCCACGCCTTCGGGCAGCAGACCCTCCGCTACGGCCCGCCCATAGGCGGCCTTCGTCAGGGCCAGCACCTGGTCTTTCGCGTTTTGTATCATATGGATCATATGGTTTCCCCTCCCGCATCCAGTTCTTTCACTTTGATCAAAAATCGGTTCTCGCCGGTGACCTGATGCTCCACGGCGATGCTGTAGCGGATCTCCAGCTCTCCGCCCTGCCGGCTCATCTCTGCGCGCAGAAAGCGGGTGCCGATTTCCACCGTCAGCGTCCCATAGGGCGTGTCGTAGGCGCTGGTGCTGATCTCGCCGGGCTTGAAATACATCTCCGACTGTATCGTTCCCACCCGCCGCAGCAGGGCCTCGCCCTCGCCGATGGCAAAGGTGGTGGTCGTTCCCTCCATGCCGGTCAGCTCGCTCTCCTCGTAGGAGAGCAGCCAGCCGTCCGGGGTCTGCTCCAGTGTGCCCTCCGTCAGCAGCTCCGTCTCGTCCGGGTCCACGCCCTCATAGTATTGCTCGCCCCGGACGGATATCATCACTTGTTTTTTCATCTTGTTCCTCAATATTGCTCTATGTCTATCTTTTCCGCGCCGTGGGGCAGCCGCTCCGCCAGAAACAGCTCCGCCAGCTCCTCAAAGTTCTGCACCCGGTCGCTGGCATAGAACCATGCGTCGCCCTGTGGGCGCGAGGCGGCAAGCTCCCGCTCCTCCAGCAGCCGGCGCAGCTCCTCCGCCGCCGCGGCGCCGGAGTTGATGAGCGCCACATCCTCTCCCATGACGCCGCCGATGACCTCCGTCAGCAGCGGATAGTGGGTGCAACCCAGAATCAGCGTGTCCACGCCCCAGTCCTTCAGCTCCTGCAAATACTCCCGGGCCACCGTCTCGATGACCACATCTCCCGGCCGCACCCGGCCGTTTTCCACCAGCGGCACGAACAGCGGGCAGGCCTTGCCCAGCACCTGTATTTCGCCGTCCAGCTCCGCGAGAGCGCGCTCGTAAGCGCCGCTGCGGATGGAGGCGGCGGTGGCGATGAGCCCCACCCGCTTGCTGCGGGTCGCCCTGGCAGCCGCCCGGCAGGCCGGCTCCACTACCCCCAGTACAGGGATGTCGTTTTCCCGGCGGATCTGGGGCAGAGCCGTGGTGGACACCGTGCCGCAGGCCACCAGCACCGCTTTCAGGTCAAAGCTGCGCAGAAAGCGCATATCCTGTCTTGCGTATTTCAGCAGCATCTCCGGCGAGCGGGAGCCGTAAGGCACCCGGGCGGTGTCGCCGAAGTAGACGATGTTCTCTCCGGGCAGGATGCGCCGCAGCTCCCGCACGGCGGTGAGGCCGCCGAGGCCGGAGTCGAATACGCCGACCGCTCTTTCGTCCATTTTCCCCAGCTCCTTTCCCGCCGCCTTCGCCGGACGCATGATACCTCTAACTTGGTTATTTTACTATGGAATCCCATGCGTGGCAAGTCGGATTTCCGTGTTCTCTCCACTTTTTTCTATGGTATTTCCCCGCCGGGTCTGCTATAATAGCCGAGAGGCGCGTATCCGCGCCGCGCGGCAGCGCGCGGCTTCGGCGGAGGACGCGTCTGAAAGCCCGCGCAGGAGGTGGTCTTTTTGCATATCGAACTGACGGATAAACAGTACCGGCGGCTGCTGGATCTGGTGTACATCGGCAACTGGGTATTGAATTCCACCCGGGGGGAGGACCGCATCCGGGAGTATGACGAGGTGGAAACGCTGGTCTTTTCCCACTGTCTGCCCCAGGGGATGCCTAAGCTGGTAGAGCTGTACAACGGCGAGCTCATTCCCTCCCGTGCCTTTGCGGAGGGGGGCATCCACGAGGCCATCATGGCCTATGAGGACGATATGTTCTTCGAGATCCTGGCTCAGGAGCTGGCCCTCCGGGATATGGAGGACCGTCCCGTCACTCCGGGCGACTTTGACGAGCTGGAGAGCCGGGTGGAGGATTATCTCGGGGAATTTGAGGAGAACGGTACGGACAATATCACCGTCAACATGGGCTGAACGCCCCGTTATGTAAAAAAGAAGCAGAGCTGTGATACAGCTCTGCTTCTCTTTTTGCGTCAGATACCTTACTTGAGCTCGACCTTGGCGCCGGCTTCTTCCAGCTGCTTCTTCAGAGCCTCGGCGTCCTCCTTGCTCAGGCCTTCCTTCAGGGTCTTGGGAGCGCCCTCGACGGTAGCCTTGGCCTCGGCCAGACCCTGGCCGGTGATCTCGCGGACGACCTTGATGACCTTGATCTTGGTGGCGGCGTCGAAACCGGCCAGGACCACGTCGAACTCGGTCTTCTCCTCAGCGGCGGGAGCAGCAGCGCCGGCAGCGGGAGCGGCCATGGCAGCGGCGGACACACCGAACTCTTCCTCCAGGGCGTGAACCAGCTCGGACAGCTCCAGAACGGTCAGAGCCTTGATTTCTTCGATCATAGCAGTAACTTTCTCGCTCATTGTAATAAGCCTCCTGATAAGATATTTTTGTAATACGTTGACGGTTTGCCCTGCTTATTCGGCAGCGGCGGGAGCTTCTTCCTCAGCGGGAGCGCCGTTCTTCTCGGCGATCTGCTTGAGGACGCAGGCGAGGGCGGAAATGGGAGCCAGCATGGTACCCAGGACCTGCGCCTGCAGAACGGGCAGCGCGGGGATAGCGGCCAGCGCGTTGACGGTCTCCATGGAAACGACCTTGCCCTCCATGAAGCCGCCCTTGAGCTCGAACTTGCCGTTGAGCTTCTTGGCGAAGTCGGCGAGGACGCGGGCGGGAGCCACGGGATCGTCGGCGCAGACAGCCAGGGCGGTGGTGCCGTTCAGCTGGTCGTCGAGCTCATTCAGACCCACGTTGTTGAAAGCGAAGCGGAGCATGGTGTTCTTGATGACGGCGTATTCCACGTTGTTCTTGCGGCACTCGGTGCGCAGAGCGGTATCTTCTGCGACAGTGATGCCCTTGTAGTCCACGAGGACGCCGGCGGCGGAACCCTGCAGCTTCTCAGTCAGAGCAGCGACGATGGCCTGCTTTTCGCTCAGAACTTTTGCGTTAGGCATTCTTGTTTCACCTCCATGAGATTTGCGATGCGCCTTCCGCGCATCAGGGGAGCGGTGCGTTCAAGAAAAGGAAAACAGTCCTTGTGTGCAAAGACACACAAGGACTGTTCAAGCAATCAAATGAAAGCCATCCTCGGCAGGACTTACGGACCAGAGGCCCACCTGCTGTCTTTGGAACGCGACCAATATTATATCATGCCCGGCGTAATTGTCAAGCGTGATACCGAAAATAGTTGCTTACAGCTGCTTGGCGTTGACCTTCACGCCGGGGCCCATGGTGGCGGCAGCGGTGCAGGAACGGACATACTGGCCCTTGGCGGCGGCGGGCTTGGCCTTGTAGATAGCGCCGATGAGGGCGTTGTAGTTCTCCGTCAGCTTCTCGGGGCCGAAGGAGACCTTGCCGATGGGGCAGTGGATGATGTTGGTCTTGTCCAGACGGTACTCGACCTTACCGGCCTTGACTTCCTTCACGGCCTTGGCCACGTCGGGGGTCACGGTGCCGGACTTGGGGGAGGGCATCAGGCCCTTGGGGCCCAGAACCTTACCGAGACGGCCCACCACGCCCATCATGTCGGGGGAAGCGACGACCACGTCGAAGTCGAACCAGTTTTCCTTCTGGATCTTCTCCACCATGTCCATTTCGCCCACATAGTCAGCGCCGGCCTCGCGGGCGGCGTCAGCCTTGTCGCCCTTGGCGAAGACCAGCACGCGGGCGGTCTTGCCGGTGCCGTGGGGCAGAACGATGGCGCCGCGGACCTGCTGGTCGGCGTGACGGCCATCCACGCCCAGACGGACGTGCAGCTCGACGGTCTCGTCGAACTTGGCGGAAGCGGTCTTGCAGATGAGAGCCATGGCGTCGGCCGCTTCGTACTGCACGCTGCGGTCGATCTGCTTCATGCTCTCCTGATATTTCTTACCTCTAAACATCGTTTACACCCTCCTCTTTCAGTCTTCCACCACGACGCCCATGGAGCGCGCGGTGCCGGCGATCATGCTCATGGCGGCTTCGAGAGAAGCGGCGTTGAGGTCGGGCATCTTGGTCTCGGCGATCTTCTGGATGTCAGCCTTGGAGATCTTGGCGACCTTGGTCTTGTTGGGAACGCCGGAGCCGGACTCGATGTTGCAGGCCTTCTTGATGAGGACGGCCGCGGGAGGGGTCTTGCAGACGAACGTAAAGGAACGGTCGGAATAGACGGTGATCACCACGGGGATGATCAGGCCCATATCGTTCTTGGTGCGCTCGTTGAATTCCTTGGTGAAGGCGGCGATGTTGACGCCGTGCTGGCCGAGTGCGGGGCCAACGGGGGGAGCGGGAGTTGCTTTGCCTGCAGGGATCTGCAGCTTCACATAACCGGTGATCTTCTGTGCCATAAAGAGGCACCTCCTTCATAAAAATGTGGTAGCGGCCGGCCGCACGCCGGAAACCGCTCTTGGCGAGACGCGATAGGTCTCTCCCACTTGTGCCGGGCCGTGCCCGGCGTCGTATGCGGCTTTTTCGGGCCGCTTACTTCACGACTTCCACCTGGTCGAGCTCCAGCTCGACAGGGGTTTCCCGTCCGAACATGGACACCACCACGCAGACCTTGTTCTTCTCGGGCTCGATGCTGTCCACCACGCCCATGAAGCTCTCCAGCGGGCCGTCCGCGATGCGGACACGGTCGCCCACGGAGTAGTTGACGATGATCTCGTTGGGCTCCACCTTCAGCGCGGCGACTTCCTCCTCCGTCAGGGGGATGGGCTTGTTGGCCGAGCCGACGAAGCCGGTGACGCCGCGGATGTTGCGGATCAGGTGCCAGGTATCGTCCGTCATGACCATCTTGATCAGCACATAGCCGGGGAAGACCTTGCGGTCCACTTCCTTCATGGCGCCGCTGTCCGTCACCTCGGTCACGTGCTCCAGGGGGATCTCGATCTGCAGGATCATGTCCTCCATGCCGCGGTTGGTGACGAACTTTTCGATGCTGGCCTTGACGGCGTTCTCATACCCGGAGTAGGTATGGACGACATACCATTTCGCGTTATCAGACATGTCGTCTCCTCACTTAACCGCCGAACGCGGAAAGCAGCAGCTGCAGGCCGGACGCCGCCACATAGTCGAACACCCAGATGCACACGCCGATAACGAGAGAGCAGAGCAGCACGGTGCCGGTGTTCTTCAGGACGGTCTTTCTGTCAGGCCAAATGACCTTTTTCAGTTCGCTTTTCATCTCGCGGAACCAACGGCCGCGATCCTTCTTCTTTTCTTCTGCCATTTGCAATACCCTTCCTTTACTTGGTCTCGCTGTGGACGGTGTGCTTTCTGCAGAACGGGCAATACTTGTTCATTTCCAGACGATCCGGATCGTTCTTCTTGTTCTTGACCGTGTTGTAGTTCCTGTTCTTGCATTCGTTGCATCTCAGAGTGATCTTCACACGCATGATAACGGCACCTCCTTATAAATTGATATCACCCGGTTTCCCGCTGATACCTTGCCTCCCTGCCTCAAATTAGGGGAATTTCTTCCCGCAGCGCCGAAAGCGAAAAAAGCGCACAAAAAGAAAGCCCCTTTTCACAGGTAAGATATATATTAGCATATCCCGTCCATGCCGTCAACGCTTTTTTGCGGAATTTTTTTGCTTTTCGCCCCTCTGCGCTTTCCTTCGTCCGCAGGGCCGGAACGCTCCCATAAACGCCGCCCATCCGCCGCTCTTGCCAGAAGCGCTTGCTCTATGGTATGATGAAAAAAACACCCATCAGGAGGAGCTTTATGCGCATCATGGCCATCGACTACGGCGACGCGCACACCGGCGTCGCCATCTCCGACGCCACCTGCACCATCGCCGGCTATACCACCGTCATCCACGCCTACCGCCCCGAGCAGGTGGTATCGGAGATCCGCCGCCTCATCGAAGAATACGGCGTAACGGAGCTGGTTCTGGGCTATCCCAAGAATATGGACGGCACCTTGGGCCCCCGGGCGCAGAAGGCGGAGGAGCTGGCGGAGCTGCTGCGCGCGGAGACGGCCCTGCCCGTCACCCTCTGGGACGAACGCCGCACCACCATCGACGCGCACAACATCCTTCTGGCCAGCGGCAAAAACGCCAAGCAGCGCAAGAAGGTGGTGGACGCGGTGGCGGCCTCGCTGATGCTGGAGGGCTATCTCACCCGCATCCGTCAGGGCCGCTGAAGGGCAGTTTTCCGCCCGATCCACAGCCTCTCTCCCATCCGCCAAAAATCGCCCTCTCCTGACCGGGGAGGGCGATTCTATTGTATTGGAATATCAGAAGCTTGCAGGTCTCGGGACAGCGGTAAAAGCGCTGGCGACGGCGTTTTCAGGTATGGTGCCTGCCGTTCCGGACGCAGCTCCTGCCACCTTTCCTTCCGCACTGCTCATTCCTCCTCCCTGAGCCGCTGCAAAACGCTGCACCGCGAAGACTGCAGAAGGGGCAGATATGTGACGAAGAACAGAACCGCCCATAAGACGGCCACGGCAAACAACGTACAGCTGACATAGTAGGTATTCGTTCCCGTCCTCTCTGAACCGGCGCGAAACGCCTCCGCCATTTCCTCCCAGGAGCGGAAGCCCACCTGCTTCCACAGGCGGTAGGTCCACCAAAGCATCATTCCTGCAAAAGCCACGCCGCCGGTCAGCAGCGCGTCTATCGCTGTCTCCGCTGTGTATTCCCACCGTAGCCGCCGCTCCGTCATCCCCAGGGACTGATAAATCCCCATCTGCTTTTTCCGCTCCTCCAGCTCGCTCATAGCGCCGCCGAACAGCAGCAGAGTAAAGAGCAACAGGATCACCGCTGTACAGGCCGCCGACCAGAACATCTCCGAGAGCAGGTATTGCCTGTTGTCTTCAAAAACCAGGCGGTTGTTTTGGTAATGGCAGGTCTCCCCGCCGATGTTCTGAAGGTCCGGATACTTTTCTGAAAGCGCACTCTCCACCAGCCAGTCCGTTTTTTCGTGATCCGCGTCACGGTAGGAATAGATCAGGATATCGTTGCAGCGGTCCTCTACGTTCTCCGTGGTCAGCTTTGGCAGCAGATTCTCGCTGACCACCATGGCAAAAAACGCGTTGGAAGCCTCCAAATCGTCGATATAGAAGTCTTCGCTCCGAATGACTCCGGCGACCTCAAGGTCTGCGGATATGCCCCACGGCGACTCCACCGTCACGCTGTCTCCCGATTGGAGATCGTTTTCGCCGTCGCCATAGCGGTACACCGCCGTGCCGGGGGGCGGCTCCTCGCCGGGCGAGAGCGAGCGCAGCTGCAGCCGGGCGTTGTCGATCTCCCGATAGTCGATCATATAGGGCGCGAGGATCAGAAGGCAGCTCTCCCCCGCGTGGAAGCTCTCCAGGTCCAGCGTTCCCTCCTCCAGCAGCGCCTCATATTTTCGCAGCAGCTCCGTGTTTTCGGTGCTGACAGCGAGAAGGCTGCTCACCGGCAGATAGTCATTCTCCGCCCGGTAGGGCGTTCCCCGCCTTTCCGCGTCCCCGTACTGCCGTATCCCGGCAATGTACGCGTTGCCCACGAACAGCGGTGAATGGATGCGGAAGGCCTCCCGGTCCAGACCGTACATATCAAACACCGGGTATTGCAGCACGCGGTTTGCCGCCACCTCTACCACGCCGGGGATGTCTTTCAGACGCTGGATCTCCTCCTCCGACAGGCCGTCCTCCAGACGATAGACATGGACATAGTAGGAATACAGCGTATGCTCGCTTACATAGCGGTATTCCCGGTAGGACGAGACAAAGCGCACGAGGCTCACTGACACCGCCGCGATCACGAGCAGCGATATCCCGGCGCGCAGTACACTTCTGCCCCGGTGGAAAGTCTGTCGCCGGCGGAGCCTGCCCCAAAAGCCCAGTGTCCTCACGCCGCGAAGCTTCGGTAGTCTCCTCCCGCCAAGGACGCTGCTCTCCTTCCGCATGGAGGCAGAAAGCGGCTGCTCCGCCAGAAGGTACGATGCAACCGTCTGCCCGATGGCAAAGACGGCGGTGACGACTCCAAGGCCGTCGGCAAGATATTCCCCGTTCACCGACACCACCGCCGGCCAATGGAGGAAGTGTTCCGCTCCCCAAAGCCCCAGTGCGGTCAGCGCCGTTCCTAAAAGCACACCCGGCAGCAGCGCCGCGAGAAGCGCCCACCCTGTCTGACGCAGCGACAGCTGCACGAGCTGCCAGCGAGACGCGCCGAGGCCGGAGAGCACCTTCGCCCGGTACCGCTTTTCCGGCAGCTGCAGGCAAAGCTCATACAGCGTCACCAGCAGCGCCACCGCCGCGATGGGAAACAATATCTCCTCCGAGCCCAAAATACTGTCCTGCTCCGGGGAGGCCTGCCCGTATTCATTGTAGACATACGTCCCTCCCTCCGCCTCCAGCGCGTCATAGAGCTCATCCAAAAACGGCTGCGACGCGGCATACCAGAAGATATGCGTCGCGGAGATTTCCGCTCCGGCATTCGTTTTGACCAGAACGCTCGGCAGCACGCCGCCGGAGGTCTTCCAGTCCTGCCGCCAGGAGCGGATGATCCCGGTCAGGGTCATGCGGCGCTCCACGCCGTCCCAGCGGACGATGACCGTCTCCCCCACTGCGGGGTCTCCCAGGCGTGCCAGGGCGTACTCCTCCGCCGCAAATTCGCCGCTTTGCTCGGGCAGCCGTCCCTCCAGCATCTGTAAGCGGCTCAGGGAAAGCATCCCCTCGTCCATGCTCCCCGCGGGAAGGCCGTTGATCTCTCCGGCGAGGTCTATCCGACCAATACAGGCCACCTCCTCCTGCCGCTCCAGAATCCCCGCGACGGACGGAGGCGTGTCATACACCGCGCCGCTCCACGCGCCGTAGGTCCGGCTACGCAGCTCCTGCCGCGAAGCAAGCAGGCTGCCCTGCAGGGCAACTGCCAGGACGCAGAGGGCATAGAGCAGCGCAAGGGACAATGTGCCGGTCCGCCATGCGCGGCGGCGCGGGAGACTCCGCCGCGTGAGTCTGCCCAGCTCGCTCATCGGCCCACCTCCGAAACGATCTGCCCGTCCTGCAACGTCAGCGCCACGTCAGCATACTGTGCGGCCTCCCTGTCGTGGGTGACAAGGACGATCGTTTGATGGAACAGCTCTCTCGTGTGCAGCAGCAGCTCCATCACCTCGCGGCTGCTGTCCCGGTCCAGATTCCCCGTAGGCTCGTCGGCAAACACGAGCCGGGGCTTTGCCGCCAGCGCCCGGGCGATGGCCACGCGCTGCTGCTCGCCGCCGGAGAGCTGTGAGGGGTATTTCAGCAGCTTATCCTGTATTCCCAGATGTCTGAACACCGCGGCGAGATAAGCGTCGTCCCCCCTGGCGTGGTCCAGGAACAGTGGCATCCGCACATTTTCCTCCGCGCAGAACTCCGGGAGCAGGTGATAGGCCTGAAAGACAAAGCCTATCTTCCGCCTCCGGAACGCCGCCCGTTCGGTGTCCTTCATTCGGTGGATATCCTGCCCATCCACCAGCACCCGCCCGGACGTAGGCTCGTCAAACCCGCTGAGCAGATGGAGCAGCGTGGACTTTCCGCTGCCGCTCCGGCCCAAAATGGCGTAGAACGTGCCCTCCTCGATCTCCAGATCGACGCCGCGCACCGCGCGGACGGTCACATCCCCCGCGGGATACTCCTTTTTCAGCGCCTCCGCTTTCAAAACGGTTGCCATGAAGCTCCCTCCTTCTCTCCTGTTACAGTAAAACCGCCCTCACCTGCGGCCTCTATACAATAGGTCACAGATGGGGGCGGTTTCGTTACTCGCCCTATGCTCTTTTTTCGGCAAGCGGCCTTCCCACTTACCTCAGCCCTCCGCCGTACCGGCGTCCTCGACCCATTCGACGTACGCCTTTCCGGGGCCTATCATCTTGAAGGCGCCTCCGAGCCAAGAGGAATCCATGCTTTCCTCCATGGCGGTCAGCACCGGATACTGCATCCGGCTCACCTGGTGTATATACCCGGCGAGGCAGGTATGGTAGGTCACGGCACCCTTTCCCGACTGCACCTCATAGGCAATATAGCCCCGCTTCCCCGTCCCCTCCCGGGGCAGGGAGAAGTTGGCAAACACCTGTCTCGGCACAGGATCGTCCTCCAAAAAGTAGCGGTTGCCGATATAGGACATACTCTCTATGCTGTAATACGCCGCGGTATAGGTCTGCCCCGCCCGCTCATAGAGCAGCCGCCCCGTAATGTTCCCGGCCAGCGTCCAGCCGTCAAGGAAATAGTCGGGATACACCATCATGGCCTCCGTGCCGTAAAAGCCGGGGTCCACCGTCCAAAGGAAGTGATGGAAGACCCTCCACCGCTCCCCGGAAAGGGCCACGGCCACGCCGGTGATGCGAAGCTCCTTGACGTCGTAGACCATCCGCTCCTCCACGGAGCCATCTGCCTGCGTTTCTGCCACCATGTATCCTCCGTTCTCGTCAAGAGGAAGTTCATCCGTCCGCACCAGCACCTTCCGCGCGCCCGCGCAGGCCAGGATATCCTCCTCCGAGAGGTCGTTCAGCACCTCCTCGGGGAAGCCGAGATCGAGCAGCTGCGCCCTGATTTCCGCCGCCTCCGGGTCCGCGAAAGGCTCCGCCGCCTGCCAGTCCATGGGATAGCTGCTGAAAAACAGGTAGCCGCAGGCGATCCCCGCCGCGAGGACGCTCAGGATGATCCCCACCAACGCGCCGTCCGTCACCCGGACAGGGCGGGGCTGTATGGCGTAGCCCGCCTCGTCCAGCTCTCTGGAAAGCCCGAACAGGTTGCTGATAATGAAAATGTAGGCCAGCAGCATCACCAGGGAAGACGCCAGACCGCCGCCCTGCCACATACACCACAGGGTCAGCAGG
Organism: Oscillospiraceae bacterium; assembly: GCA_051867615.1. Lineage (GTDB taxonomy): Bacteria > Bacillota > Clostridia > Oscillospirales > Oscillospiraceae > RGIG5472. The sequence continues at coordinate 11,568 of JBJDYU010000042.1, read as the reverse complement.
ATCATCACCACATACCAAACGAGCAGCGCTGCGGCGCCGCCGGCGCTGCCCGGCAGCCCCGCCTTCTGCCGCACGGCCCTAAGGCCCCGCCAGAAGCAGAAGTAAAAGAGCAGCATCAGCGCCCCCTCCAGCGTGATGCGGGCCACGAAGCCGGGCCCGTCGTATACCGCGCCCCGGTAGATGGTGGCGCTGAGCACCAGCAGCAGCAAAAAGGTGGTCGCTTTCACTGCGGTGAGGATAAAGCAGCCCTTGAACCACCGGTTTTCGCCCCGCAGGCTCCGCAGGCCCAGCAGCATCAGCAGCAGTCCCACGGTGGGCAGGATATATTGCAGCCCATAGCACTCCAGCGTAATGGTGTTCAGGGCAAGACCCACCAGCACCCGCTTCATGGCCCTGCGCCAGGGTGTGACGCCCTGCACCACGTCTGCCGGGGGCAGCTCGGGCAGATTGTTTTCCAGCATGGCGTCAAACTCCCGCTCATCCGTGGACTCCCAGGTATGGTCACGCATGGTCTTCACCTCCCAGTATCCTGCGCAGCCGCTTTTTCAGACGGTACAGCCTGCCCTCCACCGCCCGCTCCGTCACGCCGAGCTCGGCGGCGATCTGGGCGGTGGATTGTAAGTAATAGTATTTTCGGTAGAACAGCGCCCTCTCGCCGGAAGATAGCCGCTGTAAGGCGCGGCACAGCGCCTCCTGCCGCTCCCGCCGCAGCAGCGTCTCCTCGGGCGTCGGCTCCGGCGACGGCGTCTCCTCCGGCACTTCTCCCTCCGTCTCATGCCGCCGGTTCCGTCTCGCGTGGTTCAGCGCCGCGTTGCGGGCGATGGTGGTGAGCCATGCGGTCCAGCTCCCGCGCGCAGGGTCGTACTGTCCTATCCCGTCCCAGACCCGCATGACTGCTTCGGACACACATTCCTCCCTATCCTGCGCATCGGGCAGGATAGGCGCGATGACATACCGCAGCAGCGGCCCGTAATGCCGCAGCAGTTCCTCCGCACCCTGCTCCTCCCGCGCCCGGATGGCCGCTATGATCTCCTGCTCGCGCACGTCGTTCCCTCCCCGCTGTGACAAGTGCCTTCTCTGCTTCATTATACACGCTCCGGCGGAAAAACCCACGCGCAAAAAAAGCGGCGGACACGTCTGCGCCGCCCGCCGCCGCCCGATTCTTTTTTCAATTCCGCCGCTTTTTTGTCCGCATTTTCCAGCGAAAAACTTACCAGCGCGGCCGTCGCATATCCCGCCGTCTTTCGCAAAAGCTATGGTCACGACGCCGGAAAACGGCGTTGTCCCCGCGGCGGGGAGCCGCGAAACCCACACCGTATTAAAGGAGAAAGTCAATATGTCCAGCAAGAATAACACCATCAACATTCCCGAGGCCCGTGCCGCTATGGATAAGTTCAAGATGGAAGCCGCCAGCGAAGTGGGCGTCAACCTGAAGGAAGGCTACAACGGCGATCTGTCTTCCCGCGAGGCCGGCTCTGTCGGCGGCCAGATGGTCAAGAAGATGATCGAGGCCTACGAGAAGAACCTGTAACCATCCCTGGTCGGTCCGAGAACCCCGATGCCTTCGGGCGCGGGAAAGGATCCAAGAGGGAAAATGCGCGGCCTCAAGGGCCGCGCATTTTCCCTGTCCGGACTATGAAAGACGCCGCCCTTACGGCAGCGTCCCCAGCAGCAGCCGCAGCCCCGCCAGCATCACCTGCTGCTCCGGCGGCAGCACCGCCCAGCTCTCTGGCAGAGGGATATCCTGCGGCGCGACCGCCGCGCCGTCGCCGCGTACCAGCTCCCGCTGCACCGTCAGCACCGCGCGGCCCCTGTCCAGGCTCGCCAGCGTCAGAGTGTTTCGCGCGGCAAAGCCGCAGCTCACCACCTGCTCCCCTTCCGCAACCGCCAGCAGCGTTTCCGCGTACTCCTCCCACAGCAGCAGCGTCCGGCTCCGTAGCTTCTCCGTCAGCCGCCGCACCGCCGGCAGCAGCACCGCCAGGTCATAGCAGACGCCTTCCTCGGGCACAGAGCAGAAGGTCCAGTCTCCCGGCGCGTCGAGAAAGCGCCAGAACCTCTCGTCCCCTCCCAATATGCAGATCCGCACGGCTTCTTCCCCTCTTTCCGATAAAAAATTGTTTATTTTTTAATTATTATTCTATTTTTCATCCAACCATGCTATAATAAACAAAACTGTCCGCGGCTTCCGTTTTTACCCGGCGGCGGACGGCTCAGCAGACACGGAAGGAGGGACGGCCTTGCACCCTATCGGCCACTTCAGGACCATCACGCGGCACCGGCACCTGGTGATGCGGTACTGCTTCCGTCTCGGCCTTTACCGGCAGGGGCTGGCCCACGACCTGTCCAAGTACAGCCCCTCGGAATTTCTGCTCGGCTGCCGCTACTATCTCGGCTACCGCAGCCCCAACGACGCCGAGCGGCAGGCCAACGGCTACAGCCTCGCCTGGATGCACCACAAGGGGCGCAACAAGCACCACCCGGAGTACTGGACGGATTTCAGCCTGCAGAAGGACGAAAAGATCCAGGCGGTGGAGATGCCGAAGAAATATGTGGCGGAGATGTTCTGCGACCGCGTGGCGGCCTGCAAGATCTACCACGGCGAGAAGTACCAGAACGGCGACCCGTATGATTATTTTATCCAGTCCCTGCCCCGCATCCTCATCCATCCCGCCACGGCGGAGCTGTTGGGTCAGATGCTGCTGGTGCTGAAGGAGCAGGGCGAGGAAGCCGCTTTCCGATACATCAAAGAGGATGTTCTCTGATCCCCGCTTTTATACCGCGGCGCGGCGGTTTGAATAACAGTACTTAAATTATTATAAATATAATGGAAGGGTCTATAGTCTTATGAATCCTTACAAAACCAGAGAAGGCGGCGCGACCGTCACCATCTTCGTTCCGTACGATTGCAACAACCACTGTCCTTTCTGCATCAACAAGCAGGAGTATGCCGATACCTCCACTTTCAGTCTGGAGCGTATCTGCGAGAGCATCCGCATCATGGATGAGATCACGCCCTACTGTGATTTCGTCTTCACGGGCGGCGAGCCTTTTGCGAACCTCGATTCCCTGCAGAAAATGATGGACTGCATCCCCACCACCCACAAGGTGTATATCAACACCACTTTCCCTGTGCAGCAGTGCCACAGCGCGGAGGAGATGCTGGCCTTCACCGAGCGGAACCGGGATAAGATCACCTGCATCAACATCTCCCGCCACCTGGTGAAGTATGTGGAGGAGTCTCCGGACGAGGTCATCGCCCGCATCCCCGTGCCCAGGCGCATCAACTGCGTGCTGTACAAGCACTATCCCACGGAGCAGCTTCCCGCCTTCGTGGACCGTTTCAGAAAGTACGGCATTCCCATCCAGTTCCGCTACGACTACACCGAGACCACGCCCGAGAACCTGTATGAGGAGGAGCATGATCCCATTCTGCAGGACCTCAAGCGTCTCTTTAACTACCGCGGCCTGGACGGCTGCCGTATGCGCAACGGCTTCCATTTCGAGTACAAGGGCCTGCACATGACCTATCACAAGACCCTGCCCTACTCCACCATCGTGGAGACGGACGAAAACGGCGTCACCTACGATATCCTCTACGATATCCTCATCAAGCAGACCGGCGAGCTCCACTCCGACTGGACCGGCGTGCCGCTGGATGTGGACGCCTACCGCAAGGTGGTTTTCGAGCCCTACGACCTGCGCCTGCTGGACGGCGAGATCGATTTCTAAGTGAATTCTGCAGCAAAAGTCCCGGAGGACAAGCGTCCTCCGGGACTTTTTATAGTCTCTGCACGGAAAGCGCCGCGCTTACAGCCGCACCTCCTGGCCCATGGCGGAGCGCACAGCGACGTACAGCAGCGCCAGCAGCACCGCCGCCGCGAGGGCCAGCAGCGCGCCCGCCGGCAGTCCCGCCAGCCAGAACCAGACCCGGCTGATGAGGTTGCCGCTCTCGGAGTCGATGCACTCCGCCAGGCGCGGAAACCCGAGGCAGCCGGCCAGAAAGAGGATGTAGAGTATAACGCCGGCCTTTTTCCCGTACCGGGCGCAGAGCGCGCCCACAAAGAAGCTCACCACCGTGGCCGCCACAGCCACGCCCAGCACCATCTGCCAGCTGAAGACGACCGCCATCCCCACGTCCGCTTCCATGCCCTCCGTCCAGGGATAGAGCCGGGGATAGGCCAGCTTTTCCGCCTGATAGATGAGCCAGACCAGGCCCCAGCCCGCGAGAGCGGTGAGGAATGTGTACAGCAGCTGCGCGCCGATGTAATCCCGCCGCCGCTGGCCCATGGAGAGGGCCAGCTGGTACTGGGTGGAGAGCACCGCGGAGAGGAAGACCACCATAGCCATCAACAGGCTCGCCAGACTCACCAGCGTCCCGAGAGGCAGCCAGCGCACCTCGTCTCCCGCCATGAGCAGGCGGAGCATCACCGCTCCCACTGCTCCGCCGAACAGGGCCAGGCTCAGGACCACGGCGCTGTTCTCCACGCATCTCCGCCAGTCTTTTCGTATCAACTGCAGCATCTGTCTCACATCCTCACTTCAAATTTCTGAAGCGCCCGCCGCTCCAGCGCCAGATCCGCCGCCGCCAACACGCCCGCCGTCAGGAACAGGATCGCCATGGGCGGGTCCAGCTTCTCAAACAGGCCCGAGAGCCATTCCGCGCCGCCGTTGAGCGCAAGGCTCACCGAGCCGCCGATGGCGCCGCCGAAGCCGGCCAGCACGATAGTGGCCAAAACCGCGCCTGCCTTTCCCCAGCGGTAGCTCGCCATGGCCGTCATGTCGCCCAGCGCCACGGCGGCGAACACCACCGCCGCGATGGCCCACAGCATCCCCAGCAGGTCGGGGACGAAGAAACAGTACACGCACCAGGCCACGAGGAGGGCGATGAGGTTCGGCAGGAACTTCATCACCTGCAGCCCCCAGAAGCTCTCCTGCCGTGTGGAGCCCATGGCGAGGGCCAGCGGCAGGCTGCTCTTGAAGCCCTGGGTCATGGCGATGGCCGTCACCAGCCCCGTCCCCAGCAGGAAGTAGGCCGGCACGATGGCCAGGAAGTTAAGAAACTCTCCTCCGTTTGTCAGACCGAAAAACAGCGGGATAAAAACGGCGACAGCGCCGCCGCCCAGCAGGCAGCCGCCCGCCTCCCGCAGCCAGAACCGAAGCCTCATCGCTCCTCCTCCCCGCACAGCGCCACAAACACCTTCTGCAGCGTCATGCCCTGCACCGTCACGTCGCAGCCTTCCCGGAGGGATTCGCCCTCCTTCAGCAGCACCGTCACGGACTTGCCCCGGCCGTACAGCTCCGGCCGGTGGGTCTCCAGCCCTGCCGTGGCGGCGTCCACGTCCTCCGCCCGGCCGCTGACCAGACGGGCGGAGCCTACCAGTTCCTCCGTCATAGCCCGGCGCAGCACCCGGCCCTTGTCCAGAATGATGACCTCCTCCAGCACGCCGGCTGCCTCCTCCAGAATGTGGGTGGAGACCACGAAGGTCCGTCCCGTCTCGCTGTATTCCTGCACCAGCAGCTTGTAAAATTCCTCCCGGGCAATGACGTCCAATCCCGCCACCGGCTCGTCCAGGAAGGTGAACTCCGCCTTGCTCGCGAGGGCCACCGTGATGGTCACCATGGACAGCATACCCTTGCTGAGCTTGCCGAGCTTCTTCTTTTCCTCCACACCGAAGCGCCGCAGCAGCTCCTCCGCCATCTCAGCGTCCCAGTTGGGGAAATACCAGGCCGCGCAGCGAAGATAGTCCTTCACCTTGTAAGAGGCGATACCCGACTCCGCGGAGATGTTCAGCTCCCTCGCGAAGCACAGCCGCCCCAGAGCCTCCCGGTTCTCCCAGACCCGCTCTCCGTCCAGCGTCACCGTGCCCGCCGTGGCGGGGTTCTGGGCGGTCAGGACGGAGAGGAGCGTGGTCTTGCCCGCGCCGTTCCGCCCGATGAGGCCGTAGATGCGGCCGAATTCCAGCGTCAGATCCACGTTCTCCAGCACCGTCTTGCCGCCGTATTGCTTGGTCAGTCCCTTACATTCCAACACGCTCATACGCTTTTCTCTCCTTTATCCCGGATCATTTCGATCAGTTCTTCCCTGCTGATGCCAAGGCTCTGGGCTTCCGCCAGCAGCTCGCCCAGGCGCTGGTCCATGAATTCCCGCCGCCGTCGCTGCCGGATCTTCTCCGCCGCGCCCGGCGAAACGAACATACCGATGCCGCGCCGCTTATACAAAATGCCCTCGTCCACCAGCAGATTGACGCCCTTGGCGGCGGTGGCGGGGTTGATGGTGTAGCGCCGGGCCAGCTCGTTGGTGCTGGGCACCCGTTCTTCTTCCAGCAGGACGCCCCGCAGGATGTCCGTCTCAACCATCTCGCAGATCTGGAGATAGATGGACTTCTCCGCTGAAAGCTGCTCGTTCATAGCCTCACCTCGTTGGTTCATTACTTGTGTAACTAACCATACAACCTCTGCCGCCGTTTGTCAATCCCTTTTCCGAAAATTTTCCGCGTGAGCTTTGCCGGGCCTGTGACCGGGCAAAAAAACGCCGCTTCGCACAGATGCGCGAAGCGGCGTTGCTGATAAAGCCGGTATGCAGTTCAGGGATCATTCGCCCCGCGGCGCCTTGCCGGTGATGAGACGCTGCTCCCCGGTGCAGGGCGCGGCCCTGCCCAGGGTGACACGCCGCCGGTCAATGGCGACGAGCTTTTCCTCCTTCAGCTTCTTCAGCTCCCGCATCATGGCGCTGCGGTCGGCGCTGATATAGTCCGCAAGGCGGCTCAGGGAAAAGGGCAGCTGGAAGCTGTCTCCGTAGAGTCCCCGCTGGAGGGCGAAATAGCACAGCAGCTTTTCCCGAATGGTCCGGCGGGACAGCACCTCCACCCGCTCGCTGAGCCGGCGCACCTTGTTCGTCACGATGCGGATCATATTCTGCTCCAGCTGCGCGTGGTGGGGGCAGGCGTTGGCGCAGCGTGAAAGGAAGCGGTCGTAGTCCAGAAACAGCACCCGGCAGCTCTCCGCCGCCACCACCAGCACGCAGTCTCCCATGCCGCCGCTCATGCAGAGCGTCCTGCCAAAGGGCTCTCCCTCGCTGAGATGCTCCAGGATGGTCCGCTCTCCCTCCGCGCCGGTGCGGATCACATCCGCCCGGCCCGAGAGCAGCACGCCGATCTCGCCGCTTTCTTCCCCATAGTCCGCCAAAACCGCCGCGGCAGGAAACGCCTGTTCCCTACCCCGGAAGCATTTGATCATACCGCGGCGCGCCTCGTCGCTGACGCCGTCGAACAGGGTGAACGCTGACTGCTCCATGAAATTTCCTCTCTGTTGCAAATATCACTTGTGTGCTTGTGAAATACAGGATATACTGTTTTTTAAGAAAAGTAAAGCCTATATCTTGTATTATTCTTCTGACAAGAAAAGATGGGAGGTTTTTTATGAACGTAAACGTCATCGGCGGCGCACTCTCCCAGGCGGAGATCGACGCCTATTGCGCCCGTGGGCACAAAAAATACCCCGGCGGCCAGCTGCTGGGCATCGACATCCATGTGGACGGCGAGTTCGTGGACCTGACCTACCACACCCGGCCGGTGGACTTCAGCCGCATCCGCCGCATCACCGGCTATCTCGTGGGGGATATGGGCCGCTGGAACGACGCCAAGCGCGCCGAGGAAAGCGACCGGGTCAAGCACGCCTGACACATTTCCCGCCACACTTTCGCCCCTGCCCGAAAGCGCCCGTACCGGGCGCTTTTTCTTTTCCTCCCGGTTATGTCCGCTCCTTCACCATGACCACGTTCCGGAGCCTGACGCCGCGCCGCTCCACCTCCTGTTCCCGTACGGCCCGGTAGCCCCGCTGTTCAAAAAAGCCTTTGGCCGTCAGCGATGCATGGGTGGTGACCGGACCGGAAACGGCGCGCTCCAGCGCGTCGCAGAGGGCGGAGGCGATCCCCTGCCGCTGATAGTCCTTGTGAACGTAGAGCCGGTCCAGATATCCTGTTTCATCCATGTCGCCGAAGCCCACGACGGTCTCTCCCTCCAGCGCCACCAGCGTCAGGTGCGCCCGGAAGGAGCGGTCCCAGGCCGTGAGGTCCGCCGCTCCCGCGGCCCAGGCCTCCCGCTGCTCCGCCGTGTAGTCCCGGGCGTTCACCGTCCACACCGTCTCGCGAAACAGCGCCGCCAGGCGAGGACAGTCCGCCGGTTCATAGCGTCGTATCTCCATAACCGTCCCTCCTCTTTGTACAGTTTTCTACTCTTTTTAATCAGTATAGTCCCCATCACACAGGATCGCAACGATTTTTATGGGCTTTTACGCTCCCTTTCCGCCCTTTACGGCTCCGCCGCTTTGTGATACTATATAAATATCTGAACGCCGCTGCGGCGTGAACCTATTTGAAAGCAGGAGGTATCTGTCATGTCTCTTGGTCGTGAAAAGATCTCGTTCCTCGGCGCTCCCACGCCGCTGGAGTTCCTCCCCGCCATGTCGGAGAAGCTGGGCATCAGGCTCTACATCAAGCGGGACGATCTGACGCCGCTGGGCGCCGGCGGCAACAAGCTGCGTAAGCTGGAGTACTTCCTGGCGGACGCCAAAGCCCAGGGCGCCACCATGCTGCTCACCACCGGCGGCGCCCAGACCAACCACGGCCGGCTCACCGCCGCCGTGGCGGCGAAATACGGCATGAAGTGCGCCATCGCCTGTCTGGACGATTATCCCGGCGAGGTATCCGCCAACATCCTGCTGGACCGTCTCATGGGGGCGGAGGTCGTTTTGAAGAAGAAGGACGGCCGGCCGGAGGCGGTGCAGCAGCAGGAGCTGTTCGCGGAGATCACCGCCCGGTACGAGACCCAGGGGGAAAAGGTCTACTTCATCCCCATGGGCGGCAGCAACGCCCTCGGCGCGCTGGGCTACTATGACTGCGCCGTGGAGCTGACGAAGCAGGCGGCGGAGCTGAACCTCGGCGCGGCCCGGGTGGTCTGCACGGTGGGCAGCCTCGGCACCTACATGGGCCTGTACACCGGCCTGCGCAATGAAGGCTCTCCCCTTTCCCTCACCGGCGTCGCCATCCTGCCCCAGAACGACGAGCTCATCATGGGCTACTGGCGGGAGATCCGTGAAACGTATCAGCTCCCCTTTGACGCGAAGCGGGAGGACTTCCATATCGAAACGGCCTATATGCGCGAGGGCTACAACCTGCCGGACGCCCGGGTGCGTCAGGCCATCTGCGACATGGCCCGGGCGGAAGCCATTCTGCTGGACCCCTGCTACACCGGCAAGTGCTTCGCCGGTCTGGAGGACATGGTGGCCGAGGGGAAGATCGCCCAGGGCGAAACCGTCATCTTCATCCACACCGGCGGTCTGCCCGGCCTGTACACCAAGCACCACCGGGTGGAGTTCGAGCGGGAGCTGCTGGGCGGCGTCACCATCCTGCCGTAAGGGTCATCCCTTTTGCCCAGCCGAGAGTTTTGCCCCTTTTGGTGGTCTTTTCGGTCAATATATTGGCTCATTCGCGTTTTATGTCCAGGACTTTTCCGCGAGCCTGCTGTATCATGCAGATATACGGGAAACGGGGTGAGGAGATATGGATCAGATCAAAACCGGGCAGTTCATCGCCGCCATGCGGAAGGCGCGCGGCCTGACGCAGGAGGAGCTGGGAGAACGGCTGGGCGTGACGAACAAGACGGTCTCCCGCTGGGAGACGGGCAGATATATGCCCGATATCGACAAGCTGCAGGAGCTGTCCGCGGCGCTGGGCGTCAGCGTCAACGAGCTGCTCACGGGCGAGCGCATGGCCGACCCTGCGCAGTTCGCCCGGAAGGCCGACGAAAACCTGGTAAAAGTCCTCTCCGGGGAGAGTCCTTTCAGCCTGCGGGAACGGGTGGACTTTTTCAAGCGGAAGTGGCGGCGGGAGCATAAGGGCTATATCGCCCTCTGCCTGGCACTCTGGCTCGCCGCCCTTGCCGGTACCGCTTTTCTGCCACAACTCCACCTCTGGGGCTTTCTCGCCCTCTGGGGTCTGGGCCTTTACGCCCACGCCAGGAACCAAATGATGACCTATGTGGAGCAGCGGGCCTTCGGCCCCCGTGACCCGGATGGCCCCTAAGACGGCAAAGCGCCGCGCCTTACCCTTCGGTAAGACGCGGCGTTCCTTTTCTTTTCCGGCAGTCGGCGCTTTATTCCACCTCGATCAGCTCGTACTCCCGGGAGCCAATGCCCAGCGCCGCGGCGGCCTCCACGGTATGCACGCCGTTGCGGCTCTCGATGCGCTCCAGCAGATGCCCCTGACCGGGGTCATCCTTGGCAGCGTAGACCAGATCCAGACACGCCTGATCCACCGCCACCGGGTCCAGCGATGCCAGCACGCCGATGTCCTTCATGCAGGGGTCCTCCGCCACGGCGCAGCAGTCGCAGTCCACGGACATATTGGCCATGACGTTCACATAGGCCATGTTCTCTCCGAAGTAACGCACCACCGAGCAGGCCGCGTCCGCCATGGCCTCCAGAAAGGCGTCATGGTCCGCCGTCCAGATCTTCTCCACCTCTCCCGCGCCGTGGATATATGCCTTGCCGTAGGAGGAGCCCACGCCGATGGAGAGCTGCTTCAGCGCGCCGCCGTAGCCGCCCATGGGATGGCCCTTGAAGTGGGACAGCACCAGCATGGAGTCATAGCGGCTCAGGTGGCTGCCCACGAAGTTCTTCCGGATGCGCTTTCCCTCAGGAATGTCCAGCACCAGATCCGGCCCCTCCTCGTCCAGGAGGTCCACGTCAAACAGCTCCGTCCAGCCGTGGTCCCGCAGGGTCTGCCAGTGCTTTTCCGTGGTGTTTCGGGTGCCCTCATAGGCGGTGTTGCACTCCACCACTGTGCCCCCTACCCGCTCGATGACGGACCGCCAGAAGGGCGGACGGAGGAAGTTCTGGTTGCCGGTTTCGCCGGAGTGGACCTTCACGGCCACCCGGCCGGGAAGCTCCTTACCAAGCCTCCCGTACAGCTCCAGCACCTTTTCCGGAGAGATCGTTCTCGAAAAATAGACCTTGGATGCCATAAGAATACCTCCTTATCGACAGATCGTCCTGTGCTGCGCCATTCCTGCGGCGGCGCGCCGCTTTCTTACGGGTACAAGAAGACCCCGGAACCTGTGGTTCCGGGGTTTCCTTTTGGCGCGGAAGGAGGGATTTGAACCCTCGCGCGGGTTTTTAAGCCGCCTACTCCCTTAGCAGGGGAGCCCCTTCGGCCACTTGGGTACTTCCGCAAGCCGAAGACCGTATGATCTTTGAAAAAGTCTGGCGGAGAGAGTAGGATTCGAACCCACGGATGCTTTCACATCTCCGGTTTTCAAGACCGGTGCCATCAACCCCTCGGCCATCTCTCCGTGTGAAAGGCGTGCTCCGGTTTCCAGACGCAGAAAATATGTTACCATCCAATGTCCGATTTGTCAATAGCTTTGCGAAAAAAGCGGCTCCCCATCCTGTAAAATTCTTTTTGCTCCTATTTACTTATAGAAAAAGTATATAGAAATTAATTTTTAAAAAAACGGAAAAATGTAGGATTGTCAAACATATTGGACAGCAAATTCGATGGGAGAAAGCCAG
>JBJDYU010000041.1:0-51361 GCA_051867615.1 Oscillospiraceae bacterium | reverse complement strand
TAGGCCCTTATAGGGCCAACTCAAGCCACCGGCTTAGCCGGTGGTTATGACTTTAAGCGTCTTACCGGGCGGGCATATCCGCGCCGCCCGCGTCGCCGCCCTTGCCGCCGGGCGTTTTCTCGCCGCCGCGGCCAAAGCTGTCGTGCTGGCCCGGCCCGCCGATCATGTCGCCGCCTTTGGAGCCGCCCATGCCCACCTGTCCGTAGGTGGTCAGATAATCGGAGATGGTCAGCTCGGTGAAAAGCGTGCCGCCGCTGTAGACGCCGCCGGAGCAGAGTCCGCCGTCGCTGCTGCCGCTGTATGTCCCGCCGTAGGAGACGGCATAGACGGCTCCGCTTGCCAGCTCCGGGGCACTGAAGACGATGTGGTTCGCGGGAGCGGCAAGGCAGAAGACGAACTCCTGCTGCCCGCCCGCAAACTGGACGTAGGTCCCGGCGGGCAGGGTCGCATCAAACTGAACGGCCAGCGTGTACTGCCCGGGGTCGGTGGGAGCCTGGGCCATATTGCCGGCGCTGGCGGCCAGCAGCACGCCGCCCGTTAAGGTGAAGCCGCCGTCATAGTCCAGAGCGCCGTCGCCGTTGCCGGTGCTGCTCACAAGGACGGTGCCGCCCGTCATGGTGATGGTGCCGTTGGCGTCCAGACCATCGCCGCCCGCGGTAACGCGCAGGGTGCCGCCGGAGATGGTCACGCTGTAGTCTGTGCCGGAGACGGCAAAGCCGTTCCCCATCCCGCGGCCGCCGAAGCCGCTTCCGTCCGCGCCGCCGGCGGCGTTCACGCCGTCATCCGAGGCGGTGACGGTGATCTCTCCGCCGGAGATGTCCACGCTGGCGCCTTCCAGCCCCTCATAGGAGCGCAGAATGTTCAGCTGCCCGCCGGAGACGGTGAGCGCCCCGTCCGCATGGAAAGCGTCGTCTCCGGTGGAAATGGTGTAGACGCCGCCGGCGACTGCCATATCCCCGTTTGTGTGGAGCGCATCGTCCGCGCAGTCGAGCGTATAGACGCCGCTGGACAAGGCCAGCGCCGTCCCGGCCTTCACACCCTTGGCGCTGGCGTCCGCCGCCAGAGACGCGCCGCTGCCGCCGCCGGAGGTAATGGTGTAGCTACCGCTGGACATGGCCGCCCAGGTCTCAGCCTGCACGCCGTCCTCTCCGGCGGTCAGGGTCAGGGCAGAGTTGGAAATGCTGACCCAGCCAAGGGCGCTGTCCGTGTCGTTGCTGGCGCGGATGGCGTCGCCGCCGCAGGCGACGGTGACAGCGGCGCTGTCGATGGTGTTGGAGTCCTTGCCGTTGATGCCGTGGTTCACGGCGGTGACGGTGAGCGCGCAGTCGTAGATTTCGAGAGTGTCTTTGCCGGTGAGGCCGTTTTTGTAGTTGGCCTCCACGGTCAGCGCCCCGGCCCCTTGAAGAAGCAGGTCAGACTTGCTGTACAGGCAGGCGTTGGGCTCCTCGTCCGCGGCGGAGGAGTAGCTGTCGGCGAAAGTATAGCGGTTCCCGTCGGCCAGCGTGTTTTCGGTGCCCGCCACCAGATGGATGGTGGTGCGGGAGGATTTATAGACGTAGATGGGACTGCCGTAGGAGCAGGTGAGGGAAGCGCCGCTTAAGGCCAGCGTCACGTCCTCTCCCGGGGCGTTCACGATGATCCGCCCCTCGCTGAGCGTCCCGCTGACCGCATAAATTCCGCCGCCGGTGATGGTGACCACGCCGCCGGATTCCTCCGCGCCGCCGCCGTCGATCTGCACGCTGCTGCCGGAGAGCGTGATGGCGGTGGCATCCGTCAGGTCGATCTCCGCCGGCGTGCGCGGGACCGCCGCGTCGGAGCCGGAGGGGACGACAGCGGGGGCGGGCGTATCCGTATCAGGCGTATCGGCGCTGCCGCCGCAGCCGCTGAGGGCGGCGATGCAGAGCGCGGCGCAGAGGAGCAGCGCGGTGAATTGCTTTCGAGCTTTCAACGAAAGGACCTCCTTTTCGGGTTTCGTGCGTCAGGATATATAGATAGATTAAAGCTTTGGCGGCGCAAAAGCAAGCTAACAATTTCTTCATTTTTTGCGCAGCCCTTGCCTGACCGGGGCCGACAGGGAAAAACGAAATAAATGAAAATACCCCTTGACTCTCCCATAATGGCAGACGCTACAATGATCCTGCGCGCAGGAAAACCATAGGTTTGGAGGGCCCTCATGTTAAAAATCGGAGATTTTTCAAAACTGTCCAGAGTCAGTATCCGTATGCTTCGCCATTATGACGAGATCGGCCTGCTGGCCCCCATCCGGGTCGATCCGGATTCCGGCTACCGCTACTACGGGGAAGACCAGCTTCCTATCGCCGGCGGGATCACGGCCCTGAAGGACATGGGCTTCGGCCTGGCCGCCATAGGCGAAATGCTTGCCTGTTATGAGGATAAGGATATTCTGGAGCGCCACCTGCGGCTGAAGCAGGCGGCGCTTCTGGAGCTGTCCGGGCAGACGGCATACCGGCTGCGGCTTCTGGACACAGCCCTGGAACGGCTGAGAAAGGATGACGAGACCATGAAGTATGATGTAACCCTGAAAACTTTCCCGGAGCGCTATGCCGCCACGGTGCGTATGAACATCCCCGCTTACGAGATGGAGGGGACGCTCTGGAGCGTGCTGGTCAGCGAGACCGCCCCTTTGCATCTGCTCCCGGACGACCCCTGCTATTGCAGCGTCGTGTTCCATGACAGGGAGTACAAGGAGTCCGATGTGGATGTGGAGGCGCAGAAGACCGTGAAGGGCCGCTATCCCGACACGGAGCACGTCCGCTTCAGGACGCTGCAGGAGGTCACTGTGGCTTCCGCCGTCTGCAAAGGCTCCTACGACCAGATGAACGCCGTTATGGCGGCGGTAGCCAACTGGGTGACGGACAACGGATATGAGTTTGACGGCCCCGCTTTCAATATCTACCATGTCAGCCCCCATGAGACCTCCGACCCCAACGAATTCGTGACCGAGGTCTGCTATCCCGTGAAAAAGAAGTAAGGGACACGCTGCGGCTGAAAACGAAAACAGCATCATTGGCTTTGGCGGGCGCGTGCAGCGCCCGCCGTTTTTTATGACAGCAGCTTTGCAAGGTCTTCTATATGCTCCACCGGACTGGCGCAGGTTTTCCCGCGGCAGAGGTAGTACCGCGCTCCGACCTCCGGAATGGGATAGCCGGCGGTGAAGGGGGCCAGCGCGGCAAGCCGGGCCTCGTTTTCCGCAGTCTTCACCAGAACCGTCAGGTTGGGCCGGGGTTTCTCCCGCAGGAAAGCCGCCAGCTCCTCCGGCGGCGCTTTTGCCGCGCAGACCAGCTCCGCCGTGGGCCAGAGCTCCTCCAGCAGCGTCAGAAGCGTAAAGCTGTGTCCCGCCGGATAGTCCTCTGCGGCTCCTGCGAGATAGGAGAGCTGTATCTCCGCCGCCTCCCGCCAGCGTTCCTCTCCGGTGAGCCGCGCGAGACGATGCAGCACCAGCGCCGCCGCGGCGTTGCCCGAGGGCATAGCGCCGTCATAGACCTCCTTGCTGCGGGTGATGAGCTGCTCGCCGTCCCTGGCGTAGGGGTAGAAGCCGCCCCGCTCCGAATCGAAAAACAGCTCCAGCAGCTGCTGCGCCAGGGCGCAGGCTTCCTCCAGATAGTCGATGCGGAACGTAGCTTCGTACAGCTCCAGCAGCCCCCAGGCGTAAAAGGCGTAGTCCTCCAGCTTTCCCGGATGGGCCGCCTCGCCCTCCCGCCAGCGGGCCAGTAGGCGGCCGCCGCCGTCCTTCAGGTTCTCCCGGATGAAACGGACCGCCCGCTCCGCCGCCGCGAGATAGCGCGGCTCATCCAAAATCAGCCCTGCCCGGGCCAGCGCCGCGATCATCAGGCCGTTCCAGGCGGTAAGCACCTTGTCGTCCCGGTGGAGGTGTGCCCGGCCTTTCCGGTAGTCATACAGCCGCTGCCGCAGCGCCTCCATCTCCTCCGGCTCCCGCTCCCAGTCCGCCGCGCCGATCAGGCTCGGGATGCTCCTGCCCTCAAAATTGCCCCCGGCGGTGACGCCGAAGCGGCGGCAGAAGCCCTCCGCCGCCTCCCGGCCCAGAACTCCGGCGATCTCCTCCGGGGTGAAGACATAGTATCTTCCCTCCACGCCGTCGCTGTCCGCGTCCTGCCCGCAGTAAAAGCCGCCCAGCGGGTCCGTCAGCTCCGCGAGGACATAGTCCAGCGTGCGGCGCGCCACGTCCCGACAGTATTCACGGCGAGTCTGCTGCCAGCTTTCGGTGTAGGCAAGGGCCAGCAGGGCGTTGTCGTAGAGCATTTTTTCAAAATGAGGCACGAGCCACCGCCGGTCGGTGGCGTAGCGACAAAAGCCGCCGCCCACATGGTCGAACAGACCGCCCCGGTACATCCGCTCCAGCGTCAATTCCGCCATTTCCCGGGCCTGCCGGTCTCCGGTGAGCCGGGAATAGCGCAGGAGAAACAGCAGATTGTGGGCGGCGGGGAACTTGGGGGCCTCGCCGAAGCCGCCCCACTGCGCGTCGAAGCTCCGGGCGAACTGGACCGCGCCCGTCTCCACAAGGGGCCGGCCGGGAGCGCCGGGCCGTGCCGGCTCCTCCCGGCGGAGATACTCGGTCAGCGCGCCGGCGGCCTCGGTCAGCTCCTCCCGGTTCTCCCGCCAGCGGTGGGCCGCCTGCGTAAGCAGCGCCAGAAGCTGCGCCTTCGGCAGATAGGTCCCGGCCCAAAAGGGCTTTTGCTCCGGCGTCAGGAGCACGGTCAGCGGCCAGCCGCCGGAGCCGCTGAGGGCGACGCAGGCCGCCATATAGACCGCGTCCACGTCGGGGCGCTCCTCCCTGTCCACCTTGATGGGGATGAAGGAGCGGTTCAGCGCCGCCGCCACCTCCTCCGATTCGAAGGATTCGTGGGCCATGACGTGGCACCAGTGGCAGGTGGAATAGCCGATGCTCAGGAAGATGGGCTTGTCCTCCCGCCGGGCCTCCTCCAGCGCCGCCCCGCCCCAGGGCCGCCAGGCCACGGGGTTTTCCGCGTGCTGGAGGAGGTAGGGGGATTTTTCGTATTGCAGCAGATTTGGCATCGGTCGTCCTCCTTACCTGCCGTTTCCGTCCGTTTGGGACTCAAGGATCTGATACCCCAGCTGCCGAAGCTGCTTTTCGATTTGGCCGCTTTCCACGCCGGTGGTGTCATAGTCCACGGCCACGCGGCCGGAATCCATGCTGACGCTGACGGAAAGCACGCCCGGTAAACTGTCCAGCTCCCGCTTGATGGCTTTTTCGTCGTGCTTACCGGGGACTTCCCCCAGCGTGAAATAAGCGCTTGCGTTTGACATTACGATCACCTCCCCATTAGTATGGGCGGTTTTCCGCCGTTTATCACTGCTTCACCGCTTATAAAATCCGCCCCCGGAAGCCATGGCTTCCGGGGGCGGACGTTTGACGGCGGCGCGGCTGTTTTATTCCGTCCGCAGCGCGATGACCGGGTCCTTCTTCGCGGCCATCCGGGAGGGGAGCAGGCCCGCGATCATGGTGAGTACCACGCTGATGGCCACCAGGATCACAGCCGCCGGAGCGGGGAGGACGGCAATACCGCTGATGCCGGTGAGCTTCTCCGCTATGATGCTGATGGGCAGATTCAGCAGCAGCGTCACGCCGATGCCGATGAGGCCCGCCGTGAAGCCCACGATGATGGTCTCGGCGTTGAACACGCGGGAGATATCCCGCTTGGACGCGCCCACGCTGCGCAGGATGCCGATCTCCTTGGTGCGCTCCAGCACGGAGATATAGGTGATGATGCCGATCATGATGGAGGAGACCACCAGCGCGATGGAGACAAAGCCGATCAGGGCGTAGGACACGGCGTTGATCATGGTGGTGACGCCGGACATGAGCAGCGCCACATAGTCGGTGTACTGGATCTGGTCCTCCTCGGCGGCGGAGGCGTTGTACTCCGCGATGAGGTCGTCGATCAGCTCCTTGTCCTCAAAGGTCTCGGCGTAGATGTTGATGGAGGCGGGAGAGTCGTAGTCGATGGAGCCGAGGAGCGCCAGCGTGTCGGCCAGCGTGGAGCCGGACACGGTGGAGGGCATATACGCGTCATAGTAGCCCGCCAGCACCGCTTCGTCCGTGGTGGCGGCGATCATCTGGTCGAAGGCGGCGGCCACCGCCGCATAGCCCTGCGCCTGGAACAGGTCGCCGGCGCCGGACGCGGCCGACAGCTTCTGGGCGACCTGCAGCTCCGCCTGCTCGGCGTACCGCTCCCGCACCAGCTTTTCAAGCTGCGTCCGCAGAAGATTCTGCAGCTCCTCGTCGGAGTAGTCCGCGAGGTATTCCTCTGCGGCGGATTTGTCCAAATGGTAGGTGTTCGCCGCCAGCTCCACCATGGAATCGCGGGTGGTGAAGTGCTGCATATAGGCGTTCACCGTCTGCTCCAGATACTCCGCGGAAGGCTCAGAGAGGATGGCGGTGTACATATCGGTCTTTTCCACCGGCGTGAGGGAGGCGAAGTATTCCCTGATCTCCGCGGCTTTCTCGCTGTCGGAGGGGTCGGTGGCCTCGGTGATGACAAAGGGCAGGCCGGTGAGCACATCGTAGTTCTCGTTTTCCGGCAGGAGCTGCTCCTTCACGATCTCGCTTTCGGCGGAGCGCTGGATGACATAGTCCGTCAGCGCGGAGGTGTAGCCGAAAACGCCCGAAATGGAGGTGGAGGCAGCCTCGGGATCGGGGCGGAGGACGCCAACGATCTTAAGGTCATAGCCGTTTTTCACCACCAGCTCCAGCGACGCCTCGTCATCCCGCACGTCCGTCCAGACGCCGGCGCTGTTCTTGGTGTAGTAATCGCAGTTCAGCACCAGCTTGAAGGAGGTGCCCAGCACATCCTCGTAGGAGACCTTCTTTTCGCCGCCGGAGGTCGCGATCTCCTCGCCGTTCATGACGGCGGAGAGGATATCGTCCACCTCCTCGTCGGACATGAGGCCCAGAGCGTAAAACGCGATATCGGTGATCTCATTTCTGTCGTCCAGGATCAGAACGACCTCGTCCGCCGCCTCGGGCCAGGAGCCCGCCAGCAGCTCATACTGCCCGTAGACCAGATCGGAGATCAGCGCGCCGTCCGTGCCGGGCAGGATCTCGGACCAGAGCTCCATGGTCCCCATCCGGGAACCCATGACGGATGCCATGGAATTGACGGTGTCGCCCGCGCCCGCCATCAGGGCGGAGGTGAGGTCGGTGCTGTGGTACGTGCCGTCCTCGCCCTGCACATAGGTGTTGATGTCCACGCCGTACTGGTACTGGAGGGTGGAGACGGACTCATACAGCTGTGTGGTGCTGGTCTCAGGGTCCATCTCGCGGTCGAGCCAGACCTTGAACGCGGTCAGGTTGTTCTCCACGTCCCCGCCGGTGAAGGCGGCGTTGAACAGGTCGAACATCCGCTCGTTGGCATAGACCGCGTCCCGCTCATGCTCCTCGCCCTCCTCCGCCATCATCTCGCTGTGGCTGCTGAGGACCCGGGTGATGGCGGACTCCTGCCGCTGGATGGAGATGGGGTAGGAGGAGAGGGTGTCCCGCTGGATATCGGTGATGTAGTCCTGAATGCCTGTGGAGAGGGACAAGATCAGGGCGATGCCGATGATGCCGATGGAGCCGGCGAAGGCCGTCAGCAGCGTGCGGCCCTTTTTGGTGCGGAGGTTATTGAAGCTGAGGGAGAGCGCCGTGAAAAAGGACATGGAGATCTTCTTGCGCTTCCGGGGAGGCGCGGCCTGCTCGCTGGCGTCATAGGGGTCGGAATCGCTGAGGATCTTACCGTCCCGGAGCTTCACGATGCGGGTGGAATAGGCCTCCGCCAGCTCCGGGTTGTGGGTCACCATGATGACCAGCTTATCCTTGGCGATCTCCTTGAGCAGCTCCATGATCTGGACGCTGGTCTCGCTGTCCAGCGCGCCGGTAGGCTCATCCGCCAGCAGGATGTCGGGGTTGTTGACCAGCGCCCGGGCGATGGCCACGCGCTGCATCTGGCCGCCGGACATCTGGTTCGGCTTTTTGTGCAGGTGGTCTCCCAGCCCCACCTTTTTCAGCACCTCCACGGCCCGCTGGCGGCGCTCCTTCTTGGACACGCCCGCCAGCGTCAGCGCCAGCTCGACGTTGGCGAGGACGCTCTGGTGCGGGATCAGGTTGTAGCTCTGGAAGACAAAGCCGATGGAGTCGTTGCGGTAGTAGTCCCAGTCCGCGTCCTTGTATTGTTTGGTGGAGACGCCGTTGATGACGAGGTCGCCGCTGGTGTAGCGGTCCAGCCCGCCGATGATGTTGAGCAAAGTGGTCTTGCCGGAGCCGCTGGGACCCAGAATGGACACGAATTCATTTTCCCGGAAGCTGATGGACACATCCTGCAGCGCGTCCTGCTTCAGCTCGCCGGTGACGTAGGTTTTGACGATGTGTTTTAATTGCAGCACGAATAAGCCTCCTGTTTTGGCAGTCAAAGTATGGCAAGTACAGCATATGCGGGGGATAAGGGCGAAGAAGCGGCGGTGCGCCCCGCCGCGCCCGGGAGCCTGCGCGTCAGGCCCACTGAAAGCGCTCTTTTCCCGCGCCCAGCTCAAAGTGGTACTTCACGATGCCGAGGTCCACCCTGGCGTAAAAGCCCGCTCCCGCTTTCGCGGACACCCGGTCGCCCTGCAGCGAGAGCAGGAATTTCTGCTGGTTCATGGCCGTGGGGGCCAGAAGCGCGGCCTCCACACCGGCCTTGAACCACTCCGGCATCTCTCCGTCCACTTTGGCCACGGCGTCAAAGGGCTTGGATTTATGCGCTGCGCCCTGAGTCGCGCCATACCCGAGGGCGATGACGACGCAGAGCTTCTCGCCCGGCCGCACCTCGAAAGCGGTTTTGATCTTGCTGTAGCTCATGGCCACCCAGCAGCTGTTCAGCCCCAACTGCTGGGCCTTGAGGGCCAGACGCTCTCCGTAGTAGCCGCATTTTTCCTGCAGCGCCGGCCCCTTGGGGCCGATCAGCGCGATATAGTTGGTTACGCCGCTGAATTTCCCATAATGCGCCATGAAGCCGTCAAAGGCCTTCGGCTCGTCCGCCACAAGCTGTATGTGCAGGCCGCTTTCCCGGTTGCAGACGGCGATCTCCGCCCGCAGCGCCGCGGCGGCCTCCGGCTCCAGGGGCCTTTCCTTGTACTGCCGGACGCTGTGGCGCGCCCGCATGGCTTCCATCAGATCCATTTTGCTGTTCCTCCTGTCAGATATGTTTGGCCGTCTATGCCATGTGCGCGCCCGTTTACCGTTCCGCGCCGCTCCGGTCCGGCAGCCGCGCCATGATGGCCTTGGCGTGCAGCAGCATTTGCAGCAGGCGGTCAAAGGCCTTCATATCCGGATCGAAATAATAGTAGTTTTTCGTTCCCTCCCGGCGCAGCTTCAAAACGCCCGCGTCCTTGAGGATCTGAATGTGGTGGGACACGGCGGGGCGGGAGAGGTTGGTCTTTTCCGTGATCGCCCCCACGCGCACGCCCTCGCAGCGCCCCATCCGCAGCATTTCCAGCATCAGATGCTGGCGGTTTTCGTCTCCCAGCGCCAGCAGGAGCTTCTGGCAGCCCTCAAATTCCCTGGCAAAGCGCCGGATCTCCTGCTCCAGTTCCGCCATGTCTCCACGTCCTTTCGTTTAATCGCTTAAACCACTATACAGCGTAATTGTGAACAAATCTTATCGGTAAAGAAAATCGAGACGAATATTTTTGCCGCGCACCGGACGCTTTCGCGGTCCCGGCGCAGGACGCGGCAGGCCCTCCGGCGCAGCCGGAGGGCCTGTGTTTGGGCGGCGCGGGACGGAAAAACTCCCGTGAAAAGCGCCGCTTTTCACGGGAGATAAGTCTTATTCGCAGCGGAGGATGTCGCTGTAGAACGCGTCCATCTCCTCGCGGGTGGGGAAGGCGGCCACATACATCTGGTTGCCCATGGCCCCGGCCAGCGCGTCGGGGATGCGCTCCACCATCCGCATCTGGGAGCCGTACCTCGCCATGATGGCCTCGTGGTTCAGAGCGAAATGCTTGCCGTCCCGCCGGCCGGCGAAGGCGCAGAAGAAATGCTCGCCCTCCGGCACCGTGGAGCGGTCAAACGCGATCATGTCCGCCCAGATCTTGTACACGTCGGTGCTGTTGGCATAGTTCATCATGTCCGGGGAGAAGCCGCCGCAGGGCCGCATATTGACCTCCAGCGCCATGATCTCGCCCTTTTTGCCCAGCCCCTCCTGATCCTGGGTCAGACGGAAGAACTCGAAGTGGACGAAGCGGCTCTTCACGCCGAAGCTCTTCACCGTGGCGCGGCCCGCCTTGCGGGTGTCCTCGGGCAGATCCTTGACGATGTAGTAAATGGAGTTATCCGCTTCGTTCACGATATCCATGATGGACATGGGCGTGACGTTGCCGGTCTCAAACAGCGGCTCGCCATTGGAATCGATGATGGCGTCGTAGGAGTTGACCTCCGCGTGGACGAACTCCTCCATGATGTAGGAGACGTCCGGCTCGCGCTCCTCCCGGAGCCACCGGCGCAGCTGCTCGTCGCTGCTGAGCTTGTATGTATGGGAGGCGCCCACGCCGTTGTCCGGCTTGACCACCACGGGATAGCCCACCTGCGCGATGAACGCAAGACAGCCCGCCTCGTCGTCCACCAGATGGTAGCGCGCCACCGCGAGACCAGCCCTGGTGTAGAACTCCTTCATCTTGGACTTGTACTTGATCCGGGGCATATCCTCCACCTGGAAGCCGCTGGTGATGTGGAAGTCCGTCCGCA
Organism: Oscillospiraceae bacterium; assembly: GCA_051867615.1. Taxonomy (GTDB): domain Bacteria; phylum Bacillota; class Clostridia; order Oscillospirales; family Oscillospiraceae; genus RGIG5472. Next base: position 40,605 of record JBJDYU010000041.1, on the reverse strand, counting down.
ACCGGGCGTCGCGCTCCAGCCAGTATTCGTTGTTGGACTCCAGCCAGTCGATGCGGCCGTACTTGAAGATGAAGAAGGCCACGGCCCGGTAGACCTCGTCGTAGTTTTCGAGGCTGCTTACCTTATAGTATTCGCTGAGGCTGTCCTTCAGCTCGCCTCGCAGCTCGTCATAGGGCTGGTCACCGATGCCCAGCACGTTCAGCCCGTTGTTCCGCAGCTCCCGGCAGAACTGCCAGTAGTTGGTGGGGAAATTGGGGGAAATAAAGATCACATTTTTCATAGCAGTCCCTCTCTTGTCTTGTGAGAAATCATGTATCCAGCAGGTAGGGCAGGAAGTAGGCCACCTGCTTATACCACCAGTCCCAGTCGTGGGCCACGTCATAGCCCCACAGGTCCACCCAGATATGTATGCCCTTTTCCGCGAAGATATCCCGCAGACGGCAGGTGGTTTCCGGCACCTCCCAGGGGCCCTGTCCCGCGCAGATGACCGCCTTCTGGCGGTTGTACATTTCCACATACGGATGATCAGCGGGCAGGTTCGCCATGTAATGCACCGGCGAGTTCTGGTACACCACCTCGTCCATGTAGCCGCCGAAGCCGTAGTCCGCGGTGTAGATGCCGCTGAGGGCCAGCAGCCGGTCAAAGAGGTCCGGGCGGCGGAGGTATAGGTTCGCGGCGTGGGTGGCGCCCAGAGAGCAGCCGAAGGCCAGCACGCCGCTCTCGCCCTCCCAGCCGTTGCGCTCACTTGCCATGGCGCGCATGAAGGGCACCATCTCGTCGGTGATGTAGGCGATCCACTGCTCATAGCGGCGGATGCGCCAGTAGGGGTCGCCGCCCTTGTCGGACCAGGTCTCCCGGTCCAGCGTGTCGATGGCGAAGACCATCACCCGGCCCGTCTCGATCCAGGGAGCCCAGACGTCCGTCATGTGGAAGTTTTCAAAGTCGAAAAAGCGCCCATCCTGACAGGGGATGAACAGCACCGGGCGGCCGGCGTGGCCGTAGACCTTGCACTCCATGTCCCGGCCCAGCGCCGGACTGTAGCTTTTATAATACTGCGTTTCCATGCCGCTTACCTCCGTTATGCTCCGTCGTAGAGCAGAGTGTTGAGAAAGAAGGGGATCTGCCGCTCCCAGCTGGCCTCGCAGTGCTTCCCGCCGGGGACGATGCGGCAGTCCAGCAGCACGCCGCGGTCCAGCAGCAGCTTCGCCGTGCGGCTGAAGCGCTGCAGCATCTGCGGGTGATTCGCCAGCTCCTCCGAGCCGTAGTCCATATACAGCACCGTTTCCTCGTCGAGCTCCGCACGGCGGAGCAGCTGCTCCATCCGTCCCGGGGCGCACCACAAAGAGGGGGAGAGGGCCGCCGCCCGGGAGAACACCCGGTTGTAGGCCAGCAGGGCGTAAAGGCTCATCAGGCCACCCATGGAGCTGCCCGCGATGAAGGTGTGGGAGCGGTCAGGCAGGGTGGGAAAGTGCTCGTCGATGAAGGGCTTGAAGCTGTGAACCATCCACTCCATGGTGGTCCGGCCCCGGCCCCGCACCCGGCCGAACTCGTCGCTCTGAAAGGAGAACGGGGCGTATTCGGAGAGCCGCCCGTTGTGCGGGTCATGGCTGCACTCCACCGCCGCCACGATGAGGGGCGTTTCATAGGCGTCCAGATACTCGCCGAGGCCCCAGCTCTTGCCGTAGGTGGCGTCCTCGTCAAAAAACACGTTGTGTCCGTCGAACATATACAGTACCGGATAGCGTGCCTCGGGGTCCTCCTCCAGCGCGTCGGGCAGATAGACGTATGCCCGGCGCTCCGTATCTCCCGTCAGCTCCGGTATGGTGATATCCCAGGTCTCGATCATGCGATAGGTCCTTTTCCGCAAGGGCGCGCCCCTTGCCAGTTGTTTTCCCTACTATAGCACGGCAGCGCGAAAAAATCAATTCTCCTGTTTCGGGCGCATACCGGGCCTCCCGGCTCCGTGCAGGGCCCGGTTTCCGGGCAGCTTACCCATTGACGGGAGGAAAAGATGCTGTTATACTAACAAACATACTTTTACGGTAGGAAATTGTGACTGGCCCGGCGGTGCGGGCTGCGGAGTGGAATACCGGCCGAACGACTGACAAAGGGGAGCGTGAGCCATGGCAAGAGAGCTGGAGCCCTACCAGATGATCGAGCGCAGCATCCTGAAAAAATACCGCCGGGAGCTGTGGAAGCCCTTCACCTACGCCGTGAAGAAGTACGAGCTGATCCAGTCCGGGGACCGGATCGCCGTGTGTATTTCCGGCGGAAAGGATTCCATGCTGCTGGCGAAGCTGATGCAGGAGCTGCACCGGCACAGCTACATCCCCTTTGAACTGGTCTTTCTGGTCATGGACCCGGGTTACCATCCGGCAAACCGCCAGAAGATCGAGAGCAACGCCGCGCTGCTCCATGTCCCCATCACCATTTTCGAGACCAATGTGTTCGAGGTCGCCAACAGCAGCGAAAAGTCGCCCTGCTACCTCTGCGCCCGGATGCGGAGAGGGTATCTCTACAGCAAGGCGAGGGAGCTTGGCTGCAACAAGATCGCCCTGGGCCACCACTTCAACGACGTCATCGAGACCACGCTCCTTGGGATGTTCTACGGCTCCCAGCTGCAGGCCATGATGCCGAAGCTCCACAGCACAAATTTCCCGGGAATGGAGCTGATCCGGCCATTATATTGCGTGCATGAGGAGGATATATTGGCCTGGAAGCGCTATAACGGGCTGGAATTTATCCAGTGCGCCTGCCGCTTCACGGAGAGCTGCGCCTCCGGCGATGGGACCGGCGCCTCCAAGCGGCAGGAGGTCAAGCTGCTGCTCCGCCAGCTCAAGCGGGATAACCCGAACATCGAAAAGAGCATTTTCAACAGCATCCACGCGGTGTCGCTGGACACCATGCCCGGCTATAAGACCAGGGGCGAGGAGCATTCCTTTTTGGAGCATTATTACGACAACGACGGCTGATCTGCCGCGGCCTTTTCCGCCGCGGCCGGAGGGCTGATCTATCTACGAGCTATATAATCATCAGGAGGAATAAAGAGATGCAGAACCTGTCCGAACGCACAGCCGGCTTTACCGATTCGGTGATCCGGCGCATGACCCGGATCTCCGCTCAATACGGAGCGGTGAATCTGTCCCAGGGCTTCCCTGACTTTGACCCGCCCAAGGCCCTTCTCGACCGGCTGGCGGAGGTGGCCCGCGAGGACTTCCACCAGTATTCCATCACCTTCGGCGCGCAGAACTTCCGGGAGGCGCTGGCCGCCAAGCAGTCCCATTTTATGGGGCATCCCGTGGACCCCAACAGCGAGGTCGTGGTCACCTGCGGCAGCACCGAGGCCATGATGGCCGCCATGATGACGGTGGCGAATCCCGGCGACAAGGTCATCGTTTTCTCCCCCTTTTACGAGAACTACGGCGCGGACACCATCCTCTCCGGGGCGGAGCCGATCTATGTCCCCCTGCAGCCCCCGGCCTTCAGCTTTGACCCGGAGGTGCTGGAGGACGCTTTCCGTCAGCACCCCAAGGCCCTGATCCTCTGCAATCCCTCCAACCCCTGCGGCAAGGTCTTCACCCGGGCGGAGCTGGAGATCATCGCGGATCTGGCGCGGAAGTACGACGCTTACGTGGTGACGGACGAGGTGTACGAGCATATCGTCTACGCCCCCCACAGGCACACCTATTTCGCGTCGCTCCCCGGTATGTGGGAGCGGACGATCTCCTGCTCGTCCCTGTCCAAGACCTATTCCATCACCGGCTGGCGGCTGGGCTATACCATCGCTCCGGCGGAGATCACCGAGCGCATCAAGAAGGTGCATGACTTCCTGACCGTGGGCGCGGCGGCTCCGCTGCAGGAGGCGGTCATTCCGGGGCTTCAATTCGGGCAGGATTATTACGACGGCCTGCAGGCGGAATACACCCACAAGCGGGACCTGTTTTTGAAGGGCCTGGACGACCTGCGTCTGGCCCACACCAACCCGGAGGGCGCGTATTACGTCCTGCTGGATATCTCCGAGTTCGGCTATGAGAGCGACCTCGAGTTCTGCGAGACCCTCGCAAGAGAGGTGGGCGTGGGCGCCGTGCCCGGCTCCAGCTTCTTCCGCGAGCCGGTGAACCATCTGATCCGCTTCCACTTTGCGAAGAAGGACGAGACGCTGCTGACGGCGCTGAACCGTCTGGAGCAGATCCGCCAGAGGATCCCCGCCCGGCGCAGAACCGTTTGACCCGAAACAGAAAAGCCGCGCAGCTTTCGCTGCGCGGCTTTTTGACGGGTTCTTTCATCTGTGGGTACTTAGCCATTGACCGGCTCCGCCTCCCAGCTCAGGAGGGTGCCGCTGTCGCCGTCGATCTCAAACTCGTACTCCGTGCCGCCGTAGACGATCTTGCCCTCGTACTCCGTGCGGCCGTTATCATGCTCGGTCTTGAATTCGAGAATGTCGCTCTCGGCGGCGCCGGGGACCCGGGACAGGGCCAGCTCTCTGGCCTGCGCCTCCGTGATGGCGGTTTCGCCGGAGGAGGATGAAGCGGCCTGCTTCTCGTCGTAATGGTAGCGCAGCACCGTCCCGGCGGAGGCGTCGATCTCGTATTCGTACTCCCTGCCGTCGCCGGTGTAGAACTCCACCTCGTAGATCTGGCGGCCATTCTCGTTATCCAGCTTGGCTTTCGAGAAGGTCACCTGCTCGCCGGTGAGACCGGCGTGGGCCAGCGCCTGGGCCTTGGCCTCCTCCGTGCCGATATATGCCGCCGGGTTTTGCTGCTGGGCGCAACCGCCAAGAAGCAGAACGGCGAGCCCCAGCGCGCAGATGAAGGTTTTTCGTTTCATTGCAGTGTCTCCTTTCCTGCTGTTGAGGATATTCTGCCCTTTCCGCAGGAAAACTACCTGAAATTTCTGAAAATTTTTTATAAAAGCTGTTTTGGAAAGGCCCACGTCCGCCGGTGGAGCGGACGCGGGCCTTTTTCTGCCGTTTACGCCCGGCTCATGCAAGGCCGGTCATGTCGTAGCTTTCGAGCCATGCCTTGGCGGTCTCGCAGACGCTGCGCAGGCAGTTCTCGTCGAAGGGGCTTTCGAGGCCCGCGTTTGCCAGCAGCTCGGTGAAGGTGCGGCTGCCGCCCTGACGGGTGTAGGCCATGTAATGCGCCCAGGCGTCCTTGAAGTCCTTCTGGCTCATGGCCCAGAACTCCAGCGCCACGGTCTCGGCGAGACAGTAGTCGATATAGTAGAAGGGGTTGTCGTAAATGTGGTGCTGCCGCTGCCAGCCGTAGCCCTCGCCGTGAACGGGGATCTCGCCGTCCAGCTTGATCCAGGGCATATAGATGCCCAGCAGTTTCTTCCAGGTCTCGTGGCGCTCCGCCGGGGTCATGTCCGGCTTTTCATAGACGATGTGCTGGAAGTGGTCGCCCATGGTGCCGTAGGGGATGAAGGTCAGCGCGCCGGCGAGGTGGCTGTAGCGGAACTTGCGGGCGTCGGGGCCGAAGAAATCCTCCGCCCAGGGCCAGGCCAGGAACTCCATGGACATGGAGTGGACCTCGCAGGCCTCGGAGCTGGGCCAGACGTATTCTCTGGGCACGATCTTGCGGCTGAGCCATGCGGCGAAGGCGTGGCCCGCCTCGTGGGTCACCACCTCCACGTCGCCCTGGGTGCCGTTGAAGTTGGCGAAGATGAAGGGGGCCTCGTAGTCGGCGAGGAAGGTGCAGTAGCCGCCGCCGGCCTTGCCGTCGGTGGCGAGGACGTCCATCAGCTCCTCGTCCAGCATCCGGTTGAAAAACTCGCCGGTCTCGGGGGAGAGCGCCTCATAGAATTTCCTGCCTGCGGCCAGGATATCGTCCGCCGCGCCCTGGGGCCGGGGGTTGCCGGAGCGGAACTCCAGCGCGGCGTCGGAGAAGCTCAGTGGATAAGGCTTGCCCATACGCTCGGCCTGACGGCGGTAGATGCTGTCCGCCATGGGTACCAGATACTTCACCACGGCGGCGCGGAAGCGCTCCACGTCCTCCTTGCCGTAGCAGTTGCGGCCCATGCGGTGGTAGCCGAGGGTGGTGTAGCCCTCATAGCCGAGCTTTTTGCCCATGGTATCGCGCAGATGCACCAGCTTGTCGAAGATCTCGTCCAGCTTCGCCTGGTTTTCCTTGTACCAGGCGCCGTCGGCTTTCCAGGCGGCGAGGCGGCGCGCATCGTCCGGGTCGGACTTGAGAGGGGCCATCTGGGACAGCGTGTAGGTCTTGCCCTCAAACTCGATCCGGCCGGAGGCGATGAGCTTCTGATACTCCTGATTCAGGTCGTTTTCCTGCTGCAGCTCGGGGATGATCTCGGGGGAGAAGGTCTTCAGCCGGATCTCCGCGTTGCGGAACATCAATCTGCCATACTCCTTCTCAAAATCCGCCCGGAAGGGACTTTGCAGCAGCGCCTGGGTCCAGCTCTGGCCGTACTCCTCCAGCTCGGGGAGGACGGCGCTCCAGAACTTCATCTCAGCTTCATAAAACGCGTCGCGGGTGTCGATGCCGCTGCGGATAAAGACCAGATTGTACTGGGTATCCACCCGCTTCTCCATTTCCTCCTTCTCGAGAAAAACGGCTCGGGCTTCGGCATAGTCCTTGGCCGCGGCGAGACGGCGGGTCAGCTCGGTATATTGCGCCTTGACCGCTTCCAGGTCAGGACGCGTATAAGGCATCTCGGAAAATTTCATGGTCACATCTCCTCATACAGAATGGGATCCTTGCAGGCTTATGCTACCACATTTGCAAATTCTTGTAAACCGGGTAAACGGGGCCGCGCCGCGGCGCAAAAAACAGCGGGAACGCCGCATATCTCCGCTTCCCTTTCCCGGCGCGGCGTGCTATAATACGAAAATATTATGAGAACGCTTTTTGCCGGACGGCGTCCGCCGTCCGGAACCGACTCTTGGAGGATTGTCATGCCTTTTTCAAAACGCGAGCGGACAACGCCCGCCCAGATCATCATCCTCGGCTTTCTTCTGCTGATCCTGGCGGGCACCGCGCTGCTGATGCTCCCCTTCGCCACGCGGGACGGCGCGGGCGCGCCGCTGCTGGACGCGCTGTTCACGGCCACCTCCGCCACCTGCGTCACGGGACTGGTGGTGCACGACACCATGCAGTACTGGTCGGGCTTCGGGCAGGCGGTGATCCTGCTGCTGATCCAAGTGGGCGGCATGGGCGTGGTGACCATGGCGGTGGCGGTGTTCATGTTCGCCGGACGGAAGATCGGGCTGAAGCAGCGCTGGGTCATGCAGGAGTCCATCTCCGCCCCGCAGGTGGGCGGCATCGTCCGCATGACGGGCTTCATTCTGAAGGCCTCCTTCGCCATCGAGGGGATCGGCGCGGTGCTGCTGGCCCTGCGCTTCTGCCGCCGCTTCGACTTCTGGAAGGGGCTCTGGTTCGCGGTGTTCCACTCCGTCTCCGCCTTCTGCAACGCCGGCTTCGATCTGATGGGCGAGACGGCCCCCGGCTCCTCCCTCACTGGCTTCGCGGGAGACGTGCCGGTGAACCTCACCATTACGGCGCTCATCATCGTGGGCGGTCTGGGCTTCCTCACCTGGCAGGACGTGGCGCAGCACGGACGCCACCTCAGGCGCTACCGCCTGCAGAGCAAGCTGATCCTCATCACCACGGCGGCGCTGCTCATCCTGGGCTTCGCGTTTTTCGCCCTGTATGAGTTCCGCCTGCCCCAGTGGCAGGGCCTCTCCGCCGGAGAGCGGACGCTGCGCGCCTGGTTTCAGTCCGTGACGCTGCGCACGGCAGGCTTCAACACGGTGGAGCTGACTTCTCTCAGCGGCCCGACTGTGCTGCTGATGCTGGCGCTGATGCTGGTGGGCGGCTCTCCCGGCTCCACGGCGGGCGGCTTCAAGACCACCACGCTGGCGGTGCTGCTGCTGAATATGCGGGCGGTCTTCCGCCGCAGGGACAACGCCCACTGCTTCGGCCGCCGCCTGTCGGACGGCACGGTGCGCAATGCCGGAGCCATTTTGATGCTGTACCTGCTGCTGTTTTTGAGCGGCGGCATGGTGATCTGCTGCGTGGAGGGCCTGCCGCTGCTGACGGCGATGTTCGAGGCCGGCTCCGCCATCGGCACCGTGGGACTGAGCATGGGGGTCACGTCGGAGCTTTCCGCTGTTTCACAGCTCATTTTGATCTTTCTGATGTACTTTGGCCGCGTGGGCGGCCTGACCATGATCTACGCCGTCGCCGGGAACGCCGCGGATGGGCCGCAGTATCCCCAGGAGCAGGTCACGGTGGGATAAGAAAGGAGTTTTTACATGAAATCTGTTTTACTCATCGGCCTTGGCCGTTTTGGACGGCACGTGGCGGAAAAGCTGCAGGAGCTGCACCATGAGGTGCTGGCTGTGGATAAGAACGAGCGGCGGGTGGACGAGGCGCTGCCCTACGTCACCCACGCCCAGATCGGCGACGCCACCAGCGAGTCCTTCATCGCCTCTCTGGGGGTGCGGAACTTCGACCTCTGCATTGTGGCCATCGGCGACGATTTCCAAAGCTCGCTGGAGGCCACCGCCCTTCTGAAGGAGCAGGGAGCGCCCTTCGTGCTGTCCCGGGCCAGCCGGGACGTGCACGCGAAGTTCCTGCTGCGCAACGGTGCGGACGACGTGGTCTATCCCGAAAAGCAGATGGCCTCCTGGTCCGCGGTGCGCTATACGGCGGACCATGTGTTCGACTATGTGGAGCTGACGCCGGAGTACTCCATTTTCGAGACGGCGGTGCCGTCCTCCTGGGAGGGGAAGACCCCGGCGGAGCTGGCGGTGCGCCAGCGGTACCGCATCAACATTCTGGCTATCCGGCGGGAGGGGCGGCTGGAGCCGCTGCCCGGCCCGAACCACAGCTTTAGGCTCGACGAGACCATCTTCATCCTGGGCTCCAACCGGGATATCCAGAAATTCCTGGACAACTGATGCGCGCAGGGCGCGGCAGGGGGGCGCAGCCTCCCCGCCGCGCTTTTTTGCGCGAGACAGGGGAGATCACGGCACTTTTTTCAAAAAAGTGATTGAGAAGCAGGCGGCTTCTCCCGTATAATGTACCCGGGGAAAAAGACCCCGGAAACGAAAGAGACGAGGCGCGGGATGAGAAACGGAACGCTGAGGAAACTGAATCCGGAAATGCTGCGGACGATCCTGGCCCTGGCGTGGCCCACCATGCTGGAGCAGCTCATGCAGACGGCGGTGCAGTACATCGACACCGCCATGGTGGGGTCCCTCGGCACAGCGGCCACCGCCGCCGTGGGAGCCACCAGCACCGTCAACTGGCTTATCAACGGCTCCGTCTCCGCCCTGAGCGTGGGCTTTCTGGCCTTTATCGCCCGGGCGCGGGGCGCAAAGGACGAGACGGCGGCGAAGCACGCCGCCGCCCAGGCCGTCCTGACCACGCTGGTGGTGGGGACGCTCTTTACCGCGCTGACGCTGTCTCTCAGCGGCGTGATCCCGGTCTGGATGCGGACGGACAGCAGCATCCGGGCGATGGCCTCCCGCTATTTCTTCATTCTGTACCTGCCCATGCTGCCCCGCGCCGCCAGCCTGATATTCGGCACGGTGCTGCGGGCCGTGGGCGATACCAAGACCCCCATGAAGCTGGGCCTCGCGGTGAACGGCATCAACGTAGCGCTGAATTTCCTGCTGATCTATCCCACCCGGCAGGCGTTTGGCGGGCGCGTGACCCTGCCCGGCGCGGGGCTTGGGGTCGAGGGCGCGGCCATCGCCAGCGCCGTGGCCTTCACGGTGGGCGGCATCTGCATCACCGCGGCCCTCTGGCGGCACCCGCTGGCATCTCCCAGAGGGCAGTCGCTGCGGCCGGACTGGGAAGTGCTGCGGCCCTGCCTGCGGGTGGCGCTGCCCAATATGCTCCAGCGCTTCGGCACGTCTCTGGGCTATGTGGCCTTCGCGGCCATGATCAATTCCCTCGGAGAGGTGGCCACCGCCGCCCACACCATCGCCAACACCGTGGAGTCGGCTTTCTACATCCCGGGCTTCGGTATGCAGACCGCCGCCGCCACCCTCGCCGGCAACGCCTACGGCGCCAGGGACCGGAAGCGGATGCGGGAGCTGGCGGCCATGTTCCTGCCGCTGGAGATCGTCCTCATGTGTTTCTCCGGGGCCTGCCTGTTCGCTTCCGCCCCGGCGCTGGTGTCGCTCTTTTCCCGCAGCGGCGACGTCATCACCCTCGGCAGCACGGTGCTGCGCATGGTGGCGGTGTCGGAGCCGTTTTACGGCTTTTCCATCATCGTGGAGGGCCTGCTGCAGGGCGTGGGCAGGACGCGGCAGCCGTTTTTGTACAATATCCTCGGTATGTGGGGCGTGCGCATCGTGGGTACCTTCGTTTGTACGCAGGTGCTGGGCTACGGCCTTGTCTCGGCCTGGGCCTGCATGATCGCCCATAATCTGCTGCTTTTCGCGCTGTTCCTGCGCTGCTATGTCCGGGGCGAGTGGGACCCGCTCCGTGAGGAGGGGCAAAGCGCGTAAAAAAACGCCGCCCGGCGGGCGGATCACCTCGACGCGGCAGGGGGAATCGTCGGTTGTCAGGGGCCGCGCCGCGGATTATAATGACTGTATCGCTGCAAGACGCGCCCTTCGCGGGGCGCGGGAAGGAGAAACGGTATGAAAATCGAATGGAAGGGCTGTTTCAGGCTGGGCGTGACCTGCTTTGTCCTGTTTCTGGGTATCTATTACTGGAGTACGGTGGCGGGCTTCGCCGCGGCGCTGCTGCACGCGGCGGGGGCGCTGCTCATGGGCTGCATCATAGCGTATCTCGTGAACATCCTCATGAGCTTTTATGAGCGGCACTATTTTCCCCACGGCGGCGAGGCGGCTCGGCGGAGCCGGCGGCCCGTGTGTCTGCTGGCCGCGCTGCTGACGCTGCTGGGCGCGGCGGTGCTGGTGGTGCGCCTGGTGGTGCCGGAGCTGCTTGCCTGCGTGCGGCTGCTCATGGCGGAGGTCCCCGGGGCGGTGGAATGGGCCGCGGACTGGGTGCGCAGCAGCGGACTGCTCACCTCGGACGCGGCGGCGGAGCTGCTTCAATCGCTGGAGTCGGTGAACTGGCAGGATAAGATCAGCCAGATGGCGCGTCTGCTGATGGAGGGCGTGGGCGGCGCCGCTCAGGTGGCGGTCTCCACCGTCTCCTCCCTCGTCTCCTTTGTGACGCGCTTCGTCATCGGCCTGATCTTCGCTTTGTACCTTCTTGTGGGGAAGGAGCGGCTGAGCCGGCAGTGCAGCCGTCTGGTGCGGCGGTACCTGCCCGAAAAGTGGGAGGCGAAGCTCCGCTATGTGCTTGCGACGCTCAACAGCTGCTTTCACCGCTTCATCGTGGGCCAGTGCACCGAGGCGGTGATTCTGGGCCTGCTCTGCATGGCGGGCATGGCGCTGCTGCGCCTGCCCTACGCGGTGATGATCGGCACGCTGGTGGGCTTCACGGCGCTGATCCCGGTGGCGGGCGCCTACATCGGCGCCTTTGTGGGCGCGTTCATGATCCTGACGGTGGACCCGCTGAAAGCGCTGATCTTCCTGATCTTCCTGACGCTTCTGCAGCAGCTGGAGGGGAACCTCATCTATCCCAGAGTGGTGGGTACCTCCATCGGCCTCCCCGGCGTGTGGGTGCTGGCCACCGTCACGGTGGGCGGCGGTGTCATGGGCATCAGCGGGATGCTGCTGGGCGTGCCGCTGGCCGCGGCGGCGTACCAGATGCTGCGGCGTGACGTGCAGAAAGGGGAGAGGGCATGAGCGAACGGAAACCGGCGCGTCCCCATCTCCCCATTGAGCCGCCTGAGAAGGAAAAGCTGGTGCAGGAAGGCAAGCGGGGCGTGTTCCATGTGGTCTTCGGCCGCACCATGGTGGTTCTGGTGCTGCTGGCGGCCCAGTTTGCCATACTATTCATGCTGCTGTTCCACTTCGCGCAGTACGTTCCCTACTATGTGGGCGGCAGCGTGGTGGTCACGGCGGTGATGCTGATCTTCGTGCTGAACACCCGGGACAACCCGGCCATCAAGCTCTCCTGGAGCATCCTCATCGCGGTGATGCCGGTCTTCGGCGCGATGCTGTACCTGTTCATCCGCAACGACCTGGGCCACCGGCTGGAGCAGCAGGTGCTGCACGACACGCTGGTGGAGAGCGGGGTATACGTCAGCGACCAGAGCGCGCTGATGGAGCGCATCCGCGAGGAGGACAGGGGGCTTTATAACCTCGCCTCCTATACGCTGAAAAACGCCGGCTGCCCCGTTTATGGCAACACGGAGGTGCAGTATTTCCCTCTGGGAGAGAACAAGTTCGAGGCTATGCTCACGGAGCTGGAGCAGGCGAAGGAGTTCATTTTCCTTGAATACTTTATTCTGGAGCGGAGCTATATGTGGAGCCGCGTGCTGGAGGTGCTGGAGCGCAAGGTCCGCGAGGGCGTGGAGGTCCGCGTGATGTACGACGGCACCTGCGCCGTGACCCTGCTGCCTTACGGCTATCCCAAAGAGCTGGAGAAGCGGGGCATCCGCTGCAAGATGTTCTCGCCCATCCGTCCCTTCGTCTCCACCCACTATAACAACCGCGACCACCGCAAAATTCTGGTCATCGACGGCGTGGTGGCCTTCACCGGCGGCGTGAACATCGCCGACGAATACATCAACCGCAAGGAGGTCCACGGCCACTGGAAGGACACCGCCGTCATGGTGCGGGGCGACGCGGCCCGTAGCTTCACGCTGATGTTTCTGCAGATCTGGAATTACTCTGAGCATGAGCGCGTCTATGAGCCCTATCTGAAGCCCGCCGGTACGCTGCGGACGGAGGCGGAGGGCTACGTCATCCCCTACGGCGACAGTCCCCTGGACGATGAGAACGTGGGAGAGATGGTGTATCTGGACATACTGAACCGGGCGAAGGACTATGTGTACATCATGACGCCCTATCTCATTTTGGACCATGAGATGGTGACGGCCCTGCGCTTCGCGGCGAAGCGGGGCGTGGACGTGCGGCTGATCCTGCCCCACATCCCGGACAAACAGTACGCCTTCATGCTGGCCAAGAGCCACTACCGGGAGCTGACGGAGGCCGGCGTGCGCATCTATGAGTACACCCCCGGTTTCGTCCACGCCAAGGTCTTCCTCAGCGACGACAGACAGGCAGTGGTGGGCACCATCAATCTGGATTATCGGAGCCTGTACCTCCATTTCGAGTGCGCGGCCTATCTCTATAAGGTCCCGGCCATCGCGGACATCCGGGCGGACTTTCTCAGCACGCTGGATCGCTCGCAGGAGGTCACGGCGGAGGAGGCGAAGCGGCAGGGCCTTTTCACGAGACTTTGCGGATGGCTGCTGAAGGTGGCGGCTCCGCTGATGTGACGGCGGGCGCTTTGCGTACATATACGAACAGGGAAGACGTCCCGCGGGACGCCTTCCCTGTTTTTTCGTTTCATCAGATGTCCCAGCGCCGCTTAGGAGAACTCCTCCTCGTGGGCGCGGAAGAAATCCCGCCAGGCCCGGACGTTCGCAAGCTCCGTCCACCGCTTCGCCGTTACCGGCAGGGCATCCAGATCGTAGATCTTGGCTCCCGGCAGGGCCAGCAGCACGGGAGAGTGGGTGGCCAGCACCAGCTGGCAGCCGAAGTAGCGGGCGGAGTCCGCGAGGAACGCCGCCAGCTCCTCCTGCAGCGTCACGGAGAGGCTGTTTTCCGGCTCGTCCAGCAGGTAGAGAGCCTGCTCCGTGATGCGGTCGGTGAAGTAGCGCATGGCGCTCTCGCCGTTGGAGAACATCTCGGGGTTTTTCATCAGCCGCTCCCTGACAAAACGGGACTGGGTCTGCCGCTTGGCGTCGTAGCTCTCCCGCCAGTCCTCGTACTCCGCGAGAGAGTGGAGCCGGTGGCTGCTGTATTTCCGGTCCAGATAGTCCTCAAACAGCTCCTCCCGCCGCCGGTCGATGCCCTGGCTCATGGAGCGCAGGTGCAGCAGGTGGTCGGAGACGTCGTCGCTGGTGAGGATCTGGCTCTCCTCCGGCAGCTTTCCGCGCAGCTGGGCCTGACAGAGACGGAGATAGTCCGGGAAAAAGGCGCTGCCTCCAAAGACCGAGTGGCGCTTCACGCCCAGCTTTTCCGCGATGATGTTGAGAAGCGTACTCTTGCCGCTGCCGTTGCCGCCGTAAAAAATCGTGACCGGCTCGAACGTGAGCTGCCGCAGCCCCTTGTCGGGAAAGAGCTTGAAGGGGTAGCTCGTGGCGTAGCAGGTCCGCTTCTGCCCCATGATAAACCCCATTTCCGCCCCGTCGGAGGGGAGCAGGAACGCTTTGAGATAGATGGCCATGGCGCGCCTCCTTTCGGCGTTTGCGCTTTACAGGGCCATCATAGCATAAAACGCGGCGGCTGTACAGCCGCCGCGCTTCGCGCCCGGCTCCGGCGGCGGAGTTTTGCCGGGGGTTGCGGAAGCGGGAAAAAGCGTTATAATAGTGAAAACGACCGGAGGGGGGCGCGGCGGATTCTGCCGCGCCCGCATAGCGTAAATTGTGACGGAGGTATCAAATACAAGCGATATGAACAGCAATAACAGCAACGAATTCCTCGGCACGGAGCCGGTGGGAAAGCTGCTTTTGAAGCTCGCCATCCCCACGGTGAGCGCGCAGCTCATTAATATGCTTTACAACATTGTAGACCGCGTCTACATCGGCCACATACCACAGGAGGGCGACCTGGCCCTGACGGGCGTGGGGGTGTGCCTGCCCCTGATCATGATCGTCTCGGCCTTCGCGTGCCTTGTGGGAGCCGGCGGCGCGCCCCGGGCCTCCATCGCCATGGGCCGGGGCGATAGGGAGGAGGCGGAGCGCATCCTGGGCGGCTGCTTTGCGCTGCAGCTCGTGATCTCCGCGCTGCTGACGGCGGCGCTGCTGCTGTGGGATGAGCCGCTGCTGCTGGCCTTCGGCGCCAGCGGGAATACCATCGGCTACGCTGTAGACTATATGGACATCTACGCCGCGGGCACGGTTTTTGTCCAACTGACCCTCGGCATGAACGCCTACATCACAGCCCAGGGCTTCGCCCGGACGGGAATGCTGACGGTGCTCATCGGTGCGGTGTGCAACATCCTGCTGGACCCGCTGTTCATCTTCACTCTGGGGATGGGCGTGCGGGGCGCGGCCCTGGCCACCATTCTCTCCCAGGGCGTCTCCTGCGTCTGGGTGGTGGCCTTCCTCTGCGGGAAAAAGACGCTGCTGCGCATCCGGCGGACGCATCTGCGCCTGCGGCCGAAGGTGCTGCTGCCCTGCCTGGCGCTGGGCCTCGCGCCGTTTATCATGCAGTCCAGCGAAAGCGTCATTTCCGTCTGCTTCAATTCCTCCCTCCTGCGCTACGGCGGGGACCTGGCGGTGGGAGCCATGACCATCCTCACCAGCGTCATGCAGTTCGCCATGCTGCCGCTGCAGGGTCTGGCTCAGGGAGCGCAGCCCATCACGAGCTTCAACTACGGCGCGCGGAATGTGGGCCGGGTGAAGGAGACCTTCCGTCTGCTGCTGAAGCTGAGCCTCGCGTACTCCCTGACGCTCTGGGCCCTGCTCATGCTCTTTCCCCGGGCCTTTGCCGGGATATTCACCCCGGACCCCACGCTGCTGGCCTTCGCGGCGCGGATGCTGCGGGTATACTGCGCGGCTTTGGGCCTTTTCGGCATCCAGATCGCCTGCCAGATGACCTTCGTGGCCATCGGCAGCGCCGGGGCCTCCATCATCGTGGCGGTGGTGCGGAAGTTCGTGCTGCTGCTGCCGCTGATCTACCTGCTGCCCGCCCTGCTGCCGGATAAGACGCTGGCGGTCTACACGGCGGAGCCGGTGGCGGACGTGCTGGCGGTGAGCTTCACGGCGGCGCTGTTCGCGCTGCGGTTCCGCAAGGCCCTGCGGGAGCTGGAGCAGAAAGCGGCAGACTGAGGAAACGAAAAAACAATAGCGATAGAGACTCGGAAGCGGACGCGCTGCGCGCGTCCGCTTCTTTTTTCAGCCGAATGGAGCGGGAAGTGAAGCATGATCCCGTTTGCAGGGTAAAATAGCGACAGTACCCTTGAAAAGGAGGTAAGCCATGAATGAGTACCATTTGACACCGGAGCAGATCGCGGCCTTTGCCCGCTATCTGAAAAGCGAAGAACGCGCGCCCGGCACCATGGAGAAGTACCTGCGGGACGTGGGGGCCTTTGCCGTCTGGCTGGAGGGCCGGGCTGTGACCAGAGAAACAGCGGCGGAGTGGAGGGAACACCTGCTGGCGGAGCGCTACGCCCCCGTTACCATCAACTCCATGCTGGCGGCCGTCAACGCTTTGCTTCGCTTTGCCGGCCGGGAGGACTGCCGGGTGCGTTTTCTGAAGCTCCAGCGGCGGCTGTTCCGGGAGTCCTCCCGGGAGCTGACGCGCCGGGAATACGACCGCCTGACGCAGACGGCCCGGGCGCTGGGGAAGGAGCGCCTTTCCCTGCTGATGGAGACCATCTGCGCCACCGGCATCCGCGTCAGCGAGGTCCGGTATATCACTGTGGAGGCGGCCCGGGCAGGAAGGGCGGAGATATCCCTGAAGGGAAAGATCCGCACGATCCTGCTCCCCGGAAAGCTGCGGCGGAAGCTGCTGCAATACGCCGGAAATGAAAAAATCGCCTCCGGCGAGATCTTTCTCACCAGAAGCGGAAACAGCCTGTCCCGGAAACAGATCTGGGCGGAGATGAAGCGCCTGTGCAAACACGCCGGAGTGGCCCCCTCCAAGGTGTTCCCCCACAACCTGCGGCACCTGTTCGCCACCGTGTTTTACAGGGGCTGCAGGGACATCGCCAAACTGGCCGACGTGCTGGGCCATTCTTCCATCGAGACCACCCGCATCTATCTGCTGACCACCGGAGCGGAGCACGCCAGGCAGCTGGACCGCCTGGGGCTGATCTGTTAGACAAAATAAATAATTTGTCTGCACAGGCCGCAAAACAAATACAAAAGAACTACATAATTTTCATTATATTAACACAATTTCATATGTGATTCAAGATGATTTTACCATTTTGAGCATGAAAACAGACCGAACAAAGATACAAATTGTTCGGCTGATATTTCATGCTCTTTTTTCTGGCTGAGTTACGCCCGGATGTGTTCTTTTCGACACGTTGCGAGCGGTTTTTTACCCGCGGAAGTGTAAACTTTTCTCAACCCGCAGAACAAATTATTTATTTTGTCCACAGGGGAAGCGCAGCCGGGAGGTGAAGTCATGCGGGAAACGCTTCGCGATTATTGCGGGAGGGCCGGGAAAACGGAACTGCTTTGCCAGTGGCATCCCAGCAGAAACGGCGCGCTGACGCCCGGAGACCTGACTTACGGCAGCAGGCAAAAGGTCTGGTGGCGCTGCGAAAACGGCCATGAGTGGCGGGCGGCGGTCTATGCCCGTACAGGCGGCGCGGGCTGTCCGGTGTGCGCGGGCAAACAGGTGCAGGCGGGCGTCAATGATCTGGCGTCCCAGCGGCCGGAGCTGGCCGCCCAGTGGCACGCCGAAAAAAACGGCGGCCTGACGCCGGACGCCGTGCCGCTTGGCAGCCACCGCAGGGTCTGGTGGCGCTGTGAAAACGGCCATGAGTGGCAGGCTGTGGTGAAATCCCGCGCCGGTGGCTGCGGCTGCCCTGTCTGTGCCAACCGGGTGCTGCTGCCGGGGAGCAACGATCTGGCGGCCACCCACCCGGAGGTGGCCCGCCAGTGGCATCCGGTGAAAAACGGGCGGCTGCGGCCGGAGAACGTGGCCGCTGGGACCCGGCGTAAGGTCTGGTGGCGCTGTGACAAGGGCCACGAGTGGCAGGCCAGCGTGGTGTCCCGGGCAAGCAGCGGCGCGGGCTGTCCCGTCTGCGCGGGAAAGAAGATCGTGCCGGGAGAAAACGACCTCGCCAGCAGCTTCCCGGCTATCGCCGGCCAGTGGTGCGGGGAGAAAAACGGCGGACTGTCGCCCCAGAGCGTTTCGCCTTACAGCAACCGCCGGGTATGGTGGGTCTGCGGCAGGGGCCACGCGTGGCAGGCCTCGGTGGCCGCCCGGACGATGCACGGCTCCGACTGCCCCTACTGCACGGGACGGAAGGTGCTGGCGGGCTTTAACGACCTGGCGACGGTGGAGCCGCGGCTGGCAGCCCAGTGGCACCGGACGCTGAATGGTGCTCTGACGCCGGAGATGGTCACGGTGGGCAGCCATCAGAAGGTCTGGTGGGAATGCCCGGACGGGCATATCTGGAAGGCGGTGGTCTACGCCCGGGCGGGCCCGCAGCAATGCGGCTGCCCGGTGTGCGCGGGAAAGGTGAAGCCCCGGCCCATGGAACGGTGTCCGGCCGCGCCGCGGGAGCATAAAAATAACTACAGCGGAAGCTGTGTTTTGAATAGATCAATTTAATATAGGAGGGAACAAAACGCATGAAAAAACGAATCCTAAGCGTAGTGCTCGTGCTCGCTCTGGTACTGAGTTTGCTGCCGGTGTCCGTGCTGGCTGACGGGACAAGTCAGACAGTCTACGTCTATGCACAGGTGGTCGACAGCGAAGGAAACGAGTTGTCTGCTTATGAGCTCGACCAGTTGGGCGCTTTGCTGGGACAAAGCTATACGCTGAATAACGATGGCTGGATGACCCTTGGTAAAACGACCATGACGCTGTCCCAGCAGCCCCAAGAAAATGCACGTATAACATTGGATAGCCAGATGCTGGAAGCCGCTAAGAATGCGGTCAATGGAACGAATGGTGGCGCTGGTCTCACCAGATATACCAAGAATACAGGGATACCTGTAGACAAGGTTAACTGGGATTCCCTGGCGGCTTTTGACGGCGCTGCCGATTATGATTCCGAAGCGCCGGGTAGCCAAAACAAATATGTTTGGCACCTGGATGGCAAGATTGCCATTGGCGACGTTGTTGGCCTGACGGTCAAGGCGGAGAATGTTACGGAGACCTATGACGGCGAGGAGCATGAGATTGCTGCTCCTGTGGTCACCGTCAGCGGTGCGGCGCAGAATCACAATGTAGCGACTGCTGCGCCCGTCATCGTCTATAAAGACGGGGACGGCAACGCGATCAGCGGCGTTCCTGTCGATGCCGGGACCTACACCGCCGAGGTCAGCGTCAGCTTGACGGGCAGTTATTCTTGGATCACGGCGACCACCACCGCCACGGTGACCATCAACAAGCGCGCCGTCACGCTGACCTCCGCCGACGCCACCAAGGAATATGACGGCACCGCGCTGACCAATGACACAGTCACCGTCAGCGGCGACGGCTTTGTCGAGGGCGAAGGTGCGACCTACACCGTCACCGGCTCTCAGAAGTGGCCCGGTTCTTCCTCCAACGAGTTCACCTATTCCCTGAACGCAGGCACCAAGGCAGAGAACTATGAGATCACCAAGAAGGAAGGTACCCTGACCGTCACGGACCGCACGGATAAGTACGAGATCACGGTGGAGGCCAACAGCGGCACCGCGACGTATGACGGCCAGGCACACAGCGTCAGCGGCTTCAAGACCCTGGAGTTCACTGCCAATGGCCAGAAGTACACCGTTTCCGGTCTGAGCGCCAGTGCTTCCGGCACCGACGCCGGCACCTATACTGTCGCGATCACGGGCAATGCCGTCGTCAAGGATTCCGACAGCATTGATGTGACCAGCCAGTTCATCGTGACCACTGCCAACGGCACGCTGACCATCAACAAGCGCTCTGTCACCCTGACCTCCGAGACCGCCAGCAAGGAGTACGACGGCACGGCGCTGACCCGGCCTGACGTCACCGTCGGCGGCGACGGCTTTGTTGCGGGTGAAGTGAGCAACATCAGGGCCACCGGCACCGTCACCTATGCCAATGATGTCGTGCAGAACAGCATTGCCTATGATACGGGCGCAAGCTTCAAAGCAGGCAACTACACCATTACGGAACAGGTGGGTCAGCTCTCCATCACCAACCGTACCGCCAAGTATCAGGTGGAGGTGAAGGCCAACAGCGGCACTTTCACCTATGACGGCGCGGTAAAGACCGTCACCGGCTTTGAGACGCTGGAAGTTACGGCGGGCAACGGCCTGACCTACACCGTTTCCGGTCTGACCGCCAGCGCCTCCGGCACCGACGCCAACACCTATACCGTCAGCCCGAGCGGGACTTACGTGGTGAAAGACGCCGCTGGTATCGACGTGACCGCTCAGTTTATCGTGACGGCCACCCCCGGCACCCTGACCATCAACAAGCGCGCCGTCACCCTGACCTCCGCCGACGCCACCCGGGAATTCGACGGTAACCCCCTGACCGACAGCACGGTCACCGTCGGCGGCGAGGGCTTTGTGACAGGCCAGGGCGTGACCTGCACGGTCACCGGGAGCCAGACCCTGGCGGGCAGCTCCACGAACTACTTCACCTATACCTGGAACGACGGAACCAATTCCGCCAACTATGAGATCACCAAGATCGAAGGCACTCTGACCGTCACGAACCGCAGCACCCCGTATACCATCGAGGTGGAGGCCAACAGCGGCGAATATCTGTATGACGGCAACGAAAAGACCGTCAGCGGTCTGAAGCAGACCACCTTTGCGGTCGAGGGCCACACCTACACCGTTTCCGGCCTGAGTGCCAGCGCTGCCGGAACCAATGCCGGCACCTATGCCGTCAACGTCACCGGCGTCGCGCTTGTCGAGGATGCCGGCGGCAACGATGTGACCGCCCAGTTCTCCGTGACCAATAAGGCCGGCACCCTGACCATCAACAAGCGCACCGTCACGCTGACTTCCGCCACCGCCAGCAAGATGTATGATGGCGTTGCGCTGACCAACCACACCATCACCGTCGGCGGCGACGGCTGGGCCGGCGGCGAAGGTGCGACCTACACCGTCACCGGCTCTCAGAAGCTGTCCGGATCTTCTTCCAATGCGTTCACCTATGCCCTGAATGCAGGCACGAGCGCAGATAACTATAACATTTCCACGCATCCTGGCACTCTGACCGTCACCGACCGGGAGGGCGACGCCAGGTACGAGATCACGGTCACCGCCAACAGCGGCGAGTATCTGTATGATGGAACGGCAAAAACCGTTAGTGGCTTTGAAACCCTGAGCTACAGCTTTGAGGTTGAGGCCGGCGGCGAGAGGCAGACCGTTGCCTACACCGTTTCCGGCCTGTCCGCCAGCGTCACCGCAACCGACGCCGGCACCTATCCCGTCGCGATCACGGGCGAAGCCGTCGTTAGGGATTCCGACGGTAACGACGTGACCAGTCAGTTCATCGTGAAGACAGTCGATGGCGAGCTGAAGATCAACAAGCGTTCCGTTACCCTGACTTCCGCCAGCGACAGCAAGGAATTCGACGGCACGCCTCTGACCAACAGTGAAGTCACTGTCACCGGCGACGGCTGGGCCACTGGCGAGGGCGCGACCTACACCGTCACCGGCAGCCAGACCCTGGCGGGCAACTCCGGTAACACCTTTGACTACACGCTGAATGGCAACACCAACCCTGCCAACTACACCATCACCAAGACGGAAGGCACCCTGACCGTCATGCACCGCACCGCTAAGTACGAGATCACGGTGGAGGGCAATAGCGATACCGTGAAATACGACGGCAGTGAGCACAGCGTCAGCGGCATCGTCCAGGACACGTTTACTGTCGACGGCCTGACCTACAGGGTAACCGGCGCCACCGCCTCCGGCAAGGGGACCGACGCCGGTGAGTACGCGGTTGCCGTGGATACCACCGGGGCGAAGGTCCTGGACGCCAATGGCAACGATGTCAGCGCCGAGTTCGCCGTGAAAACGCAGGCTGGCAAGCTGACCATTGACAAGCGTCAGGTTACGCTGACTTCCGCCTCCGCCACCAAGGAATACGACGGCATACCGCTGACCAACAGTGAAGTCACCGTCAGCGGCGACGGCTGGGCTGACGGCGAGGGCGCCGCCTATGACGTCACCGGCAGCCAGACTCTGCAGGGCTTCTCCGAGAATGCCTTTACCTATACGCTGAATGCCGGTACCAAGGCTGACAACTATACCATCACCAAGCACGAGGGGCAGCTGACTGTTATCACCCGCAGCGCTCCCTTTGAGATCGAAGTGGAGGCCAACAGCGGCGAATATCTGTATGATGGTGACGCAAAGACCGTTTCGGGCTTCAAGACTTTGACCTTTACTCTGGAAAATGGCGCAACCTTTACTGTGACCGGCCTGTCCGCCGGCGTCACCAAAACCGATGCCGGTACCTATACCATCAATGTGGAGGGTACCGCTGCTGTCTGGGATGCCAACAACAACGATGTGACCGATCAGTTTGCTGTGACCAGCAAGCCCGGACAGCTGAAGATCAACCAGCGCACCGTCACGCTGACCTCCGGCTCCGCCGAAAAGGAATTTGACGGTACTCCTCTGACCAAGCATGAGGTCAAGGTTACCGGCGACGGCTGGGCTGACGGCGAAGGCGCCACCTATAGCTATACCGGCAGCCAGACTCTGGCGGGCAGTTCCGCCAACTACTTTGCGTACGCCCTGAACGAGGGCACCAAGGCAGAGAACTACGTTATCAGCACAGAGGAAGGCACCCTGACGGTATACCGGGCTGCCATCACCGAGGCTGAGCTGGAAGCCACTGGTTATACCGGCACCTATGACGGCGAGTCTCACAACGGCGTCACCGCTGTCGACGGGATCAATGTGGTGGAGGGCCTGGATTGGACCTACGCGTACAGCACCGACGGCGAGACCTACAGCGCTGAGATGCCTCAGTTCAAGGATGTGGGCGAGTATACGGTCTATGTGAAGGCCTCCAACTCCAACTATGCGGATGACCTGTATACCACTGCTGCCGTGAAGATCACTCCCGCTGAGGTCACCGTGACCGCCGATGACCGGTCCAAGCTCGTGGGCGATCCCCTGCCTGAGCTGACCTATACCGTGGCCACCGCTGTCGCGTCCGAGACCCCTGCCTTCACCGGCGCACTGGCCTATGAGGGCGACGATACCAGAGGCGTCCACACCGGCGAGATCACCCAGGGCACGCTGGCCCTGACCGACGGCGAGAACTTCAAGGCCTCCAACTATACACTGGTCTTCGTCCCCGGCACCCTGACCATCAACGCCAGGGGCCTGCAGGTGGAAAAGACCGTGGATAAGACCAGCGCCAGGGTAGGCGATACCCTGACCTACACCATCACGGTCAGGAACACCGGCGACGTGACGCTGGAGCAGATCATTGTCACCGATGAGATGCTGGATAAGACCGAGACTATCGAAAGCCTCAAGCCCGACGAGCAGTGGAGCGTGACGTACACCTACACCGTCAAGCTTGCCGACGCGGGCAAGACGCTGGCGAATACCGCTGTCGCAGCGGTCGATGGCGAGGAGATGGGCGAAGGCTCCAGTGAGGGCACGGAGATCGAGCGCATCAACACCTCCTCCGGCAAGCCCAACACCCCGCAGCTGGAGAAGGGCACGCACTTCAACTATATTCTGGGTTACTCCGACGGCACCATCCGACCCAATAACGAGATCACCCGTGCCGAGGTCGCCATCATCTTCTTCCGTCTGCTGACGGAGGAGAGCCGCAGCGCCTACTACAGCGAGCACAACGACTTTACCGATGTGGCGGACACCGCCAAGAGCAACATCGCCATCTCCACCCTGACCAACGCGGGCATCCTCACCGGCTACAGCGACGGCACCTTCCGGCCCAACGCCAAAGTGACCCGCGGCCAGCTGGCCGCCATCATCGCCCGCTTCGCGGAGATGCGCGGCAGCGTCAACAAGACCTTCACCGATATCGACGGCTACTGGGCGAAGGACCTGATCCTGCTCGCCGCCAGCAACGGCTGGATCGACGGCTACGGCGACGGCACCTTCCGGCCCGCTGCGAATATCACCCGCGCCCAGACCATGGCCATCATCAACCGCGCGCTGGACCGCCAGGTCAGCACGGTGGAGGACCTGCTGGACGATATGAACGTGTGGGTGGACAACATGGACCCCAAACAGTGGTACTACTTCCACGTGCAGGAAGCCACCAACTACCATGAGTACACCCGCAAGGCGGGCACTCTGGATGAGACCTGGACGAAGAAGCTGCCCGATATCGACTGGTCCAAATACCAGTACTAAGGGCTGCGAAAGGACCTCGTCCCTGCCAAGTCCCCAATAATGAGGCCCCCGGCGCGTTTACGCGCCGGGGGCTTTGTCGTTTGCGGGGCTGTGGGACGGCCGGACCCTGATTGTGGCTTTTTTGGCAAGGAGCGTCCCAAAATGTAAACTTTTTTCGAAGGAATTGCATTCGGCGTGGGAGTGTGCTAACATGGCTCGTTGATAAAAAGAAAACGACAGGAGGCATATTTCCCATGGCAAAAAAACAGTTCAAGGCGGAATCCAAGCGGCTGCTGGATCTCATGATCAACTCCATCTACACCCACAAGGAGATCTTCCTGCGGGAGATCCTCTCCAACGCCAGCGACGCCATCGATAAGCTCTGCTATCAGGCGCTGACGGACGATCAGGTGGGCCTCAGCCGGGAGGATTTCAAGATCGAGATCCGTGCGGACAAGGAAAGCCGCACCATCACCGTCTCCGACAACGGCATCGGTATGGACCGGGAGGAGCTGGAGAACAACCTGGGCGTTATCGCCCGCAGCGGGTCGTACCAGTTCCGCCATGAGGTGGAGGAAGGCGCGGACGTGGACATCATCGGCCAGTTCGGCGTGGGCTTCTACTCCGCTTTCATGGTGTCCGAGAAGATCACGGTGGTGACGAAGAAGTACGGCGAGGAGCAGGCATGGTGCTGGGAGTCCTCCGGCGCAGACGGCTACACCATCACGGAGTGCGAGCGCGATGGCGTGGGCACGGACGTCATCATGACCCTCCGGGAGGACACGGAGGAGGAGAAGTACAGCGAGTATCTGGAGAGCTGGAAGCTCTATCAGCTGGTGCGCAAGTACTCCGACTATATCCGCTGGCCCATCCGCATGGAGATGGCCGAGCAGCGCAAGAAAGAGGACTCGCCGGAGGACAAGCCGGAGTACGAGACCGTCATGGAGTGGAAGACTCTCAACAGCATGGTGCCGCTGTGGCAGCGCAAGCGCAGCGAGGTCTCCGACGAGGACTATCAGAAGTTCTACCGGGAGAAGTTCTTCGATTACGAAAAGCCCCAGCGCATCGTCACCGCCTCGGTGGAGGGCGCCGTGACCTACAAGGCGCTGATGTTCATTCCCGCCAGCCGTCCGGCCGACCTGAACACCACCGAGTTCAAGCCCGGCCTGCAGCTCTACTCCGCCGGCGTCATGATCATGGACCACTGCGGCGACCTGCTGCCGGAGTATCTGAACTTCGTCCGCGGCGTGGTGGATTCGCCGGACCTCTCTCTGAACATCTCCCGGGAGCTGCTGCAGCATGACCGCCAGCTGAAGGTCATCTCCAGCAGCCTGGAGAAGAAGATCAGGGGCGATCTGGAAAAGATGCTGAAGGAGGACCGGGAGGGCTACGAAAAGCTCCACGCGAACTTCGGCCGGAATCTGAAGTACGGTCTCGCGGCGCCGCAGTTCGGCGCGTCCCGGGAGGCGCTGCAGGAGCTGGTCATGTTCTACTCCTCCACGGAGAAGAAGCCCGTCACCCTCGGCGAGTATGTGGACCGCATGAGCGAGGAGCAGAAGTATATCTACTACGCCCCCGGCGAGAGCGTGGAGCAGCTGGACGCGCTGCCCCAGGCGGAGCGTCTGCGGGAAAAGGGCTGGGAGATCCTGTACTTCACCGACCAGATGGACGAGTTTGTGGTGCAGGCCCTGATGCAGTATAAGGATAAGGAGTTCCGCTCCGTCACCGACGGCGACCTGGGGCTGGAGGACGAAAGCGAAAGCCCCGCTTCCGACGAGGAGAAGAAGGACGTGCTGGACTTCATCCGCGGCGTGCTGGGCGAGAAGGTCAAGGAGGTGCGCCTGTCGAAGAAGCTGAAGTCCCATCCCGTGTGCATGGCGGCGGGCCAGGGCCTGAGCTTTGAGATGGAGAAGTATATGCGCCGCGCCCAGCCGGATCTGAACCTGCGGGCGGACCGCATTCTGGAGCTGAACGCGGAGCATCCCGCCTTCGCGGCGCTGGAGCGCGCCATGGCGGAGGACAGGGACCGGGCGGAGAAGTACGCGAAGCTCCTCTACGACCAGGCGCTGCTCATCGCGGGCCTGCCCATCGAGGATCCGTCGGCGTATACGGACATGGTCTGCGGCCTGATGCAGTGATACTGATTCTTGATTAAAAGAATTAATCAAGAATCCCGTGTGCTGCGCACACTCGCATCGTGCTGACGCACGCTGCGCCGTCTTATACAGTTCTTGACGCGCTTCGCGCTCAGGGAGGAACCAGTGGCACACTGGTGACGGAAGTGCGGCGAGCGCCGCAGCGCGAGACCGTATAAAAAGCTTAAAGCTTTTTATCAAGAACTAGTATAAAAAACAAAATCAGGCGCGGGAGGAGGCTCCCGCGCCTGCGCAAAACAGAATACAAACAGGCGGAGGGAATCCCTCCGCCTGTTTTATGTTTCGGTTTACTTCCGGATGCTGTCCACCCACTGGGCGTACTTTTGGAGGTTCGCGTCCCGCTCCGCCTCGTCCCTGCCCTGGGTCAGGACGTAGACCTTGATCTTCGGCTCCGTGCCGGAGGGGCGGATGAGGATGGTGGTGCCGTCTGCCAGCTCAAAGCGCAGCACGTTGGAGCCGGAAAGCTCCATGGCGCTGACCGCGCCGGTGGCGCAGTCCACGGCCTCGCCGCTGCTGTAATCCTTGCGGACCGCCACCTTCACCCCGGCGATCTCCGCAGGCGGCTCCTCGCGGAAGGACTTCATCAGCTTCGCCATGTCCGCGAGGCCGTCCAGACCGGGCATCACCAGATTGTGGGTCTTTTCGCCGTACCAGCCGTAGCGCTCGTAAAGGCTCTGCAGCGCGTCGAACAGGGTCATGCCCTGCCCCGCGTACCACGCCGCCATTTCCGTCAGCAGCAGGGAGGCGGTAACGGCGTCCTTGTCCCGGACGAAGTCGCCCACCATGTAGCCGTAGGACTCCTCGTAGGAGAAGATGACCTTGCCCTCGCCGCTCTCCTCCAGCTGGTTCTTCTTCTCCGCCATGAACTTAAAGCCCGTGAAGGTGTCGAAGCAGCGCACGCCGTTGCTCTCCGCCACGCGTCTCGCCATCTCGGTGGTGACGATGGTCTTCAGGGCCACGGCGTTTTCCGGCAGCGTGCCGGCCCGCTTCCGGGCACCGATAAGGTAATCCAGCAGCAGCACGCCGGTCTGGTTGCCGGTGACGGGCCGGAACTCTCCCGCGTGGTCCCGCACCATGATGCCCACGCGGTCCGCGTCGGGGTCGGTGCCGAGGATGAAGTCGATGTTGTGCTGCTTCGCCAGCTCAATGGCGAGATAGAAGCCCTCGGGGTTCTCCGGGTTGGGGGAGACCACGGTGGGGAAGTCACCGTCGATGACCATCTGCTTCGGCTCGCAGAGCAGATGCTTGATGCCGAGCCGCCGCAGCGCCTCCGGCACCAGCTTGTGGCCGCAGCCGTGGAAGGGAGTGTAGACGAGAGAGAAGCTGTCCGCCACCTTTTCCACCGCCGCGCGGTCGTTCACCATGCCCATGACGTTTTCAAGGAACTTCTCGTCGGTCTCCTCGCCCATGACGGTGATAAGCCCGGAGCGCACCGCCTCGTCATAGTCCATGCGGCGGATGCCGGTGAAGATGTCGATGTGCTGCAGCTCCCGGGCGATGGCGTCGGCGTGGCGGGGCGGCAGCTGGGCGCCGTCCTCCCAGTAGACCTTGTAGCCGTTGTACTCCTTGGGGTTGTGGCTGGCGGTGACGTTGATGCCCGCCTGGCAGCCGTACTCCCGCACAGCGAAGGACAGCTCCGGCGTGGGGCGCAGGGACTCGAAGATGCGGACGCGGATGCCGTTGCCGCAGCAGACCTCCGCCGCCGCCCGGGCGAACTCCATGCCGTGGTTGCGGCAGTCCATGCAGATGGCGACGCCGCGGCGCCTGGCCTCCTCGCCCTCCGCCGCGATGACCGTGGCGAAGCCCTGGGTGGCCCAGCGGATGACGTGGATGTTCATGTTGTGCAGGCCCACGGCCATGGTGCCACGCAGGCCGGCGGTGCCGAACTCCAGCGGGCCGAAGAACCGGGTCTCGATCTCCTTCTCGTCCTGGGCGATGGCGCGCAGCTCCGCCTTTTCCGCCTCGCTCAGCGCGTCGCTCGCAAGCCACTTTTCATATTCCGCGCGATAGTTGCTCATCTGTTATTCCTCCTCCTCGCCCGGCTGCGCCGGGGCGTTCAGAATTTCCTGTGCCTCCTCCAGCCGGGAAGCGGGGACGTACAGGCTCACGCCGAAGCCGGAAAAACCCAGCACGACCCTGCCGATGGCGCCCTCGTTCTCGTACCGCTTCATGACGGGAATGCCGCAGCTCTCAAGCAGCGACACGATCATGTCCGCCGCGCCGCCGCTGTCCTGCGTGTCCAGCAGGTGGGCGGCGGGTTCCTTTTCTCCGTCCGCGCCCACCGGCCAGCGGTCATAAAAATTGTTGTCCCGTCTTGCCCAGTGACTGATGTCCTTCATGGCGTCGCCTCCGTTCATTTATGATATGCGGACCCCTCCAAAATCTGATAGCCCCGGTAGAGCTGCTCCAGCAGCATGACCCGGGCCAGGTGGTGGGGGAAAGTCATGGGGGAGAAGGAGAGACGCAGGTCCGCCTCCCGCTTCAGCGTTTCGTCCAGTCCGAAGCTCCCGCCGATGAGAAAAGTGAGCTGGGAGCGCCCCTCCAGGGCAAACTGCCGCAGCTTTTCCGCGAACTGAGGGCTGGTGAGGGAACCGCCCTCTACGCAGAGGGCGATGACCGCGCCGCCCTTCGGCAGCTTCTGGCGGATGCCCTCCGCTTCCAGCGCCAGGGCTCGCCGAACCTCTGCCGGAGCGGGATTTTCCGGCAGGCGCTGCTCGCTCAGCTCCGTGACGGTGAGCTTACAGTGCCGCTGCAGCCGCTTTTCATACTCCGCCGCAGCCTCTATGTAGAATTTTTCCTTCAGCTTGCCCACGCAAAGAATGTTTACCTTCTGCAAAGGGAATTCGCCCCCTCCCGCACTTCCAGCCGCAGTGCCTCGCTGCGGGGTGCCACCCGCAGCTCGCCCCGCCCCATGAGGGCCGCCGCGCCGGCGGCCATGGCCATGGCCGGGGTGTTGTTGTCCCGGCTCAGATGCGCCAGCACGATCTGGCGCGTCCCCTTTTCCACCGCTGCGAGCGCAAAGGCGGCGGCGGTCTCATTGGAGAGATGGCCAAGCTCGCTCAGAATGCGCCGCTTCAGGGGATAGGGGTACGGCCCGCTGCGCAGCATATCGATGTCGTGGTTAAATTCCAGCAGCAGCGTGTCCACTCCCGGCAGCAGCGCCGCAGCCTCCTCCGGGATAATACCGGTGTCCGTCAGCGCGCCGAAGGAAAAGCCCGGGCCGTCTATGCGGAAGTCCACGCTCCCCACCGCGTCGTGGGAGGTAGGGAAGCTCTGCACCAGCGTCTCGCCCAGGGCGAAAGCGTCGCCCGCGGCAAAGCAGCGCAGGCGCGGCAGCACCGCCGGGATCTGCAGCGCCAGTGCCTCCGCCGTAGGGAGGCTGGCGTAGATGGGGACGGCGTACTGCTTGGCAAAAGTGGCGAGGCCGCCCACATGGTCGCTGTGGCTGTGGGTGATGAGGACGGCGGAGAGCTGCTCCGGCGCAAGACCCAGGGCCGCCAGGCCCTTTTTGATGCGCGCGCAGGAGATCCCCGCATCCAGCAGGATATGCGTGCCGCCGGCGCTGCATACCAGCGCGTTGCCGGAGGAGCCGCTGGCAAGAGAACAGATGAAAGCCAAATTGATGTACCTCGCTTGCCCCCGTGGGGCGAAGTTTATAAAATGCCTTCGCAAAAGCCGTCGCGCTCCCGTGCGGGAAAAGGCCGGCCTTTGCAAAGCAAAATCCGCCGCAAGCTACGCCGACCGGGGCCGTCGTCCCTCGCAGCGGACGAATATGCGTATTAGCCGAGCTGCTGCTCCGCCTGCTCCTCCGCCGCGATCTCCACGGAGCGGATGTCGGCGCCGATGCGGCGCAGCTTTTCCACCAGATGCTCATAGCCGCGCTCGATATACTGCACGCTGGTGATCTCACTGGTGCCCTCCGCCGCGAGGGCGGCGACCACCATGGCCGCGCCGGCCCGCAGGTCGAAAGCCTGCACGGAGGCGGCGGTGAGGCGGGACACGCCCTCCACGATGGCGGTGCGGCCCTCCACACGGATCTGCGCGCCCATGCGGTTCAGCTCGCCCACATAGCGGTAGCGGTTGTCCCAGACGCCCTCTGTGACGACGCTGGTGCCCTCTGCGAGAGCGAGGACCGCGGTGACCTGGGGCTGCATATCCGTGGGAAAGCCGGGATAGGGCATGGTCTTGACGTTGGTGCGGTGCAGAGGACCGGTGCGGCGCACCAGGAGGGTGTCCTCCTTTTCCTCCACCTCCACGCCCATCTCCAGCAGCTTGGCGGTGATGCAGTCCATGTGCTTGGGGATGATGTTGCGGATGAGGACCTGCCCGCCCGCGGCGGCCACGGCGGTCATGTAGGTGCCCGCCTCGATCTGGTCGGGGATGATGGTGTAGCTGCCGCCGCTGAGCCTATCGCAGCCGCGGATGCGGATGGTGTCCGTGCCTGCGCCCTTGATCTCAGCGCCCATGGAGTTGAGGAAGTTGGCCAGATCCACGATGTGGGGCTCCTTGGCGGCGTTTTCGATGGTGGTCTGCCCGTCCGCCAGGACGGCGGCCATCATGATGTTCATGGTAGCGCCCACGGAGACCACGTCCAGATAAATGGACGCGCCCTTCATACGCCCGCCCTTGGCTCTGGCGCAGATGGGATCGCCCGTCTCCACCTCCGCGCCCATGGCGCAGAAGCCCTTCAGATGCTGGTCGATGGGACGCACGCCGCCGAAGTTGCAGCCGCCGGGCATGGACACCTCCGCCTGGCCGAAGCGGCCCAGCAGAGCGCCGATGAGGTAGTACGAGGCGCGGATCTTGTGCGCCAGCTCCTGAGAGACCCGGGTGGTGTGGATGTGACGGCAGTCCAGCTCCACTGTGTGGCGGTTGATCTGCCGGACCCGTGCGCCCAGCTCGTCCAGTATACGGAGAAGCGACGTCACGTCGCTGATCTGCGGGATATTTTCAATGCGGCAGACGCCGTCCACCAGCAGCGCGGCGGGCAGGATCGCCACGGCCGCGTTCTTCGCGCCGCTGATCTCCACCTCGCCGAACAGCGGCTTGCCGCCGTTGATCACATATTTATTCAATGAGCCACCTTCTTCTTTTCCTGTTCAGACATATCGGTAAAACCACGTATGGACAGTTTGCCCGCCGTGGGTCGGTTCCATGCGGATGGGATGCGGGGAAACGGCGCAGGGCGCATTTCCACACATACTTTATAACATTATAACAGAAAATTTCACAAAAGCAACGTGTGCTTGCAAAAAACAAATGGAAAACCCGCTGGGCGGGGCCGGTTAAGAGCGGTCGGGACGCAGCGGGGCGACAGCGCCGGTGGCGCAGTTGACATAATAATAGGAGGCGTCTGTGGCGATGAGCCAGGCGGGCGTAAGGGTGGACTGGAACAGCGTCTCCGTGTCAAGCTGCCACGCCGCCTCGATCTGCTGCACGCTGCCGCAGATCACGCCGCCCTCCCGGCAATAGGACAGAAACGCCGTGAGGGCGTCCGCCGCGGAAAAATCGCGGGCGGTCTGGCCCTTCTGGGCGGAGTAGACATAATATCCGGAAGCGCTTTCCAGCAGCCCTGACTGAAAGGTCAGAGCCGCTGTGCCGCCCGCCACCGCCGCGCCGGAAAGGGTCTGGGTCAGGTACAGCGTGCCGCTGCCGTCGGAGAAAGCGTCCCGGTCCTGCAGGGTATAGCCGAATTTTTCCAGCAGCGCCACGCACGCCTCCTCCGTCTGGAAGGGCTGCTCCAGCGTCAGCTCGAACGCGCCGTTGCGCCGGAAGCGCAGATTGCCCGCCGGGGAGGTATAGAGCGTGGCGGAGCCGGATTCCTGGGTGCGCACGCCGCTGCCCAGCAGACCCTGGGCCAGAGCCTGCTCCTGCGCGGCGCTGCGGACCACGGCGGCGGTGGTGCGGCTCCCGCTCTCGGGCAGACTGTCCAGGGAAAGCTCGATGCCGCTGGCTTCGTAAAGACCGGCGAGCTGCTGCAGCAGCTGCTTTTCCTCGCCGCGCCGCTGCAGCTCCTGCCAGCCCAGCAGACCCAGCAGCGCCAGATTCACCAGCGCCAGAATAATGATGATGATCTTTTTCAGCTGATAGGTTTCCATAGGCGCTCCTTTCCGCGGCGCAGGCCGGCTCAGCGCATGAGCCAGGAGACGGAGACGCTCTCGCCTCCGCCGTCCACATAGCTCAGCGCCAGCTCCATCCCCTCGCGGTCCGACGCGATGGCAGCCGCCTGCCGCAGGGGCAGCAGGAGAGTGCCGCTTTCCGAAGCGGCGTAGCTGCGGCAGAGGAGGGTGAGCTGGGTGACGGTGCCGCCGGTGATGCGCAGCTCCGCGGCGGCGGCTCCGTCGCCGGAGACGAGGGAGAGCCCGTTCGCCATGTAGGAAAAGCAGAGCCGCCAGCTGTCTTCTCCGGTGTCATATTCGGCGGAGGAGAGGTACAGCTGCGCCTCGCCCGCGCCTTCCTCCAGCAGCTGGGAGAGCAGCCCGTAGGCGCCGTCCACCAGCTCGGACAGCGACGGCTCCGGCTGCTCCGTCAGGGAAAAGCCCGCCGGGGCGTAGCTGTCGTCGCCGGTATAGGTGATGCGTCCGTCCGGGGCGATGCGAAGGCTCCTGGGGGCCTCCACCACCACCTCCGTGCCGGAGGCCTCCGTATAGCGGCTGGTGGTGTGGGCGCTGAAGCCGAAGAAGGTCAACAGACCGGACGAGCCAAGGAGCTCCTCCCGGGCCTGGGCGGTCAGGGAGACATACTGGGGCAGCGCGGAGGGCAGCACCGTTAGGGGATGGAGGGCGGCGTACTCCTCCTGCTCAAAGGCGAACTGGCAGGATTCGCCGCCGAGCCCCTCCACTGTGGCGGTAAGCTCGGAAGCGGACAGGCCGGTGGCGCAGCGGAAGTACTGCTGGCCGTCGGAATAGTAAAAGGCCAGCTCTCCGTCCTCCGCCGCCAGAAGCAGGCGGCGCAAAAGCGCCCCACTCTCCGACGGCAGACCCAGCCGCTCGGAAAAGATGCAGAGGGGGATGGCGGAGGGGAAGCCCACATAGACGCCGGGCAGGGACAGCGCCTGCCGGAAATCCTCAAAGTCCACTGTTTCCGCGGCGGTCTGCCGGCGGAACGCGTCCTCCAGCAGCCCCTCCACGGCGGTGAAGGCGCTGTCGCCGGTGGAAAGGAACTGGCAGCGGCGGTCGCCGTAAGTGTCGAAGGCCACCAGAGTCACGGGCCAGTCCAGCTCCTGCAGGCGGGAGACGTCGGGAGAGGCGTTCTCACCGCCGGCGGCGGAGAAGGAGGGCGAGGGGAGCTTCAGCTCCAGCGGCCCGATCTGGGACAGCAGGAACAGGTACAGCGCCGAAAGGCTCAGCGCCAGAATGAGAACGTTCTGCAGGCGATCCCTGCGTTTGCGTTTTTGCTTGTCCAAGGGATCACCTCCCGAAACAGGCTCAGCCCCGCTGGGGCTGGAGGATGGGCAGGGTCAGGCGGATGGTGGTGCCGGGGCCGTCCTTGGGCACCACACTGAGCTTTCCGCTGTGCTTTTCCACGATCTCCTTGGCGATGGAGAGGCCCAGGCCCGTGCCGCCGGATTCCCGGCTGCGGGCCTTGTCCACCCGGTAGAAGCGCTCAAAGATGCGCTCCCGGTCGGCCTCGGGGATGCCGATGCCGGTGTCGGAGACGTCGAGGTAGATATAGTTGCTGTCGGAGCAGGCGGAGACTGTGATCTGGCCGCCGTCCGGGGTGTACTTGATGGCGTTGCCGAGGATGTTCATCATGACCTGCTCCAGCCGTCCGCGGTCGCCGGTGACGAGGGGCAGTTCCTCGCAGGCGACAGTCAGGGAGTGGCGGTGCTGCCGCGCGGCCAGCTCCACCGCCCGGACCACGCTGGCGATGGCAGCGTTGAAGTCGAAGCGGGCCATGTTCATCTCCGTCCGCCCGGAATCCAGGCGCGAGAGGGTCAGCAGGTCCTGTACGATGTGGGTCATGCGGTCAGACTCGTTGATGATGACGTCCAGGAAATTGTTGACCATCTCCCGGGGAATGTCCCCGCCGTCCCGCAGGGTCTCGGCGTAGCTGCGCACATTGGTCAGGGGGGTGCGCAGCTCATGGGAGACGTTGGCCACGAACTCCTTGCGCTGCTCATCCTGCCGGCGCTGCTCCGTCACATCGTGGAGCACCACCAGCACGCCGCCGCTGCCCTGGTCGGAGAAGGGGGCGAAGTAGAGGTCCAGCACCTTGCGGCCGGGCCGAAGCTCGGACTCAAGGAAGTTCGGACGCTGCAGCGTCAGCACGTGCTCCAGCGGGAACACGTCGGCGAAAAGCGTCTCATAGGTCTCGCCGCTGACGTCCCGGCCCAGCATATCCGCGAGAGCGGGGTTGTGGTGGATGATGTTCCCCTCCGGGTCAAAGGCCACCACGCCGTCGGTCATGTGGAGAAAGAGGGTGTCCAGCTTGTTGCGCTCATTCTCCACGGCGGTGAGGGTGCTTTGCAGCACGGAGGCCATGTCGTTGAAGGTGCCGGTGAGGATGCCGATCTCGTCGGAGGACTCCACCTCCAGCTTTTCCCCGAAGTCGCCCGCGGCCACGCGCTCGGCGCCCTCCGTCAGCTTTTCAATGGGGTTTATCATGGCCTTGCTCAGCAGGAAGCTGAGCAGAACGGAGATGAGCAGGCCCACCACCAGCGCCTGCAGGATGATCTGAAAGAGCTGGTCGCTGAGCTGGTTCACCGTCTCGCGGTTATCGAGGATATAAATAATGTAGGAGTGGTCTCCGCCGGAGATGGGGATGGCGGCGTCCATATAGGAGGCGGTGATGCTGCTGTTGTCGCCCACCTCGCCGCCGCGGGCGGCGAGCAGGTTCGCCGTGACGGTGAGGGTGCGTCCGCCCGTCTCGTCGGAGCCGGAGAGGAACGCGCCGGTCTCACCGTCGAGAATATAGTAGTTGCGGGTGTTGTAGTCGATGCCCAGCGCGCCGGTGTTGGCCTCCATGATGGCCTGCAGCCGCTCCGCGCCGTCCTCCTGCGCCGCTTCGCTGCGCAGGGTGGAGACGAACTGCGCGTCGGAGAAGGTGCGGTCCACCTGGTCGTAAAACGCGTCGATATAAAAGCTGGAGACGCTGGTGATGAGGAACGCGCCCACCACCGCCATCAGGGAGGTGATGAGCAGCAGCATGATCATCACGAGCTTCATATGAAGACTGCGGAACATCCCTCAACCCCCTTTCTCAAGCGGGCCTCAGCCCTGATTGGAGAAGTAGTAGCCCACGCCCCGGCGGGTCAGGATATAGACGGGCTCCGCCGGCACATCCTCCAGCTTTTCCCGCAGCCGCCGCACGGTGACGTCCACCGTCCGGGCGTCGTCGCCCACATAGTCGTAGTTCCAGACCTGCTCCATCAGATCCACACGGGAGTAGACCCGGTTGGGGTGGCTGGCGAGGAAGGTCAGCAGCTCATACTCCCGCTGGGTCAGCTCCACGGGCCGGCCGTCCTTATAGACCTGGCAGCTGTCGGTGTGCAGCGTCAGGCTCCCCGCCAGAGGCATGACCGCATCGGCGGCGGGCGCGGCGGGTGCGGCGTCCAGCACCTTGGTGCGGCGGATGTTGGCCTTTACCCGGGCCATCAGCTCCCGCATGGAGAAGGGCTTGGTGATGTAATCGTCCGCGCCGATCTCCAACCCCAGGATCTTGTCCTCCTCCTCCTCCCGGGCGGTGAGGATGAGGATGGGGACGTTGTCCCCCTCCGCGCGCAGGGCGCGGCAGACGTCGAAGCCGTTCATCCGCGGCAGCATCACGTCCAGCAGCAGGATGTCCGGCTTTTTCTCCCGGGCGAGGGCCAGCCCGCTCTCGCCGTCGTAGGCCTCCAGCGTCTCATAGCCCTCCCGCTGCAGGTTGAAGCGGAGGATGTCCACGATGTTCTTCTCATCCTCCACGATCAGTACAGTCTTCTTGTTTTCTTCCATTCTATGTACTCTCCCCGTTCAAAGGATGCCTGCTGTCTTCACAGCGGCGCGGCGCCGTGAGCGCCGCCCTGCGTTCGTCAGATATCCAGATACAGCTTCGCCTTCAGCACGCCCGCCACGGTCTTGGCGTCGGCGATCTCGTTTTTCAGAATGCGGCGCAGCAGCTCCTCCAGCGGCACGCGCTCCACACGGAGGAATTCGTCCTCGTCCGGATGGGCCTCGCCGAAGGTCAGGTTCTTCGCCAGAAACAGGTACAGTGTCTCGCCGTAGCAGCCGGGGGAGGGATAGAGCTTGCCCAGCGGCTGGAAGAACGCGGGGGAGGCCCCGGTCTCCTCCTTCAGCTCCCGCAGCGCGGCGGCGTAGGGGTCCTCGCCCCTTTCCAGCTTGCCCGCCGGGATCTCCAGCAGGCTTTCGCCAAAGACATAGCGGTACTGCTCCACCAGCAGCACGTTGTTCTCTCCGTC
The DNA here is from genome assembly GCA_051867615.1 of Oscillospiraceae bacterium. Lineage (GTDB taxonomy): Bacteria > Bacillota > Clostridia > Oscillospirales > Oscillospiraceae > RGIG5472. The sequence continues at coordinate 3,993 of JBJDYU010000041.1, read as the reverse complement.
CAGCGCCACCACGGCCACGCCGCCGGGGTGATCCGCCACCTCCCGGGTAGCCGTCGAGCCGTCAGGCAGAGTCACCGTGTCCACATGGACGGAGAGGATGCGCCCCTGAAAGGCATCCTCGCGACTGACAAAACGCTCCGTAAGATCCATCTGATAAGCCGCCTTTCCGCATATTTTGCCATTGCCTTTGTGGTATGCTTCCCCGGGAGGCTGTCCCGGAGCATACCGGTACACATACAGTATAACATACGCTCCGCCTGCTTTACAAGTTTATTTCGATTTGCGCCGGGGGCTTGCCGAACCCAAACAGATGTGCTATACTACAGTCGAGGTATTATGCCGCCGCAGCGGCAGGGAGGAGGAGTCCGCCATGGAAAAGCAGGGGATCAAGATCGCGGCGCAGAACCGCAAGGCCCGCCACGACTATTTTGTGGAGGATTCCTATGAGGCCGGCATCGAGCTGTTCGGGACGGAGGTCAAGTCCATCCGGCAGGGGACGCTGAACCTGAAGGACTCCTACTGCGTGGTGAAGGACGGGGAGCTGATGGTGTACAGTATGCACATCTCCCCCTACGAGAAGGGCAACATCTTCAACCGCGACCCTGACCGGCCCAAGCGGCTGCTGATGCACAAGCGGGAGATCCGCAAGCTGCAGGCCCTGGTGAAGCAGGACGGCTACACGCTGATCCCGCTGCAGGTCTACTTCAAGAACGCCCGGGTAAAGGTGGAGCTGGGGCTCTGCAAGGGCAAGAAGAACTATGACAAGCGCGAGTCCACCGCACAGCGGGACGCGAAGCGGGAGATGGACCGTGTGATGAAGGAGCGCCGCCGCTGACCGGCGCGAAGCAGAAGAAAGGAACGGTATGACCATGTCTGAGACGAAGAATCCCATTGTCACCATCGAGATGGAGAGCGGCGAGATCATGCGGGGCGAGCTGTACCCGGAGCTTGCGCCCAACACCGTGAATAACTTTATCGCCCTGTCCAATTCCGGCTACTATGACGGCCTGATCTTCCACCGGGTCATCCCCGGCTTCATGATCCAGGGCGGCTGCCCGGACGGTAACGGCATGGGCGGCCCCGGCTACGCCATCCGCGGCGAGTTCGCCGGCAACGGCTTTGCGGGCAACACCCTCAAGCACACCACCGGCGTCCTCTCCATGGCCCGGGCTATGGACCCCGATTCCGCCGGCAGCCAGTTCTTCATCATGGTGGCGGACGCGCCCCATCTGGACGGGCAGTACGCCGCCTTCGGCCTGATCTATGACAATCCCGACGCGGCCATCGCCATTTCCCGTGTCAGCCGCAATCTTATGACCAACAAGCCCATGAAGCCCCAGACCATCAAGTCCATCCGCGTGGACACCCGGGGCGTGGAATATCCCGCGCCGGAGAAGGTCTGATGAAGACCGCCATCATCACCGGAGCCTCGGCGGGCCTGGGAGAAGCCTTTGTCCGGCAGGCGGCGCTGCAATTCCCGGAGATCGAGTGCTTCTGGCTCATCGCCAGAAGGGAGGAGCGGCTGCGCCGCATGGCGGAGACGCTGGCGGGAAAGGAGACGGTCTGCCTGCCGCTGGACCTCTGCAAAAAGGAGGATCTGGCAGCGCTGGAGCAGCTCCTTTCCCAGCGGCAGCCGGAGGTGCGGCTGCTCATCAACAACGCCGGCTGCGGCTACCTCGGGAACGTGGGAGAGACGGAGACCGCGCTGCAGACGCGCATGACGGAGCTGAACGTGACGGCCCTCACCGCCGTGACCGCTATCGCGCTGCCCTATATGCCGGCAGGGAGCCATATCGTGAACGTCTCCTCCATCGCCTCCTTTTGTCCCAATCCCCGCATGACGGTGTACAGCGCCACCAAGGCCTATGTCTCCGCTTTCACCCGGGGTATCAGCGAGGAGCTGCAGGGCAGGGGCGTGACCGCCACCGCCGTCTGTCCCGGTCCCATGCGGACGGAGTTTCTGGAGACGGGCGGCATCGCCGGCAACTCCAAGACCTTTCAGTGCCTGCCCTACTGCGTGCCGGAGAAGGTGGCGGCGGGGACCTTGCGGGCGGCGAAGGCGGGGAAGGTGTTTTATACGCCCACCGGCTTTTACAGGTTTTACCGCGTGGTTGCCAAAATTTTGCCCCAGCGGTGGATGGTAAAGCTGACGAAAACGTGATAGTATAATGTAACGAGAGCGACAGAGCGTGTTGCCGACCTGATGCACACCGCGGCTTAGGCCGCGCCATATGGGGGCGTACCGGTTTCGACGGGGGTGTGGAGCCAGGATCAGCGGGCGGATGCGCCCAGCATCCTTAAAATGGGCAATTATAAATTAAACAACACCAACACTGTTGCTATTGCTGCCTAACTAAAGGCAGCCGTCCGACTCAGGAGGGCCACGGCCTGAGGAGGGCGTCGTTGAGTGGCGTCCGTGAGGCGGGAAAGAGTTGACCCGCCCATGCATCATGACTCTACCAAATCCCGTAGTGTGACAGCTCACGCCGGGAGGAGGGAATGCAAATAACTGTCTGCGCCCGGAGAAGGTCCTGAGGAAGTGCTTTCGGACAGGGGTTCGACTCCCCTCGCCTCCACCACAAAATCACCAGAAACAAGCGTGTTTCTGGTGATTTTTATTGGTCACGGAAACCACCGGCTCTGCCGGTGGAGGTGTCGCGTAAAAAAGCTTTAGCTTCAAGCATCGAGCGAAGCGAGCCGCTAACAGGAAGGTTTTAATAATAGAAAGCTCCGTTAGAACGGTGATCGCCCGTTTACGGGCTGCAGGGCAAGTGATGCGAGTGAAAAAATTTCAGTGCGTCTTGAGACGCTTGCCGGTAATAGGCCCTTATAGGGCCAACTCAAGCCACCGGCTTAGCCGGTGGTTATGACTCTTTGTGATGCAGCACCTGAACCCTGAAAATCCAATGACCGTCCGAATGGGATATGTCCCCCGGTGAAGTGACGCATCCGCGCACCAACGGGGCAGAAGCGCCGGGAGGTGCGGCAATATCGCGGAAACTCCTGACGGACTGTTGAAAAATTTCAGCAAATGTCGTGCAGACCTGTTGATTTTTCCGTGAAAATATGGTATGCTTAATTCAAAACAAGCGGTTTGGATTAGGGGGGCGATCGGATGGCGAATTATACAGAAGCTCATTGGAACGAGAAAAAGATCGAGATGATGGAAAAGTGTTTTGAGGGCTTCGCGGAGATGGGCCTGCACGGCACCGGCATCCGCGCCCTGGCGCGGTATTGCGGCTGCGGCACCGCGAAGATCTACACCTATTTCGAGGATTTGGACGACCTGATCGTCCAGTCCACCGAATACTGCATGAGCAAGGTGGAGGATGACTTCATGGCCAAGGCCCCCACGGATGTTGCGGATCTGTGGCGGTTTATGGACGAGATCCCCTACTGGACGGCGGAAACCCACGGCAAAAAATACAGACTTATGTATCAGGTGTACACCCACCCGAAGTACCGGGAGTACGGTCAGAAATTCTTCAAAGGCGTAGACCAGCGCTATACCGAATACGCAAAGAGCCTGGAAGACAAGCTGGGGATCCCCTTTGATAAGCTGACGCCGCTGATCTTCATCCTGGTCCGGGCCTGCGTACATTACGCACTGTTTGAGGACGAATTCTATATGAAATCCCAGATCGCGGTGCTGAAAGAGACGCTGGAACTTTTTGTGAGGAAGTATGACCCGAAGGCGATCCCAAAGGAGGGAGAATAAATGAAAAAACGGTTCCTGAGCATCCTGCTGACCGCCTGCCTGCTCATAGGGCTGCTGCCCACGGTGGCGCTGGCGGCGACAGAAACAGGCAGCAAATATCTGGACGCAAGCGGTGTGGAGCAGACCTGTTCCAGTGCCACCGTGGTGGAGAGCGGCACCACCACCTGGAACGGCGGCTGGTATGTGGTCAACAGCAATGTGACCATCGACAGCCGCGTCACCGTCAGCGGCAATGTCCACCTGATCCTGGCGGACGGCTGCACCCTCACCGTCAA